>JAFWPH010000003.1 GCA_017509605.1 Bacteroidaceae bacterium | reverse complement strand
TACTTTTTCTTCTTTTTCTACGGACTGAAAGGACTCTTTGGACACAGGCGCGAGGCGCCTGGCTTGCATCAAGAGGTGCTAATGAGCACTGCTATGGAGGAGCAGGGGCGCCGACTGTCCGCGAAGTCCTAATTGTCCATAGATATCTTCTTTTTTCTACGGACTACAAGGACTCTTAGGACTCGGCCGCGAAGCGGCCTTAACTAAAGCCTCCATCCGCATGGTAGCCGTCGCTTTGCGGCGGCCGTCCTTTAGTCCTCCCAGTCCGTAGAGATTCTTTTTCCTTAGGTCTAAGGAGTCAAGGAGTCAAGGAGTGCGGCCGCACTGCGGCCATATTTCTCTACGGACTATTAGGACTCCTAGGACTCGGCCGCGAAGCGGCCTTAGCAAAAGCCTAGAGCCTAAAGCCTATAATTTGGCGGCCGTCCCTTTAGTCCTCCCAGTCCGTAGAGAAAAACTATCATTCATATCATAATGAGTAGCATCCTATGGCCATTTTATCACCTTGCAGCGTTCTGAATCACTTTTCCCTTAAAAAATCGGTGCAAAATTATAACAAAAAGGCTATTCAAACCATACTTTTGCGAGTTTTTTGCTACCTTTGCCCTAAATTTACGTGCAAAAGCGCATTTCGACAGCACAAACCACCCACAACAGAACGTAAAGACCCAACATACAATGAACTTGATGGACCGCATATTGACTTTCCTGCCAATCACTGACCCCACGTGGATCTTCTTCATTGTGCTGTGTATTATCCTCTTCTCGCCCATCATCTTCACGCGACTCCACATCCCACACCTCGTAGGACTCATCCTCGCCGGCGCCATCATCGGTGAGCACGGCTTCAACATCCTCGCACGCGACAGCAGTTTCGAGCTCTTCGGAAAGGTCGGCATCTACTACATCATGTTCCTCGCCGGACTGGAGATGGACCTCGAAGGACTGAAGAAGAACTTAGGACACGGTTTCACCTTCGGACTGTTCACCGTGGCCATACCCTTCGTCTTCGGTTTTGTGGCGGGTATTTGGCTGCTCTCCTTCTCCGTCCCCGCCTCGTTCCTCATGGGATGTATCCTGGCCTCACACACCCTTGTGGCCTACCCCATCATCGGCCGATACGGACTGATGAACCGTCAGAGCGTGGTCATCAGCGTCACCGCCACCATGCTCGCCCTCGTCTTCGCCCTGATGGTGCTCGCCATCATCTCGGGCACGCTCCGAGGCATGGACAACGTCTTCGAGTGGATGTGGCTTGGCTTGAGGTTCGTGCTCCTCATCGCCATGATCTTCCTCATCTTCCCCAGAATCATACGGTGGTTCTTCCGCCACCAGACCGACAATATCGTACAGTACATCTTCGTGCTCGCCATGGTGTTTCTCGCGGCGGCTGTGGCAGAGTTCTGCGGCATCGAGGGCATCCTCGGCGCCTTCTTCTGCGGCTTGGTCTTCAACCGCTTCATCCCCGCGTCCTCGACCCTGATGAACAGGACGGAGTTTGTGGGTAACGCCATCTTCATCCCCTACTTCCTGATCGGCGTGGGAATGCTTGTCAACGTGAAGCCCATGTTCACCAGCGGCGCGGCACTCACCGTCGTCATCGTGATGGTTGTGGCAGGAACGCTGTCCAAGTACCTCGCCGCCATCGCCTGCAAGCGGCTCTTCAACTACTCCAGCGCCGATGGCCTGATGATGTTCGGACTCACCGAGGCACACGCGGCTGGAGCGCTCGCCATGGCGATGGTGGGACTGAAACTCGAGATAGCGCCAGGCGTGCAACTCGTCGATAACGTTGTCCTCGACGGTATCGTGATGACCATCCTCATCTCCTGCATCATCAGCAGCATCTGCACCGACCAGGCAGCGAGGAAGATGGTGCTGGAGACCGTCAGGGTGACCGACGACAACAAGGGCGACGACGAGAAGATCATGGTCGCCCTGCAGAACCCCAACAACGTCGGCCGCCTCGTGGAGGTGGGCATGTTGATGATGAACCACAAGCTCAACCGCGGCCTCATCGCCATCAACGCCGTGTCGGAAGGTGACGAGGACACCGAGTCACAGGAGCAAAGCAGGAAGATGCTCGCCAAGGCAGCCGAGATCGCCATCTCGGCCGATGTGAGGATGCAGACGCAGAGCCGTCTGGCGGTGAATGTCACTAACGGCATCATCCATGCCTTCAAGGAGAACGACGCCTCGGAAATGATTGTCGGGCTGCACACCAACGACCAGCAATTCGATGGTCAGATCGGTCTCTTCAACAGCAAGATGGTCGATAACATGTCGCGCCAAGTGGTCATGGTGCACCTCACCATGCCCGCAAACACGCTGCGGCGCATCGTCGTGGCAGTGCCACCCAAGGCGGAGTATGAGACGGGCTTCTTCAGATGGCTCGAACGACTGGCACGCATGGCTCAGGAGATCGGCTGCCGGATAGAGTTCAACGGCACGGAGCAGACCATCGGGCTCATCCGCCAGTACTTGCAGAGACAACACGCCAACACAAGGGCCGAATACCGGCTCATGGAGTCCATGGACGACCTCCGTTACCTCGCCAGCCATGTCGCCAACGACCACCTGTTCGTGATTGTGACATCAAGGCCTCGTTTCGTGTCGTACGACAAGAGTATGGAACGCATACCGAGATTCATCGCCGACTGGGTGGAGGGCAAGAGCGTCATGATCATCTACCCCGACCAGCAGAACCAGGAAGGCGACATCCACACCTTCACCGACCCCAACAGCAACTACGCCATGACGCGGCAGCCACGCCTGACCGAATGGCTCTCCAAATGGATTGCCAAGATTGGATGAAAAGAAAAAACAAAAAAGGATATGATCACACTCAAGAACATCAAAAAACGTTTCGGCACTCTCGAAGTCCTCAAAGGCATCGACCTGCACGTCGATAAGGGAGAGATCGTCAGTATCGTGGGACCCAGCGGAGCCGGCAAGACCACCCTCCTGCAAATCATGGGCACACTCGACCGACCCGACGAAGGCTCCATCATCATCGACGGAAAGGACGTGCGCGCCATGAGCCAGAAAGAGACAGCGGCTTTCAGGAACCAACGTCTGGGCTTCGTCTTCCAGTTCCACCAACTGCTGCCGGAGTTCACCGCCATAGAGAATGTGATGATTCCAGCCTTCATCGCGGGACGCAGTCGTTCGGAAGCGATGGCCAAGGCCACTGAACTGCTCGACTTCCTTGGACTCGCCGACCGAAAGGACCACAAGCCCAACGAACTCTCGGGAGGAGAGAAACAGCGTGTGGCTGTAGCGAGGGCCCTCATCAACAACCCTGCCGTCATACTCGCCGACGAACCCTCAGGCAGTCTCGACACCAAGAACCGCAACGAGCTACACCAGCTCTTCTTCCAACTCAGGGAGAAACTGGGGCAGACCTTCGTCATCGTCACTCACGACGAAGAACTCGCACACCTCTCCGACCGAACCATCAACCTCAAAGACGGACTGATCCTCGGAGAGGATAGGCTTTAGGCGCCCAGTCAAGGGTCAAGGGTCGAGGCGTTAGCAGCCATGAGGATGTGCACCAATTAGTTTCTCTACGGACTGGGAGGACTAAAAGGACGGCCGCCGCAAAGCGACGGTTGCCATCCGGATGAGGGCGCAAAAGAAAAGGCCGCAGAGCGGCCGAGTCCTAAGAGTCCTAATAGTCCGTAGAAAAAATAAGGCCGAATGCGGCCGCACTCCTTGACTCCTTAGACCAAAGGAAAATGAGGCGCTACGGACTGGGAGGACTAAAAGGACGGCCAGACTCTTGACTCTCGACTTTAGCTGTCATCAACAAAAAAAAGAAAAACTATGCAACAACTACGTTTAGGAAAATGGAACAACCTTGAGGTTCTCCGCCAGGTCGATTTCGGCTACTACCTCGACTGCGGAGACCTTGGCGACGTGCTGCTGCCCATCAAGGAGGCACCCGAGGGAGGCCTCAACATCGGCGACAAGGTCGATGTCTTCCTCTACCTCGACAGTGAGGAGCGTCTTATCGCCACCACCCTCCGCCCCAAAGTGGAGGTCAACGAGTTTGCCTTCCTCGAAGTGAAATGGGTCAACCAGTACGGAGCCTTCCTCGACTGGGGACTCATGAAAGACCTCTTCTGTCCGTTCCGTGAGCAGAAGATGCGCATGCAGGTGGGACGCAGCTACATCATCTACTGCTACATCGACTCCGTGACCTACCGCATTGTCGCTTCCGCCAAGGTCGAGAAGTTCCTCTCCAAGGACATGCCCCCGTACGAGATTGGAGAACAGGTGGAAGCGCTCGTCCAGCACAAGACCGAACTCGGTTTCAAGTGCATCGTCAACGGTCAATACAGCGGACAGCTCTTCAACAACGAGATCTTCGGACACATCGAGACAGGGCAACGACTCCGCACATACGTCAAGAACGTTCGTGAGGACGGCAAGATCGACCTCATCATGCAACAGGGAGGCATGGGACACGTGCGCGACTTCGCCGCCACACTGCTCAACTTCATCCAGCAATGTCCGGAACAACGAACCACCTTCTGCGACAAATCGCCCGCAGAAGACATCTACAACCAGTTCGGTGTGAGCAAGAAAACCTTCAAAAGGGCCGTGGGCGACCTCTACAAACAAGGTCTCATCGACATCGCCGAGTCGGGCCTCATTCTCACCGACAAGGGTCGCTTCATCGGATGCGAGGACTGAAAATCCCCCATCTTTTGCCCCTATAACACAAAAAAAGCATACCTTTGCAGAAAAAAACAGCTATGACCGTCTCAGACCTCATCAATAAGACCGACAAGACCGCTTTCTCGTTCGAAGTGCTGCCACCCATCAAAGGTACTGGCACCAAAAGCCTCTTCCACAGCATCGACATCCTGAAAGAGTTCGAACCGGCATACATCAACATCACCACACACCGAAGCGAGTACGTCTATAACGAACAGCCCGACGGTACTTTCGTCCGCAGCAGCATCCGCAGACGACCTGGATCCGTGGCTGTCGCATCGGCCATCATGAACCGATACGGCATCAAGATGGTGCCACACGTGCTCTGCAGCGGTTTCACCAAGGAAGAGACCGAATACATGCTCCTCGACCTGCAGTTCCTCGGCATCACTGACCTGCTCGTGCTCCGAGGCGACAAGGCCCGCGACGAGGCGCGTTTCCGCCCCGTGAAAGGCGGATACAGCCACACCACCGAACTCATCCAGCAAGTCAACGACTTCAATGCGGGACGCTTTGTCGATGGAAGCCTCATCAAGAACCCGGGAGAGCCATTCTCCTATGGAGTGGCATGCTACCCCGAGAAGCACGACGAGGCGCCCAACATGGACGTTGATATCCACTTCCTGAAGATGAAACAGGACATGGGCGCCGAATACGCCGTGACACAGCTCTTCTTCGACAACAAACGATACTTTGACTTCGTGGAGAAGGCACGGAAGGCAGGTGTCACCATACCCATCATTCCCGGCATCAAACCGCTGACCAAGATGAGCCAGATCACAGTGGTGCCAGAGACCTTCCACGTCGATCTGCCCCTGGATCTCGCCAAAGAGGCCATGGCCTGCAAGACCGACGACGAGGTGGAGCAAGTGGGTGTGGAATGGTGCGTCCAGCAGTGCAAGGAACTGATGGCTCACCACGTCCCCTCCATTCACTTCTACCTCACTTCGGCCTCCAACAGCATCCGCAAGGTCGCCGAGCGTATTTATTGAACATTGACCATTGATCATTGACCATTGAACATTGATCGTTGACCATTGAACGTTGACTATTAAGCCTATGCTCTTCAAGAATATCTACGGACAGGAACAAGTGAAACAGCGGTTGCTCACTGAGATACGTGAGGGACGCATCGCACATGCACAGATGTTCAACGGACCCGCAGGTAACGGAGCATTCGCACTCGCACTGGCTTACGCCAGACTCGTGCTCTGCAAGCACCCCACCGAACACGACGCATGCGGACAATGCCAGTCGTGCATCATGGTTGACAGGCTTGAGCACCCCGACCTCCACTTCGTCTTCCCTATCTTCAAGAGAGGAGACAAGGACGCCCTCTGCAACGAGTTCCTCAGGGAGTGGCGCGAGATGGTCACCGAGAACCCTTACTTCGACCTCAACGACTGGATGAACAAAATCGACTCCGGCAACAAGCAACTGACCATCTACAGAAGCGAAAGCGAGAACATGGTGCACAAGATGAGCATGAAGTCGAACCAGGGAGGATACAAGGTGATGATTATCTGGCTGCCGGAACGAATGAACGACACTTGCGCCAACAAGATACTCAAAATGGTGGAGGAACCATACCCCAAGACGCTGTTCCTCTTCATCACGGAGGATGCGGAGAGTGTGTTGCCAACCATCAAGAGCCGAACACAAATCATTGACGTACCGGCCTTCACACAGCCCGTGCTCGAACAGGCTCTCAGCGACATGAACGTGCTGCCAGAAGAGGCCACTATCATCTCGCGAGCCTGCGAGGGAAACATGGCTCAAGCACTGAGAATCATCACCAGCCAAGGCGAAAACGACGATTTCATCGAGAGATTCAAGCAACTGATGAGGATGGCTTACGTCAGGAATGTCAAGGCGCTCAAGACTTGGAGCGACGAGGTGGCCGACATGAACAGAGAGCAACAGAAGAACTTCATCACCTACTGCCAGCGGATGGTCAGGGAGAACTTCATCTACAACTTCCAACAGCCCGACCTCAACTACATGCGCAACGAAGAAGCGCAGTTTGCCGTCAAGTTCGCGCCTTTCATCAACGAGCGGAACGTCATCGGTATCATGGAGGAGCTGCAGTTGGCACAGTTCCACCTCGAGCGCAACGTCAATGCGAAGGTCGTGCTCTTCGACTTCGCCCTCAAGATGATTGTCCTCATCAAGAACAGGTGATAGGCGTTAGGTGGTGAAGGGTTATTGGTTATGGGTTATTGGTTATTGAAATAGTGCTCTCGACGCTTGACTCTCGACCCTTGACTCTTGACTCTTGACTCGGAAAGAAATAATAAAAACTCAACATATATGAACGACTTCAAAACAGGCGAAAACAGTTTCTGCTCGTTATGCACCCGCGGATGCAACCAGACGACAGACAAGCTGAACACATACGACTATTTGGCTGACCTACCCGACAACACACTGGTCAGCGACATCGTCGAGGTGCAGTTCAAAGCACCACGAAAAGGCTATTTCCATAACTCCAACAGACTGCCGCTGCAAAAAGGCGACATCGTGGCCGTGGAAGCCAGTCCAGGACACGACATCGGAACCGTCACCATGACCGGAAGACTCGTCGCATTGCAAATCAAAAAGGCCAACCTCAAACCCGACGTTGAGCTCAAACGCATCTACCGCAAGGTCAAACCCGCCGACATGGAGAAATACCACGAGGCCAAGGCACGTGAACACGCTACCATGATCGAGTCCAGACAGATTGCGCTCGACCTCGGACTGAAAATGAAAATCGGAGACGTGGAGTACCAAGGCGACGGAAGCAAGGCCATCTTCTACTACATCGCCGACGAGAGAGTGGATTTCCGACAGCTCATCAAGGTGCTGGCGGAACGCTTCCACGTACGCATCGAAATGAAGCAGATAGGCGCCCGACAAGAGGCAGGAAGGATTGGAGGTATCGGACCTTGCGGCAGAGAGCTCTGCTGCTGCACATGGATGACCGGATTCAGCAGTGTCTCCACCAGCGCAGCGCGATTCCAGGACCTCTCGCTCAATCCGCAGAAGCTGGCAGGACAATGCGCCAAACTCAAATGCTGCCTCAACTACGAGGCCGACCAGTATGTGGAGGCGCTCAAACGGCTGCCATCGAAGGAGATCAAGCTCTACACCCAAGACAACGAATACTACTTCTTCAGGGCAGACATCCTCAAGATGGAAGTCACCTACTCCACAGACAAACACATCCTCGCCAACGAGACGGTCATCTCTGCAAGAAGAGCCTTCGAGGTCATCAACCTCAACCAGCAGGGCATCAAACCCGAACGACTGACTGACGGTGGTGAGGAAGAAGTGGCCATGCGTCCGCTCGACTTGCTTGAACAGGAAAACATCAGCCGTTTTGACAAGAACAAGAAGAAAAAGAGGAATAAGGGTGGCGACAATCGCCAGGGAGGACAACAAGCCAAGAAGAACAACCAACCCCAGAACCAGAACCAATCCAACAAACAGTGGCAGCAACGTCAAGGCAACCAGCCACAGGGACAGAACAGACCCAATAGGCCCAACAGACCCAACAAACCGAACAATCCAAACAAACCAAATAACCCGAATAAGCCCCAGTAGGTCCATTGAACATTGAACATTGAACATTGAACATGGACCATTGAACATTGAACATTGAACATTGGCTTCGCCTAAAATGCTCACGCTTGACTTTGTCTTCATTTGGCGTGACTCGGCAATCTAAGCAAGCTTAGATAAATTGCTCACGTTCGGCATAGTTCAAGCAAGCTTGACTCTGCTCTCACTTAATCACAATTTTGATTGCTCTCGCTGCTTCAAATGTTTGGCATAGCTCGAACAAGTTCGGCTTTGCACTCGCTTAAACGTTTTTTTGGCTATAATAGAAAGAAACAACAATGAAACGGCTGTTCATCGCATCCCTGATGGCTATCATGCTCACGGCTTTCAACGCCTGCCGTGAGCAATGGCCTTACTATCATGAATACCGTTCGGTGGATGCTAACGCTTGGTTCACCAACGACAAAGCGGAACTGCATGTCCCTGCCTTGCCCAACGACACCACCCTACAGATAGCTGTCTGTCTGAGAACCACACAGAAATACCCTTACCAATACCTTCACCTGAACATGACCGTGAAGGATGATTCCACACGACAAACCATCAAAGCACTGAGATTCAAACTGCCCGTGTTCGATGAACAAGGACTGCCCTTGGGAAAGGGATTCCCATTTATGGAAGCCGAATACGACATCGAAAGACAACCGTTGAAACTGGAAAAAGGGCACACCTACACCATCCACCTCTGGCACAACATGCATACGACGACCATTCCCGGCATCTCCGACATCGGCGTCAAACTTTACTAACCACCACCCCTCCTCGTCTCGTCCTTCACATGACGCTCGGCATCCATGCGAAGGAAGATGAACAGCAGGATGGTGAATCCCCACAGCGAAGAACCGCCATAACTGAAGAAGGGCAAAGGAATGCCGATCACGGGTGTCAGGCCTATCACCATCCCCACATTGATGAAGAGATGGAACAAGAAGATGCACAGTACAGAATAGCCATACACGCGCCCCATGGTGTCGGGTTGTCGCTCGGCCAAGGCCAACAACCTCAAGATAAACAACAAATACATGAGAAGCACACCGGCCGACCCAATGAAACCCTCTTCCTCTCCAACGGTGCAGAAGATGAAGTCGGTGTCCTGCTCAGGCACATACTTCAATTTCGTCTGTGTGCCTTTCAGGAACCCCTTGCCATGCAAACCACCTGAGCCAATGGCAATCTTCGCCTGATTCACGTTATACCCGGCGCCAGCAGGATCTTCCTTTGTGCCAAGCAGCACCTCGATTCGGATACGCTGGTGAGGCTGCATGATGTTGTTGATCAAGTAATTGCTTCCGAAGTAGAACGCGGTGGAGAGAACACAGAAAAGACCTATCCACACATAGTTGAGCACACGTTCATAAAACGTCAGGAAGATGAGGTAAGCAAAACTGAGTCCTAAGCAGATGACCTGGATGATGCAGACATTGAAGGGGATGACGAAAGCGGAAAAGAGAAAAGCCAAGGCCGTGGCCACCAATGTCACAACAGCCATGACGGTGATGGCCTGCTTGTCGGGACAATAGGAATAGGCCATTCCGATGGTGAACAGTTGAATCATCAGCAATACTGAGAACTCACCCACCGACACGGGCATGTTTGGAATATACTCCTCACCAAACTTGATGCCGACCACGAAGTACACAATGAGTGAAAAAGCCACAAAGAGGAACGCACCCGTCATGCCCTCACGGTAAAGCACCAGGAAGAAACTCAGATAAACCAAAGCCGAACCCGTCTCTTTCTCACCGATAATAATCACGATGGGCAGCATGATCAGACCGACGATATGCAGGAACTGACGTGTATTGTCCATCCGGAATCCATGCTCGTCCATGTAACGGGCCAAGGTCAACGCCACGGCGAACTTAGCGAACTCAGCGGGCTGCAACTTCACTGGACCTATCGGAATCCATGAACGGGAGCCCTTGGTCTCAGGAGCGATGACGATAGTCAACACCAGTAGCATCATCATCATGATGTAAAGATAATAGGAGGAGCCGATGTAGAACTGCTTCTCTATCATCAACAGCATGACTGCCAGCCCCACAGAACAGCACAGCCAGACAATCTGCTTGCCTGAACGGTTCTCCCAGCTGAGGATGTCAGGGTTGTTGAAGTCGTAGCTTGCACCGCAGACACTGAACCACCCCCATACAATCAGTATCAGGTAAATGCCTATTGTCCACCAGTCGAGCGACTGGAATATGCCTTTGTTGCTCTCTTCGGTCATGGCTGCTTGGATGAGGTGGGTTGAATAATCTGGTTTTGGGGATTCAGCGAGTCGAGACGCAACGTGTCGGTCGGCAGCGCCTGGGATGCATTGGCTGGCTTAGCGCCTTTCGCATCCTTTGTGTCCTTCGCGTCCTTGGTAGTCTGGGAAACTTTTGAGGCCTTGGGGTCCTTATTGTCTTTGGGAACTGTCACGGCCTTCGTGTCTTTGGTGGCCTTGGTGTCATTGGCTGGCTTGACATCATTGACTGGCTTGACATCGTTGGGAGCCTTGGTGTCCTTGACAACCTTGGTGCTCACAGCCTTGCCTTGCTTCAGACTGTCAAGACGTGCTTTCTTGGCCTCCTCACGGGCCTTGGCCTCACGCTCCTTACGCTCCTTGATGGCCTTCAGCTCCGCAGAGGAACGAAGGATATGGCGAGCCTGGAATTTCTTGGCCATGGCCTCGCTTCCAGGACTCAACTTACCGTTGATATACTGCTCCATGATGAGGGCGCCGTAGGGCACACCGTAGGTGGCACCCCATCCGCCGTTCTCCACATAGACCGCCACAGCGATCTTGGGGTCGTTCATCGGTGCGAACCCCATGAAAGCCGAGTGGTCATGCCCTTTGTTTTGGGCGGTTCCCGTCTTTCCGCAGACCTCATACCAATGGTTATTTGCTTTCTTACAGGTACCACCCAACACCGACCGGCGCATGCCCAAGGCCACGTCGTCGTAGTATTCTTTCTTCACCTTGGTGTAGTGCTTCTGCTTCAGGCTGTCGGCAATCTGACCTCCCTTGACCTCCTTCACAATGTGGGGTGTGATATAGTAGCCACGGTTGGCGACGGTTGCGCCAAGGTTGGCTATCTGCAAGGGAGTGAGACAGACCTCGCCCTGTCCGATAGCGATGCTGATGACGCTCAAGGCGTTCCAGTCGTTCTTGTAAGCCTTGTCGTAATAAGGCGCATTGGGAATCAAGCCACGAGCCTCACCCGGCAGATCAACGCCCAACTTATAGCCGAACCCCATCGACACCATATAGTCCTTCCAGGTGGTCATCGCCTCCTGAATGGTCTTGTACTTCTCACGGTCGTTGAGCATGTGGAACAACCCCCAACAGAAATAACCGTTGCAAGAGGTGGCAATGGCGGGGATGAGCGGCAGAGGAGCTCCATGGCCGTGACAGCCTACCTTCATGCCCCTGAAACGGAAACCACGGGAGCAAGGATAGGCCGTGGAAGTGGTGATAACACCTTCCTGAAGGAAGGTCAAGCCCTGCGAGATCTTGAAGGTAGAACCCGGAGGATAGACACCTTGGATGGCGCGATTGAGCAACGGACGGTTCAAGTCCTCGTATAGTTCAGCATGGTAACGGCCTCGCTCCTTGCCAGCCATGCGACGAGGGTCGAAGGTAGGAGAAGACACCAGACAGAGAATCTCGCCTGTGCTCGGCTCTATCGCCACGATAGCTCCGGCCTTGCCTTCCATCAGTCGCTCACCCAGTTTCTGGAGTTCCGAGTCAATGGTCAGTGTGATGTCCTTGCCAGGCTTCGGCTTTCGGTCGAACTCACCATTCTGGTAGTGCCCCTGAACACGGCCACGGGAGTCGCGCAGCAGCACTTGCACACCTTTCTCTCCACGCAGTTCCGGTTCGTAGGAACGCTCCACACCGTTCTTGCCGATATAGTCGCCACTCTGATAATACTCGTCACGGTCTATCTCACGTTGGTTCACCTCACCGATGTCGCCCAAAAGATGGGCTCCATAAGAATACTCATACTTCCGCATCGAACGCTTGCGGATGTAGAAACCACGGTAACGGAACAACTTCTCCTGCAACACAGCCATCTCCTCTCCACTGATCTGAGTGCTGAACACCTGCTGTGTGTAGCGGGAGTAACCCTTCAGATTGCGGATATTGCGCATCTTCTTGTCGAACTCCTTCTTGGTGATGTTGATTGTGTGGCAGAAATCAAGCGTGTCGAGGTCCTCTATCTCGTTTGTAACGACCATAATGTCGTAGGTCGGCTGGTTATACACCAACAGCTGTCCATTACGGTCATAAATCAAACCACGGGAGGGATAAAGCACATTGTTGAACAGAGCATTGCTTTTCGCACTTCCGGCATATTCGTCGCTGGCCAGCTGAAGCACTGCCAAACGGGCGACATAAAGCAACACGATGACCATGGCGATGGCACCAAGCACGTATTTCCTGTAACCGAAGTCCTGCTCTTTCATCAATACTGCTCTTTTCTGGGTTATCTACGCTTGCGGATGATGAGCTCTGTGAAGAAAATAATGACTAACGAAAGAAGGGTGCCACCTCCAATCGCTATCAAGGTATAGATGATGCTCGAGACGTTGAAAGCGTTGAGAAGATTGAACACCGTATGGTAGATCAGCGTGCCGAAAAACGCGTAGGCCAGGAAGTGGCCAATACCCATGGAGAAAAGGTCGGGTTCGAACTCAGTTTCCTCATCGTCCTCATCATGAGGAGAGAAGAGGTTGAGCAAACCAGGCTGGATAAACGCAAGCAAGGTATTGGTGAACATTCCCATGCCCCAAGTGTCGGAGAACATGTCGTAGATGATTCCGAAGGAGAAGCTCCACAACAAAAGGCTCACACGCATCGCGCCACGGTGGAAGCACAGGATTGGATAAACCAAGAGCAACGGTGTGACAACACCGAGGATATGCACATTGTTGAGGACCAACACCTGTACCAACAGAACGATGCAGAAACCAAGAAACCTATTTATAATGCCTCTGTTCATGAACAATGGTTGTTATTAACCTGATAGCGATGGCAATGGATGACGACGAGTGATACTATGGGTCGATGCCAAGCGAATCGGCTTTCTGCTCCAGAATTTTCTTCTCCATGCGATGGTAATTCGTCAGCACACACACATCGCGCAAAGTGGAGAAATCGGTGAATAGTTGAACCTTGAGCATGAACGACAATCCATCGGGGGAGTCGCCCACATCAAGAATACGCCCAATAGGTATGCCGGCGGGGAATACCTCTGAAAAGCCGTTGGTTTCCACCACCTCGCCCTTATGGACGTTGGCGTGACGGGGAACGTCAATCACGTAGGCGATGTTCACAGCGCCACGCTGCCACTGCAACGTGCCAAAGTACTTGGAGTTGCGTGCCTTGCAACTGATGCTCGAACGGACATTCAACAACGGGATCACGATTGAATAATGCTCGGAGGTGAGATAGACGATGCCTGCCACACCACCGGAACTGATGACAGCCATCTCTGGACGGATGCCGTCGCGAGCGCCTTTGTCTATCGTCAGGTAATTGTTGTTGCGGTGCAGTGTGGCTTTGACCACCTGGGCATGAACCAAATGGTATTCGGGAGCAACGAAATCCAACTGAAGGCTGTCTTTCCTCGCATCCTCCAACTGCTTCTCCAATGCTGCTATACGAAGGCGCATCTCAACATTGTCGTCCACCAACTGACGGTTCGCATCCTTCAACGAGAGGTAGGACGTCAACTCACTCTCCCATTCATAGACCTTCCCGGTAACCCTGTTGGCCGAAGAAAGGAACACGCTGCCATGATAACTGTTGTGCGACACCAACATAGCCAGGCTGATACCCTCAAGCACCAGAAACAACAGCCAATAGCTGTACTTAACCAAAAAATCGAATAGATTGCGCATCTTCTGTCTATAGCATCATAGTGTCTTTCGCGTCTATGCCCTATAAGCACAAGCATAGCGGATTCCTTAGTCCGCTATGCTGTTTTTTTCTGTCATCAAAAGTCTATCTCATGAGGAACGTGAAGTTGCGCACGTTCTTCAAGGCAATGCCTGTACCCTTGGCCACACTGTGCAACGGGTCGTCGGCGATGTGGAACTGGATCTTGATCTTGTCGGTCAGACGCTTGTCGAGACCGCGCAACAGCGCGCCACCACCGGTCAACCAGATGCCGTTCTTGACGATGTCGGCGTAAAGCTCTGGTGGAGTGTATTCCAAAGCGTTGAGCACAGCAGACTCAATCTTGGCCACCGACTTGTCGATGCAATGAGCGATTTCCTGATAGCAAACAGGTATCTCCATCGGGAGGAAGTTGATCTTGTTCGGTCCGTGAACCACAAAGTCCTCGGGCGCCAACTCGGCGGGCAGGTCAGTGAGTGCTGAACCCACATTGATCTTGATACGCTCGGCCATACGCTCGCTCACCTTCACGTTGTGCTGACGGTTCATGTACTCCTGGATGTCGGAGGTCAGGTCATCGCCAGCCACGCGGATGGAGTTGTTGGTGACGATACCACCAAGGCTGATCACAGCAATCTCAGTGCTGCCACCACCGATATCCACCACCATGTTGCCCTCGGGAGCCTCAACGTCGAGACCGATACCGATAGCAGCCGCCATAGGCTCGTAGATGAGATAGACATCACGACCACCAGAGTGCTCGGCGGAGTCGCGAACAGCACGGAGCTCAACCTCAGTGGAGCCAGAGGGCACACCAATCACCATTCGGAGTGAGGGAGAGAAAAGATGATGACCAGAATGCACCATCTTGATCATACCGCGCATCATCTGCTCGCAAGCAAAGAAGTCGGCGATCACACCGTCGCGCAACGGACGTACTGTGCGGATATTCTCATGCGTCTTCTCGTACATCATCTTTGCCTTACCGCCTACTGCAATCATCTTGTTGCTGATCTTGTCTAAGGCTACAACGGACGGCTCGTCAACCACAATCTTACCATTGTTGGAGATGATGGTGTTGGCGGTACCAAGGTCCATTGCTATGTCTTGGTAAAGTGAAAAAAATCCCATACAAAAATTCTCGTTTTTATTATTTATTCAATTCTTAATATTTCTATTCCTTCTGCACTCGTAATGTCGCTATCGATATCATGCGATAACGATAAAACGAAATAACGAATTGCAGCGATGACATCTATCCCCGCGCTATTCTTTCTCGAAATAGGCGTGGATGGCTGTATCGTAATGAGAGCTGACACCAAATGCCTGCTTGGCAAACCACTTGCGCTGAGCCTTGGTGGTGCAGGCGCCCTGAGCCTTCACGATGTCGAGCAAAGCCTTGTACTCCGACTTGCTCGGAACAATGACTACATCGTTGAAGTTCTTTGCACCGGCACGGATGAGTGATATACCACCTATATCAATCTTCTCGATAATGGCACTCTCGTCGTTGGTGGAGGCTACCGTCTCCTCGAACGGATAGAGGTCAACAATGACCAAGTCGATTTCAGGTATTCCGTATTTAGACATTTCGATCTGGTCGCCTTCCAATTCACGACGACCTAAGATTCCACCGAACACCTTTGGATGAAGCGTCTTGACGCGACCACCAAGAATCGAGGGATAAGTAGTAAGGTCTTCGACCTTGTCGCATTCATAACCCAGACTGGTGATAAATGACTGGGTTCCACCTGTAGAGAGGAATCTTACACCTTCCTTATTGAGTTGGGCGAGCAATTCGTCAAGCCCGTCCTTGTGATAGACTGACACCAATGCAGTCTTGATCTTCTTCGTTTCGGCCATAAAACTTGAATCGATAATTAAAGGGTCTTAGTATATGATTTCTTTTGGCTTTTTAACCTTCACATTCATACATCTTTTCTCGCCATGGCATAGCCGATGCAAGCATCACTCTGCTCATTTGGCTTAAAGAAAACGTTTTTTTCAGTGTTTACGTACACAGCGGAATCTGACGTTAAAGGTTTTAGAGTGCAAAGTTAGCTATTTATCCTCATTTACAAGTTGAAAATCATGACTTTTTTCAGAAAAAAAGATTTTTGTACCTATCAACGACCTTTTTTATGATAATATTTTGGTTATTTGCGAAAAAAACACTTATTTTGCACCGCTTTAGCGAAGCCGCTGCCAGAAAAGAGATAGCTGAGTATGCTTCGTTGCGCCTAATAACAATTAAAAAAAGATTCAGACAATGGATTTGATTAGAGTTGCAGAAGAAGCCTTTGCAAGTGGTAACAACAAAGATTTCCCACGTTTCAAGGCTGGTGACACCATTACCGTTAACTACAAAATCATCGAGGGTTCCAAGGAGCGTATCCAGGCCTATCGCGGTGTGGTCATCAAAATCCGGGGAGAAAGAGACAAGAAGCGCTTCACCGTCCGCAAGATGTCGGGCACTGTAGGTGTTGAGCGTATCTTCCCTTTCGACTCTCCAAACATTCAGAGCATCGAGCTCAACAAGGTAGGTAAAGTACGTAGAGCCAAACTCTACTACCTCCGTAAACTCACTGGTAAGAAAGCACGTATCAAGGAGAAACTTACTACCAACAAGGAGAAATAAGCGACATGGGGTTCAGACTTACAGTCTGCCTATGGCAAAGCTTAAAAAAGGCATCCACCGCAGTGGATGCCTTTTTCCGTTTTATCAAGTTATTATGGCTGTGGCACCAACTCCTCCCACCGGAACACCGCCCCGTTCTTGCGCGCGGGGTCGGCACCCTTGAAGTCCATCGAGTAAGGACTGCCTGTCGTTGGGCTCTTACCTATATATAAATGCGTGCGCATCGACATCAGCATGAACTCATGGTCAAGATAGTCCTGCCAGAGGAACACCTCGGCCTTAGAGGCATCAGTCGTTGTCAGCACGTCCCCAGGCAGGCCCAAACCCGTGGCGCACACATAACGACCGTCGGCACACTGAAGCAACACCTGACCATGCCCTTTATCGACAATCTTGAAACGGGTGCGTAGACCGTCATTACCTGGCGTCGTGTCATAGACAGGTCCGTGCGTTGTGGCTTCCATGGGTCTATTTGTAGCCAAATTGATGATTCGGAAGGTCTTTCCGTATGGTATATTATTACGGACTGCCTTCGGCTCGTCAACCGTGAAGTTGTCGAACTCCGCATACCCACCATTTTTCCCCTTCACATTGAAAGCGAACAGCGCATGACGGGAGCCCTGGAAAGAGATAAGCTGATATGAAAGTGGCATCATGCGACCAAGTGTCTTGAACGTCACGCCATCTGTGGAATAAGCGTACTGCGCCTGATCCTTGTCGTAATCGCCAATGCAGCGTAACCAGACCTTGCCCATGGGCAGTTCCACCGCCACATCCATGGTATCGTTGGTCAACTGCTCGAAGCAACGGAGAGTCAACTGGTTGGTGTTCTTGACAAGTCCTATCCACGAACAAGGAACGTTGATGTTGCCCAGGCCACACACATCACCGTCTTTCATCCCTTTGGTATAGAGCTCTACTGTGGTAATGCTCTGTGGACCTATCACACGCTGGGTCAGTGTGTTGCGAGCCCACATCAACTGTTCGGCAGGCATCGCGTTCAAACGCAAGCGACCGCCCTTCAACGACCACATCTTGTCGTCAGGATTGTGGTTCCACTGCCACACACGACCCAAAACCTTACCGTCGAACGACTCACTGCGATTATAAGGTGCACGCATGGGTTGCGAGGCAACCGCGCCATTGGCGTCTGGCTGAACACCAGGCTTGAACCATGTGCGGGGAGCTCGTCCAAGGTTGCCTTCCAGCCCCACCATCGGCCAGCCGTCAACCCAGGTCATGGGCATCAGGCATACTGTGCGCCCAATGGAATGGAAGTCCTGCATGAACAATGCCCACCACTGACCATCGGGAGTACTCACAATACCACCCTGATGTGCGTTGGTACAGGCAGTGGCATCCTTGTCAACAGGCCCAAGACCAAACTTCGTTCCATCGTGTCCTATGCGGTATTTTTCGCCACGTGGCACCTGTGTGAGTGATGCTGCATGGTATCCGTAGGTTTCGTCGGCAGTGATGACACGGGTCTCATAAGGACCCCAGATGTTCTTCGACCGGGAACAAAGAGTACGGCCATTAGGACGGTAGTCAGTCGATATCAGATAGTACATACCGTTGATCTTATAAAAATGGTGTCCTTCGCCCACGCCATTGCCTTCGGGGATAATCACCCTCTCCGTCTCCTCCTTCGGACCGCTCATGTCGGGTTTCAACTCCGTGCATTTCACCTCTCCATAACCATGGACGGCATAAACCTTGCCGTCGTCATCAAACAGCACTCCGAGGTCGTAGATGTTGCCCTGCATATTGTGGTGCACCCAAGGACCACGGATGTCTTTCGACGTGTAGCACTGCAAGCCCTTTCCATTCACGTTGGTGAAGACGTAAAACTGCCCGTTGGCATAGCGGATACAAGGCGCCCAGACACCTTGGCCGTAAATCTCCTCATGGTTCTTCAACGAGAAACGGTCCTCGGTGAAGTCAAAACGGTCGAAACAGTAACTGATGTTTTCCCAGTTTACCAAGTCCTTGGAATGAAGGATTACAAGGCCTGGAACCGTGTGCATAGTGGTGCCGGCGAGATAATAGTCGTCGCCCACGCGAAGGATGTCGGGGTCGCTGAACTCATCGTAAAACAGAGGATTGGTAAAGGTGCCGTTACCATTATCGGCAGTCCACGAAACAGGTGGAGCATCGGCTCCTGTGTTTTGCGCCTGAAGTCCGTAAACAGGCAGAATTGACGAAAGCAAAATGAAAATAAGTCTTCTCATAGTCGTATATATTTGTTAATTAGTCTATTATGAAGATCGTCACACCTTGATGGGTGAGAAAAGAAAAAAAGACGTCAAACGAAGGACTCGCTTGCCGCCTTTTGTCGGAAAGAGGAGACTCGAACTCCCGACCCCTACGTCCCGAACGTAGTACGCTACCAACTGCGCTACTTTCCGATAGTCCCGAAAGACAATGCAAAGTTAACCCATTTTATTGTAACTCGCAACTCTTTCATGCAAAAAGTGGTGTTTTTACAATAAAAATCAAGAGCCTCAGAAAAAAATCATAGAAAAATTTGGGAGGTTCGAGGAAAAGTGCTAACTTTGCACCGCAAATGACAATTAAGCCATTTGCTTTTGGTGCCTTAGCTCAGGTGGTAGAGCATCGGACTGAAAATCCGTGTGTCCCCGGTTCGAATCCTGGAGGTACCACTTAAAAAAGACTTGCTGAATCAGCAAGTCTTTTTTTGTTTTTTCCATTATTCTAATCGTCTGGTTTTCCAGAGTTGGCCGAGTTATAGTATTCGAGCCACCAGCAACCCCACAAACGCTATCAAAGCGATTGCCCCGAGAAGGACAATCACACGCCGGTCGGCCTTATTGAAATAAAAGAAACTGTTCTTCATCGTTAGTCTGTAGTGTACTGTGCCATATTACTGGTAGGAAATCACTTGAACACATCAAAGATGCCTGTCTCGTTGAGGAAGATGAAACCGATCGCCACCGGAGCCACAAAACGAAGGATAAACACAAGGACCTTGAAATAGCGGATACGGATGGTGCCATAGTTGGTCAACTCATCGTACATGAGACGCTTGTTCAGATGCCATCCCGTGAAAATGGATATCAGCATACCACCAAATGGCAGCAGTATGGTAGAAGAAAGGAAGTCGAACCAGTCGAAAATAGTCTTCCCGAACGGAGCGAAACCGCCCAGCACACCGAAAGACAAGGCACAGAAGATACCCAGGAATGCACAAGAGCAGGTCACTATACGAGCGGCCTTCTTCCTCGAAAGTTCAAATTCCTCCGACAGATAAGCGGTAATCACCTCATGCATGGATATGGTTGAGGTCAACGCAGCGAGTATCAACAGCAGATAGAACATCACGGAAAAAATGTATGCCAAGATGGGAGCGCCTGAGAAGGCCTGCTGGAAGACATGAGGCAAGGTGATGAAAATCAATGACGGACCCACATCATCGGGAGAGAGCATATAACCGGCACTCGCCGCGGCGGGGAAGATGATGAAACCCGACATGATGGCAATCATCGTGTCGATCGACGCCACATTGATGGCGGAACGCGTGATATTGGTATCGGAACTGAAATAAGACGCGTAGGTACATAGGCAACCCATACCGATACTCAAGGAGAAAAATGCCTGTCCCATAGCACTCAACACCACCATGCCGTCGATTTTCGAGAAGTCGGGCCGGATGATGAAATCGATGCCTGGGCCGCTGCCAGGAAGCGTCACAGCGCAGAACACCAACATCATAATCAAAAGGAACAATGTGGGCATCAGGATCTTGCTCACTCGCTCTATGCCACTCTTCACACCACGAACGATAATCACATGGGTGACGAACATGAAAATGAAAAGCCACAATACAGGACGGTAAGGGTTGGCCGAAAACTCACTGAACATCAGCTTGTAGTCGTTCTCGTGTGCAAAGACGTTGAAGAGCGCGTAGCCCGCATACTCCACCGTCCATCCGGCTACCACCGAGTAATAACTGAAAATCAGAAAACCAGTCAGCACACCAAGACGTCCAACCCACTTCCACTGTGTGTCGGGTGAGAGCTTACGGTAGGCGGCAGCAGTGTTCGATTGAGTGGAACGGCCTATCATGAACTCGCTGATCATCACGGGCAATCCCAACACAATCACACATAAGATATAGACCAAGACGAAGGCCGCGCCTCCATTTTTTCCCGTCTCGATGGGAAAGCGCCATATATTACCAAGTCCTACAGCGGAACCAGCCGCGGCAAGCACAGCGCCAATACGTCCGAAGTTCTCTCTCTTTTTGAATGCCATAGATGTCAGATTGTTTGATAAAAAAAATCTCAAATCGTAAGATTTCAGAATAAAAATCGTGCAAATTTACAAAATTTCGACTAATTTTGCTAAGTATTTCAAGACAATCTCACAAAAGTGGTATGATAAACTATATCAGAGCATACAAACTGTCATCTGTGGCATACATACTGGTCTTCATCGCATCAGTGGTGCCTATCCCCGACATCAAACCGCTCCAAGACTTCAACCTGCTCGACAAATGGGTGCATTTCGTCATGTACGGAGTCCTGAGCCTTTGCGTCTGGTGGGACATCTACCACGTCAGAAGGACTTACGATTTCACCCCCAAAGACTTACGCAGAACCACCTTCTACCCTATCGTTTTCGGTGGACTGATAGAACTGGTGCAACGATACTGCACCAATGGTTTCAGGAGTGGTGACTGGATTGACTTCATCGCCAACACTATCGGAGTGGTTTTGGGATTCATCATCGGATTCTATATCGTGAGGAAAATGTACGCCAAGCACTGAAAAGCTACACGAAATACAACAAATCTTCAACAACAAGGCAGACCAGTATCTGTATTCAGGAGTTTTTCCGTAACATTGGCTTCGCCGAAATTACTCCATCTCGGCATAAAAAAGAAAAACAAGATTTTTCTTTTGTTCTGCTCTCGATTTTTCGTAACATTGGCTTTGCCGAAATTACTCCATCTCGGCATAAAAAAGAAAAACAAGTTTTTTCTTTTGTTCTGCTCTCGATTTTTCGTAACATTGGCTCCGCCGAAATTACTCCATCTCGGCATAAAAAAGAAAAACAAGTTTTTTCTTTTGTTCTGCTCTCGATTTTTCGTAATTTTGCAGTTAAATTGAACAATCATGATCACTTTAGAACAACTGAAAGACATCCAGGAGCGGACGGAGTCGCTTCATAAGTACCTTGACATCGAAAACAAGCGCATAGAAGTGGAGGAGGAGGAACTGCGCACCCAGGCACCAGGTTTTTGGGACGACGCCAAAGCAGCAGAGGAGCAGATGAAAAAGGTGAAGGACATCCGCAAATGGATTGACGGATACGAGGAAGTAAAAAACGCCACAGAGGAACTCACCCTCGCCATGGAATTCTTCAAGGATGAGATGGTGACCGAAGAGGAAGTGGACACGGCCTACGCCACCGCACTCGACCTCATCGAGAAACTTGAACTGAGGAATATGCTCCGGAACGAGGCTGACAGCATGGACTGCGTGCTGAAAATCAACTCTGGTGCGGGCGGAACGGAGAGTCAGGACTGGGCGCAGATGCTCATGCGGATGTACCAGCGATGGGCCGAGGCACATGGTTACAAAGTGAGGATCAGCAACTATCAGGAGGGCGACGATGCTGGTATCAAGACCGTCACCATGGAGATAGAAGGCGACTCGGCCTACGGCTACCTCAAAGGCGAGAACGGAGTGCACCGCCTGGTGCGCGTCTCACCTTTCAACGCTCAGGGTAAGCGTATGACCTCCTTCGCATCGGTTTTCGTCACTCCACTCGTCGATGACACTATCGAAGTGGTCATTGACAAAAACAAGATCACTTGGGACCTCTTCCGCTCCAGTGGCGCCGGAGGACAGAACGTCAACAAGGTGGAGACGGGCGTACGTCTGCGCTACCAGTATGTCGATCCCGACACCGGTGAAGAGGAGGAAATCCTCATTGAAAACACGGAGACGCGCAAACAGCTCGAGAACAGGCAGAACGCCCTGCGACTGTTGCGCTCACAACTCTACGACCGCGCTCTTCAGAAACGCATGGCAGAGCAACAGAAGATTGAGGCGGGCAAGAAGAAGATTGAATGGGGATCTCAGATCCGAAGCTATGTGTTCGACGACCGGCGAGTGAAAGACCACCGCACGCAATACCAGACATCAGATGTCGGAGCGGTGATGGACGGCAAAATCGACGGATTCATCAAAGCATACCTCATGGAATTTGCTTCCAATCCTGTATAAACGGAATAGATGTATCTGAAATTATTGTAAAGTCCTTTTCAACTCCCAATTTAACTCCCAATTATTGATAATAATGGCAATTGAAATCGAGCACAAGTTCTTAGTGGTCGGCGACTACAAGAGCAAAGCCTACGAACACAACTATATCGAACAAGGCTATTTCAACACAGCACCAGGCATCACAGTACGCGTCCGCATTTACGGTGACAAAGGTTTTCTCACCATCAAAGGTCCGTCCGACTCAAAGGGACTGGGCCGTAGCGAGTTTGAGTACGAGATACCCATAGCCGACGCCAAGGAAATGATGAAACTATGTCGGCCCGGACGTATTCAAAAGGAAAGATGGTTGGTGAAAAATGGAAAGCACATAGTTGAAGTCGATGAGTTTTTCGGTGAAAACGAGGGACTTGTCGTAGCAGAAATCGAGCTCGCCTACGAAAATGAGCCCTTTGAAATCCCCGATTTTCTCGGAGAGGATGTAACTAAAGACCGTCGCTATCGTAACTCCTACCTCACCACACACCCTTACAAGACGTGGCAGGATTAGGATTTAAGCCATTGGCTTCGCCTAAAATGCTCACGCCTGGCATAGTGCAAACAAGTTTGCCCTCTGCGCTCGCTTAACCGCATTTTTGGACATTGACCATTGAGCATTGAACATCCAATAATCAGAATTCGATCCATTAACCCCAATACTGCATCTCTATGCCTGACGTAGCAAAATACATTTCAGATGCCATCGACATGCTCAAGGGAATGATCAGCATACCCTCAGTGAGCCGAGACGAGCAGGCCGTTGCCGATTACTTCTGCCATCAATTGGAAGGCATGGGTATCGGCTACCGCCGACACGGCAACAACATCTGGTGCGTTACCGATCATTTCGATGTCCAAAAGTCTACCATCCTTCTCAATGCCCATCTCGACACGGTAAAACCCGTGCCAGCATGGACAAAAGACCCATTCACTCCTGAAGAGGTGAATGGTCGCATCTACGGTTTGGGAAGCAACGACTGTGGTGGTGGAGTGGTCAGTCTGTTGCAGGTTTTCAGAATTTTGTCGAAGGAAGAAGAAAGTTACAACCTTGTCTATCTCGCCTCATGCGAAGAAGAGGTATCAGGAAAAAACGGCATAGAATCGGTTTTGCCACTGCTACCAAAGATTACTTTTGCTATTGTGGGCGAACCTACCAGCATGCAGCCTGCCATTGCTGAGAAGGGACTGATGGTGCTCGACCTCACCGCTCATGGCAAGGCAGGACATGCGGCACGTAACGAGGGGGAGAATGCCATTTACAAAGCCATGGAAGATATTCAATGGTTCAAAACCCACACTTTTCCGAAACAGACGGACTTGTTGGGCCCTGTGAAAACAACGGTGACCATCATCCAGGCCGGCACCCAGCATAACGTTGTTCCCGACACCTGCCAGTTTACGGTAGATGTACGCAGTAATGAATGCTACACGAATGAGGAAATCTTCGATGAAATCGTCAAAAACGTGAAGTCTGAGGTGAAAGCAAGGTCGTTCCGACTGAGTTCGTCGAGCATACCAGAAGACCATCCTTTCGTGCTTCGTGCCAAGGCGATGGGACGCGTGCCGTTCGGATCACCAACCCTCTCCGACCAAGCGCTCATGCGTTTTCCTTCACTGAAAATGGGACCTGGAGAATCATCACGCAGCCACACAGCTGACGAATTCATCAAAACAAAAGAGATAGAAGAGGCCATCCCCCTCTATCTCCAATTATTACATGGGCTTATCATCTAACGCCTAAAGCCTAAAAGCTATAATCCAAATTACCTTACCCAGGCTTCTGGGTTCAGTCTGTCATTGTTGAGTGTGCGCAACTGGAACTGCAGGACGTAATCACCTGAGGTGTTGGTGCCCACCTTGCCAAGAGGAGTCTTGGTGCTTACTTTCTGCCCTTTGGACACACTTACAGACGACAATCCCGAATAGACTGAGATATACTTCCCATGACGCACCATCACTGTATAGCTTGGTCCGTACTCATAGAAACCCGTCACCTCGCCGTCGAAGACAGCACGAGCCATGGCTCCAGCCTGCCCCTTGATGTTGATGCCCTTGTTCTCTAACACCACGCCTTTAAGTCCAGGCACATTATAGCGTCCGTAGTGACCTACGATCGAATAAGAACCTGTGATGGGCATAGGCAAACGGCCCTTGTTGCTGGCGAAATTGGATGAGAGTTTGGTGTCGGTGTCGGTCGTAGTCCTTGCCTTAGCGACAGTCTTACGCTCCACAGCCTCCTCCTTCTTGTTCTCTTTCTCCACGTTCTTCACCTCAGCGTTGGCTGCCTTTAGTTTGGCCTCGGCCCGTTTCTTCTCCTCAGCGTTCTTGGCGGCCTTCTTGGCTTCCTCTGCTTTCTTGGCGGCGGCACGGGCCTCAGCCAGTCGCTTCTCGCGCAACTTGCGGGCCTCCTCAGCCTTGCGTTTCTCCTCAGCCTCACGGGCTTTACGAGCCGCTTCAGCCTGACGTTTCTTTTCCGCCTCTATCTCCAACTGAATGAGTCTGTCAATCTGCGCCTGCAACTTGGCATCCTCAGCTTGGGCGGCAGCTATCTCCTTCTGCACTTGCTGGAGGTTCTTGTTGAGGAAAGCTACCTTACTCTCGCAGGAGGTCTTCATGCCCTCCAGCGACTTCTTCTTGTCTTCCACCTGCATGAGGTTGCTCGCCACCCGTGTCTTGGCGTCAAGCAGGTCATTTTTCAGTGCCTGCACCTGTTGGTGCCGCTCACGGATAATGTCGCCTTGTGCCTTTTGGAATGCGGAATATTCCCGTACATACCTCATACGGCGGTACATTTGCGTCAGGTTCTGTGCAGAGAAGATGAACATCAGTTTGTCTTGCACATTGTGGTTCCTCTGCATGGCTGTCACAGCCTTGGCATACTTCACCTTGCGGTCCTCCAAGTCCTTAGTCAGACGATTCAACTGTGTCTGAAGCGAGTCTATCCTGCTATTGAGGGACTTGATATCGCCTTTCAGACGGTTGATGTCGTTCTGGTGACCTGTAATCTGCCGGTCGAGGATCACCACACTGTCGAGGTTTGACTTGATGGACTTGTTCAATTGCTGAGTCTCGGCCTTCTTCTCCTTGATGACCTTCTGATTCTGCGACTGCTGGTTCTTCAGTTGTTTGATAGTTGCAGGCTTCTGCTGAGTGGTCTTTTTTTTGGGTGTCTGGGCAGCCTTCGACGAAGTGGTCTTCTTGGCTGCCTGCGTCGTTTTCTTCGGAGTCTGTGCCGTAGTTGTGGCCTTCTTCGTGGTATTCGACTTTCTTGTGGTGGTAGTGGTCGTCTTAGCTTTGGGCGCAGTGGTCGTCTTCTTTCTGGTCTGTGAGAAAGAATTCATAGTGATGAGAGCGCAGAAGACGAACAAAAGGATTCTTTTCATTATTTATTTCGTAAGCGATTTGAATAGTTCATCGGCTGAAACCTGGGTGTATCTACCAGATGGTGTGTCGGTGCGTGTGGCCCAGTTACTGTTCTGGGAAATGGACGACAGTTCCAGTTCAATCTTGTTGGTCTTGGCTGCAGAGACGAACGACAGAATGATGTCCTTGGGGAATTTCTTGCCGTTGAACTCGGTATAGTCGTCATAGTCGCAACTCAGAGAGTAAGCGCTCGAAGTGGTACCTGTGATGTGGGTCTTATTGAGCAGTGCATCGGCAGCAGCGGCCACAAACTGGTAGTTGAGCACCTTATCCGTATAGTCAATGTTCACATTCTTTGCGTCAGCCTTGGTGATTTTGAAATCCGAAGCCTGTACCTGTGATGCTCCAGGCTTGAACAATTCACTCCAGAAAAGAGACTGCAGAGCGTTGAAATCGATGTTGGCTTTCTGCAGGAAATCCACACTGCTATAGGGCACGTCAGCATATCTCTTGTGCACCCTGTCGATGAAGAGCACCCTGTCTTTTCCGAATTCCAGACGCGCTACCTCTGTCACTCCCAAGATAGGATCGAGCAAAGAGATCTGTATGACCTCATCGCGTTTCATCTTGAGGTTACCTCCAGTAGAGATGTTCTTGCCTCCCGATGTGATTTTTGCCTTGATCTTCGAGGTGAGGTATTGTGCTGTAGATTTGTTGGCCACCACATTGTTGAAGAAAGATGTCGCCTGGAATGCAGATGTGTTTGAAGTCAACTTGTCATCGTCCTTCTTGATTTTCTTCGTGGAACCGCAGGAAACCATCATTACCGACATCACGAACAATGCCATGGCATATAAAACTAAATGTGCTTTTGTTTTCATACTAATTTGCCTTTTTGCGTTACAATTTATCAAGCAAAAATACGTATTTCCCCAATAATATCCAAACATAACCCTCGTTTTTTAGAACTATTCACATTTACCGGCCATTTGGGTGTAAGAGTAACAAGATTCATCCCCTACATTCTGACACGGCAGAGATGTCACTACATAGGTAGGGGCTATCGAAAAAGTCCGCAGAGATGATTACTCCACGGACTTCTTCCATCAGAATCTTGAGAAGGTCGCTCTTTCAAGATTTCGTTTTATCTGTTATTTGATAAGATATTTCTTACCGTCAATGATGTATATACCCCGAGGCAATCCATCAATGGTCTTTTGATCAGCTTCTGGACTGACAAGGACTCCGCTTAAAGAATACACACGTTTGCCATGTGAGATGGCTGTGAATTCTGAAACCGATGTTTCCTCACCTTGGAACACAATCCATTTCACACTCTTGCCTGATTCGCCAGGATATCCTTCCCTATCTGTAATTCCAAAGGTCTGCACTGTCAAAACATAAAGGCCGTCGATGACAGGAAGAGTGCTAAGGTCGATACGGTAAGTCTGGTCATCTATGCGGACAATCTTGACATCACTCATATCCTGAAGTTCTCCTTGGACCATCAGCCGAAGGTCATCGGCAGTGAAAGTCGTCGGATCAATAGGCTTATTGAACTTGACAGTCAACATCCTGACGGGGTCGGAAAGCGCATAGTCAGTCTCAGGAATACCAGAGAATTCGGCAATATCCAAGACGATATCTGGGCGTGGTGAGAATGTGATTTCGAAGGTTTGCTCTTTGACATCGTCGAAATCCACGGCAAGATGCAAACGATTCTCGTAGGTCGGCTTGAGGATGTCATCGAGGGTCACATTGGTTACCCAGAAGTTGCGTGTGCTCATCTGCTTGCCATCCGTCAGGCGCACTACTTTCTGGATGGTCATCTTTCCTGTGGGAGTGAGAATGTTCTTGTAGTTCCAGCCCTCCACTGATGGCGTCATGACGAGTCTATAGACATTGCCGTCAACCTTGGTCAATTGTGCGCTAAGGGCAGTATGGACATCTTCTTTTGCACCATCGCTGAGATAGATGGCGTCGGGCTCGTTGTTTGCATCCTGAATGTCATTCACAAGGAATCCCTTCAAATTATTGCCGTCGTTCGAGGTGTCGATGCTGCGCATCAGCTCATGTATGGATACATTGTCAATGATGGAAAGCGCTTTGTTGCCATAGCCGGTGATATGCGAATGCGACACGTCGTAATCACCGAAATGTCCCAAGAGGGATGATGTGAGTTCCCACTGTGCGTAGGCTGCGGAATGTGCGGGAATGGAACCGAAGTCCACGATAGACTGTTCCTTGTTCACGTCAATACCATGAGTTTCCTCGCCATTGAGCCTTGAGCTGACAATCTGGAAATCGATGATCAGTCCTTTCTCGTTCTCGATGATTTGCGGTTGCTTGACGTAGAAACGCACATTGTTGGCATCGCCGTATCCCTTGTTGTTGAGCAAGACACTGAGTTCGGCGGGAACCGACGGTTCAACCGTTTCGGTCAGAGCGTCGTCTCCAAGCACATCTCTCTGCAGGAAATAATGCACATCGATGTCGGGAGTCGGATTTACTGTGAGCGCGACGGGGAATAAAGTTGCGGAGAAAGGTATGCCCGTGTTGGGGTTAGTGAAGGTAATAGCCCCCGTGAACCTGTATTCCACTGACTCTGTCGGCGCGGCGTTCTTCGTGGGTATAAACAAGATATCGTAGGTTCCACTACTTCCTTCCGCAATTGTACCCTTGCCTTCAGTATCCAGCGCCACATCCGTCAGGTTGTAGGTTGGGACAATCTGGAAGAGCGCTGTGCAGTCGTTTCCGTCAGCATCCTCGATACGGAACTTGAGTTCAATGTCGGTGAGAGGCTTCGAAGCAGTGTTGTTGATAGTCAGCACACCTTGGAATGCCTCACGAGTGAACACTGCAGTCTGTGGGAATTGCACCCTGACTCTTGTGCATCCGCCCGGCATAGCTTCCTTTATGCTCTTAGCCAGCATGCCCACTCCTTGTTCGATTTGGTCGAAAAGAGCATCATAGCCTTCAGAAACAGCCACTTGCTCAAGGCTGTCGATCACGTCGTCGGAGACGCTCTCGTCCATATATGTCGTGAGCAGTTGATACATCTTATACGATTTGGCGATATTCTGCAGCTGCTCTTCAGTGATGTCGTATTCCGCATTTGCTGCAGTCACTATATGCACACGGCTGTTGACATCATAACCGGTACCATCGCCATGCATGTACTCCCACAGTGGCGGGTAGGCAGGAATCAGACACTCGTCAATCCATTTGCCCAAATCCCATCCAAGTTTGGCAGCGTTCCACATCGGGCCTAAAGACCCTAACAAGGCTCGGCGTGAAATTTGCTTCTTACCAGCCCTTTTTGCGGCTGCAATCAGGTCGTCAAGATTCTCTTTCCAGTCATCCAGTTGGTCGGGGAGGTCCTCAAAGCAATCATCAAGACAGTTCTCGAGCTCTTCCTCACCCTCGAACTGGGGTATTCTGGTGATATCGCTCCAATACGGAGCCCTGTCCTTGCTTGGTTTGGTGGGTTTAGGCGTTCTCTGTGGCGGTATCACAGGTATGCCTCCAGGTATTCGCATGGGGAATGGCCTGAGTATCCCACCGGGCAACCTCAGATTGCAGGCAATACTCGGAACAGGCAGTGGGAAAGAATTCGTCACCTGGATGGTGTCCCATCGGTGGGTTTGGTAATTGCAACGACGACGGAAGCCGGCAAACATCTCCTTGTGCGCAGAGACTTCACAATCAAGTCCGGCTTTCTCACGGATGTTGACCTCATGCGCGTATTCTTTTCGTGTCACTACAACCGGAACAAACTGAGTGGTTCCTGCAGGGATGACATCGAAATGCTTGACCTTGGCTTCGGCATCAAACATGTCATGGTCTGCGAACCACACATTGACATCCTCAGCCTCCACCAGTCCATGGTTGGTGACTGTAGCCATCACCACAGCCGTGTCACCAACCTCCATCTCCTTAGGTAGTTCATTGGCAAAGTCAATGATGACCACAGCTGTGGGCACATGTGCCACGAACTCAGTCTCGGGACGGAACTCATACTCGTCCTCAATGGTTGTGGGATAAGCCTTCCAAGTATAGGTGATGGGAGCGATGGGCATGAACGCCTCCAATGTATCGATTTCAGCGGCCTCGACATAGACCATGTCGGTGAAATCGGCGTGTATGTCCGCACTGACGGTGCAGTTGTATGAACCGCACGGAAGTTCAGGGGACAAGAACAGACCTTTATCATCGGTATAGCCGGAAGCGACCACTCTGTTGCTATAGGGATCCTTGATCTGTACGAAAGCTCCAACCACATGAGGCTGTTCATCATAATAGAATGTTCCCTCGTCAACGGCATCAACTAACACGCGTCCCGTTTTCTCGCTCACCACCTTGATGCGTCCTGTGATGGCTATTGAACCGCCGTTCTCCCCATAAATATGGAACTGTGTCATGTATTCAGAATTGAGCGGCATATCGTCGGTCGCTGTGAAATAGACGGGTATGCCCAGTTCTTCATCGAAGTCCAGGGAGGGATATTGGGTACAGTGTGTGGAAATCCACTTCGCATTCGGAATCTCCAAATGGATGTTGCCCGTGGCACCCTTTCCGCCGTTCTTGATGTTAATCCAATATGGAGTGGTAGCGCCCTCTGCGATATTCAGATGGAAAGAGTTGGAATAGACCATGAGTTCTGGATCTCCAGGGTAAACATATGCCTTGACTGGAATCTGAAGTGCAGCCTTACCCTGGCACTCCACACTCATCATGATCTCATGCCACTCTTCGCCTTCCGACTCAGCCTCGCCAGTAATGACATACGAGAGTTCCACAGTGCCATCCGCTGGTATGGTCGATGGTATCGAGCCCTTGAACGTCAGGTTGTCGGGCACAGTGCCAATCGTGAGCCGGACGCCCTGGAGAGCCACCGCGGCTGGATTGTGAATGAGGACGGTACCGGTTCTTACCTCTGTAGGCTTCAGATAGAAGCATGGATTTGCTCCTCGCTCGATGATGAGGCCAAAGACATTGACTGTGGCCATGGCGGTAGTGACATCCTCGCCCGGATAGCATGCCCCGCACTTGTAGCTGCCATAGAGTCCGTTCATGAGCGTGATGTCGGTCGAGAACTCGCCATTGTCATTTGTGTAAGCTTTTGTAGTCAGACGATATCCGTCAAGAATGTAGTAGATTTCCACCTCTGCTTGACTGATAGCGTCATCAGATCCGTCGATCTTTCCCTCAACCTTTACGGTCTCTCCAGGGGTGCAATCATCCTTTCCTACCATGAAAGCAGACACAGTGAACGGCGCGCTAACGATCATCTGGAGTTGGTTGGATGTGTTGTTGGCATAGGAGATTTCCTTGACAGTCTTATAGGGATTGACGGTGACGCAAACAGGCAGTACACCCGTGTTGCTGAAATAGTTGACTGAAGTGTTCAGTGTGAGCGACGTTCCTGGGGCAACCTTCTTCCCCAACTTCTGGGTAGCGACAGCCGTACCCCCGATGAAGACAACAATGTCGGTGGTGTCGGGCAAATCCGTAATACCCGTATTGTTGACGGTATAAGTGAGATTGACCGTTTCGTTCACTTTGATGTCAAATCGGTCAGACTTCAAGCCAGTGACGGTAGCGTCGGGCATAGACTGGTCAATGACATTGACGATGCATGTGCCCATCTCGAACCCGTCGGATATAGCACTGAATACCAATGCCTTACTATCACCCTTCACATTGTTTTCAGGGAAAGCGACACTGACATCTACCGACTCTTTTCCAGCGGGAATAGTGACCGTTGCCGGGAACTGGGCGTTGTGGTTGCCATCACAGTTCAGTTGTACGGTGATAGCCTCCGTCGTCTTGGCGTTCCTCGAGATGGTGAGTGTGGCGTTATTGCCTTCCTTGACATTCTGCACTGAAGGCGTGATGACTATCGTCGGGCCGTCATCATCAAGGACGGTGAGTTCAGCTGTCACATAACCGTCAGAACGCTCTGTGGCTGAACAACGGCATGCCGTCGAATAGACTGCAGCGGTGATGGTGTATGTGCGCTTTCCGTCAACAACACCATTGTCGGTCGGTCCCATGGTGAAATACACCTCTTCCACTCCTTTTTCCATGTTCAGCGTCGTATTCTGATATTGGAGTGCGCCATCGGAATTGTCCGACAGACGTATCGCAGCATATTTGTTGATATTGCTTGTACGGCGTATTGTACCACTGACAGCACCTGCCCCCGCTCCCTCCGATACGATATTCGGCATCAGAATCAGTTCGAGGGTCGGTGCGTCATTGTCGAGCAACGCGAGGCTGAACTCAGTCTTACCATACCCTAAAGCGGAAACTGTGAACGTAGCCACTTGTTCTATATCCGACAAGTCGTCGTCAATGGCAGTTACCTGAATATCCACTTCTTTCTTACCTGCTTTCAGAACAGACTGGGAGGGATAGGAGAAGCGTTTCGGCAAATCGGAGGAGAAGGTCAACGTCACATCTTTTTGGGGTGCTTTTTCCGCCACGACATGAACGATGAATGAGCCTTCCTCCTGCACTTCACTCACTTCTTTGCCTTTGTCGTTCATTGCCGTAACAGTGAGGGATGGCACCTCGTTGTCGATAATGTCGAACGAACCTGTAGATTCCGGATAGTCATTGCCCGTGACGGTCATGGTGACTGTGGAATTGTCGTCAAGCTCTGTATTGTCGGTCACGCTAACGTTGATTACGGCCGCTGACTGGTTGGCCGGAATCGTGATGGTTGACGGGAAGGCGACACGGCTATCAGCTGTCGCGGAAACGGTGAAAGTCTCAGCATTCATCCAACTTCCGCTTCTACTTACTTTCAACGCGACACTTCTTCCTCCATTCTCTTCTATCCTCTGCGGTGTCAGTTCGCAGTACAACAAGCGATTAAGCCAAAGTGTTTTTTCACCATTTATGGTGTTGTTGGCCTGTGCAACAGATGGCTCGCCTGCCTCACTGTCAGGTACCACACGAACCTGCAACCGAATGTTGCCGTCGATGCCGATAAGTTGTGGCAAAGTGATTTCCGCCTGACGGTTGACAGTGGCTCCTACCGCAATCACTGCGTCATGACGAGTGGTGGCTATGAGTTTTCTCTGGTTACCGTCCTCGCTGACGAGCGAAACCTGCTCGCTCCAGCCACTGGCCGTAGCGAGCTGGCCTATGTTTTCCACTTGCCACGACACTTTGACCTGTTCTCCTGGATTGATTGTCTGTTTGTCGCAGGTGATGCCTTTCACCGTCAAGTCAGGAATCCTTGAGATGGTGATGGTGCCACCCGAGCCGCCCGTAGCGATGTTACGGCTGTCCTTACCTGAAATGATGACGTTGGTGAGAGCGAGGCTTGCCTTGTCTCCAGGTTTCAGCGGACTCAAAGCGGTGAAGCCTATGGTCATCAGTATACCTGTGCTGCCTTTGACGGCCTTGTTCTGTCCCGAGGCCACCATGGCCGTATAGGCATTGTCGCCCGTCTTACGCATCGTCACGTTGTGCCCGTTGGACCTGTCGCTCATCTTCGCTGTGGTGGCATCGAGCGAGATGCCCTCAGGAACTGTGAGCGTAAACTGCAGAGCCACCACCTCGTCCTTGTTGTCGAGTTCAACGGACAAAGTAGCTGGCTGTTCAAGCATCACCGTCAAGTCGGGTATGGTCAGTGTGTTCTGTCCCAGAGTATTCTGCACGCCAAGCAACAATGTTGCCAAGAGCGTGATAAGATATCTTGTTCTCATTGTCGTAGCGTTCATTTGTTCTTGTTGTAATAAACTTTCTCAGTCTTTCCGTTTTTTCTGACGATACGCACACCCTCCTTGCGGTTGGAGCGAACACCCGTCACGGTGTACATCTCTTCGTCGTTCTCATCATCAGCGATACCATCGATGCCTGTGGCTGTGCCTTCCGTGATAGCAATGCTGATGCTGTTGGCTTCCACGTCAGCGGCACTTGCGCTGAGCACCCTCACGCTGCCAGCGCACTTGCCAAGCACCACCTCACCAGCGGGGAGAGTGGCCCCGTTGAGCGAGTAACCCACCAAGGCGCGATCCGTAGCGGTCTGTGTCAGTCCATAGCGTTCGATGTCCCAAACTACCATGTCCGAAGTCTTGATGTCGATAGCTGCCACGGGTACAGAGGACTGCATGACCAGTTGGCCGTCGCGGACAAAGATATAGGCATCCGCCTTCTGCTGTGCGTCAAGTCCCTCGCGCCTGTTCACTTCCTCATTGTCGGCAGGCATTTCCTCCAACAAGATGTTCACCGTGCTTACCACATCGAGGACGTTGATTTCATCATCTGTATGCGTGTCGGCAGCAGTATGATTGAAGATACGGTCATAGTCGTTGAGCGCATAAAGTATGGTGGCTTGCAGATCGGCGGCGTTTACTCCGTCGATGAAGTTGGCATCACCCAAGTCGAAAGAGAAGGCCAAGGGGAAGGTCGTAGCGTTGGCTGTGATGTTCCCACTGGTCAAGGTAGCAGTCACTGTCGCGCCGTTTGCCCCCTTATAAGTATTGTTTTTCCCTGTTCCGCTTACCACCATCTTGCTGTTCTGCCACACCATGTTCATAACCCATCCCTCAGTGGTCAGACTGAGCGAGACATCTTCGCTGAAGCCCTGTAGGCTGTGGCTATAGAAGAGGATGGAAGGCAATTCTTTCAGTTGCTGAGGTGCATCGGTGGTATGGATAGCCTGTTCGCTCAAGATTTGGTGGTCGAGGGTCAGGCTCACTTTTTGAGATATCATAGGATTCACCTCTTCAAGGCGGTTGTAGGAAGCCACTAATCTGGTCAGATCAGAGCAATGCCCTGCAAACTCTCCTATATTACCATTGATAGCGTTGTGTGAGATGTCAAGTGAGGTCACCTTGGCCAGGAATCCGTTGTTAGCTTGCCTATATTGAGTCAGTCCTATACCGATGTCGCCTGTGAGAGAATTGTGGGAAAGGTTTAGCGTACGGAGTTTCTCCAATTTCAGCAATGCGTAGGGGAACTCGCCCTGCAGTTTGTTGTCGCTCAGGTCGATGGCGGTGACACGGTTATTCTCCAAAGTTACTCCTGGCAGAGTGGTTGCATCACCAGCATCATCACCGAGATTCCATTTTCTTGTCCATGTCTTATCACCTTTCAAGTCGGCATACACCTCATTGAGTATGGCCCAGTCAGTGGGATTCATACCGCCGTTGATGCAAAGCTCAATGTTGTCCGTGTAACCGCTGCTGCGGTCTGTCAGCACATCTGAAAGGTCGAAATAGGCATTGAATGCGTTGAGTCGTGTGGAAGTCGTAGCATAGTAGAACTTGTCGTTGTTGAGGTAGAGACAATTGGTCGGTACAGCGGTATTGGCTGTATAGGTGCCTGTGAACTCACTCCATTCTTTGTCGGTACGTTCCAGAGCGGTGTTCATCGGTGTGGCATCAGCACTGACATCAACCCCGTTGAGCATCCACTCATTGACAGCCTCCTTCACTTTGATGAGGTAAGGACGGTTCGCCTTCATGCCCTGACTGATGTCGAGTGTGCTGAAGTTGACCTTGATGTAGTTGGTCTTGCCTTGACTGTCAGGATAAGCCTCATGGCCTGTGAAGTCAAGGATGCGTGCATCTGCACCAAAGGCTGCGGTAATCTGTTTACCATCCATGTCGAATGGCAGGACGATGCTATTCCACCTTCCTGCGGTGATGGTTCGCTTCACTCTCACGAAGACGTTGGTAGTATCGGTAGGAGCTGTGGTCGATTTCTCGTCAAGAACGATACAGTCCTTGTCGATTCTGATATAGTCGACATCAAGAGTCGTGACATTCTTGTCGCTCACGTCGTGTACAGCGAGGTAGTAAGTGCCATCCTCAGGGGCATGACATCCTCCCCAATTGGCGGATGTTGCGTCCTTTGCACTGTAGATTTTCTTGCCGGTTGGTGAATACAATTCCATCATGCATGTTTTGGACGTCTTGAAGATGAGGCTGTCGCTCCAGGATGCCTGCAAGGTAAACCACTTGATGGTGTTCTCCGCAGGCTTATTGATAGTGGCAGCCACTTCGGATTCTATGGTCTGCAGGTTGGTCAGCGCCTCTTTCATCCGCGCGTCGGAGTAGCGTTCCTCGCCATCCACCATTCCTCCGTTGCTGTCGAAGAAGCGGAAGTGGATGTCGTTCTGTCCATAGACGGTGGGCTGGTCATTCTCAATGCAAAACTCGTAACGTTGGCTACTGAAAGGCTGCACAGGCAATGGCAGTTGCTTAACCAGTGTGAAGGTTGGCTGAGGATTGTCGATGTTCACCGTGGTATAAGTATCCATATTATCGTTCAGCCAATAGTCGTAGCGGTTGATGTCACCTCCTGACACCGGCATCTTCTCCACAAAGAAGGTCTCAGAGACTGTACTGTATGTGACTTTGTCGTCAGAGAGCATGAAGGTGATGCTGTGCAATCCCAGTTCGAGCGCCGAGAGATCAAGGTTGAAGTGATAGGTGCCGTCTGCGCTGATGTCGGCCTCATAGATAAAGTCGCCTTTGTCGATTCTGTAGTAGCATTTGGTGACAATAGACTCCAGGTCGGCAGGCACACGGTAGAAGATGTCGCGCAAGGCGGAGGTCACTTCACCTGTGGGCGTGACAATCTGCACCGACAGGGTATGCAGCCCCTCGGGCAGAGCCGACATGTCGAGGTCGAAGGTCGTGGTTCCGCTGTTCGCGGAGATGGCCTTCTCTGTCAGCGGTTTGTTATCGACCATAAAACGGCAGGTCAACGACTTGATGGATGTATCGACCATTGGGACAGTTCGGTAGAAGATTTCACGCAAGGCGGAGGTAACGGCTCCGTCGGAAGCGATGAGTTGCGCGGAGAGGGTGTGTAGTCCCTCTGGGAGTGCCGACATGTCGAGGTCAAAGGTCGTGGTGGCGTCCTTCGCCGCGACTTTCTTCTCAGTCAGTGGTTTGTTATCGACCAAGAATCGGCAGGTCAGCGATTCGGTTTGTCCCCGTGCCACATAGTGAAGGCATAGGAACAAGATGAATAATATATGTCTTCGCATAAACATATCCTTTCTTTATGATTATAACAACGTAGCGAAGGGCAGTATTATTCATATCCTTTGACGGTGATCTCCACTTTGAGGTTGCCGCTTTCGGTGGTCTTCTGCGCCACTTTCATGCCTGAGATGTGGGGGTTAGCGGGTGTGGCCTTGAAAGGCATGACACCTCCGTAGATGCCGATTTCAGTGCCGTCTGTACCGAGATAGGTGGCTTTAGCCGCATCGTTCAACTGGTAATCATCGAGTAGGAATGATTCGGTGACAGAGGTGTTGGAAATGCTCGGCTGAACATTACTAAAGAAATCGGTTCTCGTTCTTATAGATACATTATGCGAGGCATTGTTGCTACTGTTGAGATAGGGTGCGTAATAATTATTATTATAATAGAATATACTATTCTTGAAGTTGCTGTTGTATATATCCAATGACGATCTATTATCACTAATGTAGCAATTGAGGAAATCCATATATGAATTCTGATTATTATAGGGGTTAGCAACGATGCAGTTGGTGAAGTTCATGTTGCTGCCAGAGTGGCAATAGACATATTCATTGATTCTACAATTGATGAACTGGGCATCAATTAATTTCAGAGAATTGTTAGAGTCAGTGATTATCTTAAACCTGCATCTTACGAATTTGCTGTTAGAATTGTCTGTATCAGAAGCATAATAGAAATATGAGTTGAAATACACATCTTCCACGAGTACTGCTTCACTTGTTCTTAAAGAGACGTTTCCATTGATGATTGTGGCATGGTTAAATGCTTCTTCATTCCATGTGTCGCATGCTCCTCCCGCGCCTCTTATGGTCACCGCTTTGTTGATATTGGCTGCCGAGAACGCCCCTGGCGACAATGTGATGATGTCACCGTCAACCGCAGCGCTCATGGCGGTTGAGAAAGCATTGGCACCGCTGTAGGTGGTGATGTTTCCCTCGTGGCTGAGTGTAGCCATAAGAGTACTTTGGGCAAAAAGCCTGGTTGCGCATAGACCGCTCATGAGTATGAGCGCAAGAAGTAAAAGTCTTTTCATTGTTTTATTGTGTTTCATTATGCCGCCCGGCTCCAAGACAGAATGGTTAAACGAGATAACAGAAAAAGCGTGAGCCAATGTTTATGATTCATCCAATATCTGGTTTAGCGAATTTTGGCGATGTCCGATCATTGAGGATGAAAACAAAAAAACACTTTCCTGGTCTTTATGGATAGGTCGAACCCAAAAGTTCTTCCGCCCAAAAGGCAATTGCAAAATTATTAAGAAATGTTCAGAAAACAAGCGTTTCGTGGTTAAAAAAAGACGCATGGGGCAGAAGCCACCGTGCGTCTTTTTACTTTCAGTATGCACCTGAACGAGCTCAGTGCATTTGCGCTCACTTAATCAGCACCTTATGACCGTTGATGATGTAGATGCCGCCCTTGACAGGATTGTCCACCTTCTGACCCTGGAGGTTGTAGATAGCCTTAGGAGCAGATTCAGCGTCAACAATGCCGTTGATAGCGTCAACCTCACCGTCGCCCTCGAAGATGAAGCCAAGGGTGTTGGAACCAGCTGGTGCACTTGTAGCCACATAGAAACGAGTGTTTTTGATGGTCACTGCAGAGTCCACACTGTAGAACTTGCCACCACTTAGGATATAGTAGCTGCCATTTGCATCGCATTCTGGAACAGTGATTCTCTCGTATGTACCTACAAGCGAGCAGTCACCTGTTCCGCCCACCTCAACGACAGGATCGCCAGCCACAATTGCCTTGCCCTCGAAAGTAAACTCACCCGCACCTGTAGTTGCCTCTGTGGCATTCAGGAAGAACGGAGTGTTGGCAGGAACCTCTGTGGCAATAGCGAAGACGATGTTATCGGTAGCAACGTTGTAATCACTCACTGTGTAAGCCACTGCTTCTTCGCCACCGAGGTAAGCGATGTCGTCAGCAGTCAGAGCGAATGGCAGTACAACCGTATTCATACCTTCCTTGATGGTGCGAGTGAGGGTGATATTGGCGCTCTTGTAGGCCAATGTGTTGTCGTAGGACTCATTCTCGTTAATCTCCACCTTTGGAGTTGCAACAAGGATATAGAAGCGGGTGTTCTTGATTTTAACACCTTCAGAATCAACATTATAGAACTTCCCTCCATTGAGAATGTAATAGTTATCATCAGTGGTTGACACGGGCACGGCTGTGGTCTCATCGTATGTACCAACCAGTGAGAACACCTCTCCTACTGTAGCGACAGGCTCGCCAGCAACGATAGTCTTGCCCTCGAAAGTGAAGACGTTGCCATCTTCTCGGTCGGCAGAAGCCACTGTGGCCTTAAGGAAGAACGGATTGTTGGCAGGAACCTCATCTAACTGAGCGAATTTGAAATCGTCAATTGCGGGGTCGTATTCGCTGACGGTGTAAGCCTCAGCATCAGCGCCACCAAGGTAGGCTATGTCTTCAGCGGTCAAAGCAAATGGCAAAACCACAGTGTTCATACCGACTTTGATCGTGCGATTGAGAGTGACATTAGCGGTCTTATAGGCCTGCGTGTTGTCATAGGCCCTGCTCTCGTCGATTTCGATATCGGTAAGCAAGTCGTATGTGTCTCCATTGAGGTAGCGGATCAACCAGTCAAGGTCAGCGGGATCCACGCCTGCGACATCTCTGAAGTAGGTGTAGAACTTCATCTGCAGGCTGCTTCCATCGAGGCTCTGGATATACTGCAGTTTCTCGTCGCTGGCATCAAGTGTCTCCTTCTCACGACTACCAGCCAGTGATAATGAAGTGAGCTCATAATCTTTATAGAGCTGGTCGGGTGTGGCACCGAGCAGACCATTCAACAGGAATCCGACAGCACCAGTACGGTCGGCGCCCCACATACAGTGGAAATAGACATTGCGACCGTCGCGCAGGTTGGAAATCATGAAATTGAACACGTCCCTAAACTTGGCGGAATTGAGCTGCAGAGCCTGGGCGTTCCACATATTCAGATTCAAGTAGATGTACTGTGCGTCATCGCCAAGGGCTGTCTTCTTGCCGGCCTCATCGACGTCCTTGACACTGTCGTCGTTGTCTTCGCGGAGGTCAATCTCTGCCAAGACACCAAGTCGGTGCAGTTCCAGACGGTCAGCCTCGCTGAGCGAAGTGCCGTCGAACATGAGGTGGTCTCCATTCAGTTCGCCACCACGATACACGAATCCGTAGTTTACACGATTGCCACCAGCGGTGAGCCAGCCGCCCATGTCGCGCACGTTAGAAACTGTGGGTAACATGATCTGACGAAGGTTACCTTCTGTATTCACCTGACCCTGGGAAACAACAGTTGCTCCGTTCTCCACTTTATAATAATAGGTCTGCTGCGGTTCAAGGTTAAGCATCTCAATGAGACCATCCTTAGCAGTAGCAGTGACTGTAGTGGAGTTGTCGAAATCCTCGCTCGTGGAGTAAGTGAGGGTAAGCGTTCCAGAAGTTTCTGGCACAGGAATGAATACCTGGTGAGGCTCGTCGCGCCGTGCTGGTGCAGGTACGTTGTATTTGGCAATCTGTGTAGAGGAGGTGGCATCGTAGGTTACTTCGGAAAGGAAGCGTCGAACCTGCCAGTTCTCAAGATTGACAGTAGCCTTCACTGCGTTGAAATCAACCTCCTTGAAAGTGATGTCACCACTCAGATCCTCATTCAGGATAACTTGAGCCTTGTAGCCATTGAAGGTGCCCTTAAGTGCACCGCCTTCCCACAGCACGGGGATGCTGTCGGGCTGGTATGCGCGGACGAGGACATCATCGAAGTGGAGCTCTGGAATGTCTGCGGCCACCGTCACCCAGTAGCACTCGCCGGCCTTCAGTTGTTTCACAGGGATGAGTGTTCCTGTGAGAACACCATCTTCATCCTCGATGCCGGCAAGTGTCCATGCAGACTGGAAGACAGAAGCGTCAACGTCGAACGGCAGACAGACGGGATTGTACTCGCCTGCATTGAGTGTGCGGCTGAGCGTGACGTTGGCACGGGTGTCATCAGTCACTGCAAACGGTTCGCTCTCGCTCAACGTGATATTGACGTTCTCCGCGCCGTAATAGAGGCGGAAGTTGTCGAACGGCATCCAGCAGGCATCCTTACCTTCGCTGTGACGGAGACCGAAGGTGATGTCACCTGCATTATCTAACGTAGTGCTCATCACGTTCCAGTACTGTCCTGTTACGAAAGCGTCATTGGTGCCGTTGAGACTGTTGGGGATGCTACGGCGGAAGGCGCCGTTCACGTCGGACGACGGACGGGCGGGTTGCATACGAGCGTCATCGTTAATACTCTTGATGGCTTGCGATGCTGTGCCGAAGAACATCTGGGCAGGTATGATTTCCGTACCCTGCTCGTACTCATAGTTGGCGTAACGATAGGCCTTGGTGCGGAAGAAGCTCTGTACCTTCATCGTGTAGGTACCAGCAGGCATGTCTTTCAAAGTCTGGCTGATGTTGCTGGAGGTGTGTCCAAAGTCCTCGGCCACACCATTGCTGTAACCCAAGCCATTCTGAGATTCCCATCCTACTGTACCCTTGTCGAAGTTGGGGTTGGTGATGACGGATGTGATGTCGAACTGTCCAGAAGGTGTTGTGTGGGTGGTGATGAACTCGCAAAGCGCGCTCCACACCTCGGTGTCTTTGGCAGCCAGTTCCCCCTCGGTGGCGATGGATGGCAACAAGTTGATGGCATTGTCCAGCACTTGGTCGAAGTCCTCATGTTCAGTAGCCTGAACGGAGATTTCCTTGAAACTCTCCCAACGCTCGGCCATCTCGTCTTTCTGTGCCATGAAGATGGCGTCTTCGTCACCAATGAATGTCAGACGCCAGTTGCCGAAGATAGCCCAACCGTAATTGATCTTTCCTGGAACACGAAGTTCGATATCCATGGTCAGGTTGTCGCCAACATAAGCATAGATCTCAACATCGCTATTGCCTGCATCCATGATGGCTTTGGCCTGACCGACGTCGTTGGGCGCTGTCGAGCTGGTGGAGATGGAATACCAGTCGCGTAGCGGTGCAAAGTATGTGTTGTTGACGGTGACGTAGGCATTGCTCAGCACATAACCTTTTTGTCCTTGGGCGTAGCAGTTTTCATTGGTGCCATCGCGGAAGAAGGCGGACACAGTGAGTTTGTACAAACCTGCGACGGGCACATTGACGGTCTGTTTGACGGCGCCAGCCGACGCGTAAATCTCACCGCCGTACTCACCGGTATTATAAGTGGTTCCAGAGTATTCGGTGTAGGGCCAAGAGTCCTGACTGCCTACTGTAGGGCTAAGGATACGGCTTGTCTGATCTATGAAACTGTAGTTGTCCGCCAGATACTGCTCGAACGTTGCCTTGTTGGTGTAGGACAATCCTGCGGCCTCGGCAGCTTTCTTGATGTTGGCATCCTGTAAGGCGGCAACGATTGCTTTCTGCTCTTCGAGCGTCTTCAGCACAAACGGGGTAGCGGTGGCCGACGTACCGTTCACACGGAAATACTCGTTCTCGCTCTTCACCAGATATGAGCCATTAGATGACTTGAAGATGAGGCCATCGTCGTTCTTCTCAACCGACCAGTCGATGCTGCTGTAATCGACAGCCTTATCTGTGTAGCCGTCGGAACCCAGATAGAGGTTGTTGTCGAGGAACAAGATGCGGGTGACGTTGGCGTCCGTGGTGCTGACTGCGACGGGATAGCCGTAGTTGTCGAGCACGGCACGAGTACCCCAGTTGGCTCCACGGCTCATGAACGCTTTGTTCTCCTCGTTGTAGAAATAGTATTCTCCGTCGAAGAGAGCTGGAGTGTAGAACTGTATGGCCACTGCCTCGGGATTGGCGTTGAGTTCGCTGTAGCCAACGGCTCCTGCAGGTATGGTCAGCGTATAGTCAGATCCCGGAGTGAGGGCGGTTGAAGCAAAGCTGACAGTCAGTCCACTCACGTTCATATCGAGTTCCGCGCTTTCGCCTGTGATGTTGTTAGTCAGGGTGGCCTTGGCGTCACCCTGTACGGCAAACGGATTGGTGTTGGCTGGTGTAGCGAAGCCCACAGTCACACCGTCGAGTGTTTGGATGTACTTGCCGTCAACTATGCTGGGAGCTGCGGCGAAACCTTCTGTGGAGAAAGTCACAGTCGTAGCTTCGAGGGCTTTCAAGTAGATGGTTCCGGCGGCCAATTCCATCGTGCTTTGCAGGGTAGTGGTGACCTGCTCATCGTCGCGGGCCAAAATGGAGCCATCCAGCGTATAAAGCACCTTGTTGAGGTCGTCGGTGTCGATGGTGTAAGAACCATTGGCAGCCACTGTGTAGGCATACCACTTGCCTGCTTCTAAGGCTCCGCCTTCAGGCCAAGCCACTGCACTCGAGGCTATGGTGGCAGTCAGTTTCTCGAAGTTGGCCTTCGAGATGGCATAGATCTGGAACTTCTGGGCGTTGGCCTCACTATTGGCTCCAACCTCCGTACCAATTTCGGGTGTGCCAGCCACATCGCCAAAGATGCCTAACGGACGGGAGTTGAGTATGGTCAAAATTGTCCATGCACCATCGGCATAGACGAAATTCACCCGACACCATTGCTTCGCATTGCTCGCCGAAGTGCTTGTGATGTCGTTGGTTCGCCAATAGTTGGCATTGCTACTACCCTGGAACAGATAGGTGCTATTCTGCAGGTTGCGCATGGCAAAGAAATCGCCTAAGGCTTCAAGTGTGAACACTTTGGCTTGGTCGCGATAAGGCTCAGTCATCGCCTGATAGAAAAGCACATGATTTCTGCCTGATTTGTTCTGGTCGCTGGTGGTGTGGTCGGCTCCCAGCATCAGGCTCTGTCCGTCGGCTACAAATACATAGTAATTGCCTGTGATATCGGCCTGACTGATTGATGTGATCTGCGTCCAGCCGTCAGCAGGATCAAGCGGGTTGACGATGGCGCCAGCCGTGAAACTCACAGTGGCATCTGTCTCTGCCTTCAGGTAGATACGACCTGCCTCTAATTCCATACTGGCTTCAAGTGGAGCACCTGCCGAACTGGCATCGGCCACCAAGACGGAGCCATCAGCGGTATAGGCAATCTGACTGAGAGAGATGGAAGAGGTCACCGTATATGTGCCATTGCCCTCCACATCGTAATAGTACCATTTGCCAGCTTCCATGACGCCGTTCTCTGGCAGCTGGATGGCCGCAGTGGATATAGTTGCACGGAGCGCGTCGAAGGCTGTCTTCGAGATGGCGTAAATCTGGAACTTCTGTGCGTTTTCGACAGCGTTGGCCCCCACTTCATCGCCATTGACAGGTGTTCTGTTCACATCGTTGAAGATGCCCAAGGGACGGGATTTGCGCGTGGTGGTCAGCGTCCACGCACCATCCGCGTAAGTGAGGTCTATGGCACTATAGGCATTGGTGCTGGTGGTTGAGGTGGATGTCACGTCGTTCGTACGCCAATAGGCCACGTTGCTGCTGCCTTGCAGTTGGTAAGTGTTGAACTCCAAGTTGCGCATAGCGTAAAGGCTGCCATTCGGCTCGATGGTGAATACCGTGCTCAGGTCGCGGAAAGGCTGCACGATTGTTGTGTAATAGAGTACAGTTGTAGCATCATTCTTCTTTTGCGTACTATTTGTGGCCAATGCTGAATGAAGCATCAGGTCTTGTCCATCGGCTACAAACACGAAGTATCGGTCGCCGATGTCATCTTGTGTAATGGATGTCACTCGCTGCCATCCATCGGCTTCGGGCAAAAGGGTTGGGTTTGCCCAAGCGTTGATGGCCATCGTCAAAAGGAGTATGGTCATCGTAAAAAAGTTTTTCTTAGCCATAATTGAATGATTTAAAGCAGGTTAGAATATAGTTTCAGTTCGTTAGTTAACAAGTAGAAGAAGACTCATAGCACCCCGATTGCAATCGGGACAGCATTCACTCCAGATACCGTCGTTGCTGGATTTTGCGCTTGATGGTCTTGGAATCAGAGCCATTGTTGAGGGCTCGCTGCCAGAGTTCAAGGGCGCCTTTCACATCGCCGGCTTTGAAGTAGATGTCGCCAGCATGTTCGATGATGTTGGCGTTGTCCTCGGTGTCGGCTTCGCCCGCTTCGGTAAGCAGGCGGACAGCCTTGTCAATGTATTCTTTGGCCTCCACATACCTCCCCTGCTGGAAGAGGATCCAGGCGAAGGTATCTACATAGGTGGCGTTGTCGGGTTCTTTCTCCAATGATTTGGCGCTCATGGACTCCGCCTTGTCGAGGTTCTGCTTCTTCAGCGACAGATAGTAAGCATAGTTGTTGAGTGCAAGCACCTCGTCGGGCGAATAGACGAGACAGGAGTCGTAGGCGGCAAAAGCCTTGTCGTCCTCGCCGAATTGATGGTAAAGGTCGCCCGTGATGGAGAACATACGCGCAATGAGGTCAACGCTGCCTGTGTTGTCGATATGCTCTAGTCCTTGTTTCATCACCTCAAGTGCCTCTCGCTCCTTCTTTTGCTGGTAGTAAGCGATACCGAGGTAGTAGTAATAGAGTGGATTGGTAGAAGCGTATTCGACGGCAGGTTTGCAGAGCGCAACCACCGACTCCGTATTGTTCTCCGAAATGGCGTAAGTGAGCAGTTGGTTGCGCGCCATATCGTTCTCGGGGTCATTGTCGAGCATCATGCGCAACAATGGCTTGACCCTCTCCACCGAGACATTGGCTGACACCATATAACGGGTGCAGAGTTCCACCATGTCGTTGCTGGCATGCGAGGAAGCCAAGGTGCGGTCGATGAGGTTGATCATCTGCAAGGTGTCCTTGTTGTTGGCGATGGCATCATAGATGATGCTTCTCATGACGTTGAACTTCACCTGTTGCTCCAGATTGGGATGGGTCACAATCCGTGTGAGTTGGTCCATGTAGAGGGAGTCCTGGGATGTCTTGTTGTAATAGTTGGCCATGGACAGCATGGCGAAGACATTGGTGGAGTCCTTCTCCTCCACCTCCTTATAGATACGCAGTGCGGTGTCGTTGTCGCCATTGTCGAGGTAGAGGTCTCCTAAAAGCGTCCTGTACCTGAGGTCGTTAGGATACTCCTTGGCGAGGTTCTCCATCTCAGCGAACGCCAGTTTGTCCTCATGCATATAACGGTAGATGCGGTACTTCTGCATCGACAGCTCTTCCGACTTGCCCTCAATCTCCTCCAAACGATTGAGCGCAGAAATGGCGTTCTTGTGGTCATCGCTCTTGGTGTAAAGTTCCACCAGTTCCATGAGCAGTTCGCTCTTCTCCTTGCTGAGTGGAACCATGGACTCGATAACTCCGATGGCTTGGTTCAGTTGGTTGTGCTGTTCATAGAACACAGCCAGCGACTCCTTGTACCAGAGGTTGTCGGGACTTTCCTCCACAGCTTTCTTCAGGCTTCTTTCCGCCCTTGCCTCATCACGCAGGAAAAGGTAGTACTGTGAGAGTTTGTAGTGGGCCACCGATGACGCCGGGTTGAGTTGGAGGGCATAGGTGTAGAGTTCGAAGGCGTCAGAATGGTTGCCCGCGAGTTGCTGACGTTCGGCCTCCAAGAAGACGAGCTCGAACTTCCTCTGCAGTTCAGGGGGGAGTTCTTCTCTTTGTTGTGTCTTCTCTTTCTTCTTAGGCTTCTTATCCTTGGCCGCAGCAGGACCTGCCATGACGAACAGAGCCGTCACAGCAAGTATCAATATATTCATAAGACGTCGGCTTCTCATCATTCTCCTTGTTTTTTCCAGAAGCTAAAGACGCTACAGAAACTGTAGATGCTATCCGTCACTTCACTCCCGTATGTCCGAAGCCGCCCTCGCCCCGTTCGGTTGTATCGAGGATCTCAACGGGTTCCCACTCCACGGTCTCATGTCGGGCGACCACCATCTGGGCAATGCGTTCCCCATCCTCGATGACAAAGTCATCCTGTGAGAGATTGACCAGAATCACACAGACCTCACCGCGGTAGTCAGCGTCGATGGTACCGGGTGAGTTGAGCACCGTCACTCCTTTCTTAATGGCCAGCCCGCTGCGAGGGCGAACTTGTGCCTCGTAGCCTTTTGGCAAAGCGATGAACAGTCCTGTGGGAACCAGACACCGCTGAAGGGGTTTGAGCGTGATGGGTTCACTGAGGTTGGCACGCAGGTCCATTCCTGCCGACAGTCCTGTGGCGTATGTCGGGACCTGGTGATGCGACTTATTGACAATTTGTACCTTCACTTTTTCGTTTGTTATATGGTTTCAACTGCGAAAGTAATCATTTTACAGGAAAAAACATCATTTTTGACTTGATTATCCGCAAAGTGTCGGAAAAAAATGTATAAATTTGCTTGTTGCAGATAAAAAACAACGCTCAGATATTTCATCATCATGGACTGGCACCAGTTACTATCTACCAAACGCTTCGGACAAGAAGAGTTCCACAACAAGTTTCCTCACGACCGAACGGAGTTCCAGCGCGACTACGACCGGTTGATTTTCTCCGCACCCTTCCGCCGTCTGCAGAACAAGACGCAGGTCTTTCCGCTCCCGGGCAGTGTATTCGTCCACAACCGCCTTACACACAGTATGGAAGTGGCGAGTGTGGGGCGCAGCTTAGGCAATGACGTGTCGAAACGTCTGTTGGAGCTTCATCCCGACTTGGGCGACAGCAACCTCAAGGAGATTGGCGCGATAGTGAGCGCGGCCTGTCTGGCTCATGACTTGGGCAACCCACCGTTCGGCCATTCAGGCGAAAACGCCATCGCCACCTACTTCTCAGAGGGAGAGGGCCAGAAATATCATACTCAGATGAGCGAGGCGGAATGGAGCGACATCATCCACTTCGACGGCAATGCCAACACCTTCCGTCTGCTTACCCATCAGTTCATCGGGCGCCGCAAGGGCGGTTTCGTGATGACCTACGCCACACTGGCCTCAATCGTGAAATACCCATTCCCCTCCACTGAAGCAGGAGTGAAACCGAAATTCGGTTTCTTCAAGAGCGAGCGGGACTCCTACCAGCGCATCGCTGACGAACTGGGCATCCGCGCCCTGCATCCCGACACCGACAGAATGATCTATGCACGTCATCCCCTGGTCTATCTGGTAGAGGCCGCCGACGATATCTGCTACGAGGTGATGGACATCGAGGACGCTCATAAGTTGAAGATCATGCCCACAGGGAAAGCGCAGCAGTTGCTGCTCGCCTTCTTCGACGAAGAACGTCAGGCGCACATCAAGAAGGCCTTCGACGAGGTGACCGACATCAACGAGCAAATTGTCTATTTGCGTTCGAGCGTCATTGGCCTGTTGGAGCATGAATGTATCAAGGTGTTTGTGGAGAACGAGGATAAGATTCTCGCCGGTGAGTTTGAAGGTTGCCTGCTCGACCACATCAGCGAACGTCCACGCAAAGCGTACGAGGAATGTGTGGCGTTCTCCTTCGCCAAGATTTACCGCTCGAAAGATGTAGTGGATATCGAGGTGGCAGGTTACAAGATCATCTACACCCTGATTGACTTGTTCACCACAGCCGTAATGTCGCCCGAGAAGAAATACTCACAGTTGTTGCTCAACCGTGTGTCGGAACAGTACGAAATTCACTCCGACACCGTCTATGGCCGCATCATGTCAATCCTTGACTACATCTCCGGCATGACAGATGTCTTCGCCCTCGACCTCTTCCGGAAAATCAACGGCACCAGCATACCGCTGATCTGAGTATCAAGGTCAACACGTTCCAACGAGTAATCCCCCGAAACAAATTGGCTGCAAGTTGTTTCGGGGGATTGCTATGGGATAATCTGGGGGAATGCCTTTCAGCACTTGCTGATGACCTTGTTGGCACCGCTCGTGAAATGGAGGGCTTCGGGATTGTCGCGGACGAAGGACTCGATATGGCGCACGCGCTTCTGGTCGTAAATCTCCTCAATGGCGATGAGGATACCTGTCTCTTCCACGTCGCCGAAGCCATAGTTGATGGCCGTGCCGAACATCTTCATGGTTGGCGAGAGGGTCATATAGGCGTTGATGAGTGGCGGGATATTGAGTCCTTCCTTGCGTATCTCAGCGTTCAAAGCCTTGTAGTCCTCCTTGAACTCCGACTTGTTGAGTATCTCCGCCAACTTGCCTGGGTCTTCATCGATCTCCAGCGGCTTGAAGGGTACGATGAGGTTGTCCTTGTCGCTGTAGTATTTGTTGAGGAAACTGAGAATGAGGTTTCTGCAATGACGGTTGTATGAGGGGTACATGGTCATCTTTCCGAAGAAATACTTGACGTTGGGTTTGATCACGAACAACGCTCCAAGTCCGTCCCAAAGGTTGTCGAGCGCGAAGAGGCCCTTTGCGCCGGCTCTTGTGGACTGGTATTCAAGTGTGACAAAAGAACGTCCCAGTTCAATGGTGTTGGGCAGATATTCCTTGATGAAACGTTCGGAGAAATGGAACATGTGTGAGGTGGCGAGAATGGGCTGTCCCTTGTCGTCGAACTGGATGTCCTCTGGAAGAATGTACCGGTATCCACCTATGATTTCCTCTGCATCGGGATTCCACACGATAAGTTGCTTGTAAGGACGGTCCATGGTGTCGAACTCATCGAGGTCGAGCGCAAGTCCTGTGCCACCACCTCCTGCGCGGAAGGCTATTTCGCGCAAACGTCCTATCTCCCTCACCACATTGGGCGAGTCCTGCCAAGTGACAACATAAATCTCGTTGTGGCTCTTATTGGTGGAACGCAGACGTTTGTCTTCCGTCAGTTCTGATTTCAGCAAGTCCTTACTTACAGGCGCTATAATCTCTTCCATCATTATCTATGTATCTTATAGTTTATCCAACATTAACGCCTCTGACCCTGACAGAAAAGCAGAGCTGAGGCATATCAATCATACTTATAGTTCGTAAACCTTGTCGCGCACCCATTGCGCCCACTGCGCCGGCGTCTTCGACTTGTCGAAAGTCTGCCAGGGGATGGGCTTGCCAAAGGTGACGGTCATCTTCTTTCCCCTGTTCTTGTACATCTCATCGACGAGGAACAGCATGGCGAGGTTGAACTTGATATGGAACTTCTTGCAGATGTTGGCGATGTTGTAGAATTTCTCGGAGTTGTGTCCAGAGAATCTGACAGGGATGACATCGCGGTGGTACTCCACGCTCTTGGAGATGAAGGTTTTTTTCCAAGGCAAATCCTGTATGACGCCGTCGATTTTCCTGGAGCACAGTCCTGCGGGGAACATCAGCACATTGTTTTCAGACTTGAAAGCGGTATCGACCATCTGCGGCAGGTTCCTCGACTGGGACCCGGTCTTGTTGACAGGCACACAGAGTGGGGCCAGACCATGCAGGTTCATCAGCACGTCGTTGACCAGATATTTCACCTTGCTGTCGTACTTGTGGCAGAGGATTTGTCCAAGCGCCACACCGTCGGCTCCGCCCAAAGGGTGGTTGGAAGTGAAAGTGAAAAACTTACCGTCCTCATTGGGAGGCAGTTCGTCAAGGCCAAACACCTCCATCTTCATATCGAGATACTCGATACAGGCATCGAGAAAGTCAATGCCCACCTTTCCGGCGGCATCCCCCCCGATGAATGCGTTCACGTCTTCCTGATGCAGAATTTTCTTCAGCCAGTTGTTGACGAACTTGGGAATAAACTTAGCCTTGTCGCCAGCTTTCTCACTGATGATCTTATCCACATCTATCAAAAAAAGTTCCTTTTCTTCAGCCATAACATTCTTTGAACACCGCAAAATTAGTCTATCTTTTTAAATTTTGCAATAATTATTCCAATTATTTGCTGTTTTAATTGGCGACATCCTTCTTTTAAGTATAAATATCACGAAAAAATGTAGCACAAAGTAGGCTTATCTTTACCCATTGCTTTCAAAAAGCAACCATACGTGAAAGGAGTTGAATCAGTCGAAGACCTCGGTGAGGACATCTATTGACTTGAGCTCTGGAAAAGAGGGGATATGCAGCCTATAGTAGTCGTTGAGCAGTTTCAGACAGCGTCCGCGCTGTGCCCTGCTCCACTTCAGCCGCCTCATGGTGGTGTACCTCAACCTTGCCAGCACAGGCAACGCCTCGGTTTCGGGCGGGCGTAAGCTGTAGGCGTGAGGTGGCGGCATTAGTGAGTAGTTGCCTTCCATCATATCGAAGAACGCGTTCGGGTAATAGGTGTCCAGATTGGGGAAGATGCCGAGAAAGCGCATCAGCTGCACCGAGAAAACGATGTGGAAGTTGGCGTAGCCCTGTTCCGCCAGTTCAAGCCATTGCATCGACAAGTTGATGAAGTCGTAGAGAGCGCGGTTTCTTGGCTCGTTCTTCAGCGCATGGTAAAGCACCTCGGCCATGAAAAGCACCTGGCATGACTTCTCGAGCGACGCATTGATCCCGTTGTAGTCGGCCATCGCCCTGGCGTTCTTGATATTGTTGACGGCTCTGTTTGGCCGTATGTCGGTGTCGAACTCCACCAACGAGAGAGGTCGCCAGAGCGATGCGGACGAGAGCGACCGCGACTTGCGGGCCACCCGCACGTTGAAGGTGGTCCGCCCTCGCATGTCGGTGAACATATCCACCATCATGTCGTTGTCGGAATACTTCACGATCCTCAGCACTATGCCTTGTAAACGCTCAATCATATACCATCAATCATTATCCTCCTTTTGTGCAAAATTACAAACAAAAGGCAGAATAAAGGTTGATGTGAACTAAAAAAGAGGGGGGTGATATACAAAAAAATGTAGTTTTTGGAAAAAAAGACGAAGATTTTTTTGTGAATCAAATAAAAGTGACTAACTTTGCACCGCAAATCCTACGAACAACGGATTTTGCCACAGGTCGGTCCCTTCGTCTATCGGTTAGGACGAGAGATTTTCATTCTCTAAAGAGCAGTTCGATTCTGCTAGGGACTACTACTCAATGAAGTTGCTGTTTTTGGGTCGTGCGGAATGTATGGACGAGCATGTGTCGGAAGGACAGCGTAAGTCTATTTCATCTATCGACTTGAAAACAATTTATTTATGTAAGAATTATAAAAAAGAAATAATATAAAATGGCAAATCACAAATCAGCTTTAAAGCGCATCCGTCAGGCAGAAACACGCAGACTGCGCAACCACTATTACGCAAAGACTATGCGTAACGCACTTCGTAAACTCCGCGGCACTACCGACAAGGCAGAGGCCACAGCTCAGCTTCCCGCACTTCAGAAGATGTTGGACAAACTCGCTAAGAACAACGTGATCCACTGGAGAAAAGCCGCCAACCTGAAGTCTGGCGCCGCCAAGTACATTGCCAAGCTCGCGTAAGGAAAAGAACAGTTTTTCAATCATAAAAGCCGGTATTCCCAAGGGATGCCGGCTTTTTTGTGTTGGGGATTTGCAGGCAGGCGAAAAATAGGTGAAAAATATTATTTTTCGCTGGAAATAATCATGGAAATGCTTCGATATATGAGAAAAAAAATGTAACTTTGTAGCGTAAAAGAAAAGGTTACAGCAAACCCGTTACCAAAAAGCATACTCACACTCAATTTTCAAAAATAGGGTAAAAAGTAAGCAACAGAAAATTAGAAATGAGCGAACTAAACATCAACGGTAGCACTTTATCCGACCAGGAAATAGATGAGAGCTACTCCGCCAATAACATTCAGGTGCTTGAAGGCCTTGAGGCCGTTCGTAAGCGTCCCGCCATGTATATTGGTGACATCAGTGAGAAAGGATTGCACCATTTGGTCTATGAGGTGGTCGATAACTCCATCGACGAAGCCCTTGCTGGGTTCTGCACCCACATTGAGGTGACCATCAATGAAGACAACTCCATAACAGTACAAGACAACGGTCGTGGTATCCCCGTGGATATGCACGAGAAAGAGCATCGCAGCGCCCTTGAGGTGGTGATGACTGTGCTCCATGCTGGCGGCAAGTTCGACAAAGGCTCTTACAAAGTGTCGGGCGGCCTCCACGGAGTGGGTGTAAGTTGTGTGAACGGCTTGTCAAGCAAGATGATATCCCAGGTATTCCGTGATGGTAAGATTTATCAGCAGGAATACAGTTGTGGCAAACCTTTGTATGATGTGAAAGAGGTGGGTGTGACAGACTTGCGCGGCACACGTCAGCAGTTCTGGCCCGACAAGAGCATCTTCACCACCACTGTGTATAAGTTCGACATTCTCGCCAACCGCATGCGCGAGTTGGCCTATCTGAATGCGGGTCTTCGGATCTCGCTCACCGACAAGCGTCAGAACATGAATGCCGAAGTGGGCATAGATGGCGACCGCAAGGAAACTTTCTACTCAGAAGGAGGTTTGAAGGACTTCGTGCGTTATATCGACAGCACTCGCTCCCATTTGTTTGACGATGTGATATACCTGAACACAGAGAAGGCAGATACTCCCATCGAGATCGCCATCATGTACAACACCTCGTATGCGGAGAACATCCATTCATATGTCAACAACATCAACACCATAGAGGGTGGCACGCACCTGGCTGGATTCCGTTCTGCCCTGACAAGGGTGCTGAAGAAATATGCCGAAGACTCCAAGGTCATTGAGAAACTGGAGAAGCAGAAAGTTGAGATCAGCGGTGAGGACTTCCGCGAGGGATTGACTGCAGTGATATCCGTCAAGGTGGCTGAACCTCAGTTCGAGGGTCAGACAAAGACAAAACTGGGTAACTCCGAGGTTGCCGGTGCTGTGAACCAGGCTGTAGGCGAGGCCTTGACCAATTATCTGGAGGAGCATCCGAAGGAGGCCAAGATGATCATCGACAAGGTGGCACTTGCCGCCACAGCACGTGTGGCTGCCCGCAGGGCACGCGAGAGCGTTCAGCGCAAGAACCCCATGACAGGAGGTGGCCTTCCTGGCAAACTGGCTGACTGCTCCGACCGCGACGCCGCCAACTGCGAAATGTTTATCGTGGAGGGAGACTCCGCCGGCGGTTCCGCCAAGCAAGGACGCGACCGTCATTTCCAGGCTATCCTTCCCATCCGCGGTAAGATTTTCAACGTGGAGAGAGTGATGTGGCACAAGGCTTTCGAGCATGAAGAGGTAAACAACATCATTCAGGCTCTGGGAGTCCGTTTCGGTTTGAACGCAGATGACACCAAAGAAGCCAACTACGAGAAACTCCGTTACTACAAGACCATCATCATGACCGATGCCGATGTCGATGGCTCGCACATCGACACCCTTCTGATGACCTTGTTCTTCCGCTATATGCCCCAGTTGATTCGCGATGGCCGTCTCTATATTGCCACGCCCCCACTCTACCTCTGCACCAAAGGCAAGGTACGTGAGTACTGCTATACTGAGGCCGACCGCATGCGTTTCATCGAGCGTTATGGCGACGGAACGGAAAACAGCATTCATACGCAGCGTTACAAAGGTTTGGGTGAGATGAATCCTGAGCAGTTGTGGGAAACCACAATGAATCCTGCCACCCGACTGCTGAAGCAGGTAACCATAGAGGATGCGGCAGAGGCCGACTACACATTCTCCATGCTGATGGGCGACGATGTGGGACCACGCAGGGAGTTCATTGAGAAGAACGCCACCTACGCCAACATCGACGCATAATGAAGAAGTTTTTTCATCATGTATATTAATTATTTCATTCAATTCTTACATATTCTCGTGCCGACCAATGAGAAGTGATTCTGACCGCGTCGGCTCTCTTTTCTAAAAAGACTTACCAAAGGTTTTAGAAAAAAAGGAGGAAATCTGGTTCAGATTTCCTCCAATTTTTTGTACCGCAGCCAACTATGACTATAGAACTATTGTCGCTGTAGCTTGTGATAGAAGGCAAGTGGCTTATGACAGCAGTTGTTTCACCTTGGCAGAGATAGCCTTGCCATCAGCCAGACCGGCGAGTTGCTTTGTGGCCACTCCCATTACCTTACCCATTTCCTTGGGCGATGTGGCGCCTACTTGGGCGATGATTTCCTTGAGTTTGAGTTCGAGCTCCTCCTCTGACAACTGTTTGGGCAGATACTCCTCGATGACCTTTACCTGAGCCATTTCTTCCTCGGCCAGGTCAGGACGCCCCTGAGCCTGGTAGATCTCAGCCGACTCACGTCCTTGTTTGGCCAGTTTCTGTAGTATCTTGAGGGCGTCTGCGTCTTTCAGCTCGTCGTTCGATCCAGGAGCAGTCTTGGCCTCCAGGAACACCTTCTTCACATTTCTGAGTGTATCGCGGCGAACGGCGTCCTTGGCCTTCATTGCCTCGATAATACCTTTGCTAACTTGTTCAAAAAGATCCATTTTCGTTCGAATATATACAGTCGTTTTCTCGCCATGGCAGATTGAGAAAAGTTACAATCTGCTCATTTGGCCTAACGAAAGTTCGTGTTTATGAATATCAAAAAAAAGGAATGATGCAGATGTTCGCTGTCCCCGCATGATCAGAAACTGATGACCTGGGCACTGCCAGCATTGGAGATGCCGACCTTATCCACTTTTTTTGTGGTCAGGCTCTTGAGTTTATCACGTGTCCGTCCGTAGGTCGGTGTGGCTTCCACACTGCTGATGACCTCGTCGTTGTCGAGATCCTCATCGCTGAAGGTGAAGTACTGGTAACTCCTCTGAGAGATCTTGTTGTTATCCTCTGGGCCGTAATAGCTGTCGCGTCGTTGGGCAATCCTCTCCGCATTGTCATCGAGCGCCTCTTGTTCCTCCTTAGAGATGGGATGCATGATGAGGTAATTGTCCATCTCCTCTGTGTTGACACTCTTGAGACCGAATCCGGTGGCAAGGATTGTCACCTTGACTTGCTCTCCGAGTGACTGGTCCACACAAAGTCCCCATTTTGTCTCCACATCCTCATTCTTGACCTTCTCCATGAAGCTGGTGACCTCCTTCATCTCGTCCATCATAAGCGACTGCTGGTCGTCGGTAGTGCTGAATGAGATGAGCAGCAGGATCTTCTTGGAGTGATAGATATCGTTGTTGTTGAGCAGAGGCGAGTTGAGGGCGTCCTCGATAGCGGAAGTGACACGTCCTTCTCCCCTTCCGTAACCAGTGCTCATGATGGCCACTCCGCCATCCTTCAGCACGGTCTTCACATCATTGAAGTCAAGGTTGATGATACCGTGCATGGTGATGATCTCGGCGATGCTTCTTGCTGCGTTGCAGAGTGTGTCATCTGCCTTGGCGAAGGCATTGATGACGGTGAGGTCTTGGTAGATGTCCAACAAGCGCTCATTATTGATAACCAGAAGGGCATCGACATTCTGACTGATCTCATCCACACCATCGAGTGCCTGGTCTATCTTTTTCTTGCCTTCCCACTTGAACGGGATGGTGACGATGCCGACAGTGAGGATATCCATATTCTTCGCTGTCTTGGCGATGATTGGCGCTGCACCTGTTCCGGTACCACCGCCCATACCGGCGGTGACGAACACCATCTTGGTGGAGCCATCGTCGAGCATCCGTTTCACCTCTTCGATTGATTCCATGGTAGCCGCCTTTGCCTTCTCTGGCCTATTGCCGGCGCCGAGTCCCTCGGTGCCCAACTGCAGTTTGGTAGGTACGGGCGAATCCTGTAATGCCTTGTTGTCGGTGTTGCAGACCACAAAACTCACATCGTGGATGCCCTCATTGTACATGTGGTTGACAGCATTGCTACCGCCACCTCCCACACCTATCACCTTGATGATAGAGGGGTTTCCCGTTGGGAATGAAAAAACTGCTTCTTCCATATATTGTAGTTATTTATTCGTTTATTAATTCTCGTCATTGAGAAGGTCCTTCATCATGTTTTGAAGCCTTCCGAGTAAACTGTTAGCCTTCTTAGCCGACTCAATCTTCGTGTTGAGCTCATCCATGGCTTTCTCGTACACGGCCTTGAGGTCTTCCGTTTCCTTATATTGAGTCTTGTACTTGTCTTTGCCGTCAATGACTTTCAGGCATTTATCGCAATCCTCTGGCAGATAAGCTTGATCATACGTCTCCAGAGCCTGCTTAACGAGCTTCTTGTCCTTGGGATTCTTGGTCAGCTGGCGTTTCATGTCATTGAGTTGGTCCACGGTCTTTCGGATTTCCTCATTCACCTCTTTGAGCCTCTCAATGGCCTTGTTCTCTTCCTCCAGTTCTTTGGCTCTCTGTGCGGCTGCCTCATTGGCGGCGGCGCTGTCGAACAAGTTGTTGTCTATGGAGTCCCCTCCACAAGGGGTATTTCCTTTGACAAGAATGGAAAGGAGCGTATTGAAGATGTTGTTGTCGAGCGACAACGAGATGCCAGAGACCTTAGTGACCGTCGCCAGCAGCTTGCTGGCCACTCTCACCTTCACCTGTTCTGGTTTGATGTTTTCTTTATACATCTCCTCGAACAATTTGGTGATGTTCTTCATGTTGGAACCGCCACCAGCGAGTATGATACCCGAAAGGAGATTGTCGGCAAGTCCCGACTTACGGATTTGGGCGAAGACATTGGTCACGATCTCGCGGGTGCGTGCCTCTATGATTTTCTGAAGGTCAATGATTTCGATGTTGCGTCCATCGGCAGTAGTATAGTTTTTCTGCTTGCCTTCTCCTTCGGCAGCATTGTAATCGGGATAAGCGTCGCCATATTTCATTTTGATGCTCTCAGCCTCAGCTTCTTCTATCTGCTTGATTGACATGATATCCTTGGTGATGGTAGCCACTCCAAGCGGTATGACCACCAGGTACCGTTCTGTCTTGTTCTTGTAAACGATGACAGAAGTGGTCTCTGCCCCAAGATCCACCACAGCGCAGCCTGAGCTTTTCTCCACATCAGTAGTGATATTGTCGGCAAGGCATTTGATTTGGATGGGTGTATCCACAATATCGACCCCATTGGAAGCGACGGTGCTTCTGATGTTGTTTCTCAACGACTCCTTGGCGATGATATTGAGGAACTGGGCCTCAATGCGTGTGCCGAACTCACCTACGGGGTCAGCCACGATCTTGGAATCGACCTTATATTCCAACGGAATGGTTTTCAGCGTCTCATATTCTGGGTAAGGCAGTTTAACGCTTTCGTCATAAAGCGATTCCTTGATTTGTTCCGTGATGGATGCCTTGGAAAGCAAGTCTTTCTTTTCCAATGCGATGTATGAGCGCAGGGACTGGCCACCGAGGCCAATGTACGCCCGTTTCACACTCATCTTGAGTTGCGCTTCGAGTTTACTCACCACTTCACCAATGGCTTGTTTGGTTTTCACCTCATTGCTGATGATACCATGGCGGATACATCCGTCTGATTTCACAGACGAGTACGCAATAATCTGCACACCACCATCCGCAGTCTTTTTACCGGCGATGCCTGAGATTCTCGAAGACCCCAGTTCAATCGCCACCATAAAATCTTTATCCGTCGTCGCCATATCCTGTTTATTTTTTAGTACATATTATCTGATTGTCGAATTCCAAATTGATTCTCTTGTATTTATTCCACCCCACTTCTTTCATCGCTTTCTCATAGAAAGTACGGAGGCGTTTGAGTTTCTTCTGGTAGTCTTTGATTGAACCCAGATAGACAATATGGTTGCCCACTCTCGGCACAATTTCCACCACCCTCTTGTTGTTCCTGTCTACCACCACGTTGACTTGCTCGACCTGTTTGTTCCAAAAACTGTTATCCCGCAGGAAACAGGCAAACTCCGTGAGTTGTTTGGCCGCATATTCCTTGGAGATATTGCCTGTGGCCACTGGCATGTTGACCGGGTAATTGGCTCCAGGTATGATGTTCCCTTTGGCATCAACGAAGTAGGAGTCAGCATTGTCGGGCATGATGAACATGACAGGCGTTCGCTGTATCACATGAAGGCATAGTTTGCTGTCGGGTGTCTTGTAGCACTCCACATTCTCTATGAAAGGGTTCTCTCCTACTGTCTGCTCTATCATACGGGTGTCGATATCCACCATTTTCTCTCCTTTAGGGAAAAGGTTCTTTTCCTTGAGCAGTGTCTCCACCCCCTTCTTATCGATAAAGCCGGCATTAGGGTTGTCTTCGACCACAAGCACCACATCAGTGCACTTCTCCTCGGGGTCGTAGTCCGACATGTTGGTGATCGCATAAATCACGTACCCCAACACAGCAAAGAAAAGCAAGATGAAGAAAATCTTTTTCAGTAGTCCGAACACCTTCATTATCTTTTAGTTATTATCATCCAGTCGCCATCAGTTGTCCTCAATGGCAGTGTCTGGCCTATAGCCCTGTTTTGTCTTTCAGTATCTCAGTGATGGCAGGCACATAATTCTCAATGTCGCCGGCACCGAGCGACACGAGCACATCGAACGTCCTTCCTGCCACGATGTCGAGTATTTGGTCTTTGGTGCACATCGACCGCTCGACACCCTCTTTGAGATTGTCGTAAATCAGTGCGCTGGTCACACCCGGGATGGGTTGTTCCCTTGCGGGATAGATATCGACAAGTATGACCTCGTCGAATATTGAGAGGCTGTCAGCGAACTGACGGTAGAAATCACGTGTGCGGGTGTAGAGGTGAGGTTGGAAAAGTGCTGTGATTTTCCTGTCTCCATAGATTTCCTTCAACGACAGCGCACACTGGCGGATCTCGTCGGGGTGATGCGCGTAGTCGCTGAGAAAGACAATCTTGTCATTACGCAACTTGAAATCGAAGCGTCGTTCCACTCCCTCAAAGGTCTTCATGCCCTGACGTATCTCCTCGTCAGTGGCACCTGCGAGCATGGCAAGAGCCATAGCGGCTATGCCGTTCTCGATATTGACCCCTACAGGAACACCAAGTTGTATGTCGGTGATGGTATGTGTCGGTGTGACGAAGTCGAACACAATCTCTCCGCCCCCGATACGTATGTTCTCGGCATGGAAGTCACCTTCAGTACGGGAGTATTCATAAATCCTCACATCCGGGCCAACCGAGGGCTTCATCTCCAGTCCTTTGTGCACTATCAGCGCTCCTCCGGGACGGATTAGAGAGGTGTATTTGGTGAAACTCTCCAGATAGGCTTCCTTGGTGCCATAGATGTCGAGGTGGTCAGGGTCAGTGGCGGTGATGACGGTCATGAAGGGGTGCAACCAATGGAAGGAGCGGTCGTATTCGTCGGCCTCTATCACCACATAATCGCTCTTGTTGTCGAGCAGGTAGTTGGTATGGTAATTCTTGGATATTCCCCCCAAGAAGGCATTACAGCCAAGATGTGAATGGTTGAGCAGGTGGGCGGTCATGGTGGATGTGGTGGTCTTGCCATGTGTTCCGGCCACGCACAGTCCTTTGAACTTGTCGGTCAGAATACCCAGCACCTGCGCTCTCTTCATCACCACGAATCCCTGGTTGATGTAGTAGGAGAGCAAGTGGTTTTCGTCAGGATGAATGGCAGGCGTATAGACCACCAGGGTCGTGTCCTTGTCCTTGAAACACTCATCCACCTTGTCAATCTCGTCGTCGTAGTTCACAAGCGCTCCTTCCTCAACCAGTTTCTTGGTGAGTTCACTCGGTGTCTTGTCGTATCCGCCCACTGTCAGTCCTTGGAAAAGGAAATAACGGGCCTCGGCGCTCATGCCGATGCCTCCTATACCGATGAAATAAACCGACTTTACCAACTGCATGTCCATAATCTTCTCCTCAGTCTATATTCGTTTTCTGTTCAGTATCTGTAATTACTTGTCTTTATTATTGTATTCTTCAGCGAGTTTCAGCACCTCGGCCGCGATGACGTTGGCGGAATCGTAGAAAGCCATCTTGCCCGCATTCTCACCAAGCGAAGTGAGAAGGTTGTCGTCAGCTACAGTCTTGATGGCCAGCGGGATGAGTTGCGCCACAGCATCGGCGTCGGCCAGGAAAAGCGCCGCACCGCGTGTCGAGAGCGCCTTCGCGTTCTTGGTCTGATGATCCTCTGCCACATTGGGTGAGGGAACGAGGATTGAAGGCTTATGAAGCACGCAAAGTTCAGAGATGGAACTGGCTCCCGCCCTCGACACCACAAGGTCGGCGGCAGCGTATGCTGATGCCATGTCGGAGACGAAGTCGGTGACCTTGAGGTTGGGAACAATGGCCTCTTTGGACAGCCTCTCCTTGATTTCATCGCTGTAGTACTTGCCCGTCTGCCATACGAACTGCACGTCCTTGGCTTCCCTGATGATGCTCAGGTTGCCGATGACACTCTCGTTCATGGTGCGTGCGCCGAGACTTCCTCCGATGATCAGCACTGTACGACGTGAAGGATTGAGTCCCATCTTCTCCACCGCCTCGGTTTTCGACAACCGGGTGTCAACAAGTCCTTGTCGGACGGGATTGCCCGTCAGCACAATCTTCTCTTTCGGGAAGAAACGTTCCATTCCCTCGTAGGCCACGCAGATCTTGCGAGCCGACTTGGCAAGCAGTTTATTGGTGACTCCAGCGTAGGAATTCTGTTCCTGTATGAGTGTGGGCACTCCCATTGACGCCGCCATCTTGAGCGTGGGACCACTGGCGTAGCCACCTACACCCACAGCCACCATAGGTTTGAAGTCCTTGATGATCTTGCGTGCCATCATCTGGCTCTTGAACAACTTGATGAGCACTGGAATGTTCTTGAACAGGTTCTTCCTGTCGAATCCGGCCACAGGGAGTCCGATGATCTTGTATCCTGCGGCGGGTACCCTTTGCATTTCCATCCGTCCCTCGGCTCCTACGAAAAGTATCTCGGCATCGGGATTCATGGCCTTGACTGCATTGGCGATGGAGATAGCGGGGAAGATATGTCCTCCTGTGCCACCCCCACTGACAATCACTCGTACGCTTTCTTTTTGTTCCATGTGATAACGTGATTTGAAGTCCTAAGACTAATGATTTGCAAAGTTACATCTTTTTGTCCAAATAATTGACAATCAGTCCATGTTTTCTTGACTATAATATTCGTTTGTCTCGTTTGTTGTAGATACATTTTTATTCTCAATCGACTCAGGAGAGTTGATCATCTCCACATATCGGCTGACACTGAGTATCACTCCGATATAGAAGCAGTTGATGAGCAGCGACGAACCACCACGGCTGATAAGCGGCAAAGGTTGTCCTGTGACGAAGAGTCCAGTGGCTACTATCATATTCACCAATGCCTGTAGGGTGATCATCGTGGCGAGCCCGATGACCAGGTAGGCGGGGAAGAAGCGTTGGCTTTTCTTCGCTATTCGCCCTGCCCTGATGACAAGCGCCACATAGAGGAAGAGCACGAAAATCGCACCTATGATACCTGTTTCCTCCACGATGATGGAGTAGATGAAATCCGACTCTGCATGAGGCAGGAAGTCACGTTCCACAGAGTTGCCCGGTCCGCGTCCGATGACGTTGGAGTTGGCGATCGCTATTTGGGCATGTGCCTCCTGCAGGTTGTCCTGGATATTATATGTGGAGTCGGATTCCTCTCCGGCACCCACCATGGCCTCAATGCGGTGTTTCCATGTGATGCCTCGGTGCATCTTGGGTATCTTGGAGAGGGTGGCCTCGTCGAGAAGCATGATCATGGTGAAGAGCACTGCCACAAATGCCACCATGGTGAGGAAAGTCTTGGTCAGCAAGTCAATGGGGATGCGTCCTATCCACATCATCAGGAAAATGGTGACGAAGAGCAAGGCGGCAGTGGAGAAGTTCTCGAAGAAGATGAGCAGACAAACCACTGCTGTTGAACACATGATGACCTTGAAGGCCAATGAGTGTCCTCCCTTGATGGCCCCGCTTTTGATTTTCGTCTTTCCATTGGGGCCAGTCACTTTCACCTCCGCCTGCGTCTTGGCCAGCACCACCGCCACGAACATGACCAGCGACGCCTTGCCCAACTCGGAAGGCTGTACCGACATGCCGCAAATCTCAATCCAACGGTTGGCTCCGTTCACTGTTCCGCCGAAAAACGCGGCATAGACCAGCAGCACCAAGGAAACGGGCAGTGCTATCAACGGAAAGAGCATGAAGTATTTACAAGGTATAAGGTGGACCAAGTAAACAACGACGAGTCCCACCAAGATGAAGACAGCTTGGTTGATCATGGGATCCCAGTGATGTCCGGCATTGTAGGTGAGGTTGCTCGACGCGCTATAGACCTCAACCAGCGAGAAAAGGCTCAGGAAGAAATAAATCATCCATATCCCCTTATCGCCTGTAAAGACATTGCCTTTGAAGATATCAGATAAAACTTTAGCCATAGTTCTTAAGTTTTTCTTGTTATCAATTGATCAATTAAGGTTTCTCACACATTCCTTGAACTGCTCGCCCCTGTCCTCCATGTTCTGGAAGAGGTCGAAACTGGCACAACAAGGGCTCAGCAACACACAGTCGCCCGGCTGCGCCATCTTATAGCACTCATCCACACAATCCTTCATCGACTTCACATCGGCTATAGGCAATCCCACGTTGTCGAAAAACTGATGCAACTTGGTGTTGTCCACACCCAGAAAGACCAGTCCACGGCATTTCTCCTTCACTAAGTCCATGATTTCCGAGTAGTCGTTGCCTTTGTCCTTTCCGCCAAGGATGAGGACGGTGGGCTGTCGCATGCTTTCGAGGGCGTACCAGCAGGCGTTGACATTGGTGGCCTTGGAGTCGTTGACGAAATCCACGCCATTCACACGTTCCACTTTCTCCAGACGATGCTCAACTCCCTTGAAATCCATCAGCGATTCACGGATGACATCTTTTCTCACCCCGACAATGTTGGCCGTGATGCCTGCAGCCAGGGAGTTGTAGAGATTGTGCTTGCCACGGAGCGCCAGTTCCTCCTGCTCCATGTTGAAAGGAGTGGGTTGCTCGATGATGTACTGGCCGTTCTCAGCGTATGCGATGGCACCGTTTCCCTTGAATTCGGAGAAGGGGAACATCTGTGCCTTGATATTGTACTTCTTGAGTTCAGCGGTAACGATGGGGTCGTCGTTCCAGAAAACAAAAGCGTCGTCTGCAGTCTGGTTCCGCGTGATCCGCATCTTGGAATCCACATAATTCTGCATCTTGAAGCCATAACGGTCGAGATGGTCGGGGGTGATGTTCATCAGCACCGCGATATCGGCCTTGAAGTCATACATGTTATCGAGTTGAAAACTGCTGAGCTCTATCACATAGTAATCGAAATCGCACTCTGCCACCTGAAAAGCAAGCGACCGACCGATATTACCGGCCAATCCCACGTTGTAACCTGCCTTCTTGAAGATATGGTAGATGAGCGAAGTGGTAGTGGTCTTGCCGTTGCTTCCCGTGATGCAGATCATCTTGGCTGTAGTGTATCTGCCGGCGAACTCTATTTCAGAGATAATGGGTATGCCCTTCTCCATGGCCTTCTGCACGATGGGCGCTTCCTGTGGGATGCCCGGGCTCTTGATGATCTCGTCGGCGTTAAGTATCAGATTCTCGGTATGACGCGATTCTTCCCATACGATGCCGTACTCATCGAGCATCTGCTTGTAATGCTTCTTGATGGCCGACATGTCTGAGACAAAAACGTCAAATCCTTTCTTCTGGGCGAGCACCGCTGCGCCCACACCGCTTTCAGCGGCTCCTAAAACGACTATTCTTTTCATTCTAAACTTAATTGTAATGTTACCTGACTAAAGTCTCGGTAGTTATAAAACGGAGTTAAATAGGTTGCGAAAGATGAGTTACCTAATTTTCAATGTGATGATGGTGATGGCGGCGAGAAGAATGGTGACAATCCAGAAACGGATGGTGATCATGTTCTCCTGCAAGGCTGTGGTCGGTCTCTTTATGAGGTATTTAGTGTTGGGATCGAGTTGGCTCTGCAACACCCTGTAGTGGTCATGGAAAGGAGCACGCTTGAACACACGTAGTTTCTTTCCCTGCTTGTTGCCATGCTTGGCATAGCTGGTCTGCAGTATCACTGAGATGCTTTCCACGAGGAAGATGCCACAGAGTATGGGCAGGAGCAGTTCCTTATGGATCATCACCGCCACGACGGCTATCACACCTCCAATGGCAAGACTGCCTGTATCACCCATAAACACCTTGGCGGGGTAGGCATTGTACCAAAGGAAACCGATCAGCGCCCCTACAAAGGAGCAGAGGAAGACCAATATTTCCTCGGAGCCGGGAATATACATCACGTTGAGATAGCTTGCGAACTCTATATGACCAGAGACGTATGCCAGTATGCCGAGCGCAGTGCCGATGATGGCTGAGTTGCCGGCACACATGCCGTCCATTCCGTCATTGAGGTTGGCGCCATTTGTGACCGCCATAATGACGAAGGTGGTGACAAGCACGAACAACACCCATCCACAGGCACGTTTGGCCTTGCCGTTCTCCAAGAAGCTGAAAGCCTCGTAGTAGTCAAGGTTGTTGTTCTTGAAGAAAGGCACGGTGGTGATGGTGGATTTCCTCTCCTCGCTCTTCTGATAGACCGTCTGTGAATTGACTATCTTTTTCTCCACCCGCTCGCTGACCACTGCCTGCGGGCTAAGCCATAAGGTCACTCCTATCATGGCACCGAGCAGAAACTGTCCCAACAATTTGTAACGAGGTGGCAGGCCATCCTTGTTGCCGCGGAGTTTGATGAGGTCATCGAGGAAACCGAGCAGTCCCAACCACACCACAGTGACCAGCAGCAACAGCACGTACACGTTGGTCAACCTACCAAGCAACAAAGCGGGTAAAAGGATTGCGGTGATGATGACAATGCCGCCCATGGAGGGCACACCGATCTTTTTCACTCCATACGGGTCGATTTCGGCGTCGCGTGCCTTTTCCAGATGACGTTTTTTCTTCATGTAAGTGATGAACGACTTGCCCATCCACATGGAGATGACCAACGAGAGCATCAGCGCCATCAAGGAGCGGAACGACACATAGGTCCACAGGCCCGCACCTGGAAGGTCGATTGAATCCAAATATTGTGCTAAGAAATAAAGCATCTTCTATTTCGTTTTTTTTATTTTTGTTATTTCGCCTTTTTTTCGTTGTCACGGCGCTTCGCTATCACGAATCATCCTTGGGCTTGTTGTGCGGAGAAGATCTCCTCCAGCACCTCCTTGTCATCGAAATGGTGTTTCACACCTTTGATCTCCTGGTAATCCTCATGGCCCTTACCCGCCACGAGAATCACGTCGCCCTTCTGCGCAATCATACATGCAGTCCGGATGGCTTCCTTCCTGTCGGCTATGCTCACCACTTTGAGCATGTCGTCGGCATCAAGTCCCGCCAGCATGTCGTTGATGATATCCTGTGGTTCCTCAAACCGGGGATTGTCGCTGGTGATAATCACCTTATCGCTTTGACGCACAGCTTCTTTCGCCATAATCGGACGTTTGCCTTTATCGCGGTTGCCTCCCGCGCCGCAAACAGTGATGATATGACCTTTGCCCTCAACCACCCCGTTGATGGCACCCAGCACGTTGGCCAGTGCATCGGGTGTGTGGGCATAATCAACGATGGCGGTGTAACCCAGAGGTGAATGAACCGCCTCAAAACGTCCTGACACAGGGCGCAAGGTGCTCAGCGCCACCAGCACATCGTGCGGATCCTGACCCAGCATGCATGCGGCGCCATAAACAGCCAGCAAGTTCGACACGTTGAACTTGCCCAAGAACTGCACACCCACCTGCTGGCCATTGATCTCGAGATACATGCCCTCAAGATGACATTCGATGATCCTGGCCTTGAAATCTGCCATCTCGCGGATGGAATAGGTCTTGACCTGTGCTTTGGTGTTCTGCATCATCACCATACCGTTCTTGTCGTCGAGATTGGTGATGGCAAAGGCTTCCTGGGGTAAGTTGTCGAAGAATGTCTTCTTGGCTTTCAAGTAGTTCTCTACTGTCTTGTGGTAATCGAGATGGTCGCGGGTGAGGTTGGTGAAGATACCACCAGAGAAATAAAGTCCACCTATTCTGTTCTGCGCCACCGCATGGGAACTTACCTCCATGAAGGCGTACTCGCATCCAGCATCCACCATGCTCGCCAAGAGGGCGTTAAGCGTGATGGGGTCGGGAGTAGTATGCTCCGTTGGCACCTTCTCATCGTTCACACGGTTGACAACCGTTGAGATAAGTCCGGCCTTGTGTCCGAGTTTCCTGAACATGTTGTAAAGCTCTGTAGCAATGGTGGTCTTGCCGTTGGTACCTGTCACTCCAATCAGTTTGAGGTGCCTGGAAGGGTTGCCGTAGAATACTGTGGCCACGTCGCCGATGACCTGCTCTGTGTTATCAACCTGGATATAGGTGACCTTGTCGTCACACATCTCAGGCATCTTCTCGCACATCACGGCCACTGCGCCTGCCTCGATGGCTTTTGGGATGTAGGCATGTCCGTCAGTCTGTGTGCCTTTGAAGGCCATGAACATCTGTCCTGGCTTGATCAGCCTGGAGTCGAGATTCACTCCTTTAATGTCGATGTCGAGAGTTCCTTTGACGGCGTTGACCTTAACGCCCGAAATCAATTCATACAGTTGCATATATTCTTTGGTTTTTGTTCTTTCCTTTTTTGACGGTTCCAACCACTCTGACCAGAAGGGCTGTCCCACAGTGAGGCCTACAAGCCCATCGTGAGGATGACCGTCTGTCCCTTACTGTAACTGGAGCCTACAGGCAAGCTCTGAGAGAGCACCTTGCCCGCGCCTTTGACCTTGGCCTTGAGTCCACGCCGCTCCACAGCATAGACTGCGTCGCGAGCGCCCATACCTTTTAAATCGGGCATCTTGCCTTCCTCGTCTTGCAAAGAGGTGAAGACCAGTTTGCCGTTGTCGAGTGAGGAGTTACCCCATGCGATATTGGTGGCGCCCTGGTCGTTGGACTGCACTCCCAAGTCGGCGAGGATATCCTTTGCCGCGTTGAGGTCTCCGTTCTTCACATCGGGCACGAATTGGGAGAGGGAGTCACGCGCCTGCGACATGTCGGTTGTGATGTTCTTGGCATACACCCTCTGTGCGATCTTGGAGAACACCGTACCGGCCATCAATCCTCCCGAGGCGGGGGAGTTGGGTTTACGTATCGCCACCAGGCAAGTGTAGCGTGGGTTCTCTGAAGGATAGTATCCGCAAAAACTCACAAGATATTCCCGTTTGCCATTGAGATAACCAGCTCTACCTTGTGATACCTGAGCCGTGCCCGTCTTGCCCGACACATGGAAATGCGGATTGCCCGCACGCTTTCCAAGTCCCTTGCTGACCACCCTTTCGAGCATCCACTGCATGTCCTTGAGGGTTGAACTCTTGCAGATATGGTCCTTGATGACTTCCACAGGGAACTCGCGTATGATCTTGCCGTCCTTCTGCACGGCCTTGACAAAACGCGGTCTCACCATCTTGCCATTGTTGGCTATGGCATTGTAGAAAGCGCAAGTAGAGATAGGCGGTATCTGCGTCTCATAACCGATCGACATCCATGGCAAAGTGGTAGCCGGCCAGTTGTCCTTGGTCGGTCGGCGTATCACAGGATTAGCTGAACCCACGAAAGGCAGGTCCAGCGGTGTGCCAATGCCGATGCGATAGAGTCCCTCGACAAATTTCTCCGGTTGCTTATGGTAGTGTTCGTCGATGAGTCGGCTCACACCGATGTTGGAGGAGTACATGAGCACCTCGGGGACGTCAAGCACACCATAGCCACCCGAACGCCAGTTGTGGTCTTTCATCACAGCCTTGTACATAGGGTATCGGCCGCCATGGGTGTTGACCTTGTCCGTGAGAGTGATGTATCCGTCGTCGAGCGCCACCATAATAGAGGCGGTCTTAAAGGTGGAGCCAGGCTCCATGAGCGACGCCAAGGCATAATTGCGAGCCTCGTAGAACTCGCCGTCATCGTACTGCTGGAGATTGACGATGGCCTTCACATCGCCAGTCTGTACCTCCATGAGGATGACCACACCCATAGAGGCGTTGAGTTCACGCATCTTCTCGCGAAGCGCACTCTCGCAGATGTCCTGCATGCTCACGTCGAGCGTGGTGACCAGGTCGCAGCCATCCACAGGCGGGATATCGACAATGCCGATGTAGCGGTTGCGCACTTTCTTACGGTGCTGCCATCCGTTCTCTCCCCGCAAGATAGAGTCGTAAGCCAACTCCAGTCCGGAGCGGGCGGAGTCCTTGGCGCCAAACATCTCGCCGAGTGTACGCTTGGCCAGAGATCCGAAGGGTTTCTTGCGGTCATTGCGTTCCACGATCACCAAGCCGCTGACATTCTTGTTCTTCTCTCTGAACAACGGTAGTTTTTTCACATCGTTGAGTTGGATATAGGTGATGTGGCGAGTGTAAAGCGGGAAATAACGGCTGCGCTTGGAGCGTGGTTTGTTGAGCTGTTCCTCGAAGCGGTCCTTGAACTGCTGTGCGGTCCAGTTGGGTATGATTTGGGCAAGTCCGTCGCAGATGGAGTCCATGTTGTTGATGAACAGGGAGTCGAAAGCGATGGAATCGCCTGGCCGGAAGTCTATATATAATCTATAGTCTGGCAGACTGGTTGACATGAGTTGTCCGTCGGCAGAGAGGATGTTGCCTCTGTTGGGCTTCACCATCAAACTGTCGCTGACATAGGTGTCGGACAAATTCTTCCAGTAATCGCGTTTCACGGTCATGATATAGATCATACGGACGGAGATGACGACCACACCAAGGAACACCAATCCGAGAATCAGTGTAAATCGTGATGATATGTGCTCCTTTTCAAACTTCATTTTCGTTCAATAGTTAATCAATTCTTCTTTATATGGCTACTTTCTTATGGGTTTGCCTCTACCGTTCTGATGAGGTAAGGCGGTGTTGTGGGGTTTTTCAGCATGCTGTCGTTGGTGGCCTTGAGATATTTCTCCACATTCGACTGGCGACTCAGGTTCATGAGTTCGCTCGACTGCGTCAACACATTGTATTTCACCTCTTGCAGTTCAGTTTTCAAGTTGTCGATGGTGATGATATCCTGCTGGCTCTGATAGCGGTTGTAAGTATAGACCAGCATCAGCATGGCCACCATAATGAACCATAGTACGAGTGAGAGGAAGAACTTGCTTTGGAGGATGTCGCCTCCGAAGATGGTGCCCAACGTCACTCTTCCCAGGTCTTCTTCTGTGTATTTCTTGATTGCCTCTATGGCTTCTGCCTCTTCCTTTTCTTCTTCTTCATTCTCCAGGTCCTGTTCCTGTTCTGAGGGCATGGCGGTCTGGGGCGGTGCCGACTCTACAGTCTGCGCCTTGTCCTGCCGCACCTCATCGTCCAGGTCCTCGCTGGCAGTATTCATGATGTCGTCGTTCAGGTCATTTGCCATAAACTATCCCCTCCTTGTACGTTGTACGTGTTAGATAAATAAATAAAAAACAATTTGTCATCTGGGCAGACGCTCTGCCACTCTGAGTTTGGCGCTTCGGCTACGCGGGTTGTCGTTCTGCTCCTGTTCGTCAGGCACCACCACCTGTCGGTTGACGAGTCGGTACGGACTGGCGACATTGCCGTAGAAGTCTTTCTCCACTTTACCATCCACGTTTCCACTTTTCATCACGTTCTTCACCATACGGTCCTCAAGTGAGTGATAGGTGATCACCACCAGACGTCCTCCGTCAGCCAAGAGTTCAGTGGCGCTGTCGAGGAGCGCCTTGAGCGCATCCATCTCATGATTCACCTCGATTCGCAGCGCCTGAAAAACCTTCGCCAGCTCTTTCTTGTCGCGTTCGCGGTCGTAAATGGGCTTGAGCAGGTCGAGCAGGTCGCTGATGGTGAGAATCGGTGATACAGCCCGCCGTTTCAGCACCTCACGTGCTATCTGGCGGCTGTTGCGCAATTCCCCGTAGAGAAAGAACACATCAGCAAGCCGTTTCTCATCGTAGTTGTTGAGGATGTCGGCTGCTGTCGTTCCACTGCGCTGGTTCATGCGCATGTCGAGTTCTCCATCAAAACGAAAGGAGAAACCCCTTGTTGAGTCGTCGAAATGATGCCACGAAACACCGAGGTCGGCGAGGATGCCATCGAAATGCTTCACGCCATAATAGCGGGCGAAGTTCTTGATATAACGGAAGTTGCTCCTAACAAAGGTGAACCCCTCGTGATTGAGAGCGTTGCGCTCGGCATCGGCATCCTGGTCGAAACCGAAGAGCCTTCCGCCTCCCACCGCGTCGATCCTGCGCATGATCTCGCGACTGTGGTTACCGCCTCCGAAAGTGACATCGGCATACACACCACCCTTGTGTATCTGGAGCGCATCTACGCTCGCCCCAAGCAACACCGGCACATGATAAACTGATTGTCCTTCCATCTTCACTTCTTCACATTTATATCAATCACCCATTGAAACCCGCCATCAGCTCCTGATAAATCATTCCTTCAGGCTCGCCGTCAGGCGTCAACTGATTGAGCACCGCCTCACAGGTATCCTTGTCCCAAACCTCGAAGTGGTCGTCAACGGCCAGGAAACGTACGTCTTGTTTGATGAAGGCGTACAGCATCTTGTTCTTCGAGATGAGCAAGCGCCCGTTGTTGTCGAGCTCAATAATGTCGGCCTTCGCCACGAAATTGCGTTTGAGTGCCTGATGAGTGCCATTCCAGGGGTCAAGACGAGCATTGAGCGAATCGAGCATACGGTTCCACACGCTCCCAGGATACAAATCCAGACAATGCTGGAACATATTAGGCCTCAGCACCAAACGCTGTTCGCCATATTGCTCCAACATCTTCCTGAACGCCGCGGGCAGAAATACCCTGCCTTTAGCATCGGTCTTTGCCAAGTAATCTCCAGTGAAACGCATCATTCACCTGTTTTTTCGTCATTCATTCCATTCTTATCCATTCTCTCTGGCTGCCGTCGGCCTCTCACCGCTTTTGACGGGAACGTTCTTGAAAGGCCTCCGACGACACATGATCAGCAATGCACTACTGCATATTTCGGCTTATCATGTGCAAAGTTAGTAAAAAATCCCCCACTCTCCTCCCTTTTCCCCCACTTTTTTTCACAAAATTAAAAAATTTTTTTCAACAGCACGTGTTGAAAAGTGATAATTTACTGAATTTCAATAATATATAACAACATTTGTTAAGTGGGGAAAAAGAAAGAAAGTGAGAGAAATCATATCACTGTGGCTCAAAACACTTTCCTGATAAAAAAAGCGCTCAGTCATTAGGCGTGAGAGGGACACAAAATAACAAGAAAAAAGTCTATTTATCGGTTCAAAAGAATGAAGAATTCGACATTAATTACTAATTTTGCAGGGAAAAAATAACGACAATGCCCACTAAACGAATAGAATATATAGACGCGATGCGTCTGCTTGGTATTCGCGCTCATGGTCATCGGCCTGGCGCTCTTGGTTAGCAACATCATCCGACTAAGCCCCTTTCTCGCTCATTACTTGTTCGGAGTGAAAGATCATCAACCGTCATGAATAAAGAGAAGATACTAAAAAGCGTAGCCACAAAGAAACACACCCTCAAAAGGAAACTGAAGGCGTGGGCCATACGTTACCGCAACCGCCAGCAGTATTTGGCCGCGGTACCCAAGATTGACGAGACAGAACACACCTGTCGCCATTGTGGCTACACTTACAAAGGGCGTCTCTGTCCCCAATGCGGTATGTCGGCAGGATGGAAACGTTTCACTCCCAAGCAGTTGATGAACAGTTTTTTGGATATTTGGGGTATGGGCAACCGCCCGATGTTCCGCAGCATGGGGCATCTGCTGTGGCGTCCAGGCTACATGATCCGCGACTATCTCGCAGGTCACTTCCTCAGTTACTTCCCTCCATTCAAGATGCTCGCCATTCTGATTGTGCTTACAGCCTTTTTGGTATGGATCGTAGGTGTCGATATCACCACTCCCGTAAAAGGCACCAGTTTCTTCCAGTATATGGAGAAAGAAATGTCGGGTAATGCGCTGCTGATTATGAAAGGATTGGAGAACGTCGTGCAAACCATATCAACGAACCACCTTTACCGTGTATTGGCTGAGAACATACTCATCGTTTTCGCGGTGTGGCTGGTGTTTCGCAAGCGGGAGATAGTGATTGACAAGACGACGAAGAGAAGTCTGAACCTCGTGGAGACATTCTACTCTCAAATCTACATCAACTGCCAATTCCAACTGGTGACGTTGGGAATGATATTGTTCAAATGTAAAGTCCCGTCCATTGACTTATTCCCCTACGCAGTACCAGACCTATTGGTGATTTTCATCTTGGCATACGATTTCCGACAGCTCTACCAACTCAACATCTGGGGAACCATCTGGCGCACCGCGCTTATCTTCATCATCATGATTTCTTTCTACGTCATGCTGTTCTTCCTGATGCTTCTCTTCGCATGTTTCTTGATAGCCGTTTCAGGAAATTTACCAGCGGCAAACTGACTTGAGTTCTTCTGAAACACGCTATTGCCAGCCCTTAGGGTTGATGCGTCGCAACACTACAGTCAGGTCGTCAAGACTCAACAACACGCCGTCCTTGGCTTGGTCCAGTTTAGCCTTTTGCGCTTGTTGCAGATAGATAGGATAGTCCTTTGACAGGGGTAATATCTTGATTTCCACTTCCTTGCCCAAAAGGTCGCTGAGGCGGATATACATGGGTTTTCCATTCCAGAAATTATCCTCCACCAACATACCGTCGGCATAGACTCGCGCCACATCGCCTTTATAATTCACTTTCAAGAAGAGATCGTCTATATACTTATCCTCAACGTTGCCCTTACATTCAACACGCCAGATTGCGGCACGGTCGAAATCGGCATCGGAAGGCATTTCCGCCACTTTGGCTCCACCAAGGCTGACCTGGCGCGGGGCATCTGCTTCTTTCAGTAAAACAGCATTGAAGAGAGGGGTACTGCCCGCAAGACTATTCAAAGATTCTGGATGCTCAATCCACATCTCTTCAACAACCTCATCACCGTCCTTATAGAGGATGCCACCATGTTTAGAATAAAAGACATGACCGTCGATAACATACGCTGTCATGGCTTTCTCCGGAGAGAGCACTGTCATGGTTTTGCCGTCAACAACAAAAGGCTTATCGTATTTCGGTGCGTAGGTCTTGACCTTGCCTTTGGCTGTCCGGACGGAAAGACTCGGCTTCTCCCCTTTCACCGAGATGAAGTAGAGTTGTCCGTCAGCTTTTGCAAAAGGCTGGACTGACGAGGAGGTGATGGTCAGTCCTTCCCACTCCATGTCCCTGGGGGTGACAGAAGCCCTACCCTCCTCATGTAGAATGCGCACATAGTCGTTATGGAACTCAAAACAACCACGGCGCGAATAGTGCTCACTGAGTGTATCGACATCCATCAAGGCCAGTTCACTTCCCCAATCAGCAAGGAACTGATGAAACCAGCGTGTCTGGTGAAAAGCGTTGGTGTTGAGTTGTCCGAACTCCCCAAGCGGTGACTGGAAATCGTACGAGATATAAGGCATATCGTTGTAATTGGTCACTGGCGAGGCCTGGCATTCTGCCATGGTATGAACAGAGTTGTATGGGTTCGTACCGCCATGATACATGTAATAACCAGGGAGATTCGACCCAGACCCCACCTTGCATACGGCCAGTGGAAATGCCTCATTGCCAGAGATGTTGATACGCCGGTGATAAGAAGGCATCATTCCACCACCAAGTTCACAGGTCAGATAAGGATATTGCAAATCTTTCTTCGTCATCTCTGTGTCTTGGTTGGTTCCGAAAGTCTCTGTGGCAATGACACCAGACAAACGGGTGTCTTTCATGATAAAAGCCTTGGCATACTCCCCAGGCATGTCATCCAACGTGCGGTCCCAGAAACCATCTGCATAATCTCCATAGAGAGGCAGCATCTGCCCGAAGTCTTTCTCACCTCCGTTCAGTTTAGGCCAGCCTGTACGAGTGTAGAAAGGCAAATCGAATCCTATGTTCACTGACATGGCCTTTAACTTCATATAGTAAGACCAAGGCCCACGGCACTCATTCTCCAACTGCACACCAATGACAGGGCCGCCATGTTTCCACAGCAAGTCGTTGACCTGAGCGTAGATATTGCTGTAAAGTCGCTGGGTTGCAGCAATAAAGCCAGGTGCCTCGCTGCGGAGCTTGAAACGGCTGGGGTCGGCTGTGGCCTTCTCGACCAGCCAGACAGGAAAGCCACCCTGATAAACCTCACCATGACAGAACGGCCCAAGACGCAGCACCACATATAAGCCTTCCTCTTGACAGGTCTTGACAAACTCATGAAGGTTCTTGTTGCCGCTCCAGTCCCATTTACCCTCTTGTTCCTCATGGTGGATCCAGAAGATGTAGGTAGAGATGATGGTGATGCCTCCGGCTTTCATCTTGCGGATCTCACGCCGCCACTCACGTTGAGGCAGCCTGCTGTAGTGAATCTCACCCATCACAGGGAGGATATGTTTGCCGTCAATGACAAGGCCTTGGGCATCGACGAGCACTGTATGTCCTGTCGGATTGGTGGCTGTTCCAAACTGAAATGTATCCTGTGCCTTCAAAGGAATAGTTCGGAAAAGGAGAAGAAAGCCTGAGATAAAAATAAATAATGTTTTACGTTTCATAAATCCTGGTTTTATGTGTTGCTGTCACGACACTCTTCACAAATGCCCTTCACCATATAATTGACGGAAAAAAGCACGAATCCATCGGGAAGTTCGACCTTAGGGACGGGGACATCGTAAAGGCAAAAAGTACGGTTGCAGCGCTCACAGTGGAAATGAACATGAAGGTCGTCGTCATCGTTGGCGGAATGACTGTGGCAGAACTCATATCGCACCGCGTCGCTGCCATCCTCAATGACATGCACAATGTGGTGCTCTTTAAAGAGCATCAAGCACCGGTAGATGCTTGACTTATCAAGGGAGAGGAGTTGGTCTTCAATCTCCGCCAGCGACAACGGACGGGCAGACCTATCAACAATCTCAGCTACCAAGATACGATTGGCGGTAGGACGGATGCCATGCTTCTCCAGAAACTGCTTGTAGTCCTGTTTGTCCATCACTTACCTGATGAAATTGGTTGCGACCCGAGGCTCCAGTTCGGGATGTCCGTTCTCTGCAGGATTGAGGCGTTCAATCATCCACGCCATATTCCTGGCGAGGGTGCGCATGGTCTGCATGCCTTCCTCATCGCGTGCGGCCTCGCCTGCAGTCTGGCCATAGACCATGTTCCAGTACTGCGACGACACCACAGGCATATTCAGAATCGTGAAATACTTGTTCAGCCGGTCGAAAGACGCAGAGGCACCTCCACGACGGCACACCACCACGCTGGCAGCGGGCTTGAACTGCATATAGCGGCTGAGCGAGTAGCACACACGGTCCATCAAGGCGCACAACGAGCCATTGGGCCCACCATAATAGACAGGTGACCCCACAACCAAACCATCGATGCCATCGACCATGGTTTCTCGGATTTTGTCATAGACAATGTCACTGAAAGTGCATTTGCCAATACGACCGCACATGCCACAGGCGATGCACCCCTGCATGGCACGTTTGCCTAAATTGACAATCACTGTCTCCACACCACATTCGTTCAGTGTCTTAGCCACTTCTTCCAATGCTAAACGCGTGTTGCCGTTTTCCCGTGG
>JAFWPH010000017.1 GCA_017509605.1 Bacteroidaceae bacterium | reverse complement strand
TCAAACTCTTCATTGTAGAATCTTTTTGTTTCGTTCCCCCATAAGGGGGTTGTTCCTTCCCGCCAGGACGCTTTATCCGCTCTGTCCTGAAGTCTATAGCTTCAATCTTCTGTCATTGTTTTTGACGGTAGCTTGTCTCGGCCCAATGCCCCAAGGCAAGGGCCGCTACTGCTTATTGTCTGTTGTCTCAGTCTGTCAAAGAACTACGTCTTGGCGTCCATATATCGGCTGGTGGGCGCGCCATCGAGGCGGCGTTCCAACCCGAACGCGGATGCAAAGGTATAACGATTTTCTGGACTGGCAAAACTTTTCGCAAGGAAAATTAAAGAAAAACCGATTTTTTTGCAAAATAGAGATAGGAGGGAGGGGGTATACATTATATATATAATAAAGATTCCAGCGGAAGGGACCGTTTTTTTAGACAGAGACCAGAAAATCCAGGATAACTATATTATCAAAAAAACCAGAATAACTATAGAAAAAAGGCTATAGAAGCGTAGGGGTGCTTCTATAGCCTATCCTTAATTCAGTCTCCGATTCTGTCAGTCTCCGATTCTGTCGAGATGGAATTCACATGCGGAGAACCATTTTCCCGTCATGGAGTGTCCGCCATTGAAAGCGGGGTCGGTCGTGACGCCATAGACAACTTTCTGCCCTTCGCCAACACGGATGCTGTCGATAGTGACGATGCTCCAGCCATATCCGTTGCCATTGTTGGCCTCGAGAATGTCGTCATAATCATCATCAACCCATTCAGGCAAAGAATGGCTTTCCGCCATTTTCTTGAGTTGTTCCTTCAGCAATCCGCCCTCATCGCCGTATGCAGGCACTGCGACAAGTTGTGTAGAGGCATTTGGCTTTGCGACTTTACGCACACCACTATCATGTCGTCCTACAGACACCTTCACTGCTCCACCGACCTTCACCACAACGGAATCGTCGGTCTGCTGTCCTACATCTGCCACAGAATCACCAATGGCTTCAGTCTGGGCGAAGATGAACACCGCATTATCACTTGTACGGTCTGTTCTTGCCACCGCAGTAAGTCGATAGAGTCCAGGTGTGACATAGTCCCTCTTCTGTGCATGATAAACGATTCCTCCATTGATATTGTAGGCATCGAAGTAGCGGTCATCGTCATCGCCAGTGAAATGCTGCCCTGTAAATGTGTAGCGTCCTCCATCGCACTTCTCCGCCTTTATCAGTTCGAAGTCCTCCTCATTGAAATAGTCCCAGTCATCTTCATTGAGCATAATGCCGTTCATGCTGCCGGACGTAATATCATCCACATTGATATGGATACCCGGATGACGGTTGAGTTTGTAGGCCATTCCCGCCACCTTCTCGCCTATCCACACCAGTGAGGCGATGAATCCGGCGAGGCAGACGAACCACGTCACCATCCAGAAGAGCCGCTGTTTGATGCCCATTGGCTTCACCTTTCCCGAGTTGCTCATGATGGCGTGGATGATGCAGTAGATGATGATGAAGAATCCGAGAATCATGCAGATGAGCATGATCACTGAAGCCGTTGTGGATGTGGAGAGCATCTCTCCGAGGGATCCGTCGAAGATGTGGAAATCGGTCAGTGTTGCCGGCAGGAAGAGTAGTGCGAAGAAGGCGATCAGTACAAACACCAGTGGTATGATGAGCAGCAACGCTATAGAGATGAGGCATCCTTTCAGGATACATCCTCCGGCGCGATTGACCACCTCTTGGTTCTCGTTTCTGACCTCGTTGCGTCGGCTGTCATCGACAACCTCTTGGGCAAGGTTCTGCGGTGTGACCTCCATGCCTTTCATTCTCAGTCGGTCCTCAGGTGTCTTCGCCACAGGCAGGAGTATAGCCAAGATGACATATCCGATGATCAGGAAGCCTGAGAGCGAACTGATGAAGGAGAAATCAGCGAACAAGCAAATCGCCAACAGGACAGCATATCCTATTCTCCAGAAGGTGGCGTCCTGGTTGAAGTATCCAGCCAGTCCTCCCAGCACACCAGCAAGCATCTTGTTGTTGGCATCGCGGTAGAGTCGTTTGTTTTTCAACGAGAAAGCAGGTTTAGCGTCATTGATGTCCGATTTGTTATCAGACTGATTTTGTCCATTTTGTTCAGTGGCGGTGGCATCCCCATTATCCGTTGTCTCATCGTCGTTGCCCGTGATATCCTCGGGAGTGCCAATCCGCTTGATGATGTCCTGCACATGTTCAATCGTGATAGCCTCCACCCCATTGGCTTTGAGTTCATTGAGCAACTCGGCAATGCGCGCTTCGATGTCGTCAGCGATCTCATGTCCACCAGGCTGTGAGCTGAAAGCGCTGCGAAGCGAGTCCTCATAGTTCTTAAGCAATTCGTAAGCATCCTCGTCGAAAGCGTAGAGTTGTCCGAAGATGTTGATGGTGATATTCTTTTTCATTTCTTCAATACAATAAGGTCAATTGTTGGTGATTTTCTTAACTCTGAGAAGACTTACGGTGTTTTCGATTTCTCCCCAGGCCTCGTCGAGCTGCAGGAGCACGATTTGTCCTTGGTTGGTGAGCATATAGTACTTTCGAGGCGGTCCTTGTGTGCTTTCTTTCCATTCGTAGGATAGCAGTCCGTCGTTTTTGAGTCGAGTGAGCAAAGGGTAAAGTGTGCCTTCCATGACGATGAGCTGTGCCTCCTTGAGTTGCTGTATGATGTCGGAGACGTAGCAAGTCTGGTCGCGCAGCAACAGCATGATGCAGTATTCGAGCATACCCTTCCTCATTTGTGATTTAGCATTGTCAACATTCATAGGATAGCTTGTATTTAGTTGAACCACAAAAGAGCGTTCCGACTATTTCTTCTCAGGAACGATGATCCAGCAGATGATGTACAAGAGGATACCGGGGAAGAAAGCGGTGCAGAACTCCAAAAGGAGATAAGCGATGCGTACGAGAGTAGGATCCACGTCGAAATATTCTGCAACACCTCCACAAACGCCACCAAGCACTTTGCTTGTAGTAGAGCGATATAATCTTTTCTGTTCCATAATGATGATTTGTTTAATTTGTTATACGTTTTTGTTCAGATGATCCCGTCTCACGAGAACGGGTTGAAGCGATTCGTACCGGCCGGATACGTCCCGTTTCGCTTGCAAAGATATAAACATATTTAGTACCTTGCAATACATAGTACTAAGAAAATGAAGTATTTTAACATTAATTAAGAAATCGGCATTATTTGAGGCCATAGAAAACGACAAAAGGCCATGGACGAGCCATGACCTTTTGCTTTGACAATCAATAAATTAAAAGGTTGAAGGAAGAATCGTTACCAGATGGTGACCCTGTCCTTCTTGGGCACGAAGAGTTTCGCATCCTTCTTGATGCCAAAGGCATCGTACCAGGCATCGATATGAGGCAATGCTCCGTTGACGCGCCATTCTCCAAGTGCATGAGGGTCGCGGTTGGTGAGGTTGCGTATTTCCTCTGTGGTGATGTTCTGTGCCCAGACATTGGCGTATGCGAGGAAGAAGCGCTGCTCGGGAGTGAAGCCCTCCACTTTCTTAAGTGGATGGCTTTGTGTAGCGTTCTTGAAAGCGGCGTAGGCCACTTGTAGTCCTCCGTGGTCGGCGAGGTTCTCTCCGAGAGTGAGTGAGCCGTTGGCATTAAGGTCAGGCAAGACCTTGATGTTGTCGAAGAAGTCCGACATCACTTTGGCGCGTTCCTTAAACTTGTCGCCATCTCCCTGTGCCCACCAGTCGCGGAAGTTGCCGTCCTTGTCGAACTGTCGTCCCTGGTCGTCGAATCCGTGTGTCATCTCATGTCCGATGACGACACCGATGGCACCGTAGTTGAAAGCATCGTCGGCGCTCATGTCAAAGAAGGGATACTGGAGAATGCCAGCGGGGAAGCAAATTTCGTTGGTTGTGGGGTTATAGTATGCGTTGACAGTCTGCGGTGTCATGTACCACTCGTCACGATCGACGGGTTTGTTGAACTTGCGTGCTGCCTCGTCCTTGGAAGCCCAGATGGACACGGCCTTCATGTTCTCGTAAAGGGAGAGTTGCGGGTCGATGGAAAGTGCGGAATAGTCGCGCCACTTGTCGGGATAACCGATCTTCACATAGAAGGTGGAGAGTTTCTCCTTGGCGTACTGCTTGGTGCTGTCGCTCATCCACTCCTGTGCGTCGATGCGTTGTGCGAGCGCAATCTGAAGGTTCTTCACCAAGGCCATCATTCGGATCTTGTTCTCTGGCGGGAAATACTTCTCCACGTACATTTGTCCGACAGCCTCTCCGAGTACACCGTTGACAGCATTCACTGAACGTTTCCAACGTGGTTGCTGCTCCTTACGTCCCGACATCACCCTTCCGTTGAAGTCAAACGACTCAGCGTACATCTCGTCGCCCAAGATGGAAGCCGCCCCACTGATGATGGAGAACTGCGCCCAGTCCTTGATCTGCTGGAGAGGAGCGTCGTTGAGGATGTCGATGCCCTCCTTCATGGCTTCCAACTGTCCGACAGACACATTTCCCACAAGAGCGGGATCCATGAAGTTCACGCGGCAGAGCTCGTCCCAGTCGATGCCCTGGTACTGTTTCTTCAATTCATCGTAGGTCATCTTGTGGTAGTTGGATGCAGGGTCGCGCAGTTCCACACGGCTCTTGTGTGCCTTAGCCAAACGAGTCTCCAGTTCCATGATGTTGTTCATCTTCTGAGTCGCCACTGTTTCGCTGTAGCCAACGAGTTTGAAGAAGTTGACCACATGTTTCTTGAAAGCCTCACGGATTTTGACGGTAGCCTCATCGTCGTTGAGGTAGTAATCCTTCTGTCCGAGTGAGAGTCCGCTCTGAGCGAACTGCAGCATGTTGTTCTTGCTGTCCATCATATCCGCTTCGAGGTACATGCCGAAAGGCAGTCGTCCGGAAGTGATGGATGTAGCCACGAGGTGTTTTTTCAGGGCATCCCGGTCGTTGATGTCCTCGATGGCCTTGAGGTCAGCGAGAATCGGTTTCACACCCTCCTTGTTCTGTTTGACGGAGTCCATCATCATGGCGTAGAGGTCGCCGATTTTCTGAGCGACAGAACCTTTCTCATGCTGAGTGGCAGCCAGTCCCTCGATGAGTTCTCGTATTTGCTTGCGGTTGTTCTCCGACACCATGTCGAAACTTCCGAAACGTGAGTACTCGGGAGCGAGTGGATTGTTGGCAATCCATCCTCCGCAGGCATACTGATAGAAATCTGTTCCCGGGTCAACCGCAGGATTCATGTTCTCCAGATGGATGCCGATGCCTTGTCCTTGGGCACTGGCAGCGATAGATGTTGCCATCATAGCGGAAATGATTAAGAGTTTTTTCATTGTAATTGTTTTTATTGAGTTATTGATCATTGCGTTAGTCGTTAAAATGCTGACAGAAGCAATAGACGCCAGAGACGGGATGGGTAAAGAGGAAAAACTATTCTTCGGATTGTGCCTCGTCGAGGGTGGTCATGGCCTGCTCCCATTCATCCTCTGCTTGAGAGAGGCGGGACTTGAGTTCGGCATGGCGTGTGAACAGTTCCGCCTGCTGCGCGCCCTCAGGTGTGGAGAGTTCGGCCTCGATGGCGGCTATGCTTTCCTCCAGTTCGGTGACACGTTTCTCGCAGTCTTCGACAGCCTTTTCCAGTTTGCGTAGTATCCTTGCCCGTTCTTTCTTTTGGATGTACGACTGCTTGCCAGCGGTTGGAGATTCAGTTGTCGCTGTACCCGTATTCGCGGGTGTGTTGTTGCCGGCAGAAGGGCTGCCAGACGACGACATCGTGGTCTGCAGTTGGTCGAGCGACTCTATTTGTTTTTTCTGAAGGAAGTCGTAGATGCCGCCGATGTGTTCACGTACCAATCCTCCACCGAACTCAAACACTTTCTCCACCAGTCCGTCGAGGAAGTCTCGGTCGTGGCTGACGACGATGACCGTTCCGTCGAAGTCACGTATAGCCTCTTTGAGCACATCCTTGGACCGCATATCAAGGTGATTGGTCGGCTCGTCGAGAATGAGGAAGTTGACTGGTTCAAGCAAGAGGCGTATCATGGCCAATCGACTTCTCTCCCCACCGGAGAGCACCTTGACGAACTTGTCTCCAGCCTCACCGCCGAACATGAACGCTCCAAGTATATCCCTAATTTTCAGTCGCATATCACCTCGCGCGACATGGTCGATGGTGTCGAAGACGGTGATGTTGTCGTCGAGCAGTTGGGCTTGGTTCTGCGCGAAATAGCCGATTTGCACGTTATGTCCCACCTTGAGTTGTCCCTCGAATGGTATCTCTCCCATAATGCACTTGACAAGGGTGGATTTACCCTCTCCATTGTTTCCCACGAAAGCCACCTTTTCTCCTCGTTTGATGGTCAGGTTGACATCATGGAAAACGAGATGCTCGCCGTAGTACTTCCCCACCCCGTCGCAGATGAGGGGATAGTCTCCAGAGCGGAGGCAAGGCGGGAATTTGAGGTGCATTGATGAGTTGTCCACCTCGTCCACCTCAACAGGTACAATACGTTCCAGTTGTTTGATTCGGCTCTGCACCTGATTGGACTTGGTGGGTTTGTATCGGAATCGCTCAATGAAGTCCTTGATTTCAGCTATCTCCTTCTGCTGGTTCTCGTATGCCCTCATCTGTTGCTCATGTCTCTGTTCGCGGAGCGCAACATACTCATCATACTTCACCTTGTAGTCGTTGATTCTGCCACACGATATCTCAATGGTCCTGTTAGTCACGTTATTGATGAAAGCACGGTCGTGGCTGACGAGAATAACGGCGTTGGCTCTTGTTGCGAGGAACTGCTCAATCCATTGAATAGAACCGATGTCGAGGTGGTTTGTCGGCTCGTCGAGCAGCAGCAAGTCCGGATGCATCAGGAGCAGTTTGGCCAGTTCGACGCGCATGCGCCATCCTCCACTGAATTCAGAGGTAGGTCGGTTGAAGTCATCGCGTGAGAATCCCAAACCCTGCAATGTACGTTCGAGTTCCGCCCTGTAGTTTTGTCCGCCCATCATGTTGAAACGTTCGCTGAGGTGCGTGTACCTATCGACCAAGGCCATGTAATCCTCTGACTCATAGTCTGTCCTTTGCATCATCTGACGGTTGAGTTCGTCGAGCCTTTGCTGCATGTCCTTGATATGAGCGAAAGCTGTCTCGGCTTCCTCTATCACGGTTTTGTTGTCGCTGATGACCATCACCTGTGGCAAGTAGGCCACGGTGCAATCCTTCTGTCGAGCGACCGTACCTGTAGTAGGGTTCTGTTGCCCGGCAATGATTTTTAAGAGTGTAGATTTTCCGGCTCCGTTCTTGCCCACAAGCGCTATCTTGTCGCCAGGATTGACGACGAAACTTGCCCCGCTGAAAAGCGGGACCGCACTGAACTCCACACCGAGATTTTCTACTGATAGCATTTCTTAATTATCTTTGAGCATGCCTTACGCCACATACGGTACACGGGGCAGACAAGGTCTTTTATCAAAAAAGGAGCACCAAAGATGCTCCTTCTCCGCGGTAGGGACGATCGGGTTCGAACCGATGACCTCTGCAATGTGACTGCAGCGCTCTAAACCAGCTGGGCTACGCCCCTATTTCATTTTTCGGGTGCAAAGTTATAATATTTATTCGAGTTCCCAAATTTTCATCGTGTTTTTTTCTGAGTTTTTTGAATCCATGTAACAAAATAAGGAAATAGGGCTGTTAATTGTAAAAAAAAGGCTAACTTTGCATTTGTTTTCAATGTGGTGTACAAGTATTTGTTAAAAAGCATCCTTTTATTCCACATTCAACCTATCCAGATATGAACATATTAGAATTAAGCGAACAAGAGATTAACCGCCGCAACAACCTCGACCAGTTGCGTGCTATGGGCATAGACCCTTACCCTGCAGCAGCGTATCCCACCAATGCGTTTTCGACCGATATAGTCAATGAATTCAAGGACGATGCCCCATTGCGTGAGGTATGTGTGGCAGGACGTATCATGAGCCGCCGTATCATGGGCAAGGCCTCCTTTGTGGAGTTGCAAGACTCCAAAGGCCGAATCCAAGTCTATATCACCCGCGATGACATTTGCCCCGATGAAGACAAAGAGCTGTACAACACCGTGTTCAAGAAATTGCTTGACCTTGGTGACTTCATTGGAGTGAAAGGATTCGTGTTCCGCACCCAGACAGGTGAGATCAGCGTTCACGCCAAAGAGATGACATTGCTGTCGAAGAGCCTGAAGCCACTACCTATTGTGAAGTACAAAGACGGTGTGGCTTACGACAGTTTCGACGACCCTGAACTGCGTTACCGTCAGCGTTATGTGGATTTGGCAGTGAACGAAGGAGTGAAAGACATCTTCCTCAAGCGTGCCATCGTGACCCGTACGTTGCGCAACATTCTCGACCGTAACGGTTATACCGAGGTGGAAACTCCTGTGCTTCAGAGCATCGCCGGTGGTGCCAGTGCCCGTCCGTTCGTCACCCACTTCAACGCCCTGAACCAGGACATGTATATGCGTATCGCCACTGAGCTCTATTTGAAGCGTTTGATTGTCGGTGGTTTTGAAGGCGTGTATGAGATAGGCAAGAACTTCCGCAACGAGGGTATGGACAAGACCCACAACCCCGAGTTCACGTGCATGGAGTTGTATGTGAGTTACAAGGACTACAACTGGATGATGTCGTTCACAGAGAAGATGCTGGAGGAGATTTGCACAGCAGTCAACGGCAAGCCCGAGGTAGAGATTGACGGGCAGGTCATCTCATTCAAGGCCCCTTACCGTCGTCTGCCCATCCTCGAGGCCATCAAGGAGAAGAGCGGTTACGACTTGGAAGGCAAGAGCGAGGAAGAGATTCGCGCGATAGCCGTGAAACTCGGTATTGAGGGTGTTGAGACGATGGGAAAAGGCAAATTGATTGACGAGATTTTCGGTGAGACCGCCGAAGGCACGTTCATCCAGCCCACATTCATCACCGACTATCCCGTGGAGATGTCTCCTCTGACGAAGATGCACCGTTCGAAGCCCGGTTTGACCGAGCGTTTCGAGTTGATGGTCAATGGCAAGGAGTTGGCCAACGCCTACAGTGAGTTGAACGACCCTATAGACCAGGAGGAGCGTTTCATCGATCAGATGAAATTAGCAGCCAAAGGCGACGACGAGGCTATGGTCATCGACCATGACTTCCTCCGTGCCCTTCAATATGGCATGCCGCCAACCAGTGGCATCGGAATCGGCATCGACCGCCTTGTGATGTTGATGACCGGCAAGTTCGCCATCGGCGAGATTATGTTGTTCCCTCAGATGCGTCCGGAGAAGCGTGTTCCCAAGGACGCAGTTGAGAAGTACGTTGCCGTCGGTTTCAGTGAGGAGATTGTCCCCGTTCTTCAGAAAGTGGGCTACAATCTGGTCAGTGACTTAGCTGGAGGCAATGCCCAGAAGATTCAGCAACAGATTGGAGAGGTGATGAAGAAGTACAAGCTCGACATCCGCAAACCGAGTGTTGATGAGTTGAAGTCAATTATTGACAAGATTTCTGTAGAATCTGTGGATTAAGGAGGAGTCTGAGGTTTCAGCGTCTTCCATGTCATTTGATTCGTCAAAGACATCCTTACACATTCATTCAGCGATGATCATTAAACCCGAAATGGTATGATGGATTTTGAAGGTTGTGGCCGAGTGGCGATTATGGGTGGTGGCAGTTGGGCAACTGCCATAGCCAAAATCGTCATGAACCACGAAGAAAGCATCAACTGGTACATACGCCGTGATGACCGCATAGCGGAGTTCAAGGAGTTAGGGCACAACCCCGCCTACTTGACAGGTGTTCATTTCGACATCAGCCGCATCAATTTCTCCTCCGATATCAATGCCGTGGTGAAGAACTCCGACACGTTGATATTCGTGACCCCATCCCCCTACTTGAAGAGCCACCTCAAGAAGTTGAAAACCAATCTGAAGGACAAGTTTGTGGTGACTGCTATCAAGGGTATCGTTCCCGACGACAACCTTGTCATCTCCCGTTATTTCCAGCAGACCTACAAGGTTCCCGAGAACCAAGTGGCTTCGATAGGTGGTCCGTCACACGCTGAGGAAGTGGCTTTGGACCGTCTATGTTACCTGACAGTGGGTTGCCGTGATTTGGACCGTGCTCGTCTGGTTGCCAACATCCTGTCGTCGCGCAATGTGACGACCTCTATCAGCACAGACATCGAAGGTATAGAATATGCCAGTGTGTTGAAGAATGTGTATGCCATCGCCGCCGGCATCTGCCATGGTCTGAAATACGGCGACAACTTTCTGGCAGTGCTCAATGCCAACGCATTGGAGGAGATGGAGCGTTTCATCGACACAGCCGTTCCTTGCGACAACCGCAAGATCATCAACTCTGTGTATATGGGTGACCTGTTGGTGACCACCTACTCCAACTTCTCCCGCAACCGTGTGTTCGGCACGATGATCGGCAAGGGTTACAGTGTGAAGACCGCACAGTTGGAGATGGAGATGATAGCCGAGGGCTACTATGGCACGAAGTGCATGATGCAGCTCAACAAGCGCTTCAAGGTTTATATGCCTATTCTTGAGTCGGTCTATAACATCCTTTATGGTAAGGGGAAGCCTGAGCAGGAGATCAAGCGGCTGTCGGAGACTTTCAGATAACAACAATAAAACAATAATATAAAAGATATCAACAATGGAAAACCTTAAACTTGAGATTAGCAAAGCCGCCCAGTTTTTAGCAGCTGGTGCAGTGGAGAGTTATGAGCCCAAGGCCAAAGCCGCCATAGAGGCTCTTGAGAACGGAACATGCCAAGGCAACGACTTCCTCGGTTGGCTTCATCTGCCAACAGAGACAAGCCAGGCCTTCCTCGACGACATCAAGGCAACAGCCCAGGTTCTGCGCGAGAACTGCGAGGCAGTGGTAGTAGCAGGCATCGGTGGCAGTTATCTTGGCGCCCGTGCCGTGATTGAATGTCTGGAGAACAGTTTCTCCTGGCTTCTTCCTGCCAAGGGTCCGCGCATTCTCTTTGCCGGTAACAACATCGGAGAAGACTATCTAAGCGAGCTTATCGGATATCTGAAAGGCAAGAAGTTCGGTGTGATCAACATCTCCAAGTCAGGCACTACCACTGAGACCGCCATCACCTTCCGTCTGTTGAAGAAGATGTGTGAGGACCAGTTGGGCAAAGAGGAAGCCAAGAAAGTGATTGTGGCCATCACCGACGCCAAGAAAGGTGCAGCCCGCACCACTGCTGATAAGGAAGGCTACAAGACTTTCGTGATTCCCGACAACGTAGGCGGTCGTTTCTCAGTGCTCACTCCAGTGGGTCTTCTTCCCATCGCCTGCGCAGGTTTCGACATCGACCAGTTGATCGCTGGTGCCCAGGTCATGGAAGCCCAGACGGGCAGCAAGGTGCCGTTCGCCGAGAACCCATCAGCCATGTATGCAGCCGTTCGCAACGCGCTCTATGCCTCAGGAAAGAAGATTGAGATTCTGGCCAACTTCCAGCCCAAGCTCCACTTCATGAACGAGTGGTGGAAGCAGCTCTACGGTGAGTCGGAGGGCAAGGACGGCAAGGGCATTTTCCCAGCCGCAGTAGATTTCACGACAGACCTTCACTCCATGGGTCAGTGGATTCAGGACGGTGAGCGCACCATCTTCGAGACCGTGATTTCCGTTGGTGAGCCCAACAGCACACTTCAGGTGCCAAGCGACGAGGAGAACCTCGACGGTCTGAACTTCCTTGCAGGCAAGCGCATCGACCAGGTGAACAAGATGGCAGAACTTGGAACCCAGCTGGCCCATGTTGACGGTGGTGTTCCCAACCTGCGCATCGTACTGCCCAAGCTCAACGAATATTATGTTGGCCAGTTGATCTACTTCTTCGAGAAGGGTTGTGGCATCAGCGGTGAGATTCTCGGTGTGAACACCTTCAACCAGCCTGGTGTGGAGGCCTACAAGAAGAACATGTTCGCCCTGCTCAACAAACCCGGCTACGAGGCAGAGAGCAAGGCCATCCAGGCAAGATTAGGATAAATCCTATAACCTACGACGTAAAAAGTCCATCCCTTGCGCAAGGGGATGGACTTTTTTTGTGATTAGGCTACGGCCGTCACAAAGGGAGGGCATTGAAAACGACAATGACTATTCGAAGGAGATATTTCTCAATTCGTTGATGTTGAGTTCTTCCGCATCGTGAGTCAACAGGTCTTGGAGATAATCAAGGCTAACGGTCTGGGAGGGAGAGAAGTCATGCGATTCCATATAACGGAGCATGGATGTAATGAACTGACGTACTTCGGGTTTGTCGTCCATGCTCTTGAGGTCGCTCATGCAGACCAGGAGTTTTCCACCCTCCACATTGAACTCGAAGACCAGGCCTAATTTGTGGTTGCGCTCCACATTGTCGATGACCTGCACGATGGGGCGGTAGTCTTGTGGTGTGGTATCGAGGATGAGCGGATAAGAGGGTTTCACGATGCCGAACCACTGCCAGTTGGTGTGCGCTTCTGTCGGGAAGTCTCTAAAGAGAGGATGTGCGGGGTTGGCAAGTATGCCCAATGTGCCAGGTGAGACAGGTTTCTTGTTGTTCTGGCTGATGGTTCGGAACATACGGTAGTTCCAGTAGTCCGTCTGGAAGAGTCCTCCCACAGTAGCCTTCTCCACCCCACCCCGTCGAGGCATCAGCAACACCTTTCCACCTTTCTTCAGTTGCTGTTGAGCCTTTGCGTCGAGCGTATCTGTCATCATGATTTCTTTGCTGACATAGCCATTGTCCGCTGGATAAATCCAAAGCGGGTAGTCGTTAGTGTATTGACACGCTTGTGGAGAAACGGATGATGCCTGCAGAGAAGGAACTTCAATCTGGAGTGATAGCCTCATCTTGGATGGGACGTTGATGTCACCCATCGGAATCTGGATGGCTCCGAGTTCGAGCAACCCCTGTCCTCCTTCAGTGATGTTCACTTCCCCGCGCTGGGATACCATGCCGTTGGTGTCCACGAGTTGCCAGACGAGCGCCCTTCCTTGTAGTGATTGCTCCGAATAATTGGCTATTTTCAGTTCCACAAAGACCGAGTCCGTGTTGGAATAGCAGAAGCGGTCCATCACCGCCAGCGACACGATCTCCGAGCAGAACTGTCGCCATTCTTCAGGTTCAATGATTCCTTTCGACTCCATGAACGCATCAAGCACACCGATATACGCCGAGCCCTGACCAGGATAATCTTGCAAGTCAAGTAGTTGGAATCCAGCCATATCGCGCGTACGCAAGTCCATCTCCATGTCCGCCCTGTAGAGCAATGCAGACCATGCCGCCGAAGCACGGAAGAATTCGTCGGCCTGATCGAGCATTCCCGCCTGTTCGAGTCGGTTGCGGAAAACCTCCATGTTGCATGGGCGCAACACACCGGAGTACTTGTCTATCTCCTTATAATTAGGATACATCTGGAACTGGCACGTCTCATGGCTAATGATTGGCACGGGGCAGGCCTCCACCGCCTCGTCGAAGTTCATGACGGTGTTGGGGTAAGTATGGTTGATGTATCCTCCGTCGTAGGTGTCGGCAAAAGAAAAAGAACCTCGTGTGTGCGTATTAAACTCCTTGTCACGCTCTCCACCATTTCGGCAAGTAGTGAAATAGTCCATTCCCTCTTTCCATCCCTGATAACCCAAGTAGTAATTCGAGCCGAAGGTCATCAGTTTGGTATAGTGCTGTTGACGGAGCGTGTCGGTGAACTGCTTCATCATGTCGATGTCGCCCCACAATTCGTTGCCCAATGCCATCATCACAAAGGATGGATGGTGGCCATAGCTGTTGACTATTTTCTTTCCCTCGTCCATCAGGTAATCCATGAGGCGTTTGTCCTTGGAGTTGAAGTCTCCCCAAAAGGGCAGTTCGGGCTGGAGGTAGATTCCGGCCTTGTCGGCCTCAGCGAAACAAGCCTCGGGGGGACACCACGAATGGAAACGCACATGATTGATGCCGTAGTCTTTGAGTGTTCTGAAATACTTCCTCCACGACTCGTTGTCCATCGGTACATGTGCAGTGAGAGGAAAAACACAGGCATCGTGTTTGCCACGCAGGAAAGTACGGCGTCCATTGACAAGGAAATGCCGTCCTTCTACCCTCATGTCACAGAATCCGAATGGCTTACGAAGTTTGTCTCCATTAGCAAGAGTGAGTTCAGCCTCATACATCGCAGGATGGAACTCGCTCCATGGACGTACGGCTGTTTGGTCGAGTGTCATTTTAATTTCATCTGAAACCTGAAAGACTTTACTTGCCACGGCACTCCCATCTGTGGCATTGTAGATAGTGAGTTTCACCTTGTCGTTGGGCTTCACGAAAGAAGAGTACTCACATTTGATGGAAACAGTGGCCTTTTGATAATCAGCATTCACAAAGAAATCGTTGATACATTTCTTCTCCTTCGCCTCAAGATATATGTCGCCGATAATGCCGTTCCAGTTGGTTTGTGTGTCCTCGGTGTAAGCATGTGAACTACCCAGGAGTTGTGGTGGCACATTTCGATCGCTGTTATCGACCATGATGTCTATCCACACTTGGCCAATCTTCCAATTCTGGCTGTTGAAAGCAGCTGACACATCATAGTTCTGTGCCACACTGATGTCATCGGATGACCCCATCTTGATGCCGTTGACCCAGACACTTGTTGGTTTTGTACGTTCAAGATGGAGAGTCACAGACTTGTTCTTCCACTGCCGTGGTACATCCAAGAAACGTCTGTACCAGACCTTTCCCACATAGGAATAGTTACGCGACAAATGTGTGGTCTCATCGAAACGGTCAAGCGGATGACCTTTATGATTTGTGTCAGTGGTTCCAGGAAGTAAGAGCGTGTCGCCAAACAGACTTTTCTCATCGAACTGATTGTTTTCATCAATCACAAAATGCCAGGCTCCCGCCAGGTCAATGTGGAGCCTATCTATGTTTTTCTGTGCTGTTGACAACATGGCAGTGCACACAGCTACTGCCAGACAAATGCTACGATGTGTGCTTCTTTTCATTTTCAACTTGTATGTACCGGTTAGATGACAAAGTTACAAAACCCTCCTCAAACACCCAAGAATCCATGTGGTTTTCCATTAAGAAATCTTAATTCTTTATTCAATAGGCCATAAACTCGTATATCTTATGTAATTTTGCACACTGAAGAAAAAACGTGATTATGAAACTAACTCATATTCATGATAAAGAATCTCAAGTTAAGGTAAAAATGAGGAAATATGTATTGTTGTTCACCATGATGATGTCATGGTGCACGTTATCAGCCCAAAGCACATTCAACGTTAGTGGTACTGTAGTTGATAAAGAGACAGGAGAAGCCATTGTATCTGCCACCATTCAGTTGCTGTCTTTACCCGACAGCACGTTCGTGACAGGAGCGGCAACAGGTACTCAGGGTGAGTTCAACCTCAAGAATGTAAAGAAAGGGGATTACACAGTAAAAATCTCATTCATCGGCTATGTCACAAAATATATCGGTGTAGAACTTAACAAACAGAAAAAGCGCAACACCGACATTGGGTACATTACCATGGCTTCAGATGCCATTCTTCTAAAAGGTGCAGAAGTGACCGCCAATGCCGCCAAAGTGGCGGTATCTGGTGATTCCCTGATCTACAACGCCGCCGCCTACCGTGTTCCAGAGGGTTCCACTCTTGAGGCCCTTGTCAAGCAACTCCCTGGTGCCAAGGTAGATAAAGACGGTAACATCACCATCAACGGCAAAACCGTCAGCAAGATCCTTGTAGATGGCAAGGAGTTTTTCCTTAACGATAAGGAAGTGGCCATGAAGAACATCCCCACCGAGATGATTGACAACCTCAAGACCTACGACCGCAAGAGCGACCTGTCACGGGTGACCGGCATCGATGACGGTCAGGAAGAGACAGTGCTTGACCTCACAGTGAAAAAGGGAATGAAAAACGGATGGTTCGGCAATTTGAACTTAGGAATCGGAACAAAGAAACGCTATTCAGAACGCTTCAACATCAACCGTTTCAACGACGACTTCCAAGCCACCTTCCTTGGTGGTGCGAACAACGTAGCCGATATGGGCTTCGGTGGTGGAGGCGGTCGTTGGGGCGGCTGGGGTGGCGGTCTCCGCAACAACAAAGAGTTAGGCGCCAATTTCGCTACCGCCAAGCCCAAATTAGAGACAGGCGGCAGCCTCCGCTACCGTTATGACGGAAGCGATACCGAGAATTCATCTTCGACAGAATCCTTCAATGCCATAACAGGTAAGTTCAGCGAGAACTACAGCAAGAATTTCTCAGGCAACCAACGCGTGTTCAGCAATTTCCGTTTTGAATGGAAGCCCGACAGTATGACTAACATCATCTTCCGTCCCAACATCACCTTTTCACGCAACAGGAGAAGAGGAAGCAGTCAGTCGGGTTCATACAATGATGATCCTAATGACATCACTCCCCAAGCACTCGACTATAACGACCAAATCGCAGCCTCGGGAGACGGTGCAACTGTGGATCCCGCCAACACGGTTCTCACCAACTTGCTGGACATTGTGGTCAATACCAATACAAACCGCAACCAGAGCTACAGCACCAATACCAGTTTCAATGGAGAATTGCAAGCCAACCGTAAGTTTAACAACAAAGGTCGCAACCTTACCTTACGTGTAACGGGCAATTATGGAGACGGCAAGAGCAAGCAACTCTCCGCCGCCAACATCACCTACAAGTCATCGGGCAGTAACCAGCAGAACAACCGCTACTACGACACGCCTTCGAAGAACTACGGCATCACAGGCCAACTCACCTACAGCGAACCGATAGCCGACAGGACTTACCTTCAAATGAGTTACAGCTACAACTACAGTTACAGCAAGAACGACCGCCGTGCTTATATTTATGAGTCGGACGCTTATCAGACCTTATCACAGAGCATGCAGAACAACCGCTACAATATCAATGCCGTGCTCAAGTTCATGGAAGACATGCAGTATGTGCTCGATGGCACCGACTCGGTGGCCAACCGTCTCAGTCAGTTCTCTGAATACAGGAACTACGACCAGACCATCAGCTTCAGTTTCCGTAAAGTCCGCGAGTTGTACAATTTCAGTTTAGGAGTTGACCTTCTGCCTCAGCGCAGTACGCTCAACTACAAGTACATGGGTTACGAATATCCCGAGATTACCCGTAATGTGTTCAACATCGCTCCACGTGTCAACCTCCGTTTGAATTTCAACAAGCAAACCAACATGTATCTCCGATACGATGGAAGGACTCGCCAGCCAAGCATGACCAACCTGCTTGACATCAAGGACGATTCCAACCCACTCGTCATCACCAAAGGCAATCCAGGTCTGAAGCCTTCGTTCACGCACAGTATCAACGGCAGTTTCAACACATATAACGCAGAACGACAGCAGGGTATCTATTCGTGGGTTTGGTTCAACACCACCCGCAACAGTATCGACAACAAGACCTCCTACAACGCTGAGACAGGTGTACGCACGACCATGCCTATGAACATCAACGGCAACTGGACCGGAGGAGGAGGTCTCGGTTTCAACACAGGCTTGGGAAAGAAAAAGTCATTTAACTTTGGTGTTGACTTGGGTGGCAACTACTCCCATAATGTAGGCTTCTACAACAATTCCACCAACAATGATGACGACGAATCCATCAAGTCAGTCACAAAGTCCGTGAATCTTGATGGTGGTCTCGAGTTATCCTACCGCACGGGGCAAGTCAGCATTGTGCTCAACGGACAGATTGATTACACCCACTCTAAAAACGACAAGAACGATATGGGCAACCAGAACAACTACGATTTCTCCTACGGCGCCGAGTTTGAGTGGACCGCTCCTTGGGGTTCATCCCTTTCCACCGACATTGGCATGAGCAGTCGCCGTGGATATGCCCAAAAGGAGATGAACACGAACGAACTGCTGTGGAATGCCCAGATCGCCCATTCGTTCCTCAAGGGGCGTGCCCTGACCGTCATGTTTGAGGTCAACGATATCCTCGGCCAACAGACCAATATCAGCCGTAACATCTCAGCCCTTATGCGGAGCGACTCACGCTACAACGCCATCTATCAGTATGCAATGCTGCGAGTAGTTTATAAGTTCAGTATCTTCGCAGGCAAGAACGCCATGGGTACCGACAACGAACGTTCTTCTGGCTGGGGCGGCTGGGGAGGTTATGGTGGCTGGAGTGGCGGCTGGTGGTGAAGCGGAAAGGCCCTTGTTTCAGTGTAATCGTCAATATTTTACATCAAAAAGTTGCATTTTGTTGATTATTTCGTAAATTTGTAGTTGATATATAGGGAAATATCTAAAATGTGAAATGAATGAATTCTGTATTGCAGAAGATAAGGAACTATTCAACTACATAAAGAAATGGTAAAAAAATTATTGCGGCGTGTAGGTCGTTTTAAGACGGCATCGATGCTCACCCCCATTTTCACGACTTTGGAGGTGATAATGGGTGTGCTAATCCCCTACGTGACGGCCTGGATTATTGACCGTGGAATCATGCAAGGCAACATGAAAAACGTGTATCTTTATGGTGGCATCATGATTGTGATGGCCGCATTGAGCATGACCTTCGGCATCCTCTCCGGAAAGTTCTCCGCCTTCGCCTCATCGGGATTCGCCTATAACCTTCGCGACGCGATGTTCAAGAACATCCAGACCTTCTCGTTCTCCAACATCGACAAGTTCAGCACCGCAGGGCTCATCACTCGTATGACAACTGATGTGAACCATCTTCAGAACGCGTTCCAGATGATTCTCCGCATATCAGTCCGTGCCCCGCTCAACTTGGTGTTCAGCATCTTCATGTGTGTGTTCATCAACATGCGGATGAGTCTGATTTTCATTATCGCAATGGTCATCCTTGGCACGTCGCTTTACTTCATCATCAGCAAGACTGTGAAGTTGTTCACTCAAGTGTTCTCAAAATACGATGACATGAACAAGAGCGTCCAGGAGAACATCTCCGCAATCCGTGTGGTGAAGGCATTTGTTCGCGAGGACTACGAGAACAAGAAATTCGCCCGTGCAGCCAACGGCCTCTACAAACTGTACGTCGGCACGGAGAAACTGATGGCCATCAACCATCCTGTGATGTCGATGGTGGTGTATGGCTGCATCATCGCCCTGTCGTGGTTCGGTGCCCACTTCATCGTCGCCGGCGACCTGAGCACAGGTCAGTTGACCTCTCTCTTCACCTATGTGATGACCATCCTCAACTCGTTGATGATGCTGTCGATGATTTTCGTCCAGATGACGATGAGTGCTGCAAGCGGCAAGCGCATTGTAGAAGTTTTGGATGAACAAGCAGACGTGACTAATCCTGAACATCCAGTTATGGAAGTGCCAGACGGCAGCATCAAGTTCAATCACGTGAGTTTCTCATACGGCAACAACAACGGCGAGTACGCCATCAAGGACATTGACTTGAGTATCAAGTCTGGCGAGACCATTGGCGTGATTGGTGGAACAGGCTGTGGCAAATCGACCTTAGCCAACCTCATCTGCCGTCTCTACGATGTGAACAAAGGTTCGGTTGAAGTTGGAGGCATTGATGTTCGGTCTTACGACATGGAGCGTCTTCGCAACGAAGTGTCGATGGTGTTGCAGAACAATGTGCTGTTTTCGGGCAGCATTATCGACAACCTCCGTTGGGGTAAAAGCGACGCGACCTTGGAGGAATGCCAAGAGGCCTGCCGTATGGCAGTAGCCGATGAGTTCATCGACCGCATGATTGACGGTTATGACACCATGATTGAGCAGAACGGGAACAATGTCTCTGGTGGTCAGAAACAACGACTGTGCATCGCTCGGGCGTTGTTGAAGCGTCCGAAGATACTGATTCTTGACGACTCCACAAGTGCGTGCGACACCGCTACTGATGCCAAGATCCGCAAGGCGTTTAAGGAGGATATTCCCAACACTACAAAAATCATCATTGCCCAGCGTATTCTCAGTGTTCAGGACGCTGACCGCATCATCGTGATGCAGAGTGGTCAAGTAGTGGGCTTTGACACCCATGAGCATTTGCTTGAAACCTGTGATATCTACAGCGACATCTACCACACCCAGATGGAAGGTGCCGGCGACTTCGACGAGAAGAGGAAAGGAGGTGCCGCATGAAAAAGTTCAAGAGAATCCTCGGTGTGAGGATGGATGTAGGCGGCAGGATGCGTGGTGGCGGTCCTGGGAACCCTGGACGTTTCGCCAATGCCAGCATGCCCGAGGGCGGCTGGGCCACCCTCAAGCGTGTGATGCGCTATGTGGGTGTGCACAATAAATGGTCGTTGGTCATTGTAGTGCTCTGCATCATTGTCTCGTCCATCACCAGTCTGGTGTCCACCATGTTCATCCGAACACTCATCGATGACTATGTGCTGCCCTTGACCCAGACGGTCAATCCCGACTTCAAGCCATTGGCAGTTACATTGGTGAAACTCGCCGCCATCCTCATGGTAGGTGTCATCTGCTCGTACACCAACAACCGCATCATGATCAATGTGGGGCAAGGCACATTACGCCGACTGCGCATCGACCTCTTCCGCCACATGGAGTCACTGCCCGTCAAGTACTTTGACCAACACGCGCATGGCGACATCATGTCGGTCTATTCCAACGATGTGGATACCCTCCGGCAACTTGTAGGCCAGAGCATTCCGCAGGTGTTCAACACCATCTTCAGCCTGGTGATCACCATCGCCTGTATGATTGAGTTGAGTGTTCCGCTGACCGTTCTGACCATCGTGATGTCGTTTGTGATGGTCTTCACCACCCGTAAGTTGGGCGCCCGTTCCGCCAAGTACTTCACCAGCCAGCAGCGCAGCCTTGGTGCCACCAACGGTTTCATTGAGGAGATGCTCAGCGGTCAGAAGATTGTGAAGAGTTTCTGTCATGAAGACGAGGCGATTGCCCAGTTCGAGGTACTCAACGAGCAGTTGCGTTCCAACACCTACAACGCCAACAAGACCGCCAATATCGTGATGCCGGTGAACGGCAACCTTGGCAACTTAATATACGTGCTCTGCGCCATCATTGGTGCCTTGATATCCCTGTCTGGTCACATCGAGTTGACTGTAGGTACCCTGGTTTCATTCCTCACCCTAAGCAAGAGTTTCACGCAGCCCATCTCTCACTTGAGCCAACAGGTGAACAGTGTGATGTCGGCTGTGGCTGGTGCCACCCGTGTGTTCAACCTCCTTGACGAGCCCTCCGAGAACGAAGGACAGGCCAACGTAAGTCTGGTGAATGTGGAAGAAGGCCAAGACGGCAGTCTGTCAGAGACCAAGAAGCGTACCGACAAGTGGGCATGGAAACGGCCTGGCACTGACGGCACGTTCCAACTTATCCGCCAGCAAGGCAAGATCGAGCTATTCAACGTGGATTTCAGCTATACAGAAGACACTCAAGTGCTCTTCGACATTATGCTCACAGCCTATCCAGGCCAGAAGATCGCCTTGGTAGGCGGCACAGGTGCCGGCAAGACCACCATCACCAACCTCATCAACCGTTTCTACGACATCCAGGACGGCAACATCTACTACGACGGCATCGATATCAAGGATATCCAGCGTGAGCACCTTCGCCGCAGTCTGGGCATGGTGCTTCAGGAGACGCATCTGTTCACAGGCACAGTGATGGACAACATCCGCTATGGCCGCCTTGACGCCACCGATGAGGAGTGCATAGCAGCCGCCGAGCTGGTCAATGCCGACGACTTCATTGTGCGTTTGGCCGATGGTTACAACACCTGGCTTGCCGGTGACGGCACCAACCTGAGCCAAGGTGAACGTCAGTTGATCGCGATTGCGCGCGCCGCTGTCGCCAACCCACCGGCTCTGATACTCGATGAGGCAACCTCCAGTATCGATACCCGTACAGAACGACTCGTTCAAGAAGGTATGGATCTGCTGATGAAAGGGCGTACCACGTTGGTTATCGCCCACCGTCTGAGTACGGTGAGAAACGCCGACTGCATCATGGTGATGGAGCGTGGTCGCATCATCGAGCATGGCACCCATGACGAGCTTATCGCTCAGAAAGGCAAATATTATCAGTTATATACAGGTAACCAGATAGAGTGAGTTTCTGTCCCGAATCAGAGAATTAGTTCAGCATACATACATCATGATCAAGGAGTATCAAATACGAGTGGAGCCCAAGTTGGCATCCAGCGAGCAAGGCATTTTGCGTTTCCTCGCACGCAGTGAAGGGTTGAGTAGAGACGAGGTGAAGGGAGTGAGGGTGTTGAAACGCAGCATCGACGCCCGGCAGCGCAACATCTTTGTGAACCTCACCGTTCGTGTTTTCATCAACGAGCTCCCTCCCGAGAATGACTTCGAACAGACCGAATACCGCCAGGTCGATGACTGTCCCCAAGCCATCGTGGTGGGTGCGGGTCCTGGAGGTCTGTTCGCCGCCTTGCGTTTGATTGAGTTAGGTATCCGCCCCATCGTGGTGGAACGCGGCAAGGACGTTCATGAACGCCGCAAGGACATTGCGATGATCTCTCGTGATCACAAAGTGGATTCAGAGTCGAACTACTCCTTTGGCGAGGGCGGTGCCGGTGCCTATTCCGACGGCAAACTCTTCACCCGCAGCAAGAAACGGGGCAACAGCGAGAAAATCCTCAACGTGATGTGCCAGCACGGTGCCTCACCGACCATACTCACCGACGCCCATCCCCATATCGGTTCAGACAAACTACCCAAGGTGATAGAGAACATCCGCAATACCATCATCCGTTGTGGCGGAGAAGTACATTTCCAGACCCGTATGGACACCCTTCTTGTTCATGAAGGCAAGGCAGTTGGCATCCAGACCAACAAAGGTGAGACATTCGAGGGTCCTGTGATTCTCGCCACAGGTCATTCCGCCCGTGACGTCTATCGTTGGTTGTGGAAGAACAGTGTGGAGTTGGAATGCAAAGGCATAGCCATGGGTGTGCGTCTGGAACATCCTTCCCAGCTCATCGACCGCTTGCAATACCACAATCCTTTAGGACGAGGCGAGTATCTTCCTGCTGCAGAGTATAACATGGTGACACAGGCCCAAGGTCGTGGTGTCTATTCCTTCTGCATGTGTCCAGGCGGTGTGGTAGTTCCCGCCGCAAGTGGTGCCCACCAGGTTGTGGTGAACGGCATGTCGGCCAGCACCCGTAACTCACCTTGGAGCAACAGCGGCATGGTGGTGGAGATCCGTCCTGAGGACCTCGCCGATCCGTCGTTGGTTTCCGCAAAGACCATCGAGGCTATCAATGACCGTCTGTCGGTCATCAAACAGCAGTGGGATGCCCGCTCACCTCTGGCGATGATGTACTTGCAAGAGGAATTGGAATACACTTGCTGGATAGAAGGAGGCATGCGTCAGACGGCTCCTGCCCAGCGCATGAACGACTTTGTGGAAGGTGTGACCAGCATCGACCTACCCTCCACATCTTATACCCCCGGTGTTGTTTCGTCAAGAATTGACAACTGGCTTCCACCCTTCATTGGCACCAGGTTGCAGGAAGGGTTCACCACTTTCGGCAACAACAAGAAGGGTTTTCTTACCAACGAAGCCTCTCTCATTGCTATCGAGACTCGTACATCCGCTCCCGTTCGTATTCCCCGCGACAAAGAACTGTTACAGCACGTCAGCATCCAGGGTTTGTTTCCATGTGGCGAAGGTGCTGGCTACGCTGGTGGCATTGTCTCGGCCGCTGTGGATGGCGAGCGGTGTGCCGAAGCACTGAGCGAATATATGAAAAGATAGTTTAACCTGAATTCGATGAAAATAGATAATGGTTAATTAGTGGCTATTAATGTTGGTATTAAACATGAATGTCCACAAATTTAACATAAATTTCTCATGAATTATAATGTACGGCGAAGCCTTATTGTAATTATCATAAATTCATCGAACTGACGTTAATTTATAGAAGCCCCCAGTAATACGTCCATTTCTGGATGTATTCGTTTCTTTGATGAATAACAATAAAAGGCCGCGTCATAATGCGCGGCCTTTTATTGTTATTTATCGTTCACACCAATGTGAACAAATTCAGATTACTCTCACTTAATCACCACCTTTTTCCCATTGTTGATGTAAATGCCCTTCTGAGTGGGCTTGCCACTGAGCTTGCGGCCACTGAGGTCGTAATATGCGTCAGCCTCATGGTCAATGGTAAATGGTAAATGTTCAATGGATGTAGCCTCCTCGCCGAAGTTCATGGCAAAGGCGTTCACACCACCGTCGGCACCTACCGTCAGGTCTCCGTTCAGGATAAAGTAAGCACGGAAGGCATTGATTGTCATAGCAACAGCAGGATAGTAAGGTGTGTTGTCGGCACCAAGATAGAGCATGTTGTAGATGGGACCACCTGTGGAGTAAGGTGAGAACAAGCCATGGAAGTTGGCGGCCTCACACTCGATATCTACAGGCTCCGTACAGCTGATGGTCACGCCTTTGAATACGGGGTCGTCAATGTCTGGCGAACCATCATAGACCCACTTGACAATATATGGTTTTCCAGCCTCCATCTCTGTGGCATCTATGAAGTTCATGTTCAGTGTGCCATTAGAGAAAGTGGCAGTGCTGAGCGTCATGATGGTGGCTCCGTAGAGCGGACAGTCTTCATCAGCCAGTTGTTCGGCGCTTAGCGCGAACGGCAGGCAGAGTGTGTTCCATCCGTCATCCTTATACAATGTGCGTCCAGAAAGCGTCACATTGACTGTTTTGCCTTCTTCTTTAGCTTCAGCAATGATATCGGCATTCTTCTTACCTTCTTCCATACTGCTGTCGTCGTCAAGTAACTCAATCGTCATAACGATTGGATGGTCGCCATTCAGGGTAAAGAAGGCACGGAAGGCATTGATAGTCATGTCGGTACCCGGATAGTAGAGTTCATTATCATCACCGAAATAGAGCATCGTGCTGAGTGGACCGCCAGTGGCAAAGGATGAGAATATGCCGTGGAAGTTGGCGGCTTCGCCCTCGACATCTACCGGTTCTTCGCTGGTGATGGTCACACCATGGAAGACAGGGTTGTCAATGTCGTCCAAACCGTCACCCTCCCATTTGACTATATATGGTATTCCAGCCTCCATTTCTGTAACATCCTCGAAGTCAACAGCCAAGTTACCATTAGAGAAAGTGGCAGTGCTGAGCGTCATGATGGTGGCTCCGTAGAGCGGGCAGTCTTCATCAGCCAGTTGTTCGGCGCTGAGCTTGAACGGCAGGCAGATGGTGTTCCATCCGCCATCTTTCAATAATGTGCGTCCTGTGAGGGTGACATCGACCGTTTGTCCGATGGCATCTGCAATGATATCGGTATTCTTCTCTCCCTCCGCCTTCTCGCTGTCGTCGTCGAACAATTCTATCATGACGGTCGAATTGTCAGTGAGCATGACACTGCGGAAATAGGCGATGTCGTCGGCAGTGACACCGAGGTTGTTGATAAAATAGTTCTCAAACTTGTCGCGTAGCGTGGTGCCATCGAGCGCCTGAATCACGTCAATGCGGTCCTGGAAGGAGGTCTTCAGTCGGTTGGTGGCTCCTGGTGCAGCCGAGAATGAAGTAAGTTCGTAGTCCTTGTAGATTTGGTCGAGCGTAAGGCCAAGCACACCCTCGAGTAAGAAGGCAAGCATACCCGTGCGGTCGGCTCCCCAAGCGCAGTGGAAGTAAACGCCCTTTCCATCGCGGAAGTGGTTGAGGATGAACTCAAACTCTGCCTTCAGTCGTTGCTGTGTTGCCTCCTCAGAGAGATTGGCCGCCGTAAAGTCGTTTGCAGCTGCAAAGTAGTAGTCTTCACCAGTGAAGCCGAAGGCCGAGGTTCCACATCCCAGATCCTTATCGTAGTCTTCCTTCCAGCGTAGGTCGATCTCGCCGCCTACCCCGAGGTTGCGCAAGGTCTGGAGGTCTTCTGCAGTGGCATTGGCGTATCCATTGAGGGTTGAGCCACGGAAGATGTGACCGTAGTTGGTGCGCAATCCGTCCTCGGTTATCCATCCACCAAAGTCGCGGATATTATAGGCCGAAGGCGCATAGACCATACGCAAGTTACCCTTGGTCGTGATATGGCCCTGTGAAACAACGTTTCCACCATCCTGGATGGAATAATCGAATTGTTTGTTGGGCAACAGGTTGTAAAAGTAAGCTTCAGTCTCACCCTGGGCGACTTGTATCATGGCGATGGCCTCATTGCCCGAGGTCAGGCTCACTGTTGCCTGTTCTCCCGTGAACGGCGGTACAGGAATCATGACAGCATTTGGTATGTCACGTCGAACAGGAGGTGCAACATTGAACTTGGACACTTGGGAAGCGTCTTCAGCGGTTGTGTATGTCACGTTGTTGAGGAACCTACGTGCTGCGAGGTTCTCAATGTTGACGTTAAACGACATATCGCTCCAATCAAGCACATTGAAAGTGACAGTCTGTTCTACATTCTGCTCGTTGACGTACTTCCAAGTGTTATTCTCTTTATCAGGAACCAACGTTCCTCCCTCCCACGGGAGGAGATAGCTTCTGCAGGTAGTTGCCTCAATAGAACCGCTGAGCGTCGCAGTATTCAGTTTGGCCACACAAGGAACTCCCGGAGCAACAGAGCTGACAGGATAAAGTTGGGCAACCTTGTTCTCGTCAACACTACCGATGGCATAGAGTTCAGTCACCTGCTCATCGTTAGCATTGATTGTGAACGGAGCCAACAGAGGCGTCAGTTCACCTGGGGTCACTGTGATTTCCTCTGTAGGCACCTCTCCGATGTACTCCAGCCGGAAGTTATCGACGACAGTCCATGCCACCGTATTGGCGCAGCGATAGCCGATGGTGGCCTCTCCGTCTTCAGGCATTACGGCGATGAGTTCGTTGGGATAGAGTCCGGCAGAGATGTACTGGCTGGCAGCACCTGAGCCGTTAGCGATATAGAACGAGGCACCTGTGGGTTGCACACCTCCCATGATGTCGCTGGTCACGCTCTGCACGTCAAAGAGGTTCATGACGGTCTGCTCGTTGTTGTTGAGGTAGATGACACCCGTGACGACACTGCTCCCTGCTGCATAATCAGTGTATGCTGCATCCATCGGGTCGTTGGTTCGTTCAAAGCCATCTACCTTCATACGATATGCACCGGCAGGCAGTGTGTAAGGTAACGTCTGACCCAAATCGAAGTTGCAGTTGTAATAGCGCATGACCTTGTTGTCGCCGCCTACAACGCCTTTTGTCGTACTCGATGTTAACGTCTCTTTCCAGTATTTGGTGTATTCTGCATCGTTGAATTCGGCGTCCTGAATGAGCCAAGTCAGATCGAAGCTCTGTCCTTCGTTGATGGTTACGCTCTTCAAGAAGGCAAAGGCTGCATTCCAGAGGTTGGTGGTCTCTGTTTCAAGCGCAGCCACACTGCTGACATTCTCCACATTGGTCTCGATGGGTGTGAGCGAAGTGTTGTAAGCATCGGCGGCGTTGCCTTCATCCGTATAAACAGAAGTCTGCGAAATAAGGTTCTCCTGAATCTTGGTACGCATCGTCTTGAACCAAGCATAAGGCTCGACATAAGGCATGGCGGCATCCTTTGCTTTATTGATTTGGTCAATGGCATTCTGATACTGCTCTGCGGTGGAATATGTGCCGTTGTACTGTTGAATCACATCAGAAAGGGCTTGCTTTGGTGCCGTCGGTATATCAAGTTCTTGGGCCTCGTTGACAGCGAGGGCAAGCTGTTCCTCCCAAACCGACATGTCGTTCTCGCCAAGGTAGTAAAGTTGGAAGTCGCTGATGACGCCCCATCCGCCCGACACGAACGTGTCGTACTTGAGGCCAATGGTGAGGTCGCCGTCTTCCGCCGTCACTGCCTTCATCTCATTCCAGTAGCATCCGGCATCATAGAACGCCTGAACGTGTGAACGTGAATTAGGAATATAGATGGTCTCGCCATTCACCACCGTAGTGGCTCCCTTTCCTGGTGAAGATGCCAATCCATCGACACAGATATTCTTCAACGCCTTCTGGGTCTCGTTGAGATAAATCATCAAGGGTACATCAGTAGTGGAAACGGTGGTCATGTCAGTGCTGCTAAAAGATCCGGGACGATAGAATCCGTGTGCCTTCAGCATATAGGTTCCTGCCGGCATATTGGCAACAATTTGATGCATATCAAACGGATCTGAGCCGACGAGCTGTGTGATTTGATATGATCCAAAGTCGAGGTTGGCAGTCGTCGTCCATCCCGTAGCCGAGCCCGAAGAAGCGGGGGCCACAGCTGGGTTGACCATGAACGTAGTGAGGTCGAAGCCCGTACCTTTGATGTTCACTGCTTTCATAAACGTAAGAGCGGCAGCCCAAAGCGCTGTCTTTGCGTCGGTGATTTCCTGAGCTGTCATTGCATTCTCAACAATGTCGTTCTGTGTGTCAAGCACAGTGGTGAAGGCTGTTGTAGCGCCGTCATTATCGGTGTAAGCGTCGGTCTGGCCAATGATTTCTTCATTGATCTTCGTACGCAAGGCGTAGTACTGCTCCTTCAACGGCGTGAGATCCTGCACAGGACCTAAGTAATAGAGTTCGATGTTGTCATATGCAATCCACGAATACTGAGTCAGTTCGTCGATCTTGAAGCCAATGGTCAGTGAACCGTCAGCCACGGTTGTTTGCAGTTCATTGCCAGCAAAGAGACCATGGTCAAAGGCGATACAGGCACCAGCATAGTTGTTGTTTGCACCGTATGGGATGTAGCCACCACCAAACGAACGGCCGTAAGTTCCATAAATGTCATCGGAAGCCCTGTTCTCAGTAGAAAGTATACTTTTAACCAGGACTTGATCCTCACCAGCAAACATCACGCCATGCAAGGGCATAGTCTCCTCGGTATAACCCGTAGCAGTACCATTCGAGCCATGACGGTAGAAAGCCTGCGCCTTCAGCAGATAGATGCCGTTGGGCACATTGCTGAGCGTCTGCTCTACTTTGGTGTTTGAATCAAACTTGTAAGCTGCGTTGTTGCAGAGATACCCTACATTATTTCCTGTCGTATAGTTTGTCCAAGCCGACAGATTTGCATGGTGCCGGTCGAAGTTTGGACAGGTGACCAGGAATGTGGCATCTACAGGATTTGTTGGAGAAGCCTCGCTGAGACGTGCCAACAAGTCGTCCTTCGTCAGGATTTGCCATCGTGCATTGTCACTCGTGCCGTCACCGAGGTTCATCTGCACCACGGTTCCTGCAAGGTTTGAGGCTATCGTTCCGTCATACCCCATAAATCCAGCTGATGAACTAATGGTGTACGTTCCATCGGCCTGTTTGGTGAAAGTGAACACCGTACCCGTTGACTGACGGGCATTCTCACTCGTCGCAGTCGAGCTCAGGTATCTGTTGTCGAGGGCTGTCTGAACGGTAAATCCATCTCCGCTGGCAGCCAGAACAAGTGGTTCTCCATGAGGTTTGAGACAGGCCGTATAGTTATCTTCCCCACCGTAGTTCAGATAACGATCTGCCCCTACATTGTAGAAGTAGTAGGTTCCCGCTGTCAGTTGGGCCAACAAGGATGTCGGCATCAACCAGCCCAGTAGGCCTGACAATAATAACAAAAGAATCTTTTTCATAATACACGAGTATAAAGTTAGTAATTTATAAAGTCAGACAAATTAATATGCGAATATACGGCGAAAAGAACAAATAAACAAGCGAAAACGGAAAAACTTTGTTTTTCCACTCATTTTCACTTCAAACCGTACTCCAAAATAACGTGAATTCGACGAAAATAAAAAATGGTTAATTATTGGCTATTATGTTGATTATTAACATGAATGTCCACAAATTAAACAAAAATTTCTCATGAATTAGGCAGTCCACGTTATTTACGAACAGAAAGGCAGTTGCCGGTTGACAACTGCCTTTCCTATTCAATTCAAATGATTTGTGGAATCACTTCCACCTCATGTTATTTCTGGTAAACCTTCTTCACCTCTCCGTTGCTCATGCGAACGATGTTCACACCCTTCTGGAGTGAGTTGAGACGAGCGCCAGAAACAGTGTAAATCTCGGATGCCTTATTAGCGGCGGTGTTGATGCCGTTAACAGAAGATGGAACTTCTGTGCCGAGGTAGAAGAGTTTGAAGTTGTCGAACATACACCAGTCACCATCGATGGTCACATCCTTGCGGAGACCGAATGTCAGGCTCTGTCCTTCCTCCACCATGATTTCCACAGTGTTCTTATAAACATCAGGATTCTGGAATGCGTAGTAAGCTCCCCTCATTGAGTTTGGATACCAGAAGATGTCATCACCATCGTACACTACATTGTCGAAAGGATATGCCGGTTCATCAAGGTTGATGTAAGTATAGTCGGGCTCCATGATGATGTTGCCTTCCTCATCTGGCTCCTCAGCCTCATGCCAGCCTGAGATGTACTCAGTGAACGATGGCTCAGTAAATTTAGCATTGGCGATAGAGGTAACAACGGTTGTCGCCTCAGCCTCGTTGGATTTAGCATAGAAGATCACGTTGGGGTTCTCCCAGTACTCTACGTCTTCGAGAGCCACATAGTACCAGTTCATGTAAGCGCCTTCGTCAGGTCCACCTACGCCACCATCACGGTAGTAAGAAGTCACCTCCACTCGGTATGCTCCTGCAGGCAGTGCATAAATGGTCTGAGACACATCGAAGTTGGTGTTGTAACGCTCAGCGTTCTGCAGTTCGTTATCCACAGTGAGTTCTCCGTCCCAACCCTTTGTTCCATTCTCGAACGACGGGTTGACGATAAGTGCAGTTACTTCCACGGGGTTGCTCTCTGTAGCACTGCCGGCGTTGAGAGCGGCGAGTAATGCGGCATTGTATGGCACAGCCAGAGCGGACTTGAACTCTGCGAGTTTGTCAGCATTGGCAAAATCTGCTTTGAGATACTCAGTCTGTGAAGCGATGAGAGCTGCGAGGTCAGCGCTGTTGGCAGCATATTCCTTGGCGCTCTTATAGTACTCGAGGTAGCTGACGTAAGCGTTGTAGTCCTTCGTGGATTCGATAGCTTCCTGATAGGTGTCGTTCTCGCCCTCACCAACAGTCATTGTCTGGTTCAGGGCAGTCATGACGATCTCATACTCATCCGATTCTTCCTCATAGGTTTCCAGCAGTTTGGCAAAGTCATCGATAGCGGTCCATGCGTTGATGGCGCTGGCAGCTGTTTCGATGTATTTACGTGCTTCCGCCAGAGTTTCCTTAGCCTCGTCGTATTCCTGGAAGTTCTCAATGTTCTCAGGTATCTTGCCGATGATTTCATCAAAGGCCTTGATGTCGCCTGGGAAGAAGAGACGAGCCATGGCATCGTCTTTCACAGCGGCGATATCGTCAGCGAGCAGCGCGTTGAAGTTAGGATTGGCTCCGTAGAATTTGAGTTGGAATCCTGTTCCTGCGTAGAAGTTGTTGTTGCGCATACCGATAGTCACCTTTCCGTTGGTCACTTCCACAAGACCGGTTGTGCAAGTTTGCCATCCGTCTCTGGAGTTGCCCCACCATCCACCGTATCTATAGTCGAAATTACCAGTGGATTCCTCTTCACCGTTAGAGATGAACACATACTGTCCACCAGGTGTGATTTCACGACCGTCGTTGATGATCATTGCGCTTGCGCTGTAATAACCGTTGGGCAGGCCGTTGACAACCTGACGGAACTCGCAGTAACCCTGTGATGCCTCGGGACCCCACTGCTGAACAGCAGTATAACCCTGAGTCCAGATCACATTGTTGTAACCTCCGAGGTATCCGCTGGTGATTTTGGATTCAACCACCCAGCAGTTCTCAGCCTCGGGATCACTGGTGATGATCACATTGTCAGCAAGGATGGTGCGTTCGCCCTGTGCGATTTCTGCATTGAGCTCCCAAGCTTTGTCAGCACCGAACCACTCAGACTCGATTTGTTCGGAATAAACGAACCGGTTTCCATCCCATGTCGGAGTGTACTCGTCGTTGCAGAAGAATGGGTTGGCGATGGTACGTGAGAAGTCGAATGAACCATCGGCATTAGGTTCCTGGCTCATCAGATAAGCTCCACGGGCATTGAGCAATTCAGCAAGTGCATTGGTGAAGTCATCCTTGCTTGTGAGATTATAGACATCGGCCTCCAATACATTCTTGGCGAGTGTGATGGCGTTTTGGAACGCAGCCAGTCCGCTGAAGTCGGTGGTTTCGGCAATGCTTTCACAATTGGTGACGATGGCGGCCATGGTCTTGGCGTCAGTATATGCCGCCTTGTATTCATCGAGGAGTGCTTGATACATCTGGGTACCCTCTTCGAACTGCTCCACAGTCTCAGGAGCAAGTTCAGCGTCCAAGTCCATGATATTATCTTCGAGCAGTCCAGCCAAGCCCTCATAACCGTTCTTGATGATTTCCTGCTCGAGCGCGTAAAGCGTGTTCTTCACGTTCTCATACTCCTCTTCAGCAATCATAATCGCTGCAGCCTCTCCAGCATCACCCTTGTAGATGATACGGAAATTGGTGAAGATGAGCCAATCAGAAGGGATGTTGGTACCAGGTTTGCGGATACCGATTTTCACGTATCCGTCCTCCATCACCACGAATTTCACTGCATTGTCGTCGAAGAGTCCAGCTGCGAAATAAATAGAAGTACCTTCCATACAGTTTGGTGCCCAGTATTCCACTTCATTGAAGGTGTAGCTGGCATCGTTGGTCCACTCCGTGGTTTCGAAGTAATGGATGGTGTTCTTGTCGGCCCACTGAGGCATCAGTGGTGACGAGTAGGTCTTGGTGGCTTCGAATGTCTCCAGGTCTCCTGTGCCAGTCTCAGCATAGAGCACGGCATTCTTGGTCGGACTGCCCTCGAAGAAAATCTTGGCGGCTTCGCCGTTTCCACCCTCGCGGTAGAATCCCTGGCATCTCAGTTCATAGACACCTGCAGGCATCCAGAAGAGCTGGTAGCGATCGACATCTCTTCCCTGGAAGATTTCCCACTCATTGAAGCTGTAAGCGGCTTCAGTTCCTTGCCAGAATCCGCCATCATTGGTAGTTCCGTCATAGTCACCCCATTCGAGGTACTGTGACACGTCCTCACCAATGGTCCATTCGGAAGTATCCTGTGCAAAGGAAGCCATGGACCCCATGATGAAGAGTGATGTTAAAAGTAATAGTTTTCTCATGTTGGTAGTTTTTTTAGATGAAACAGTTTATTTACATTCAAAAATTGTTCGAATAATATTTTACGTGAATTCGACGAAAATAATAATTGGTTAATTATTGGCTATTTACGTTGATAATAAACATGAATGCCCACAAATTTAACACGAATTTTCCATGAATTATCATGTAAGGCAAAGCCTTTTTGTAATTATCATAAATTCATCGAACTGACTTTATTTGAGCAAAAATAACAAACCTTTCTGATAATAACAAGTTATTTCAATAAAAAATCTTGAAAACGGAGAAATATGGTCTTAATATGGTTTGAAAAACGCATTACAACAAGATGTTTATTGAACACGTCATAGCAATATGGCAGATGCGCCACGTCCACTATGGGTGGCACAAGTCAAAAAGCTTTTATGAGTTGTGGATTAATACAGAAAAAACGACTAACTTTGCATATTGAAAGAATAAGCAACGAAGAAAGAAAGCGCGAATGATTGTTTGTATCGCAGAGAAACCGAGTGTGGCCCGTGAGATCGCCAATGTATTGGGGGCGACCCATACCCATCAAGGTTATATCGAAGGGAACGGATACCAAGTGACCTGGACCTTCGGTCACCTTTGTGAGTTGAAAGAGCCACATGAGTACAACGAGAATTGGAAACGCTGGGACTTATGGGACCTACCTCTCATTCCTTCGAGATATGGTATTCGTCTGAAGAACGACGACGGTGTGCAGAAGCAATTCGCCATCATCAAGCAGTTGATGTCGCAAGCCGACGAGATTGTGAACTGTGGTGATGCTGGCCAGGAAGGCGAGCTTATCCAACGTTGGGTGATGCAGAAGGCAGGTGCCAAATGTCCTGTGAAACGTCTGTGGATATCCTCTTTGACAGAAGACTCCATCCGTGAGGGGTTCAAGACCTTGAAAGACCAGTCGGAATACCAGTCACTCTATGAGGCAGGTCTGAGCCGTGCCATCGGCGACTGGACTTTGGGCATCAATGCCACACGCCTCTACACCATCAAGTACAGGCAGGGTAACCAAGTGCTGTCGATAGGCCGTGTGCAAACCCCCACCCTTGCGCTCATCGTCCGTCGTCAACAGGAGATAGAGAACTTCGTTCCTGAGCAGTACTGGGTGCTATCGACCATCTATCGGGATGTGACCTTCACTGCCACCAAAGGCAAGTTCACCACCCAAGAGGAAGGTCAGGCGTTTCTCGACAAGGTGAAGGATTCTCCTTTCACGGTGACCGATGTGACCTCCAAGAAGGGTACAGAGGCACCTCCACGTCTCTACGACCTCACGTCTCTGCAAGTGGATTGCAACAAGAAATACAGTTATTCGGCAGATCTCACCCTGCAACTCATCCAGAGTCTCTATGAGAAGAAGATCACGACGTACCCCCGTGTTGATACAACCTTCCTGAGCGACGACATCTATCCCAAGTGCCCGAAGATCATCGAGAGCATGAGGTATTATGGTCCCTTGGTCGAGCCGCTAATAGGCAAGAAACTTCCCAAGAGCAAGAAGGTGTTCGACAACTCAAAAGTAACTGACCACCACGCCATCATCCCCACGGGCATGCCCCCACAAGGGTTGACCGACATGGAGAAACGGGTGTTCGACCTGGTGGCCCGACGTTTCATCTCCGTGTTCTATCCCGACTGCAAGTTCCTCACCACCACAGTGATGGGCAAGGTGGAGGACGTTGAGTTCAAGACCTCAGGCAAGCAGATCATAGAGCCAGGTTGGCGTGTGGTCTATGCCCGTGACAAGAAAGACGAGGAGGAGAAACAGGGCGACGAAGAACGGACACTTCCCGAGTTCACTGTCGGCGAGAGCGGTCCTCACACTCCGATGCTGTCGGAGAAATGGACTCAGCCACCTAAGCCCTATACGGAAGCGACACTGCTTCGCGCCATGGAGACGGCAGGCAAACTGGTGGACAACGAGGAGTTGCGCGACGCAATGAAGGAGAACGGCATCGGTCGTCCTTCGACGCGTGCCGCCATCATCGAGACCTTGTTCAAGCGCCACTACATCCGCAAGGAGCGTAAGAACCTGATTGCGACAGCGACAGGTGTGGAGCTTATCGGCATCATCCACGAAGAGTTGCTCAAGAGCGCGGAATTGACCGGTATCTGGGAGAAGAAACTGCGGGAGATTGAGCACAAGAAATACGATGCCCGTACGTTTATCGAGGAGTTGAAGCAGATGGTGGTCGAGATTGTGAACCAGGTGCGCAACGACCACTCGAACCGTTTTGTGACTGCCACAACGGATGAGGATTTGAAGAAGAAAAAGACATCCTCAAAAAAAGAAACTGCCGATGGTGAGGCTAAACCGAAAAAGACGACTTCCAGAAAGTCGAAAAAGAAGGACGGAGACCAAGATGCTGCCCCAAATGTGGTATCCCCCACTCCGCCATCAGGCCCTACGCCTTCCAATCCAAATGTTGACCCCACGCGCATGGTGGCAGGTTTCCAGCCTAAACATAGTACGCAGCCTACAACAACTGCTCCGCATATTCCCATCGTCAACAACGATGACGAATGGGTGGGTCTGCCTTGTCCAGTTTGCAAGACAGGCGTCATCATCAAGGGGCGCACAGCCTACGGCTGCTCACGATGGAAAGAGGGCTGTGAGTTTAGGCGGCCTTTTGAAGAATAGCATTGATATCAACCAACGAGCCTGTCGGAAGTATTGTTCTGACAGGCTCGTTGGTTTAAATTCATTTGTTGATGGAAAAAGGATTCATCAATCGTCGCCGAAGATGTTGCCAACGTAACTGAGGTGGATGTTGATCTTATCCTGACGGGTTTTGGCATCATTATAGAAATCGTGGTTGGTAGCACCGAAAGAATAGGTAAAGCCAGCTTGGAAGTGGTTGATTCTGAATTGTCCGCCCACTTCCCACTGCACATTCATGTGGTGAGGGAACTCACCGTTACCATACTTTTGATACCTCCTTGGCACGGAAGTCTGTTGGGGGACCAAATCTGGTCCGATGGTCCAGAAATAGTCGTTGTAGCTGCCATACATGGCCCAGTTGAAAGCCACACCGCCATAGACACTGAAGGAGCAGTCTCTGGACAATGGAAATCTCCACATTGCATGTAGTGGCAAGTATAGGTCGTGTTCGGTGAACTCATCGTGTTTGCCCGAGTTGACAACGGGATTCTTATAGGAGATGTAAAGTTCATAGAAAAGACCCGTATGCGCTCCAAAACCTATCGGAAAGCAAGGTTGGTAAACAACACCGAACTGCATGCCGTGCAGACGTTTGTTCTCATCGCCCCACGGATTCTCATGAAAAACACCATCATCGAAGTTGGTGCGCCAGGTTTTGTTTACATAACCAACGGTGAAACCTATTGGTGCATCCTCGTGCCCTCCATTGAAGAGGTCGTATGTCTGTGCAGATGCCTGCACGGCAGTCATCATCATGACGATCAAGAGGGAATGTAGTTTTCTCATAATTGTATCATTTTAGTTATCAATGCATTCGCTGATATCAAAGTCATAGGCTTTGTTGCAACGGCGAAATCGTTCACCTATCAAATACAATTCGCAAAATAAACAAATTATTCGTTTACTACCAAATTTATACGAATTTATGTGATGAAAGACAAATAAAAATGTCAAACGCCATCTAATAGGCGGGGAACAGTGAAAGTGAAAAGCGAAGCGGAAAGCAATAAAAGAGGTGGATTGGCGTTTATATAAAGAAAGACCAATTATTCACCACAATGCGCCGGATAAAAACAATTCTTATGGCAGCCGTTAGTTGCATGGCGATACTATCGTCGTGCGACAACGACAGTATTGCCTTGAAGAAGGGCGACCAGTTTTATGCGATGGGTGAATACTACATGGCCTCGACGTATTACAAGAAATCGTACCAGCGTGTGCCAGCCAAGGACAAGGCCAAACGCGGCGACCGCGCCTTCCGCATGGCCGACTGCTACCGCCGCATCAACTATGCCGCAAAAGCCGTGGCCGCCTACCAGAACGCCGTGAGGTTCAAGCACCCCGACAGCACAGCCCTCTTCTACTTGGCCCAACAGCAGCTGAAGATCGGCCGTTATAAAGACGCGGAGGAGAACTTCAAGCTCTATTTGGACATTGTTCCTGGTGACGAACTGGCAAGGAACGGCATTCGTTCGGCACAGTTAGCTCCGGAATGGAAGGCAAGGCCCAATCAGTACAGCATCAAGAAAGACAAGCTCTTCAACGCCCGACGGTCGGACTACTCCCCTGTGCTGGGCGGTGACGAATCCGACGTGATCTACCTTAGTTCGACTCGCAACCAGGCCAAAGGAGACGATTTGAGCGGTATCACAGGCACCAAGAACGGTGACATTTTCGCTGCTCGTAAAGACGAACAAGGCAAATGGAAGCCTGTAGAGGAGATAGAGGGTGACTTAAACTCCGAATACGATGAAGGTGCCTGCTGCCTAAGTCCCGACGGAAAGACGATGTACCTGACGCGTTGCAGTTCCGACCCAGACTACCCACGTTATGCGGAAATCGTCAGTTCGAGACGAAGCGACGCAAGTTGGAGCAAACCCACGAAATGCGAGATCACCCGCGATACCCTCTCCTCTTACGCCCATCCCGCAGTGTCGCCCGATGGCGAATGGCTGTATTTCGTGAGCGACATGCCCGGCGGCGAAGGCGGCCTTGACATCTGGCGCACACGAATCATGAGCAACGGTTTCGGTGGAGTGGAGAACGTAGGGCGACCTATCAACACACCAGGTGACGAGATGTTCCCCACGTTCCGTCCCAACGGCGAACTGTACTTCTCATCGAACGGTCATCCCGGCATGGGTGGCTTGGACCTGTTCAAGGCTGTAAGCGACAGCACAGGACGTTGGTCGATAGAGAACCTGCAATCGCCCATGAACTCGATGGGAGACGATTTCGGCATGACCTTCGAGGGAGTCCACAACCGAGGATTTTTCTGTTCCAACCGCAACGACGGCAAAGGCTGGGACCATATCTACTCGTTTGAGAATCCAGAGATTATGCAGACCATCACGGGCTGGGTGTATGAAAAGGATGGATATGAGTTGCCCGAGGCCCTGGTCTATATGGTGGGCAATGACGGTACTAACTTGAAGTTAAGCGTAAAGATGGACGGTTCGTTCACGCAGGTCATCAAACCTGGTGTGGATTACGTGCTGCTTGGTACCTGCAAGGGCTACTTGAACGTGAAGCAGGAGATCAGCCTCCCATGGGACACCAACGAGAGCATCGACAGCACACTTCAATTCCCTTTGCCACCCATCAACATCCCGGTGTTGATCGACAATATCTTCTATGAGTTCGACAAGGCGACCTTGACCGACGCTTCGACGGAAGCCCTCGACAAACTGGTGGTTATGCTCAATGAGAACCCTAATATCACCATCGAGTTGAGTGCGCACTGCGACTATCGCGGCAATGACGCTTACAACGAGCGTCTGTCGCAACGACGCGCGGAGTCGGTAGTGAGGTATCTGATTGCCCACGGCATCAAAAGCGACCGCCTGACAGCCAAAGGCTATGGCGAGTCGCGTCCGAAGGTTGTGAGACGTAAACTCACAGAGACGTATAAGTTCCTGAATGAAGGCGACACACTGACGGAAGCATATATCAAGAAACTGGGTTCTGAGGATGACCAAGAAATATGCAACGCACTGAACCGCCGTACGGAGTTCCGTGTGCTGCGAACCACCTACGGCATGACCATGAAAGAGATTCAGGAAAGCATGAACAAGAAACCGGATCAGCCCGCCCGCAAGAACGAGGAAGAGGAAGATTTCCTATTCTAAGAGGGAGCTAAAGTGGGAGTTAAAGTGGACGATAGTATTTGTTTCGGCGAAGTCAATGGTCAATGATCAATGGTCAATGGATCTGATACTAAACTCGCAGCCGCAGTACTGCTGGTTGTAGAAATTGTATTCCTTGATGATGGCGAGGCGACGTTCCTGCAGACCTCCCTTACGCCAGTTCTGATCCCAGAAGATGACATCTGGGAATTGTGATGTCGCCCAACTGCCAGCTTCATTGATTTGTTCAAGACTTTTCCATCGGCTTGAGGCGAGCGTTGTAGTGATGACGGTGAAACCATGTTCGTGCGCGTAACGCGCTGTGTCGAGCAAACGCATCTTGAAGCAGTTAAGGCAACGAGCGCCACGTTCAGGCTCGTTCTCCAGTCCTTTCATCTTCTGCAACCAAGCATCGTGGTCGTAGTCAGCATCCACAATCTCAAGTCCAAGCGACTGCGCATAGCGCGAGCACTCGTTCTTGCGTATGAGGTACTCCTCCTGAGGGTAGATGTTGGGATTGCAATAATAGACGACAGGTGTGATGCTGTGCTGAAGCAAGCACTCTATGATGGCAGAACTGCAAGGCGCGCAGCAGGTGTGCAGCAAGATACGATTGGAACCGTCTGGGGTCTGAATGGAGAGTGGCATAGGCATTTTGATAGAGTTGAGAGGAGAAAAATTATAGATTCTATAGATGCTATAGATACTATAGATGCTATAGATACTATAGATGCTATAGATACTATAGCTAAAAAAGAGGATGCTGTGGGCATCCTCTTTTTTCCTATTGTTTCATAGCCACGTTTGGCTAATCATTTTTTTGGTCAGCTGAATATACGATCTTCAAGGCGTACGCCTTTCTGAGCGCTTGCTTTACATCGGTCACGATACCCATAGGTGTCTCGCGGTCCACTTTCAACGAGATGGTGTAGAAAGGTTTATCGATTTCTGCAAGTTCTCCACGGTCAGACATCACGAAATTGTAGATTTCGGTTGCTTCTGCGTAGTCATCATTGAGCTGAATACGAGTGCCTTCACCATACTGGGCTTTCAGCATTTCGGTTGGTTTACCGATGTAAATGAACGAAGTACATGACTTACGTGCCAATTTCTCAAGTTCTGTTCCCACAGGTTTCTGTATTCTCACCTTCAGTGTCACCTCACGCATGGATGTAACCATCATGAAGAAGAAGAGGATGGTGAAGATCAGGTCAGGGAGTGAAGAAGTTGACAGTTCGGGCATTTCCCTTTTGTTCCCTCCATTAAATCTACTCATTATAAAGCCTTTCCGTATTTTTTGGGTTCGGCCTCAGATATCTTCTGAGGATAGAAATGACGTATAGCCTCCTGCTCTTCTGAAGTGCAGTTCTCGTAATGGCGGCCGAAAGCAGCCTCAGCGAGATCGTCACGCAGTTCGTTGTAAGCAGCCACAAGCTCGTTCTGCACCTCGAAATAGACCCAGTAGCTTGTACCACGGTCGGTCTGCACAGAGATGACGTGCTTGTCGGTGACCATCAGTTTTCCGGATGCAGTCATGTATTTTCCTGCTTCAGGACTACTGCTGAGCCTTGAGTTCTCAAGAAGTTCGATGCTCTTAGGATTTCTCTCGGGGAGGTTGCTAAGATTCTCGAAGTTGGCGATAAATTCCTTAGCCCTTGGCTTAACATCAGCGAGGGATACGAAATCGTCACCGATCATCAGGTAGTTGTCCTTGTTGACACGGATATTGAGGAGGTTACGCTCCTTCACATCGATTTCGTTTTGCTGTTCCTCATCCTCTGGTGGTTTGGGGAGTGTACGTCCCAGACCACGGTCGGTGTCCATAGATGTTGTTACCAGGAAGAAGATGAGCAACATGAACGAGATGTCAGCCGTAGATGTCGTGTTCAACGACGGCATTTTTCTTTTCTTTCTTGCCATAGTTACTCCTTTCTTCTGATGTTATTTCTTAGGCTGAATTACCATGCTGACGATAAGTGCGATGATCGTTGCCACCATCATGATAGTGATGGAGATCATGGAGATGTCAGTGAGCAGGTAGTCTGTCTTGTGTTCGGCAGCTGAGAAAGCATGACCGTTGATGAGGAGTGTATCCTTGTCGGCGGCACCTACCAAAGCACCGATGATGACAGAGACAATGAGCAGTCCAAAAGCGATGTAACCAGTCTTGCCCGCCAAGCCTTTAGCTTGGGGACCACCAGCTGCGCCCATTCCTTTGATGGCACTCCAGATGGTCAAGACGGCAGTGGCAGCGATGAGGATGTACATCCACCACAGCAGGACGTCGAGCATCTTAGGAGCGACGAACTTCGGAGCCTCCTCGTATGGAGTGTCGTATCCCACGAACAAGAAGAGCAGGAGTACGATAGCGCTAAGTCCAAACAGACCCCAAAGGACGTAATCTGATATTTTTAATGATTTCATTGATTGTTCTCCTTTAATTGATTAATACTACTTTACTACAAAGGTTGGTTCTGCAAGCCGGGATTATTTCTTAGCCTCGTACTTGGAAACGATGTCGAGCAGAGAGATGGTAGCATCCTCCATCTTGGAAGTGATACCCTCGATCTTTGCAAGGATGTAGTTGTAGAATACCTGGAGAATAAGAGCAACGACGATACCGAAGATTGTTGTGATAAGGGCCACCTTCATACCACCGGCAACGACTGTCGGAGAGATGTCACCTGCGCGCTGGATATCATCGAAAGCCTGCACCATACCGATCACAGTTCCCAAGAATCCGAGAGACGGTGCCATGGCGATGAAGAGTGTGATCCATGAGCAACCCTTCTCGAGGTAGCTTGACTGCACAGCTCCGTATGAAACAACAGAACGCTCCACCACGTCGAGTCCCTGGTCGATACGCATGAGTCCCTGGTAAGCGATAGAAGCCACTGGTCCGCGCTCGTCGCGTGCGATAGCCTTAGCGCCTTCGATGTCTCCCTTGTTGACTTTGTCCTCGATGCCCTCGAGCAGTTTCTTTGTGTTCACATCAGCGAGAGAGAGATAGATGATACGCTCGATACAGAAAGCAAGACCGAGGATAAGAGCGACAGCTACGAGAGCCATGAATCCTGCAGAACCCTCAATGAACTTGGTCTTGATGTTCTTGTACATACCAGCTTCCTCCACCTCTGGTGCAGGAGCAGCCACTTCTTCAGTTTCTGTAGCAGCAGAGTCAACAGCTGCGGAGTCCACCTGCTCAACAGCAGCAGAATCCACACTTGCCTCATCCTGAGCAAATACTGACTGAGTCATTCCGAAAGTGAAGACTCCCATCAAAGCAATGATTGCAAATACTTTTTTCATTGTGTGTTTGAATTTTTAAGATTAATAATTATTAATGTTTCTTATTTTCGTTAGTGTTATGATCGTTTTTCTTTTCTTAGCCAATTTTGTTGTCATTGATAGGTAAGCGGAGAGACGGGGATTCGAACCCCGGAACCGCTTTTGACGGTTACACGCTTTCCAGGCGTGCCTCTTCAGCCACTCGAGCATCTCTCCTTGTAAGGCCGCAATTCACCCTATCTGTTAGAAATCGGGTGCAAATTACAAAAAAAATGTGACTTGCCAACGATTTCAAAGACAAAAATACCTATTTTTTTTATACTAAACGAACGTTTGCGAGTTAAACTTCATTTTTTGATGAAAAAAAACGCAATTTCGTTGTTTTATGACCTCAAAGTAGGGTATTTTTTGAAAATTCTGGTTGCATTGTCGGTTGTTGTTGCCTCAATGACCTCTTCCTCCACTTGATAGACTTGTGAGAGGTATTTTGCCACCTCGGCGACGAATGCGCATTCGTTTCGTTTTCCCCGATGAGGTACCGGTGCCATATAGGGCGAGTCGGTTTCGAGCACCACCCTCTCGAGTGGGACGACACGTGCCAGCACCTCTGGCAGTTTGGACTTCTTGAAGGTAAGGACGCCTCCTATACCCAATGCGAACCCCTCGAATGCGAGCAACTGCCGTGCTTCCTCCTCAGTGCCAGTGAAACAATGAAAGACGCCCGTCAAGCCTCTTCCCCGATATTTATCCAAGGTTTCCACCAGTTGCTGATGCGCCGACCGAGCGTGTATCATCAACGGCAGGTCGTATTCCAGCGCCCATTCGACCTGGGATTCGAAAGCCTCCACCTGCTGCGCCCGGAATGTCGTGTCCCAATAGAAGTCGAGTCCAACCTCGCCTACAGCGATGAACGGATTGTCGGGAGTGATCATCCGTTCCAGGGTGTCGAGCGCCTTCTGGTAATCGGCATCCACGTCTTCAGGATGAAGTCCGATCATGGGATAGAGGTATCCAGGGTTTTCGGAGCAGACCTGCAGCATCTTACCAACGCCAGCGACATTGACATTAGGGATGAAGACGCTCCCCACCCCTGCCTCCTTGGCACGACTGATGACTTCGAGGCGGTCGTCGTCGAACTCCTCTCCGTCGATATGTGCGTGGGTGTCGATGAGCATATCAGTATTTCCTTCCCATCAGCTGCTCCACGTACTCCTTCAGCATCGTCTTGCGTGACTCCTCGACACTGACTTTAGAGAAAGCGAGGAATCCCTCGTCGTAGAGCTGTTGCATCTTGTTCTTGCACACGGTCTTGATGTCAACGGCATCGTAGATGGCTTTTACCGCCTTGATTTTTTCCTCCGGCACGAAGTCAGCCTTGTCAATCCATGCCTGTAAATCCTTTCTCTGCAAATCGTCGCAGAGCGCCATTGTGTTGATGAGCATGAAGGTCTTCTTGTTGCAGAGTATGTCGCCTCCGATCTTTTTGCCGAAGACCTTAGGGTCGCCATAGACATCGAGGTAGTCGTCCTGGAGTTGGAAGGCCAGTCCTACTTTCTCACCGAACTCGTAGAGGAGTTGTGCGTCGTCATCGCTTGCCCCAGCGAGCAGTGCGCCGATTTTGAGCGCCGCGGCAAGTAGTACGGAGGTCTTGAGCCGAATCATCTCCATATACTCCCCTTCCGTCACATCATCCCTTTGCTCAAACTCCATGTCGTACTGCTGTCCCTCGCAGACTCCGAGCGCGGCGTCGGAGAAAGTCTTGAGTATCTTGTCCTGGTTCTGACCGCCATTGCAAGTCATCAGCTGGTATGCCAAGATAATCATGGCATCACCAGAGAGGATGGCGGCGTTGTCGTTCCACTTCTTGTGAACGGTAGGCCGTCCTCTTCGCATATCGGCTCTGTCCATGAGGTCGTCGTGGAGGAGCGTGAAATTGTGGTAAGTCTCGAGTCCGGCCGCATTGGGATAGATGGTCTTGACATCCTCCTTATACATATTATAAGCCATGAGCATCAATATACACCTCATACGTTTGCCTCCAGCCGCAAGTACATACCTAATGGGATCGTAAAGTCCTGAAGGTTGCGGATTGTAGTTCAAGGCATCGATATAGTCGTTGATACCCGTGGTGAGTTGTTCTTGACTGTACATATACATTATTATATATTAAAAGGGAGTTAAAAAGGGAGTTAAAATGGAAGTTAAAATGGAAGTTAAAATGGAAGTTAAAAAGGGAGTTAAAGGGGAAGTTAAAAGGGAAAAGAAAAATGGACCGCATTGATGGTTTGCAGTCCATTTTTCCTTATCCTGATTCAACAGATGAGCATTACTGCAGGCGGAAAGTCACAGGCACAGTGTATTTCACGCGCACTGGTTTACCACGCTGCTTACCTGGGTTCCACTTAGGCATGCCTTTCACCACGCGGAGCGCCTCGTTGTCAAGGTCCTTATCCACGGCCTTGATGACCTCAGGATCCACGATAGAACCGTCCTTGTTGACCACGAAGGTCACCATCACACGACCCTGCACGTTGTTGTCCTGTGCGCGTGAAGGATACTTGATGTTCTTCTGCAGGTACTTCATGAGTGCCTCCATACCACCTGGGAACTCAGGCATCTGCTCTACCACCTGGAAGATCTGTCCTTCGTCGGTTTCCTCCTCGACAGCAGTCACAGGTCCTGTCACCACGGGACCAGTCACCACGGGGCCTGAAGGACCGCTGATGGCCTCTGTGGAAGCCTCGGTAGACTCGATTTCCTCTTCCTCAGCGATTTCCTTGTTGTTGTCGACCACGTTGAGCACCTCAAACACCTGTGGTGCATTAGCTGGTGGTGGTGGAGCAGCTTGGAAGATGGGCTGAGTGATGGGGATTACTTCCTCCTCTGACACTGCAGAAGCAGCGTAGATGACAGGCTCAGTCTCGACATAGTCGCGTGTGGTGTACTCAAAGCAAGCAAAGAGCAGCGCCAACGCCACGATGTAGCCTATAAGGAGAGACGTACCTTTGTGTTTCTCCAGATCCGCTTTTTCTGATTTCTTAATTTCCATAGTTTATTGTTTTTTGTATTTAATGATTCCGCTGTTAACCATGTTACGTGCAAATGTAACACTTTTTTTTCAACCACGTCAAGAATGTGGTCTTTTTTTTGCCCTAAAAAAAGATTTTTTATGAAAAAAGAGCTTCAGACGTCCCAAAAAGCGGTATTCTTTGCCATAATTGCCATATGGCAGTCATTGTGTGGCAAGGTTGATGTATCCCTGACAAGGAATAATAAAACGCCCTTATTTACGTTATTTATAAAAAAGAACGAACTATAACACTCCGCTAATATGTGAATATGAAAATAAAAAACGGTAACTTTGACTGCGTCGAAGTTACTCGCGTTCGGAAAAGTCCAAATAAATTTGGCTTTTCGCTCACTAATTCGTAACTTTGAACCGGAATTCCACAACAATGCGATGAGAAGAACTATTCCTGCAATACTCATGGTGTGTAGTTGTTTTGGGACTACCAGAGCCCAGGACGGCAACACGGCCTACTCTTTCCTCGACATCCCCATATCGGCACATTCAGCCGCTTTGGGTGGTAACAACGTGTCGCTCATCGAGGACGACATTACCTTGATGTTCAGCAACCCCGCCCTTCTGGCCAATGTGAGTGACAACACGTTGAACCTCAACTTCATGACCTACATTGCCGGTACAAACAAGTTGAGCGCGGGCTACGCGAAGGCCTTGGGCACCCGCAGCACGATAGGTTTCGGTGCTTCGTACCTCAACTACGGGAGTATGACCAAGACGACTGAGAACATGGAAGAGCAGGGAAAGTTCAGCGCCAAGGACATTGATATCCAGGGTTCGTTCTGTTATGGTCTAAGTGACCGTTGGACAGGCGCTGTGACGGCGAAGGCCCTGTTTTCCAACTATGGTGAGTTCTCCTCAGTGGGCTTGGGTGTGGATCTTGGCTTGAATTACTACGATGATGTCCGTGGTTGGTCGGTGGGTATTGTCGCCCAGAATCTTGGAGGACAGGTCAAAGCCTTTGAGGAAGACCTGGAGACCATGCCCTTCAACCTGGCTTTGGGCATTTCGAAAGACGTGCCCAACAGTCCGTTCCGTCTGTCGTTCACCTTCGACAACCTCACCCACTGGAGCAAGGATTACTTTTATGATATCAGCGGTGAGGAGGAGAGTTTCGGCAAGCGTCTCATCAAGCATGTTTCGCTTGGTGCGGATATCTTTCCCTCGTCCAACACATGGGTAGCCATTGGCTATAGTTTCCGCCGTTCCAAGGAGATGAAGGTGGCCGACGAGAGCGCGCATTGGGCTGGTTTCTCTTTGGGAGCGGGCGTGTCGATCAAGAAGTTCAAGTTAGGCCTTGGCTACGGCAAATACCACGTTGGTGCCTCCTCCCTGCTTGTCAACGCGTCGTTCTCGCTGTAATAAGGATTTATCACGGACTTTCCGGCTTTTCCGATCCATTTAACAAGATTATTGACAATCACTCACAAGATTACATCAAAAAGAAATAATAAATATGAAGAAGATTACCATAGCCATAGACGGATTCTCCTCGTGCGGCAAAAGCACAATGGCAAAAGCGCTTGCCAAGCGTATCGGCTACATCTATATCGACAGCGGCGCGATGTACCGTGCCGTCTGCTTGTATGCCATCAACCATGGCTGGATTGATGAGGACAGCATCGAGGAGGAAGCATTGAAGGGACACCTCGAAGACATCAAGATCAGTTTCACCATCGACCCAGAAAGCGGCAAGCAGTTGACTTGTCTCAACGGCGAGGTTGTGGAGGATAAGATCCGCTCGATGGAGGTGTCGTCGAAAGTGAGCCGCATATCAGCCCTCCCATATGTACGCCAAGCCATCACAGACCAACTCCAGGCCATGGGTAAGGAGAAGGGCATCGTGATGGACGGCAGGGACATCGGCACGACCGTTTTCCCAGATGCGGAACTGAAAGTGTTTCTGACCGCCTCGGCAGAGATCAGGGCCCAGCGCCGCTACGACGAGATGAAGGCTAAAGGAGAAGAAGGGATCGACTACGATGAGATTCTCCGCAACGTGAAGGAGCGCGACCATCTGGACATGACCCGTGAGGTGAGTCCTTTGCGCCAGGCTCCCGATGCCGTTGTGCTTGACAACAGCCACCTGACCTACGAAGAACAGGACGCATGGCTCCTGGACCAGTATATGCAAGCGGCCAGCGAATGAAGTCGCACATAGACATAGAGATAGACAAGGACTCGGGTTTCTGTTTCGGTGTGACCCGCGCCATCAACAAGGCGGAGGAGGAATTGTCGAACAACGACACCTTGTATTGCTTAGGCGACATCGTTCATAATGGTGAGGAGTGTGAACGTCTGAGCAAGATGGGTTTACGGACAGTGGATCACACGGACATGAGCAGTCTTTCGGACGTGAAGATGCTGCTTCGTGCCCATGGAGAACCACCCTCCACCTACGAACAGGCAGCCGCCCACCATATCGAGCTTCTCGACGCCACTTGTCCTGTGGTGTTGAACTTGCAGAAACGCATCAAGCGTGACTATGACAGCGACCCTTTGCATGAGAAGCAGATAGTGATTTACGGCAAGAACGGCCATGCTGAGGTGGTAGGTCTGGTAGGTCAGACCGACGGCAAGGCCATCGTGATTGAGAACCTTGATGACGCCAAGCGCCTGGACTTCCACCGCGACATCCTGCTATACTCTCAAACCACCAAGTCGCTTGAGGGTTTCCGCGAGATTGTGCGCTACATCAGCCAGCATATCAGCGACGATGCCGTGTTCCAATACTACGACACCATCTGCCGCCAAGTGGCCAACCGTATGCCCAACATCAGGTCGTTCGCCCAGCGCCACGACATGATACTCTTCGTATGCGGGAAGAAAAGTTCCAATGGCAAAGTTCTCTACAACGAATGCCTGTCTGTGAATCCCCGCACCCACATGATTGGCAGTCCGTCGGAGATTGACTATGCATGGTTCGAGGGGATTCGGTCGGTCGGCATCTGCGGCGCCACCTCTACTCCCAAATGGCTGATGGAGGCCTGCAAGGCCGAGATTGTGGAGAAACTCGACATCACATCATGACTTTCTAAACATCAATATCATAAAAAACCGACTATTATGGCAGAAATCAAATGTATAGGCATCATCACGGCAGGTTATGACGCTCCGGGAATGAACACCGCCATCAGGGCCGTGACCCGTTCAGCCATCTCGAACGGTTACAAGGTCAAAGCCGTCTTCCGAGGCTACAAAGGCCTTATTGAAGGCGACATACATGAGTTCAAGACTCAGAATGTGAGCAACATCATCCAGCAGGGAGGCACCATTCTGAAATCGTCTCAAAGTGAGGAGTTTCACACTCCTGAAGGTCGCAAGCGCGCTTTCGAGAACCTCAAGAACGAGAATATTGACGCTTTGGTGGTGATAGGTGGTGACGGCACCATTCAGGGCGCGAGGATTTTCGCCCAGGAATTCGACTTCCCCTGCATTGCCATTCCCGCGACGATAGACAACAATCTCTTTGGCACCGACACGACCATCGGCTACGACACCGCATTGAACACGGTGATGCAATGCGTGGACAAGATCCGCGACACTGCCACCTCCCACAGCCGTATGTTCTTCGTGGAGGTAATGGGTGACGACGTTGGCTTCCTGGCATTGAACGGTGCCTTGGCGGCTGGTTGCGAGGAAGCGATTATCCCAAGTGTGAACGTGAAAGAGGAAGACTTCCTCCAATCCATCAAACAAGGCATTAAGAAGAAGAAAAACAGCAGCATCGTCCTGGTAGCAGCCAACGACACCCATGGCGGTGCGATGCACTATGCCGAATTGGTGAAAAACGAGATACCGAGCCTTGACGTCCGTATCTCCATTCTCGGTCACCTTCAGCGAGGCGGTCATCCGTCGGCCCACGACCGTATTATCGCGAGCCGCATGGGCTCAGCGAGCATCCATGCGTTGAAGAAAGGCCTTAGGAATGTGATGGTGGGTATCGCCAACGACGAAATCGTCTATGTACCGTTCTCAAGGGTCATCCGCGAGAACCGACAGATAGACCACAACCTGATAGACATTCTTCACAATATTTCTTAGGTTTGGCCTATAGAATAAATAGATGCTATCTATCCATTGAAAAAGAGAGCCGGCAGGGTAACTGCTGGCTCTCTCTTTGTCTCACGCTTGTGATTACTCTACTGGGGAGAATTCGTCCTTGCCAACGCCGCAGAGCGGACAAACAAAGTCCTCGGGCAGGTCCTCGAAAGCGGTACCTGGTTCTATACCATTGTCAGGGTCGCCCACCTCGGGATCGTACTCCCAGCCACACATGTCGCATACGTACTTTTTCATAATCAATACACAAAATAAAATGGTTAATACTATGTTTTAATGTTCTCTGTTTCTGTATAAAAGTCATCAGAAGGGGCCTTCTAAAAATTCCCCGTTCACAAAAATAATAATCCTTCTTGGGTTACTATGAACTCTTTCGTAAATTTAGGTCTTTCTTTGCATCTGGCTGTTTGTCAGTCGGTCACAATGCCCGCATTGCTCCCTCCTTCTGCACAGCCATCTGCTAAAGAAATCCTCAGAATTTGGTTTCGCCTAAAATGCTGCCGCTCGACAAAGTTCGAACAAGTTCGGCTCTGTCCTCGCTTAATCGCATTTTTCCTGAAAGACAATTTATAGAAGACCCCTTAAACGATTTCACATGCAAAAATATGAAATGGAAATAAGAAAAAGAAATAAAACAGGTTTTTTTCCACATTCAGTCACATGAAAAAGAAAAATGCCGCCATCCATACAGACAGCGGCATTATTGAAACAAAGATCAACTTAAAGTTTAACGCGAATTCGACGAAAATAGATCAGTAATATAATTGTCTTAATTTATGTTGATCATAAACATGAATTACCACAAATATAACACAAATTATTCATGAATTCCAATGTAATGAGAATCATGTTTGTAATTCTCATGAAATCATCGAACAGACGTTATCGTTGATTATCCTTGGATCTCGTTACCCACCTTGCGGGCGCGGGTCGGTTTGTCGAGGTTGATACCCTCGGCGATGCCGATCTCAACGAGAACATTCCATCCAGCGCAAAGATAAACGTAGGGCTGGAGCGAACCGGCTGAAGGCACCTTGATGGTGGTGAACGGCGTGTCGTGGTCTGCGATAGCCACCACATGCACATGTGCGTTCTTCTCCAGCACGTCCTGGAACTTCTCGATTTCCTCCTCGATAGGATCGACGACAAACACGACGTCAGTGCTCTCCATCACCTCCTCGATGCCGTGCACGGCATAGGTGCCCTCGAGGAAGTCGCTCTTGCGGCGGGTGATCTCGTTGGTCTTGAGCGTCAGTTCCTCAGCCACTCCGTCGTTATAGCCAGCGAAGAAGATGGTGCTGGCGTTCATCGCGAGTTTCACCACTTCCTCAGGAATGGGCATTGTCAGTGCCTGCTCGATGAGGGCGGGCAGTTTGGCCAGTTCAGGCTTCATGTCCTTACCGGCGATGTTCCAGAGGATGGACTCAGCCCACAGGGCCTGCTCCACAACGCTCTTGGTAGCGGCCACGGCATTCTCCCATCCGCAGTTGAGCACATGAGTGGCGGTGCAGGCCTCCTCCAGGAGTGTGCCTGGGTTGGCGGTCAGTCCGAAGCGCAGTTCGTTGCCCTCGGCCTTCAGTTTGCGTGCGAGCAGGAGTGTTTCCTTGGTGCGTCCGGAGTTAGAGGCGAGGCAAACGGCAAACTTGGAGAGGTCGTACTGAGCAGCCTGTCGCGCGCCCTCAGTCTGGAGATTGAGGTCCAGCCCCCAAGTCTTGGCCTTACGTGCGGCGTTCTTCGAGGGGAAGATACGGCTTGAGCCTTCTCCCGAGAAGAAGAGACGGCCGGCCTTTGCCACTTTCTCCGCAATTTCCTTTGTGCAATCGGGGTTGAATTTCTCCACTGTCGGAACAGTGCCCATCATTTCCTGCACCAGTGCATACTGTGCATACTTGTTGTCTTTAAGATTCATAAATGTCTGAAATAATATTGATTTGTTTTGTGTTGGCGTTCAAGGGGCCTTCTAAAGATACCCCGTTCATAAAATTAATCCGTAAGCACACACTTGTTGGACGCGCTTATAATTTAGCCTTGATTTTCTCAATTCTCTTGATGTTCTTGGCCGCCTCCTCACGCATCTGCTTGACGAAGCTGTTGTCCTCAATCGTGCCGATAGCCGCTGTCATCTCCTCCTCATTTCTATAGGTGGCACATCGGAATGGGTTCTTGTAGTCCTTGAGACGTGATGCATATACTTGGTCGGAGATGTACTGTTGGTTCTTCTTCTCTTTCTCGAGCACATCCATCCACATCTCTGGTGTGATTTTCTTGGTGTGCAGAACAAACCGCAAGGAGAGGTAAGCATGGCGCAGTTTATCAACAGGATAACGTTTCCATATATCGTTGTAACGCTTGTGTATGGCGTCCCAGCTGTCGAGTTTTCCCTCACGGATATCATCGCGCAGGCGGTCGAGGTCAGTCATCATCATGAGTTGACCTCCCATGTTCACCCATTCCCGCTGCCTTCTGCTGTCAAGCAGTTTCGACATGGTTGCAAAGTTCTCCTTCGGATTGTCCTCCAGATACTTGAGCACATTCATCACGGCGTAATGAACGATCATGTCTCCATAGGCATGGTATCCGTCATAGACGCGCAATATGCGGGTGGGTCGCTTGGTTTTCTCCATGTTCTCCCCAAAGACTTCGAGGCTGTCCACCACGCTTCGGTCTCCATCGAGCAACTTGCATCCTATATCGGCAAGTTTCTCGTCGTCGAGGTCGTTCCAAGTCTTTCCTTCCTTTCTCAGGAACGCCTTAGCAGTCCAGAGCGCAAGCAGTTTACGTCCGGTGATGGCCTCTTCCATGGAGTCGGGTGCGTATGTGTCGAATTCGATGTTCTGTATCTTCTTCACTCGTTTGTCGCGTGTGGAATACTTCCAGCTGTTTCGTGCGAGGGCATACATGTCGAAGAGCCACCAGAAGGCTGGCATTACATGGAGTTCTCCATGCACTTCATCGTTGCTGACAAGCGAGAACGGCAGTGGAATATGCATTTCGGCGGGATAAGCGGCCTTGGCGAGCAAAGTGTAAGAAGCGAAGACGCTGGAGTGCTTGAGACTGCTGCAGAGTCCAGGCCAGAATCCTCGTCCTGCGACAATCTCGTTGTCGTTGGTTCGGCTGTTGTGGTTGCTTCCGACGGTTGCTCCTGCGGCAAGGTTGCTTTGTCCGAGAATGACTGATGCCACAAGGAATGAGTTGTTGTGGTGCTGTTCATGCGCCGGGAAGATGAGGTTGTTGAGCACCTCGCAGCAGGATATGGTGCTGTTGTCGCCCAAAATGGAGTTGATGAGTCGCGCTCCATACTTGAGGTTGCAGTTGTTTCCGAGCATGAACTTGACGGCTGTGCAGCTGTAGAAAATGCGGCATCCGAGTCCCACAATACCATTCACCATGATGACGTTCTCTCCGATTTGGGATGGTTCCTTATCGCTGCTGTTGATGGTGATGTTCTTGAGTTTGGAGGCACCCTTGATATAGCAGTTGGTACCGATTTTCACATCCTTGATGATGGAAGAGTTCTTGATGACACACTCCTCCCCTATCATTCCATAGTAACCGCGGTGATTGTCGAAGCGGGCCTGTGTGATCTCGGTGAGCCTCTGCTGGAGCACGGTGTCGTCGATAAACTTGGCCCACATATATGCGTCAGCGGTAATCATGCCGTCGAAAGGCGCCACAGAGCGGCACCCCGTCTCGTTCATCACCTCGAGTCTGACCCTTGTTTCCTCAGACTCACCATCCTTGATGATTCCGTTGCCGAACTTGGCGTGGTCGGTGGTGGCCATCTCCTGGATGTTGAACAGCATACAACGGTTGCCGATGATATAGTGTGAGAGGTAGTGGACATCATGGATGGCGCAATCATCTCCAATATCGCAACTGTGTATGTTGGAATTGGTGATACCTATAGGAAGCCGAAGGTCGTGGTACCGTAATCCATTACCGGTAACACGACCTATACGCACAAGTCCGTAAAACTTGTTGTCCTTGATCATCATAGGGTCGAACTCATCAGTCACCAAGATATTGTCCCAACTAGCGGCTGAGTTGTCATTCTTCACGAGTGTCTCTATCTCCTCACTTGTGAGATGACGCCATCCCCCGCGTGGTTTCTTGGCTTGTTTGTTGCGAAGATAATAACGGTCCTTTCCATCTGGCAGGAACTTAGGGTCAATCCATCCATTGATCATCTTCTCGGGCTGAAGTACGGTAACTCTTTCCATAAGTCGAGTTCGAATAATTGAATTAACGAATAAACATAAAATTTTGACAGCCAATCGTTTGCGAGTCTGTTTCTTGAGTGACATCCGCTCGTTTGGTCATGGTTGTCGCTTTCTGTTTGCAAAATTAATTTTTTTCTTTGAAAATCAGATAATATTTTTGGCAAAAATTTAGTTATTCCTTAAAAAAACGCCAAAAAGCATCAATTATCATGTTTTACTTGACTATATGTTATGTTTTTCTGAAAAATCGGAGCATAAAGTCATTTCAGATTTGATAATAGTGATAAAAATGCAGATTATAGTTTTTTCTATTTTTCACGGGGCGCACAGGTTGGTCTCAAAACTAAACTTCCATTTTTTGATGAAGAAAAAGATGGAAAGGGAAATAAAAAGCTTTTGTGCAAATAATTAATAAGGACAAAATAACAGAAAAAACAGTGGCACGTATTGGTAAAACAGAAAAAATGTGTAAATTCGCAAATTACATTGTATATGCACCAAAGTGCTTGTCATCGAGCATACCATAAAGAATAAAGAAACAACACGCTAACCACATACACAACATGGACGAGAGAACAATTGATTTGAAGCTGGAATACCTGCCATGCATCAATTTCTGCATGCAGCACAACAACGTAAGGACCATCACCTCCTGCGAGATAGAGAACAACAGCGAAGAGACGCTGAAATCTGTAAGACTATCCCTCGACGGTGAATTGATCAAACACACCGAGGTGCTGTTCGACGAGGTTCCACGTAACATGAAGTTAAAAATCAGCAGCATCGATATCAGTGTGGAACAGAAAGAGTTGCTGAACTTGACGGAAGCGATGGACACTTGCTTTGAAGCCTCCCTGAGTGTAGGAGACGAGGTGGTACTGCGTCAGTCACACAGCATTCGTCTGATGGCTTACGACCAATGGACGGGCCTGAGCATCAAGCCCGAGCTGATTGCCTCTTTCGTCACTCCCAACAGTCCATATATCAGCCGTGTATTGGTGAAGGCCGCCAGTTTTCTGGAGCGTCTTTCCGGCAGTTGCACGATGGACGGTTACCAGAGCGGTGACCGCAACAGGGTGCGTATGCAGGTAGCCGCCATTTACGAGGCGCTACGCAGCGAGGGCATTGTGTATGTGAGCGCTCCAGTGAGCTACGAAGCGATGGGTCAACGCATACGTCTTGCAGACAAGGTTTTGGGCGAGAAGTTAGGCAACTGTCTGGACACGACCCTTCTGGTGGCCAGTGTTCTCGAAGCCGCGAGCATTCACCCCGTGATTGTGTTCATCCAAGGTCATGCATTTGTAGGTGCTTGGCTGATCGACTACTGCTACCAACAGGTGGTCGGCGATGACTCCTCGTACCTTGTGAAGTCGTCTGAAGACGGCATCAACGACTTGGTGCTGTTGGAAAGCACCGCCATCACCAGTTCCCAGTCCTTGACCTTCGACGACGCTGTGGCGATGACCACTTCCAACATCCGCAACAGCGAGACCTTCCAGTTGTTTGTGGATGTGCGCCGTTCGCGTGCGGCCGGTGTGCTTCCCTTGCCCCAGTTGGTCAAGGAGGGTGACAGTTTCGTGATCGACAACGAAGGTCTGAAGCACGACAACGCCACTGAGCAGATCAAGATCCACGACCACTTGGAACTCAACTTAGACTATGACAAGAAAAACCTGAGCAAGCTTGACCTATGGGAACGCAAACTGCTCGATTTCTCCCTTCGCAACAACTTGCTCAACTGCCGCAACGGCAGCAGAACCATCCCCTTTGTCTCGTTCAACATCGACACCTTGGAAGACCGGATGTTCGACGGTGAGGACTACCGCATCAACCCATACCCAGAGACCAAGGTTGAGATGGACGAGACCAAAATCTACGACTCTGAGGTCATCGCCCCGCACATGCGCGAGCTCGTGTCAGACGAGATACAGCGCAACCGCCTGATATCCTATCTCACTCAATCTGAGCTTTCCACCGCATTGAAGTTCCTCTACCGAGCTTCCAGAAACTCCATAGAAGAGAATGGCGCCAACACTTTGTTCCTGGTGCTGGGCATGCTCAAGTGGTACGAGAACGACCGTAGCGTGGTGCCTCGTTTCGCCCCCATTCTCCTCATGCCCGTTGACATCATCCGCCGCTCAGGTACAGACTACGTGATCCGCACCCGTGAAGAGGAAATGATCCTCAACACCACCCTGGTGGAATTGTTGAAAGTGCAGTTTCATGTGGATCTGGGCATGCTCTATCCGCTTCCGACCGACGCCAAAGGCATCGATGTGAAACTGGTTCTGACCACGGTCCGCAAAGCCATCAGCGAGATGAAGAACTGGAATGTGCTCAATGAGTCGATGCTGGGTCTGTTCTCGTTCAGTAAGTTCGTGATGTGGAACGACATCCACACCAACGCCACAAAACTGAAAGAGAATCCAGTAGTGGCCTCCCTCATCGAAGGCAAAGTGAAGTTGGAGCACACCGACGACATGGTTGACGCCCGAGAGTTGGACCGCAACCACGCCCCGAGCGACTACGCCATCCCCATCGATGTGGATTCCTCTCAGATGGAGGCCGTGGTGGAGTCAGGCCGTGGCAAAAGTTTCATCCTTTACGGTCCTCCAGGCACGGGCAAGTCCCAGACCATCACCAACATGATCGCCAATGCCCTTTACCAAGGAAAGCGGGTGCTGTTCGTGGCCGAGAAGATGGCCGCGCTTTCGGTGGTTCAGAAACGACTCGACAAAATCGGGCTCGCCCCCTTCTGTCTGGAGCTTCACTCCAACAAGGTGACCAAACAGCACTTCCTTCTTCAGATGAAAACCGCCTTGGAAGCTGTTCGCATCATGGAACCGGAGGATTACAAGAAGATTGCCGACAAGCTGTTCAACGACCGGAAGAAACTGATTGGCTACACCGATTCCCTCCATACTCGTCATGAGTCGGGCTACTCACTCTACGACTGCATCACCAACTACCTCCACTTGGAGCACCAGAAAGACGAGAACGGTAATGCCATCGCAGAGATGAAACCCACCAATCCCCAGACGTTCCTCCGCACCAACCGTGAGCAGATGGAACGGTGGTGTGAGAAGTTGGGCGACCTCAACACCGTGTTCAACATCACAGGACATCCTTCCAATCACCCATTGGCCGGCCTGGAGCCGGTGGTAACCGACAGCGTCTCATTGCAACGCCTATGCAACTCGCTCAACGAGTACTGCAGGAGGTTCGAGAACCTTCGCAACACCTCGAAGAACGTAGAACAGCATCTCGGAAAGAGCATCATCATCAACGATGAGGACTACGGTTGGCTGAACGAGTACCTGACCACCCTCGCAGGCACGCCTGTGCTCAACTACGACCTTTTCACGGTCTGCACCAACGAGGAGAAGTCCCAGCTTGCCATGGAGTTTCTCGCCACAAGCAGGAAAAAGAACGATGTGGAGAAAATGGTTTTGCAACAGTGCCGCCCAGAGATTTTCAACCACGACAGCAGGGCACTTCGCGCAGAATGGGAAGAGATCGCCAGCAAATGGTTCGTGCCACGTTTCTTCGCCAAACGGACATTCATGCAGCGGATGAGTCCGATCTGCCCATCGGTGAAGTTCGACGACATGCCTCGCCTCTTCGGACTGCTCGACAGCCACAGCCAGCTTCAGCAGCGGGTAAACCTGCTGATGACACGCGGCATGAACATCTTGGTGAGAGAGAGCACTGGCAACAGCGACCTTGAGACGATGGAGCGGTCCATCGAGAACGGCCGGCGCCTGTCAGCGCTGATCAGCGACTACCAACGCCGTCACAACCTCGGCATCGCCGATGTCGCCCAGACATTCTACTCCGTACCCGAGGCGACTTGGAAGAGCCTTAAAGACTTCTTGCTCAGGGCTTACACAGATAGTTACGCACAGTTGAACTCCAGTCTCAACGACATCCGTTCCATCGCCATCATCGACCTACCGGGTGATAAGTTGCTCACCTCCATCGCCGAGAAGACCGGCCAATGGATCTCGTCGATAGACATGGCTAAGGACTGGTCGCAATGGACCATGCGCAAACAGGAACTGCGACAGATAGGCATGAGCGACGCTGTGGCTATGATAGAAAAAGCATCCGCCTCTCCCGACACAACATCAGTGGCGTTGCGTAAGGGTGTGTTCCACATTCTCGCCACTCACATCATCGCCAACGACGAGAAACTGAAGATGTTCGACGGTCTGATCTTTGACGACACCGTCAAGAAATACAAGGAAGAGACACAGAAATTCCAGGAGTTGACCAAGAAGGAACTCTACTGCCGTCTGGCCGCCAACATCCCGTCGCAAACCCTCGCCGCCGTGTCGAACTCCGAGATGGGTATTCTGAAACGCAATATCCAGAACGGTGGCCGTGGTTCATCAATCCGCAAGATCATCGACCAAATACCGACCTTACTTCCCAAACTCTGTCCCTGCATGCTGATGAGCCCCATATCCGTGGCTCAGTACATCGACCTGAATACGGAAAAGTTCGACCTCGTGATTTTCGACGAGGCATCGCAGATGCCGACAAGCGAGGCTGTTGGCGCCATCGCACGTGGCAAAGCACTCATCTGTGTGGGCGACCCGAAGCAGATGCCCCCGACCAGTTTCTTCTCGACCCAGCAGGTTGATGAGGAGGAATCCGACATCGACGATATGGAGAGCATCCTCGACGACTGCATCACGCTGTCGATGCCAAGCCACTACTTGAGCTGGCACTACCGCAGCAAGCACGAGAGCCTCATCGCTTTCAGCAACGCCAACTACTACGACAGCAAGCTCTTCACCTTCCCGTCCATTGACGACCGCTTGCAGAAGGTGTCGCTTGTCCCCATCGACGGCACTTACGACAAGGGACACAGCCGCAGCAACAAGGCAGAGGCACAAGCTATCGTGGCCGAAGTGGTACGTCGTCTAAAGGACGAGAACCTTCGCAACCTCAGCATTGGCATTGTGTCGTTCAGCAAGGTGCAGCAGAACCTGATTGAGGACATCCTCATCGACGAACTTGCCAAAGACCCGGATTTGGAGGACAAAGCCTACAACTGCAACGAGCCTATCTTCATCAAAAACCTTGAAAACGTGCAAGGCGACGAGCGCGACGTGATCCTCTTCTCCGTGGGTTACGGCCCCGACAAGTCAGGCCATGTGTCGATGAACTTCGGTCCGCTGAACAACGCCGGCGGCGAGCGCCGTCTGAACGTGGCCGTATCCAGGGCAAGATATGAGATGATTGTATTCTCGACGCTCAGGGCCGAGCAAATCGACTTGCGCCGCTCCAGCGCCAAAGGCGTGGAGGGCTTGAAGAACTTCCTTGAGTTCGCTTCCACAGGCCGTCTCTCGCTCGACGGCAGCATGTTCGCCAATCGTCAGGCGTTGACTCAGGACAACGAGCTGGCACTGCCTCAGCTCATTGCAGAGGAGCTGAAGGGAAAAGGCTATGATGTGGTTCCATTAGTGGGTCGTTCGAACTTCAAGATCGATATCGCGGTGTGCAATCCGGATGACAAGAACGAGTACTTGCTGGGCATCCTCTGCGACGGCAAGAACTATTATGAGACGAAGACCGCCCGTGACCGTGAGATTGTGCAGACAGGCGTGCTCCGCGGCCTTCACTGGAACATCATGCGTGTCTGGTCGGTGGATTGGTTCCAAAACAAGCAAAGGGTGATGAAACGCATCGTCGAAGCCATCGACAAGGCCATCGAGGAGAAGAAGAACAACACCCAGCCGAAGCCTTTCGGAGAGAATGTGGGGTCGTTTGAGAACAAAGCGCCCGCCAAGGACAAGAAAACCGACAAGAAAGTCCAGTTGGAGAATGCCACAAGTGCTGACCCCAACGCTCCCATAGCCACCTTGCTCCAAGGCGAGAAGGTGATAGAGGACGTGAACCAGCGCGAGTCAATGTATGTGCACGCGCAGATCCCGAATCAGGTTGTGTTTCCGCCTTTCAACGACCGCAGAAGTGTGAACATCATTGGCAAGATGGTGCAGAAGGTCATCACCTGCGAGCAACCGGTCAACAACACCTATCTCTACAAGACCATCGCCCGGCTCGTGGAACAGCCGAGGGTAACCTCTACCCTGCAGACCGTCATCGACAATCTGCTGAGGCCCTATTATCTTGACCCGTTGTCAGACGCAGAGACTCGTACCTACTGGACATCTATGGAAATAGCCCGCGACTTCAAGATCTACCGCAAGGAAGAAGGGCGTGAGATCACAGACATCCCGATGATTGAGATTCTGAACGCCACAGAATACGCCATGGAGCAACTCATCTCGCTTCCACGTGCTGACCTGGTGCTTCAGGTAGCTCATCTGCTGGGTTTCGCACGTCGGGGCGTCAAAATCAACAACGCCATCGACAATGCCATCACCATCCTGATCCGTCGAGGGTTCATCGTGGAGAAAGAAGGTAATCTTGTTCACAACGGCTGAGGTTGAACACAGAAGCTGAGGTTGAACACAGAACACCTTAATATATGAAGTGTAATATTATTAATTTCAAACAATCCATATTATGAGAAGAAATTCGTGTGAAATGATGATGAAGAAAAGAGCGATTCTCATGGTTCTTTTGGCTTTAGTCCTGACGCCAGTTCATGCTCAGGACTACACCCATACCGTCAACGGTATTGTTACTGAGATTACATTCTATTCGCACGAAATCGTTCGAGTGACGAAGTATCAGGCATCAGATGCCTTAGGCAAGTCCGACCCCAAGTTAGTGGTGACCATGACACCCCAGCAGGTGAATCCCACCATCATCAATGGCGGCAATGTGGATACCCTCGCAACAGAGAAGGTGGTGGTGACCATCAACAGAACGTCGGGGCTGATTGGTTTCTATCGCCCTGATGGCACTGTGCTCATCCGTGAGCGGGGTCGAGCCACGTTCACCAAGCGCACATCACACACCATCGACCCGTACAAGGTGGCGCAATCGTTCCGTCTTTCGACAGGCGAGGCGATTTATGGTTTTGGCCAAGTACAGGATGGAAACTTGAACCACCGGAACAAGAGTTACAGCCATATGGTCCAGAACAACATGTCGGTATGGATTCCGTTCTTCCACTCGGTGAGAGGTTATGGCTTGTATTGGGATTTGTACGGTCCTTGCGATTTCAGCGACAACACCTCGAATGGCGCCACCTTCAGTACTGAGGCAGCCCATGCAGTTGACTACTATGTGCTTGTAGGGTCAGAGAACCAAGGCGACGATGTGGTGAAACGTGTTCGCGAACTGTCGGGCCAGGCTCCTATGGTTCCGTTGTGGACTTTCGGTTACTTCCAGAGCAAGGAACGCTACCAGAGTGCCATGGAGACGTTGGGTGTGCTTCAGAAATACCGTTCCCTCCATGTTCCTATCGACTGTGTGGTCCAAGATTGGCAATATTGGGGCGGCAACAATCAATGGAACGCCATGGAGTTCCTCAACCCCACGTTCAAGACAGACTATCCCAAGATGATTGACGGTATGCATAACGATGGTGCCCACCTGCTCATCTCCTTTTGGGCCAATTTCGGTTCCGACACCAAGCAATACGCACACTTCAAACAGCACAACCAGCTGATGAAGATGGGCAATCAGATCACGACAGACACCTATCCCCCCAACTCTGGTGTAGCCATCTACAGTCCTTATCAACAGTCAGCACGCGACTATTACTGGAAATGTCTGTATGAGGGTTTGGTGAGCAAGGGCGTGGATGCCTACTGGGTTGATTCCTCTGAGCCTGACCATTACCAAGGCGGCGAGGATTGGGAAAGAACCAATGACTTCATCGTGCTGGAGAAGGATGGTGAAGACAACGCCACCTTGAATCCCCATTCTCTGGAAACTTCGCATACTTGGCGTTCTGTTCGCAACATATTCCCTCTTATGCACGCGAGCGGTGTTTACGAAGGACACCGCGCTCAGAAATCCGCCCTTACTGAGGCCAAACGCGTGATGATCATGACTCGTTCTGGATTTATTGGTCTCCAACGCTACGGCGCCGGCACATGGAGCGGCGACGTCACCTCATCATGGGAGACTCTTGCCAAACAGATACCCGCCGCGCTCAACTATTCGGCTTGCGGCATCCCCAGCTGGAACAGCGACATCGGTGGTTTTTTCAACGGCGCTTATCAGGGTCCTGGCCAAGACACCTACAACGAACTCTACTGCCGCTGGATTCAGTTTGGTGCTTTCTGCACCATCATGCGCAGCCATGGTTCAGGAACAGACCGTGCCATCTACCAATTCGGCAAGGAAGGCGATAGTTACTATGACATCATAGCCCGTTACATCAACCTCCGCTATGCCCTGTTGCCTTACATCTACAGTACGGACCGTCAGGTTTATCACGATGGCTATTCCTTCATGCGCGCCATGGGTATCGCCTATCCTTCAGACAGAGCCACCCACGAGCTGAAAGACCAGTTTATGTTCGGCCGTGACATTCTTGTGGCACCAGTGGTACAGTCCCAGGCCGAGCATCGCAACGTCTATCTGCCGGAAGGTGATGACTGGACCGACATCTGGACCGGAGAGCAATACCAAGGCGGAACGAAGGTGACTCGTGACGTCAGTCTGGCGCTAATGCCTCTTTATGTCCGTCAAGGTTCGATTATCCCTTGGGGTCCAAAAGTGCAGTTCAGTTCTCAAAGCAATTGGGACAAGCTCGAAATCCGCATCTACCCAGGCGCCAATGGTTCGTTCACGCTTTATGAGGACGAATTCGACAACTACAATTACGAAAAAGGCCATTTCTCAGAAATCCCGTTCTCATGGAATGACGACACTCACACACTCACCATCGGCTCGCGTAGCGGTGAGTTTGAAGGCATGCTTACCGAACGCACCTTCCGCATTGTTCTTGTTGACCCGTCCAACAACTTAGGACTTGGCATCCAGCAATCTTCTCGTTTCAGCAAGGAAGTGACCTATTCTGGTTCCGAGTTGTCTGTTCAAATCGATAACGACAACTTGGTGACTGAAGATGCAGTTGCTGTGAAGCGCATTGTGGCAACACCCACCAGCGTGAATATGTTCCTGGGCCAGTCCAGAACGTTCTCAGTGAAGGCCACACTCAACGATGGCACATCACAATTCGTCACCCTCGACGCCTTATGCGAGAGTTCCGACCCAGAGGTGGCTTATGTACGCGACGGCATCATCTACGCAGGCAGCAAAGAAGGTAAAGCCGAAATTAAAGTAACTTATATAGATGGTTTAGGTACAAGCCACCAAACCACAGTCACCGTCGAGACATCCATCCCAACAAACATCTATTCTTGGAAGGCAGCCGACTGGTACCGCAACCGTGTGGCCGACCGTCTTGGTTCGTCCGACATCCGCTACAGTACAACAGAAAACACTATCACCATCACCAAGACTGGAGCGCAAAACATCGCGCTCAGGTACATGGAGAAAAAATACCTGGAACCCGGCATGAAGTATTTCGTTGCCGTAGCATCTGAGGTATCAAAGAACCTGAGTGATTCTCAGTTATGGTATATCAACGGGAGATGGGTGAACATTGTCAATCCTATCGAAGTCAGGACCTTGAAGGACGGCCGCATCATGGTGGTATGGAGCATCGATGAGAACAAAGGCTATGAGCTGACAGGAGAAACGGTCTTCGGCATGACTTCCACCAACAGCTCGGGACGCTCTGTCATCAGCTACGTTGGCTTCACTTCGGATGTGAAGAAACTTGAGCAAGAACTCAACCAAGCCGTGGGTCTCTCAGCCATCCAAGAAAGCTCAGATGGTTCCCAGGCCATCTATGCCCTCGATGGCACCCAGCGCAAACAGCTCTCCCAAGGAGTGAACATCGTAAAAAAAAGCGGCAAGTCCGTGAAGATACTCAAGAGATAAGCAACTTAGCACTACAGATGATCTATTCCCAACGTATGAGAACCCGAATCCTCACAATCCTTTTCCTCCTGTCGGCATCGATGCCGGTGTTGGCGCAAGGCGAGGCAGTGTGGAAGCCACGTCTTGTGGTGTGTACAGATATCGCACCCGCCGATGTTGAACCCGACGACATGGAGTCGATGGTGAGGCTGATGTCCTACGCCGACCTTTATGAGATTGAAGCGCTGATTACTTCGGTGGGATGGAACTGCGACCCTTACCCAGTGGAATGGGCTGTGTATTTGCAACGAGTCATCGACGCCTACCAGACAGATGTCAAAAATCTGATGAAACGTTCCGCCCAACAGTCATTTCTGCCTCTCGAACAAGAGAACGGCAGTCAACGATTAGGCTATTGGCCCAGTGCAGCCTACGTGAGGAGCCGTGCAGTGATGGGCAGCCAGCGAGGCGGCATCAAGGTAATTGGCGATGACAATGACTCTCCCGGCAGCGACTTGTTGATTCGTCTTGCCGACGAAGACGACCCTCGACCTATCTATGTGGCTGCATGGGGAGGAGCAAATACATTGGCCCAAGCCATCTGGCGGGTGAAGCATACGAGGGACAAGGAAGAGCTGAGACGTTTTGTCCGCAAGTTCCGCATTTTCACCATCACCGACCAGGACATGCAATACAGCATGCGAATGGACCGCGCTTACAGCTCACACCAATGGCTGCGCAAGGAGTTTGAGAATGACTTACAGTTTATCTGGGATGAAGGCGCTTGGCAGGAACAATGCGAACTGGGCAAGCGTCACTGGGCACAGCATGCCACCCAGATCCAAGGCAAAGGCGCTTTAGGCAGGGCGTATCCCGATTACAAATGGGGTGTCGAGGGCGACACACCCAGTTTCCTGTACGTGATGCCCCACGGTCTGAACGATCCCGAAGATCCTCTTCAAGCGGGCTGGTCAGGCTATCATGAGCGTGGAATCTGTCCCGACTCCCTGACTACCGCCTGGACCAGTTGGAAAGAACCCGTCAAGAGTGTCAGCATCGGTTATAAAAGACGTTTCTATCCCGATGAACTGAATGACTTTATCGCCCGTATGCAGTGGGCCGACGAAGGCAAAGGCAACCGTAATCCACATGTTGTGGTCAATTCGGCTTCCAAACTCCTTTCACCCATCTTCTTGCAGGCCAAGGCCGGGCATACGATACAACTGGATGCCTCCATGAGCAAAGACCCTGACGGCGACGGTCTCCTTTTCTTATGGTGGCAACAGCCCGAAATCGGTGAAGGCGAACTCCTTGTCTCAAATCCGACGAGCCCTACCACCACTGTGACGGTTCCGACAGAAGCCCATGGACAGACTTATCATCTGGTATGTGAAGTCCATGATGACGGACCTTACCATCTCGTCGCCTATCGCCGTGTAATCATCAGCGTGGAATAAAAGGTTATTCTGCGGTTGTAGTGAACTTGGTCTTGACAGCTTTGAAGCCATTGGCGTTGGTTGTCAAAGTGATGTTGCCTGGTGTCTTTCCCGCCCGGAGAATGACGAGTGCGCTTCCGTTGTAGAGCTTTCGGTGGTCGGTGACATTGAGCTCATCGGAATTGTGGTCGCCACTGCTCACTGCCACGATACGTGCGTCACCTTCCACGGTGAAGGTCAGTTCTTGCTGTGCATTGTATGCTCTCCTGCCTTTCTTGTCAACGGCATAGACACGGACATGCTGAAGGTCCATGCCATCGGCTTTCCAAGAAGGATTGTCAGGAACAGCAATAAGGCGCACAGCCTCCCCCGCGGTTTCCACACGGTGGCGAGCCACAACCTTTCCATTGGTCTTTGCCACGGCCTCCGCATAACCATCTTGATACTCCACATCATTCCATCGGATCTGGTTGCGCATCTTGGCATTGGTCTTGTCGTTCTTCTTCGTACCAAGACTCTTGCCATTGACGATCAGTTCCACCTCATCGGCATTGGTGTAGGTTACCATCTGCAGTTTGGTGCCTGGCTTGCGGTTCCAGTGGTCGCTCATGCCATCATTACCAGTCTGCACACCGTTCCACATCTGGTCGCCCTTGTTGTCGATCACAGCGATGTGGACCACCGGTTCCTCATCCTTGAAGAAACTCTTCATGTAGAAGGCTTTAGGCTTGGGTTCAAGCGCTATGTCAAACACGCCCTGTGCCCATCCCTTGGTGGGCCATCCCTGACTCTCTCCGAGATAGTCGATGGCTCCCCAATATGCCAGTCCGATGACCTTGTCGAGGTCCATGGCGAAATAGTTCTCGCCCATAGCGGCCACAGCGGCTTCACTCTGATAGAACTTCATCCACGGAAAACGTCTGCCGTCACCGGGGAAATACATATATCGGTAGTTATAGGCCTGCACATCGGTAATCATGGCGAGGTCACATGGAAGCGAGTCTGTTTCCCAGTTTCGGTAACGGGGATGCATGGCCACGGTGACAAGACGGGTGGAGTCGTATCTCTGAATTAAGGTCTTCATCAACTTGAATGCTGTCACTCCAAAGTCATTGAACGGTTGGTTGGGATCCTGCTGCAACTCATTGCCGAGGCTCCAAAGTACCACTGAAGGTGAGTTTCGGTCGCGTTTCACCCATTCAGGCACATCGTACTGCCAGATGTACTCAAAAGGGACCCTTCCCGCTGTGTGCTGCCGGGTCCATTTGTCGTAAAGTTCATCCACCACAAGAATGCCGTATTTGTCACACAGTTCGATAAACTCGCGGCTATAAGGATTATGCGATGTGCGAATATGGTTCATGCCGTATTCCTTGATGAGTTGGAGACGTTTCTCTATGGCCCGAGGATACGCAGCAGCGCCAAGGGCGCCAAGTGTATGATGATTGGCGTAACCTTTCAGCAACACCTTCTTGCCATTGAGCAACAGTCCTTGATTGGGAGTGATTTCCACCGTACGGATGCCGAAATGATCGGTTGCCACATCCGCCACAGTGCCATCCTCTCGGAGGATTTCCACTTTCGCTGTATAGAGGCGAGGTGTTTCGGTGTCCCACAACAGAGGTTCAGCAATAGTGATTTCGGGTATCTGGGCCTCCATAGTCCTCGACTGAGTGTTACGGCTTTTTGCCGTTGTGACCTCGTTGACCAATCGTCCATCGGGATCATAGACGCTCACCTTTATCTGTGTTTCTCTTGCCCGGGAACGGTTGGTGAACTCGGCTTTGATGCTCAAATATTTATTATCCCGTGTGGTGATATATAGCGGATGGCGTTCGAAGTAGAGATCCTTTGGCGTATAGACCACATTCACATCCCTAAACAGTCCACCTCCAGTGTACCATCTTGAGTTACCAGGTTCTCGGGTGTCGGCCATTACAGCAATGACATTGTCCTGCCCCCATTTGAGGCGTTCTGTGACATCGACTTCAAAACCCACGTAACCATAATCTGTGCCTCCAACTTTCTCTCCATTGAGATAGACATCACCCACATACATGATACCTCCGAAATCGATAAGCACCCGAGAGTTTTTCTTTTCGACGGATGGGGTGAAATGATATCTGTACCATCCTTTTCCCATTTCCTTGAATCCACGGCTTGAGAGTCGGCTCTTAATATTGGCTGCCACGTCGGTGTTGTCCGCTTTCTCATCCGCCGCAGGTGCCACCCAAGGCTGTTCAATTTGGAAGTCATGTGGCAAATCGACACGTCGCCATCCTGACTCGTCGATGTTGATGGCTTGCGCGTTTGTGACGTCGCCCTCATGGAAGAGCCATCCGAAATTGATGTTATCCACTCGTCGTTCTCCATTCTGTGCAAACATAGCCACCGTCAGGAAAAACATGAAAAAGAAAGAGGTAAAATGTTTCATATCTAATGATTTGTTAATTAGTTTACTTGAAATCAATGTGAACAAAAAAATATGAACTCATTGAAATAGCGTTAGTTAAATTGGAAGAATAAAGTTAATTGCGAAATTATGAATAATCTGTCAAAAAATCAAGCAATAGGAGAAAAAAACTGGCATCTATTTATCTATTTGATATTGTAGAATCGGATTTTTCCTCTAAAGAAAATGATATTTCTTACCAAGCGGGCTTATGGTTTCATTGTTTTTATATAAATTTGCAAATAGTATAAATACAATTATACAATTAGTTTATGCATGTCATTGCCAAAGGTTTTACAATTCAGATGAAGAATCTTTGTGCATAATCGACTTTCCTATTTCACAAAAATGCAGTTACAGAATGATGAGAAAAACACTTATTAGTGCTTGCTTCGCACTTACAGCCTTGACATCATATTGCCAGATACAGACCAATGGTGGGGTCCAGTATCTGATGAATGGTCAGAAAGATATGTCCACCGACTTCTACGACCTGAGCAACACCTACTTCCTTGCTGACAGCCTATGCAGTTTTGATTTGCAGTCAGGCACAGGTACATTGGAATGGAAACGTTACCGTTTGTCGCCTCGTCAAGCCTTCAACACCAACGGCTATTGGCCTGTGCCCATGAGAATGCTCGATTTTCCAGAAACCCAATACGACAACGACCCACATTTGCGACTTCAGTTGCAGTTCGTTTCCCCTCGAACCGTTCGTATCACCATGCTCACCACGCCGGTGGTACCCACGAACGACGATGCCACAGACCTGATGCTTTGCGGAGTGCCATCCACCGACCGCAGTTGGAAAGGCAGCGACAACGGTCATGTCATCAGTTATCGAAGCGAGTTTGGCACAGTAGAGATTCAGAAACACCCCTGGCGATTGGTTTTAAAAGACAAAAGCGGTAAGATTCTGACCCAGACCCGTCATATCATCGACAACGACTCCACACAAGTCAAGTTGCTTCCTTTTTCGTTCATCAAGCGCGGCAGCGACAACTCCCGTTCTGTGAATCCAGTATTTCTGCTTTCTCCGGGCGAGCGCATCTACGGTTGCGGCGAGTCGTTCACCAGTCTTAACAAAGCCGGCCAGAAAGTTCACCTGTTTGTCACCGACCCGCAGGCACCAGAGACCGACGGTCAGTACAAGCCCGTTCCTTTCTTCTTCAGCAACCGCGGTTATGGTATCTTCATGCACACCTCCGCGCCTGTGACCTGTGACTTCGGTGCCTCATACATTGGTGCCGACCGTCTGTTCATGGCAGACGAGACCATAGACTTCTTCATCTTCTTCGGTGAACCAGCAGAGATTTTGGATGCCTATACCGACATCACCGGCAAGAGTCCGATGCTCCCCCTTTGGACTTTTGGCACTTGGATGAGCCGCATCACCTATTTTTCCCAAGAAGAAGGTCTTGACATTGCCAAACAGTTACGCAAGCACAAGATACCGAGCGACGTCATCCATTTCGACACAGGTTGGTTTGGCGTGGATTGGCAATGCGATTATGAGTTTGCCCATGACCGTTTCCCTGACCCTGTTGGCATGCTCAAAGAGATGGATGACATGGGATTCCACACTTGCCTGTGGCAACTTCCCTACTTCACCCCCAAGAACCGCTACTTCGATGAGTTGATCCGTGAGGGAATGCACATTAAAAATGCCAATGGGGGCATGCCCTACGAGGATGCCGTTTTGGACCTCAGCAATCCCAAGACCGTGGCGTGGTACCAAGAAAAAATCGGTCACCTCGTGCAGCAAGGTGTGGATGTCATTAAGTGCGATTTCGGCGAGGCAGCCCCCCTAAATGGATTCTACGCGAGTGGGAAGGGTGGTCTTTATGAGCACAACCTTTATCCCCTTCGATACAACAAAGCCCTATGGGAAGCCGTGAAGCAATATAGTGGCGACGGGGTGATTTGGGCCCGCAGCGCATGGGCTGGTTCCCAACGCTACCCACTTCACTGGGGAGGTGATGCCGCCACCACCAATACAGGCTTGCTCGGTGACTTGCGTGGAGGTCTTAGTTTCGGCTTGAGCGGTTTTTCTTTCTGGAGCCACGACATGGGCGGTTTCGTGACTGCTTCTCCGGAAGACATCTACCGACGTTGGCTTCCCTTTGGTTTTCTCTCATCCCACACGCGTGCCCATGGCGCACCTCCCACTGAGCCATGGCTCATCAGCGAGAGTTTCACCAAGGCATTCCGCGACTGCGCAGAACTGAAATACAAGTTGATGCCTTACGTCTATGCCCAGGCCAAGGACTGTTGCGAACGTGGTCTGCCGATGGTTCGTGCCCTTTTTGTAGAGTTTCCCAAAGACCCAGGTTCATGGTTGATTGAAGATGAATACCTTTTCGGAAGCCAAATCCTCGTAGCCCCTTTGTTGGAAAGTGGTGAGAGCCGTTTGTGCTACCTTCCTGAGGGCAAATGGATAGACTACCAAAGCGGTTCGGTTTATGAATCGGGGTTCCGTGAGGTCAAGACAGGAAAGATACCGGCAGTGATTCTCGTGCGCGACGGCTCTCTCATTCCCCATGTTCCCCTTGCCCAACACACAGGGCAGATAGACTGGAGCAAGATAGAATGGAAGTCGTACAAGGCAGATGCAAAGAAATGTGTGGGTTATCTCTTCAAACCTGGCGACACAACAATCCAGAGAGTGGAGAAATAACGCAGGATCGGTGTTTTTAAGATTTGGTCTTCTTCTCCTTCTTGGGTTTCTTGTACTGACTTTTCTTGAGGAAGTTGAGCCCCACGATGAATTTGAGCGTACCATAGTTGTTGGTAAGTCCAAAGTTACTTTTCCTGTAGTGATAGGTATGAAACTCGAGCATCACACCTGCGAAATAATGGGTGTTGTTCCAGAAAAGGCTCGCCTTGGTAAAAAGGTCGGTACTGAGATTCTCCAATCTGAGTTTATCATTGTCGCTCTCGGTAATGTTGGATTTCCTGTAACCTAATGCTGGTGTCAGCGATATGGCTAACAGGCAGTTACGACTAAACACCCAATTGTATGCATATCCGAAATTGATCGCATAATCCGTGTAGTCAACATGGCTGAAAAGCAAAGTTGAATCAATTTCCGCGATATCATCGGGCAATTCCTCTTCATTAAGCGTGATTCGTTGGTTATTGTAAGTGAACCCAGCTTTCCAAGAACCGCAGCTTTTCCTCTGTACAGCGTTTTCTCCGAAAGCCGCTGGCCAGGAATAATGATTGTGATTGAAGATATAAGAGAAATTGACGCCTGTGCACCAAGACTGTAATCCTCGGAAACGAGTGTTGAGTCCTTTGAGGTCTTGCCCTGTAATACGTGTGATCCGTGCAGTTTTTCCTGAGTTGAACGTGTAGTATTCCGCGAAGAAACGCCCTGTATTCAGGACGAACGACTGTCGCCTACCTGTACCGTTAAGTTCACCGCTCCTTACTCCCACGTCCCTCAGATTGACCGAATACCCGTATCCGAAAATACTCCAATAGAGATATCCACCGAGCACCGTTGACGCGTCGGACATGATGTCCATACTTTTCGACGCTCCGTATGCCTGCATGTGGTAGAAGTCGTTCCAGTTGCTCAGTTCAAGCTGGGCGGTGAACTCATAAAGCTGTGGCGTGATGTAAGAGGTGTCGCATCCCATGAAGAAGCCAGTGATGTGGTCCATGACATTGGTAATGCCTTTGAAAATGTTTTTCTTTTCCTTCTTCACCACCACCTCAGGTGTGAAGACGAGTGTGTCGGAGGGTGTGTACGACAAACTGTCCCTATCGTTTGCCATACACGTGGATGATGCCATAATGAGCATGATTCCTATCAATCCCTTCTTCATCTTCATCCCAGTTTTCCAAGAATCTTATCGAGAACCCAGTTGGTGGGTGTTGCACTAATTGAATTGCAGCCACATACAGAAAGCCCCCTAAGGTGTTCCACCACGTCTTTGATAATCGGCAGTTGCACATATTCGGGGTTCTTAACGATGATTTCCTTTCTTCCCTCTTCAGTGTGCAAGGCTATGGGTGTGTAGTCATAGACAGAGAAACAAATCATTCCTTTCTGTCCGATGATTTCTATTCTGTCGGTTCTGGCCGACTGGTGAGCGACAAAGCACCATGAGGCTGATCCGGGCAGTCCGCTGTCGAATCGGAAACAGGCGCTGATGCTGTCCTCCACCTTATAAAGGTTGGCCCTGTTGCAGCAGTATCCCTCGGCCTCGATGATGGCACCAAAATAGAGTTGCAACAAGTCGAGTTGGTGGGGAGCGAGGTCATAGAAGTAGCCTGCCCCCGCAATATCCGGCTGCAACCGCCATGGCAGGTTGTCGGAATTGTAGTCAAGTTCTCTTGGGGGTACAGCAAAACGCAGCTGCACATTGAGTATCTTCCCTATGGCATCAGACTTGAGCAAGTCAGCCACTTTTCTGAAATAGGGCAAATACCGCCTGTAATAAGCAACAAAACATGGCACTTCCTCCATAGCAGAGACCCTGTTGATGCGCAGGCATTCCTCATAACTGACAGCCATAGGTTTCTCGACATAGACAGGTTTTCCTGCCTTCATAGCCATAATGGCGAAAGTGGCATGTGAAGAAGGGGGTGTAGCAATATATACCGCATTGACATTTTTGTCGGCAATAAGACTTTGGGGGTCGGTATAGTACTTAGGTATATGATTTCTCTCGGCATACGAGCGTGCCTTATCTTTGTCGCGGCTCATGACAGCCACGACCTTCGAGCCCTCAATCATCGAGAATGCTGGTCCGCTTTTTTTCTCCGTGACCTCGCCACACCCGATGAACCCCCATCTGACTTCGTCAAGAATGTTCATTCTGTGTTTTAAATAAGAAACCGAATGGAAATGTCTCTCGGTTGATGATGCAAAGTAAGCACTTTTTTCCTAAAAACAGATACAAAACCAATGAAAAAAGAACTTAATAAAGGATGAAATCCAAATTATCGTTAAAGGAAAGGGATGAACCGATTTTTTAGCCGAGGGGATAGGCTATCAATCATATTAATTGCTTAATTTTGCATGATAATCATGACACATGTGGGCTGTTCGCCCGCAACAGCGACACGATCGTATGCGAGTCGCATACGTGCCCCGACATAAACTATGGTAAATACTGTTAGACAATAATGGAATCCAAAACCACTCAACAAGTAACAACAGAAGTGAAAGAACCAGACAACCGGTTCTACAAGATCCGCAACACGGGCAAATGCCTGTCGGAAGGTGTCAGCCTTCTAACTGAGCATTTTCTCCGCATGATCCTCCTATCGCTGCCCATTAGCATCCCATACGCCTTGAGCAGCGCTATCCTTGCCCAAGTGGCCACCAATCTGGTGGCTGGTCTGACCCCACAGATCATCATCCTGCTATCAGTTTTCTCCACATTGAGTTTTCTGACCACCATAGGGATGTTGGCATTGGTTTACCGTTTTGTAGAAGTACGGATAGCGGGGAAGAGTCTGGGTGAACAGACCTTCAAAAGCATCTATGACAAGAAGTTCTTCGGCCTGAGTATCAAGGCTTTGTTCTATGTCATTATTACGGCGATACTGGCAGGCATCGCTATAGGACTGCTGGTTTTGTATTCCTTTATAGGTGGCAAGGAAATGGACTTGGACAAGACAACGCTGAAGATTATCGGTCTGATGCTGATCCTGCTTGTGTTCCTTATCATCGCCATCGCCTACCGCAACGTGTTGCCTACCGTGATGTTGCAAAAAGGCAGTTACGTGCGCCCATACCTTGACGGTTTCAAGAAAGGTTTTAAGAAGTGGGGCAAGATGATGCAGATTTCCCTTTTGGTGTTTCTTCTTGTTGGCGTGGTGTCATTTCTGTTGTCCGCCCCCGCCATTGTGTTCACTTTTGTGCAGAGTTCAGCGCTGACAAGCCAATTGAGCGGTGACGCAGTGAACCTTCCCGACCATTTCGAGACCTGGATGTTCATTACCTTGTTGGTAACGCAGTTCGTTACCTTCTACGTCATGATGGTATATTTCTCACCGCTCAGCTTCACCTACGCCTCCATCATGACCGAGGAGGAAGAGGCAGAAGGAGCGATTCCAATGGTATAAAGTATCTGAGGGCTCAAACAACTCAGACGGCTCAGACTTTCGGATAAGTCAGAGCCGTCTGAATATTTTGGTACTAACCCCTCTGGTCAGGGCTGACCGTAAAGGTCATCATGCGAAGTGTGCGAGCCGGCTGATGTACTTGCCGATGATGTCGAACTCGATGTTGACAACGGTTCCAGGCTCAATGCTGTGGAAGTTGGTGAACTCGTAGGTGTAGGGGATGATGTTGACTTGGAAGGAGTCGTCGGTGGGATTACAAACCGTGAGGCTGACCCCATTGACGGTGACCGAACCTTTATCGACAGTGAAATAGCCCCTTTGCGCCATCTGCTTGTCGAAGTCATACTTGAAGGTGAAGGTGTAACTACCTTGCTGGTCCTCCTTGGCAGTGCAGACTGCTGTTTGATCGACATGTCCCTGCACGATGTGTCCGTCGAGCCTTCCATTCATCATCATGCTGCGCTCCACATTGACGTGGTCGCCCACTTTGAGCAACCCGAGGTTGGAACGGTCGAGCGTTTCCTTCATGGCGGTGACCGTGTAGGTGCCGTTCTCGATTTTCACTACAGTGAGGCACACGCCATTGTGCGCCACACTTTGGTCGATCTTCAACTCATCTACAAATGAGCATTTGAGATGGAAATCGATGTTCTCCTGATACTTGTCGATAGCCACTACAGTGGCGAATTCTTCTATGATTCCTGAAAACATAATTGAATACTTTACTCCCAATATTATTCTGGTATGTTCTTGAGAATGTCGATGAGGTGGTTCCAAACCATTTCGACAGTGGGGATGAGCAGTTTCTCGTCAGGCGAGTGCACACCACGCAGGGTCGGTCCGAACGAAACCATATCCAGTCCAGGATACTTCTCGCTGAAGAGGCCACACTCCAATCCGGCGTGGATGGCCTTGACCTTCGGTTCCTTTCCAAAGAGCCTCTTGTAGGAATCGACTGCAATTTTCAGCAGTTCGGATTTGGGGTTGGGTTTCCATCCGGGATAGCCGTCGTTGGACTCCACCTGCGCTCCAGCCAGTTTGAAAACAGCCTGGATGGTGTCGCTCATGTTGTCGCGGGCGCTTCCGATGGAACTCCGCTGGCTGGTTACGATAGTTATCTCATTGTCGTTCTTCTTAACGCTGGCAAGATTGGAACTGGTCTCGACCAGCCCCTCTATGTCCTGACTCATGGCAAGTATCCCGTTGTGGACGGCTTGGAGAGCAAAGACAAGGTTTGAGGCGGTCTTTGGGTCGATGGCCTGTGTCTGAGGTGTGGCGCTTGTCACATTAATGTTGAGATTCTTTTCTGTCACCGAGTATTCTGTTTCCACATCAGCGGCGAAGATATTAGCATCCACTTTCACGGTTTCCTTACAGTCGGCAGGTACGGAGATGATGGCCGAAGCCTCGCGTGGAATGGCGTTGTGGAGGTTGCCGCCGTCGATGTCTGAGATCATCACGTCCATCTTCTTCATCTCCTGATAGAGGAAGCGAGCGATCAGTTTGTTGGCATTGGCCCTTTTCTTGTTGATGTCGTCGCCCGAATGTCCGCCCTGAAGACCTGCGATGGTCACCTTCATAGAGAAATAACCTTCAGGGACATCCACCTTAGCGTAACTGAACTTGGCAGTGGTGTTGACACCGCCGGCACATCCCACGAAGATCTCTCCCTCGTCCTCGCTGTCGAGATTGATGAGGAACTTACCAGTCATGAACCCCGGCTTCATCTCGAAGGCGCCAGTGAGTCCTGTCTCTTCATCTCTTGTGAAGAGGCACTCTATGGGTCCGTGCTGTACATCTTCTGCATCGAGTATGGCGAGAGCCAATGCATCTCCTATGCCGCAGTCAGCGCCGAGTGTGGTGCCGCGTGCCTTCATCCATTCCCCATCGATGTAGGTCTGGATGGCGTCATTATAGAAATCGAAATCCACATCACTGTTTTTCTCGCAGACCATGTCCATGTGTCCCTGCAACACCACCGTGGGCCGGTTCTCCATACCTGGAGTGGCGGCTTTGGCAATGAGTACATTTCCACACTCATCCACTTTGCATGGCAGTCCACGCTCGGCAGCGAAGTTCTGTAGGTACTCAATCATCTTCTCCTCATGTTTGGAGGGACGTGGCACCGCATTGATTTGCTTGAAGATGTCGAACACCTTCGTCGGTTGTAATTCTATCATATCGTCTAAAATCTGTATTTAAAATGAATAATAATCGTCAATTCAAGCTCGTAAACCGTGCTATCCTATTAAATAAGGTTAATTCAATGCCTAATCTGCAATAAAAGACCGATAATTCAAGATGAAAGCACTAAATTTGCAAACTGTTAGCATCAGAAAGGCTGGATGTGGCCCCAGTCACTCTTTGCCAACGGATAGACAAAATTATAAAATATGGTGAAACTTTTCATAGTTTGTGTGTTAATAATTGCAATATGTGTGATTTTTCTATGCACAAACATCATTCTGAAGAAGAACGGCCGGTTCCCCAACACCCATGTCTCAGGCAACAAGGCAATGCACGAACGCGGTATCCGTTGTGTTCAGAGCCAAGACATGGAGATGCGGATTGACAACCCACATGCCATAAAAGAGAGAAAAGAACGAAAAGAGACAAAACAATAACAACAATAACAATCGAAAAAATGAATTTCAAGACTACAATGAGAAACAGCCTGCTCGTATTGGCATCCGTATGCCTGCTGAGCGCTTGCAACGGCAATCAAAAAGAGAAAGAGCCCGAGGCCAAAACCACTGAAGAGGCCAAAACCCAAACAGGTCTGAAGATAGCCTTCGTACAGCTCGACACCCTGACCAACCAATACCAGTACTTCATCGATCTGAACGATGCATTCAGCAAGAAGCAGGCTAACGCAGAATCGACCATCAACCAGAAGCGCAACAACTTCGCCAACCAGGTACAGGAGTTCCAGCGCAAGGCCAGTTCGAACCAATATACTCAGGAGCAGTTCAACAACGAGCAGGCTCGTCTTGCCAAACTCGAGCAGGATGTGCAGGAACTGACGGGTCGTCTTTCTGCCAGCCTTCAGGAGGAGCAAGCCAAAGAACTTCAGAACATCACGGACACTATCCAGCACTTCATGAGCAGCTACGCTAAGGAGAAGGGCTACGACTACATTCTCTGCAAGAGCAGTGGCATCGACCAGGTGCTCTACGCCGCTCCAGCTTACGATGTGACCGACGAGATCGTAAAGGCGCTCAACAAGCGTTACGAGAACGACAAAAAGAAATCTTCCGAGAAGAAATAATCGTCACGACGACTTAAGATAATCGTCCCGACGACATAAGATTAAGGTGTGCGAATGCATGCCAAAACCACGGCCTCCATGCGTATTGTATGGAGGCCGTGCTGTTTGATCAACTTCTTGATGCCCGCATAACAGGTAGGACTTACCAGCTTTTCTCCTCTGATTCCATCAGCTTTATGATGGTGAAAAACAGGCGATGAAAAAGATTTCTCACGAAAAAGGTGGATATATGGAATAAAAGTTGTAACTTTGGCGAATGTATTCACCTAAACAATTATCCATAGGAAAAAAGAAATGGAAGAAGTCGAATTAGACAACTTATTATATTACATAGACGAAGACAACCGAACGGCCACCGTATATCGAATGATTGACCGCGACTACGAAGGGCGTGTGGAGATACCGCAGTGCATTTGGGACGACGGTCATATGTATGAGGTGCGCGAAATCGCTGACTTCGCTTTCGACGGTTGCGAGGGTCTGGAATCGATTGAGATTCCCGACGGAATCTATCGTATCGGTGATTCCTCATTCTGTGGCTGCTCCGAACTGAAGGAGATCGACATCCCGACAAGCGTGCGCGAGATTGGCAAACGGGCCTTTGAGGACTGTGGAAGCCTGATTTCCATCAATGTCGATCGCAACAACAAGTTTTTCAGCGACATCGACGGTGTGCTGTTCAACAAGGCCCAAGATACCCTCATTGATTTTCCTTATGCCCGTGGCGGTGACTACGATGTGCCAGAGGGTGTGCTGAAGATCGGGGACAACGCCTTCGCCGGCTGTGAAGATCTGGACCATGTCTATATCTCAGAGAATGTGGTGGAGATTGGCGACCATGCCTTCAGCCACAACCAAAGCCTCCGGCGCGTGAAGATGCCCGACACCATGCGCTGCATCTGCGACAACGCCTTCGACGACTGTCAAGAACTGCGTTCGGTTGAGACCTACCATTCGGACGCCTCCTATGACGACGACAGCATCTCGAGGGAGATCGGTGCGTCTGCTTTCCGTTTCTGCACATCTCTTGAGCGCATTGACATACCCGATGGTATTGAATATATCGGTGATTTCGCCTTCTTCGGTTGCACCGACCTGAAGGAGATTGCCCTTCCTGCCACCGTCAACGAGATTGGCGAGTGCGCCTTCAACAACTGCAGCCGTTTGAAGACAGCGGTTATTCCCCAGATTGTGGAAATCGACTTGCTGATGTTCAGCGGATGCTCCAAGCTCAAGAACATCAAGAGGATCTGATCCTACATTCCAACGAACGTCCCTACCCTTTGCCTTCCAAGACCACATCATCCAGGAAATCTCTTCTCATCCCGAATTATCAAATTCAATCTCAAGTACTGGTTACAAGTTATTTCAAGTCTTTAGAGGCAAACCAAACAACAAGCAAGACAATGGAGACAACCAACAAAGAACAAATATTAGTGAGAATCACAGGCCAGGACCGTCCAGGGCTGACAGCCTCAGTAATGGGCATCCTTGCCAAGTACGACGTTGAGATTCTCGACATCGGACAGGCCGACATCCACAGCACCTTGTCCTTAGGCATCCTGATCAGGGTGCAAGAAGACCACTCGGGCCAGGTGATGAAAGAGTTGCTCTTCAAGACCACCGAACTGGGGGTGAACATCGGCTTCTCCCCTGTCACAGACGACGAGTATGAGGCATGGGTGGAACGCCAGGGCAAGAACAGGTACATCCTGACGATTCTCGGGCGCAAGCTCTCCGCACGGAAGATAGAGGCTGCAACAAAAGTGATTACTGGCCAAGGGCTGAACATCGACTCCATCCTACGTCTGACGGGCCGCACCTCGATCAGGAATCCGCAGAAGCACGTGCGCGCCTGCATCCAGTTCTCCCTACGTGGCACCCCAAAGGACCGCAAGGAGCTGCAAGCCAGTCTTATGAGGCTTTCCTCTGAGATGGAAATGGACTTCTCGTTCCAGTTGGACAACATGTACCGCCGTATGCGTCGTCTAATCTGTTTCGATATGGACTCGACATTGATTCAGACGGAGGTTATCGACGAACTGGCCATGCGTGCAGGTGTGGGCGAACAGGTGAAAGCCATCACCGAGCGCGCGATGCGTGGCGAGATAGACTTCAAGGAAAGTTTCACTGAGCGCGTGGCCCTTCTCAAAGGCCTCGACAAGAGCGTGATGAAAGAAATCGCCGAGAACCTGCCCATCACAGAGGGTGTGGACCGTTTGATGTACGTGCTGAAGCGCTATGGCTACAAAATCGCCATTCTGTCGGGTGGTTTCACCTATTTCGGTGAATACCTGCAACAGCGCTACGGTATCGACTACGTCTATGCCAATGAATTGGAAATCGACGAGGACGGCAAACTCACGGGCCGTTATGTGGGCGAGATTGTCGATGGTCGCAGAAAAGCGGAGTTGCTCAAACTGATTGCCCAAGTGGAGAAGGTGGATATTGCACAGACCATCGCCGTCGGCGATGGCGCCAACGACTTGCCCATGCTATCGGAGGCAGGCCTCGGCATCGCATTCCATGCCAAGCCCAGGGTGGTAGCCAATGCGCAGCAATCCATTAACACCATCGGTCTCGACGGTGTGCTCTACTTCCTCGGCTTCAAGGACTCCTACCTCGACGAGAAAGGGCGCAACTGAAAAGAGTGACCACAAACACCAACCATTCAATCTGCAGAAAAAGCATGCCAATCAAAGTACAAGACAAACTGCCGGCCATAGAACAGTTGAAGAAGGAGAACATCTTCGTGATGGACAACAGCCGCGCGCTGAGCCAGGACATCCGTCCGTTGCGTATCGCCATCCTCAACCTAATGCCCATCAAGATCACGACGGAAAACGACTTCGTGCGTTTGCTGTCGAACACGCCATTGCAATTGGAGATAGAATTCATGAAACTACGTAGCCACGTCTCTAAGAACACCTCGGCAGAGCACATGGAGATGTTCTACCGATACTTCGACGAGATGCGCCTCAACAAATACGACGGATTGATTGTCACCGGCGCTCCCCTGGAACAAATCGACTATGAGCAAGTGACCTATTGGAAGGAACTGAGCGAGGTATTCGACTGGTCGCGCACGAACGTGACATCCACCATGTTCATCTGCTGGGCAGCCCAGGCGGCATTGTATCATTTCTATGGCATCCCCAAATACTCCACCCACCACAAGGTGTTCGGTATTTTCGAGCATCATGCCTTAGACCCCCAACTGCCCATCTTCCGAGGTTTCGACGATGTTTATTACGTGCCGCACAGCCGTCATTCGGAGGTCAGACGCGAAGACATCGAGAAAGTGCCAGAACTACGCATCATCTCCGAGAGCGAGGACGCCGGCGTGCACATGGTCATCGAGCGCAATGGCCGTGAGTTTTACGCCACAGGACATGCCGAGTATTCACCCTACACTCTTGACGGTGAATACAAACGTGACCTCGCCAAACGACTGCCCATCAACATGCCGAAGAACTACTACAAGGACGACAACCCACGCAAGGGGCCACTCGTCCGCTGGAGAGGACATGCGAACCTCTTGTTCTCCAACTGGCTCAACTACTATGTATATCAGGAGACACCCTACGACATCAACTCCATAAAATAATAGGGACAACAGCCGAAAACAAGATGAGAAGAATAGAGTTGCTGGCACCCGCCAAAGACCTGGAATGCGGCATCGAGGCCATTCGCCACGGTGCCGACGCGGTCTATATAGGCGCCCCGAAATATGGTGCACGGTCTGCTGCCGGCAACAGCGTGGAAGACATCGCCCAACTGGTGGAATACGCCCATTTCTATCACGCGCGAGTCTATGCCACGGTCAACACCATCGTGCGCGATGAGGAACTCGGCGATGTGGCCCAGCTAATCAACGAGTTGTACCAGATTCATGTGGATGCCTTGATTGTCCAGGACATGGGAATCCTGGAACTCGACCTTCCTCCCATTCCCCTTCACGCCAGCACTCAGATGGACAACCGCACCAGCGAGAAAGTGGGTTTTCTGAGCCATGTGGGTTTCAACCAGGTGGTGCTTGCGCGCGAGTTGTCGCTGAAAGAGATACGCCGTATCCATGAGCAGCATCCCCAAGTGGCGTTAGAAGTGTTTGTTCACGGTGCTCTGTGCGTCAGCTACAGCGGTCAGTGCTACATGAGCGAAGCCTGTTTCAGCCGCAGTGCCAACCGCGGGGAGTGCTCACAGGTCTGCCGTATGGAATTCGACCTTGAAGACGATCTGGGCAACAAGATTGTCCGTGGCAAGCACTTGCTGTCGCTGAAAGACATGAACCAACTGGACTCCCTTGAAGACCTCTTGGAGGCCGGTGTGAGTTCGCTGAAGATTGAGGGCCGGTTGAAGAATGTGGATTATGTGAAGAACGTCACCGCAGCCTACAGCCAGCGTCTGAACGAGATTATCTCCAAACATCCCGATGAATATGAACGTGGTTCCTCTGGACATGTCGAATTGACTTTCACGCCTGATGTGCGTAAGAGCTTCAACCGCGGTTTCACCCACTATTTCCTCTATGGGCGCAATGCCGACATCTTTTCTTTCGACACTCCAAAAGCCATGGGAGAGCCTGTTGGACGGGTGAAAGAGGTGTTCACCAACCACTTCACGATGTCTGGCGGACCAGAACTGCACAATGGAGATGGGTTGTGCTTCATCGACGGCAATGGCAGGCTTCAAGGATTCCGACTGAACAAATCGGAACAGGGCCGTCACTATCCCTTGGAGATGCCACGAAGCCTGACACAGGGCTGTGAGATCTACCGTAACTTCGACCAGCAGTTTGACAAGTTGCTCCATGCTCCTTCTGCCACACGCAACATCCTTGTCGATATCAGCATTACCGACACAGCCACGGGTTTCCTCCTGACAATGACCGACGAAGACGGCCACACGGCCAACATTGACTTCAAAACCGACAAGGAACTGGCACATACCCACCAGTCGGACAACATCCGCATGCAGCTGTCAAAACTGGGCGGCACCGGGTTCGCAGTGAGGAGTGTTGAGAACAACCTGAGCAAGAACTGGTTCATACCCAGTTCCATGCTGAGCGAGTGTCGCCGTGCACTGGTGTCACAACTGACTGCATCGCGCCATCAGTACTACCCTCAGCTGTATCTCGACCACAAAGAGCACAGTGCCCAGCGTTCATCCTACTTCAGGATGGACTCCCATCTGGGTTACAGTTACAACGTGATGAACGAGAAGGCAGAGGATTTCTACCACCATCATGGCGCCACCCACGTAGATAAGGCTTTTGAACTCAATCATTATTCGAAGGTGGCATTGATGACCTGCAAGCACTGCATCCGCTACAGTCTGGGCTGGTGTCCGTCCATCCACCACAAAGCCATCCCCTACCCCCTTCCCTTGCATCTGCGTCTGGCCAACGGCATGAGTTTCCAACTCGACTTCAACTGCGCCAAGTGTCTGATGACCATCTACGCAGAAGACCGCAGAGCTATAGTGCCAAATAAGAAACTACCAAAAAGCCGCAGGTAAAAGGCCTGTCAAGAAGATGAACAAGACCTTCGCCCATCAGTTCATGTTGCTGTTCATGTCGTTGCTGGTAGCCGTCTCGTCGTGCACCCAGCCGACCCGACCTGTGGCCACCACCTCGCTCAATGACACCGACACCATCATCGCCAAAGTGATGAGCGACTCGGGAGAGGCTGTAATCTCCCGCCTGAGCGCCAAACAGATCGACTCTTTGAACTTCCGCATCATCCACCACTACAGCGAGAACTTCAACTTCATGGTGAAGGCAGACTCGATGATGTTGGTGCCTATGCTTGAGGACTTGGAGATTGACACACAATACATCTACCGTGACGAAGTGATTGTGGTGGCCAACCATACGGTCGTCCACGGCGACTCTATAGACAGTGTATGGGTGAAAGTGGCAAGCGACCGTCTGGCGATGGGGTGGATCAGGGAGAAAGACTTGCTGAAAGGAGTGGTTCCCGACGACACCATTTCCATCATGATCGACACCATGAGCAACAGTCGCGTGATTTGGATGATTGGTCTGCTTGGCCTTGGTGTAGTGGCCTTTCTGGTTCAAAAAGGAAGGCGTAGGAAGTTGCTATTGCTCCAACACGACCAGATGGACAGTTTCTACCCTTTGCTGTTCCTTATCCTGATCTCTTTGATGGCCACCGTCTATGCCACAATCCAGAATTTCATGCCCTGGTACTGGCAAGAGTTCTATTACCATCCCTCGCCCAACCCTGCGGTACTGCCCCTTAACCTCGCCGTACTGGTCACCATCGTTTGGGCAGTAATCATAGTTTTCCTCGCCACCATTGATGAGATCCATCATTGTTTCGCTTTCTCCGACAGCGTTTACTGTACCTTGGAACTGCTGGCTTTCGGCATGTTGGTCTATCTGGTATTCAGTTGGACCACACTCATCTATATCGGCTACCTCCTGCTTCCCCTCTTCATCTTCGGTTCAATCTACTACTATGTGAAATATGTTCGTTGCCGTTACAAATGCGGCCATTGTGGAAAACGAATCCACAGCAAAGGCAAGTGCCCTTACTGTGGATCGGAAAACAAATAGGCTATCGTGCCCTATCCCTTGATGACATGTGTTGCCACAGCCCTGTTGTATTCCATCGACGCTGTGTTGTCCATGACATTGGCCTTGGCAGATATATTGTCCACGAAACTGACGATTTGCGCTTCCTGTGTGCAAGGCATCACGGGTGAGCCGAACTCAAGTTGCCCGTGGTGGGCGAGCACACAATGGACGATGCGTTCTATCTCCTTGCCATCCACCTTGTACTCCTTCAGGATATTGTTGAGACGGTAAGCGGAGATGTAGATATGGCCGAGCAGATACATGTGCTCAGTGGTGTTGATGGTACCATCGGCGGTCATGGTGTACTCGGCGATTTTTCCCCAGTCATGGAACAAGATGGCAAGTATGCAACGCTCGATCTTCACTGGGTAAGGCATGACAGGATACATACCAAGAAGCAGATGGAGCATCTCGTATGTATGGTTGGCCAGTCCTCCCTTGAAGGCATGATGCACGTTGGCCGCTGCAGGCACTGTCTTGTACTTGTCATAGAGCTCGTCCTTCTGGTCGCTGATGATGCCTTTCAACGTCTCATCAGTACAGAAAGCGAGCAGTTGGTCAAGACAATCATCCCATAACTCCTTCTTGACCACATGTGGCAGCAAAGTATAAAGCGGGTCGTCCTCTGCAGCTTCGCCGAGAAGTCTCATGTCCTGACCGGCAGCCGACTTGTTGTTGCCGTTTTCCCGTATGGCATAGAACGACACCTTCTGCCCGACTTTGGGACCAGAGGTCTCAGGCACATCCCACACAGCCAGTTCTAATTTGTCGGTCTCGGATGCCGCAATCAGCAGTTTGCAAAACGGCGCCCCCTTGCTTGTCACACCGTTTGATCTTGTCAAAACAATATATTCCTTCATCTTTCCGATAGTTATTTCACGTTGAGATGCACCTCCATGACCGCCCTATAGGTTTTGTCATTGACGGTGTATTCAAAGGCGTGACGGACGGTATAAGTCTTTCCCGAAACGAGATGACTGGGATATTGACCCACATAGCAACCATAGCTTTCGGGATGCCATTCGGCGAAGACGTATGCCGAACCACCATAGTCACACACGTTACCCGCCGAGGTGAACCAATGTCCGTACTTACGGTCGGAAGAGGTGGAATTGATGTCGGAACTGGTGGTAGTCAGCGGCGTGATGACGAATCTGCCGTTGGTATTGAGCGCTCCGAACCTCGGATTGGCGGTCATTTGGGCCTTGACCTTCGTCTTCAGCTGCTCAGTGGTCAGGCCAAGAGCCTCGCTGATGGCGTCGGTATCGTACTGCACTCTGACAGAGCTGTAGCTGCTGACATCGCGGGCGATTGAGGCCTCAAGGACAACAAGAGTGTCGTGACGCTGGTAATCCTCCGGGAAGTCGGCCTCGGTGAACACACGGTTGGCACCGTATGCCCCACAGCCAGAGAAGGTGACCTGATAGGGCCACTGCTCATCATTGCTCTCGTCATCGTCCCAAGGATGATGCCAGTGGATGGTCGGCGCTCCCGTCACCACAAACCAGGCTTGCTTGGTTTCGGCTGGAAGCTCCATCTCAGCCACGCCTTCCTTTTCGCTGAACATCTCGCCATACTGCCGGCTTCCGTCGTTGAGCAAAGCCACAAATCCGTATCTCCATCCTGCCCTGAGGGAATTGATAGCACGGAATCCCTTGGCGCCTACTACACCCTTGAAATTACATTTCACGGTGGATCCTGGCTTGAAGCCTTTGAGTTGGATGATGTTCATGCCGTAGTTTTGTGGACAGTTGCTTGCATCCACCTCGAAGGTGTTCCCTTCTACCTGATGCAACGTAGTTGAGAATGCGTTCTGATAAGCTTTTCCCCTATCGCGAATGCCGTCGATGTCCCAAGTAACAGCACGGCAGGCGTAGTCGAAGAACATCTTGTTGAACTCGTCCTGACTGACATTGTTCATGCGCTTGTAGGTTTCGACCACATCCTCGGGGAATTTCGACTCCCGCCACAGGTTGCCGATGAACTTCTCACCATAGAGCTGACACCAGTAGTCCTGAATGAAAAAGTTGGCGTACCGCCAGTCCTCGTGCATGATGTTCTTGAAGGCGCTACCGATGCTCTCGCCATAGTAGCTGTTGGTGAACTGCTGCTCGGGATAGACCTTGAAGCCCTGCCACTGGGCGCACGACTCCCACCAAGCACAGCCGCCGCTACCATTGTTGCCAAATCCCCATCTCCAACCATGACTGGTGCCAAGGTCGCAGCTAACGAGATACTGGAAAGAATGGCCGATCTCGTGGGCAATGGTGTGGCCACCACTTGCATCAAGCGCCCAAGGAGTGCACCATAGGGCACCGATCTTGTCGTCGTAGCCAGATCCTGTAGCCAGCCATTCGTTGGAATAGTTGACGAAGATCTCGATTTTATACTTGTCGGTGCTTCTGGACTGTCCAGGGATGATGAATCCGAGACGGTTGGCATAGAAGTCGAAAAGGTTCTCGGCTCTCTTCAACACCAAATCAACATCGAGTTTGATGGCGGATGTCTTGGGATTCTTCCCGAAACCTTTCTCCCAGAACACGATGAAATGCTCCGACTCCTTGCTCCTCTGGAAGCACCAACGGCTGTTCTCGTTGTTGAAGTCCATGCTGCTGAACTCATTGGGTTTGTAGATGATCAGTCCCGGGTTAGTGAACTGATAGACGCCATCAGTCTTGTAGGTCTTAATGGTGTAACCCATCTTCAGAGAGTCGGAATACATCCTCATCTGGTTGGTCCTGAATTCTATGGAGTCAATGTTTTTCAGACTGAATTCCTGATTTTCCTCAAAACGGTTGTTGGGCTTGTACCAGATGCTTTCCTGAGCCTGCATGCAAACAGAATACAGTGACAGGAAGCATATAGCCAGCATCTTTTTGAAATCTGCTCTTCTCATGTCATCAAAAGTTATTACTGTTGGATAAAAACATGAATGGGTCTATTTCTTCTTATTGAACTTGAAACTGGTCTTCCCCACTTTCACAACATAGTTGCCAGCAGGCAGATTGGCTATCCCGACTGCGGTCACGTCACCGATGATGCTGACTTCCACTTCCTGCTCCACACCATTGATGCCGTAAACCTTCACTTCCTTGCTCGCAGAACCGACATACAGTGTCTCGCCCTGCATCTTGAACGATGACCTGGAGTCCTTCAGTTCAGACACTCCTGACGGGTCGTCGGTGTTCGAGATATAGAAGTTGACAATATCCGAGATCTGGTACGTGTCGGAATTAACCGTTACAGAACCATTCTCAAAAGTCATAATGGGATTGCTGCCTCCACCAATCAGATAATAGACTTGAGTGCCATCTGAAAGGGTGAAAACCACACTCTTGGCGCTAATACTTCCTGTAATCAATGTAAGCGCCATCAAGATAATTACTCTAAACTTCTTCATTTTTATTATTTCCTTATAGGGTTATGATTATTGTTAGTTAGTTGATTCATTGTTGTCCAAGGTCACTTAATTTTCGGAAGGATGAATGCATTGAGTTGGTCCACAATGCTTTGCATACCTTTCACAGAGGGGTGTCCATCCTGTTTCTCGATGTCGTGGAGTACGATGCAAGGCAGTCCGTAGTGGTCCAAGATGGTTTTGGCCGACTCGTTGATCTCATCTTTGAGTTCGGAATTAAGCACAAAGAATATCTTGCTTTTCTTGTAATGCTTCTTCATATAGCGGCACATATAAGCCATAGCCGGGCGGAAAGCATAGAGGTCTTGTTTCTTGATTTTCTTGTACTTGTAATCGCCGATAGGTGAACCTGCCCATGAATCGTTGGTGGCACCGAAGATGATTATGATGTCGGGTTTGCCGAGGTTGTTCATACGGGTGGTAAAGGAGCGGTAGGTATAGTCCTCCTTGTTATACCCCGTGTTGCTGATGGTGGAACCCGAGTAGGAGTTGTTGAGTTCGAGAGTGAACCCGTTCTCGTTGACGAACTTATAGACCCATGATTGCTCCAGTTGGTGGACATCGTTACCGTCCCAATCGAGTGGATACCAGAGTTCATTGGTGTCGGGGGTGACATATCCTTTAAATGTGCTGTAGGAGTCACCGAGTACCGATACTTTCTGCGCCTCCACGCCACTCAAGGTGAGGACTAAAAGGAGAAATAACATGATTCTTTTCATCGTTTATTGAGCGTTTTAGTTATGAAAACTCATATATCCAGACATCAAGACGTATGGGACGATTCTCTTTGTCGGTCAGCGTTATTTAGGATTACTGCAAAATTAAACAATATACTTGTAATAATCATCATCTTCTGTAATTATTTTATGGCTTGAATCGATTTATTATTCACAGCAACAAGGAACTGCAGCGAGCCAACAGAGGACAACAAAGTTAACCAGTACGAGAGCTGCTCCACAAGAATATACAGTAAAAGGTCCCATTCGTAGAAAAACACACGAAAATGTGTTCTATCTTAGACGAATGATGTATATTTGCATACTGAATATGCTTGTTCAACGATTGGCAAGAAATGAACCAACAACTATAACCAACAAAATGACGCAAATGAGAAAGTCGTTTTCTCCTGCAGCCCTGCTTTGCTGCACCATTTGTTTATTCATGTGGACTTCCATCCTTCAAGCCCAAGTGACCGAACGTGAGCGACCCGCTCACTGGAGCCAGTTGGTAAAGGGCGCTCGTTTTATGGACCGCTTCCGTCCTATGGAAGGCAACGACCTCCGCAGCGATTTGTGGGGAGCCGCAGAGGTGCGTCCACGACTTTTAGACAATGGCATCGAGGATTCGTTCTGGAGTTATTGGGGCGGCAACATCGTCGAAGGTGACGACGGACTATGGCACCAGTTCGTGGCGGCATGGCTCGAAGCTTCGGAGAAAGGGCACATGGAATGGGGCAACTCGTGGGTTGTCCACGCGGTAGGCCCTACGTCACACGGCCCGTTCCGTCCCCTGCAGATCGTTGGGCGCGGGCATAATCCCGAGATTTACCGCACCGACAACGGCACATGGGTGCTCTATGTCATCAACGGCCGTTATACATCCCGATCCTTGAATGGACCTTGGGAATATGGCAAGTTCGAGTTCGACCCACAAGGCAAACCCATCATTGAGGGACTGTCGAACCTGTCGTTTGCCCGCCGTCCTGATGGAGGATGGCTGATGGTGTGTCGTGGCGGCGGTATATGGAGCAGTGATAACGGACTCTCCACTTGGCGCCAGATATCCGACGGTTCGGTCTATCCAAAGGTGGATGGCAAGTTCGAAGACCCCGTGCTCTGGCGCGACTCCGTGCAGTACAACCTCATCGTCAACGACTGGCTGGGACGCATCGCCTACTATCTGCGCTCAGCCGACGGCCTGCATTGGCAGGTTGACGATGGCGAGGCCTATATGCCCGGCATCGCACGTCATAAAGATGGCAGCAGTGAGGAATGGTTCAAGTACGAGCGGATGCGCATCCTTCAAGACAAGGAAGGACGCGCCGTGCAGGCCAACTTCGCCGTGATTGACACCATCAAATGGGAAGACAAACCACTGGACCGCCATAGTTCCAAGAACATCTGCATTCCGTTGGATCCGGGGCTCCTGCTCACCATCCCCGCTGACACAAAAGCCAAGGCTGCCAAACTGTCGGTACGCATACGGGCAGAGAAAGGTTTCGACCCCATAAAAGACCTTGATTTGAACACACTTCAGTTCGGTTCGCCTCATGAGGTGGATTATGGACATGGTGCCACTCCTCTATCTTCCAAGGTAGATGGCAACGATCTTCTACTCACCTTCAAAATGCGTGACATGAAGTTCGCTACTGATGATTTTGCCGCCAAGATGATAGTCACCCGCAAAGACGGTTCCATAACCTTCGGTTTCGCCCGTCTTCCATGGAAATGAGAATATAATCAGAATAATTAGGTTTTTTAACACTTGTCATAAATGACAAGACTGTGTTTTTTTGTCATTTTTCATAAGGAAAAAATGTAAAAAGACATTAATATAAAAAAACACTGGAGGTACTCACGTATCCCCAGTGCACCCAAAAATCTAATTCTGTTACTATTACTAACTGTATGATAAAACATTGTTTAAATGTTTGACCATGCAAATATAATAAGGTTTAATGAATAAATGCAAATTTTTTTCTACTTTTTTTATTATTTTACTTGTAATTGGCACTATTTTTGCAGAAATTTAGATTTTAGAGAGGATATTTTACAAATTTGAGCATAAAAAACTTCAAGGCCCAAAAGAAACGACTTAATGGTAATTAAATATAACTAAACGATAAACAAAAGGAGAGTACAATGAGAATTAGACAAATTCCAGTGCTTTTGCTCACTGGATATTTAGGCAGTGGCAAGACAACATTGCTGAATCGTATCCTTTCGAACAAGAAAGGAATCAAGTTCGCAGTCATCGTTAATGACATAGGCGAGGTGAACATAGATGCCGACCTCATTGAGAAGGGCGGTATTGTGGGCCAAAAAGATGACAGTCTGGTAGCCTTGCAAAACGGTTGCATCTGTTGCACACTGAAAATGGACTTGGTGGCACAGTTGCGCGACATCACCGATATGAAACGCTTTGACTACATCGTAATCGAAGCAAGCGGCATCTGCGAGCCTGGTCCCATCGCTCAAACCATTAGTTCCCTGCCATCAATGGGCATGGACTACTGCAAAAATGGCATACCCGTACTTGACTGCATCGTGACGGTTGTGGATGCACTACGCATGAAAGACGAATTCGGCAGCGGCAATGACCTCATGAAGCAAAACATCGATGAGGAGGACATTGAGAATCTTGTGATACAACAGATAGAGTTCTGCAACATCATCCTTCTGAACAAAGCATCTGAAGTGGAACCTAAGGATTTGGAGCATATCCGCCAAATCATACGAGCTATCCAACCTAAGGCAAAGATTATCGACTGCGACTACGGAAACGTAGATCTCGACCGCATTATTCATACCGGCATGTTCGACTTTGATGCCGTGGCTACTTCCGCAGCATGGATACAAGAAATGGACAAACCATCTGAGGAGTTGAACAAAGATGACGATGAACATGAGCATGGACATCACCATCATCATGACGAT
>JAFWPH010000048.1 GCA_017509605.1 Bacteroidaceae bacterium | reverse complement strand
TGATTTGTGATTCCCTCGATTTGTCACTTTCTCAGGGTGGTCGAGGGAATTTTTATTATTACATACAAAGGTACAAATTTTCTATCATATTGCCAATCAATTAGTTATAAATATTCTTAATTATTTACGACATTCCCTACATAATAGATCATGCCAATAGCTATGACAGTCGTGACAACTAACAGCACCGTATATCTGTAAGTCTTTCGGCGTAGATAACTTCCACTGACAACATACGTCCAAACCACGATGTAGAGGGCGAGACATACCATTCCCGTGCGGGATTTAGTCAGGATCAGGACTGCTGCCATCAACAACATGGAAACGACGAAGAATATTCTTTGTGACAAGCCCTTACGCTTATACATGCAGTACAACGCTATCGGAATGATCAAGGCCATGGCTGAAGCCAGTCCTGCGGGATTGTCGAACGTACCTTGCTCGCCAATGGGATTGCATCCGAAAAACGTCATTTGGGCAAGAACGTACATGCATTCCGCGCATCCCATTCCGACAAGGACGGGAAACCATTTATGCAAATCAAAGTTGCATGCCTTCTCCCAACAGCTACGCTTTGAAAAGCCCGGACAAAGGACATACAGGGCAGAGCCAAGGACAAACAAATACCACTTGGGCAACAATTGAGTATCTGTGAACAAAGGTACGGAAGGCAAGTAGCACGACAGGACAATCAGTATCCTGAGTATGTTGGTGGTATGATATCCTGTCATGCTTTTGCGTTTGCCTGTTGATAATGCGGAGATTCACCATTTATAGGGAAATCCGAAGCCGTGCTATTTTATGCTTTACCTGTCATGCTTGTCCATCACATAGTTGTCATATATCTCCTTGGCACTGTTGATAAGGTATGGATGGGTCAGTTCTTTCTGTATTGCCTCAAGCGGTTCAGTAGTGTTCAGTTTCTTGAATCCGTTGCTGCTTAGTATTTTATACATCTTGTAAACGTACATGGCTTGAGCGATGTAGGTAAGGCCATTCCACCCTGTAATCTTATTCAGTGCATCACTCTGTTCATGAAGAATCTTCACTTCCTTCTCTGCCACGGACAGATTCTTGTGGTTCGCATAGACATCCTTGCGGATTTGCTCGAAGACAGGAGGAGTCCTGCTGTATGCCCCCATGAAATAGGTGTTGCATAGATATCCCTCATTGTAAGGATTCAGTTCCTTTAAGTACGACAAGTCCACCAAGGCGTTCAGACTGTCCAGATTCTCAAGAAACGGCAGGTTCTTTTCTTCGCGTAGAATGTTCTCACGCTCGATAGCTTTCTGGTTGACATACGACATGCCGTCAGTATAGGAGAAGAGCAAGTCGTCCAAATACAGCCTGGCTTCCGTGTCGCTGAATCCGTCATGCCAGATGATGTATCTGGCCAGTTCCTTGTTCTTCTCGTATGTCTTCCTTATATCATCACGTCCTTTTTCCAAGTCGTCGGCTTGGACGGCCTCGTAAGAAACTCTCTTGATGATGTTATAGGCATAGTTTGTGTAGCGGAGATTGTCAGGGCGTCCGTCGAGATTGTTCACCTCCACGCACTTGTGCTTGTCGAGGTCGAAGTTGATCTCAAGGCGGTCGCCGGGACGTGCGTAGATGTTCCATGCAAGGTCGTGCATCTCTTCCATGTTATCTCCCTCATTGAGACTGAAGAAGGAGAGCATTCCCGGGTGGTCGGCGGCGAACGAAAGATCGAATGTCCCATCATCGTTGATGGGGGCGTACCTGTCAGCGCGGTCTTTGTCGGTGTAGAGATGGAGGTATTGGCAGAAGATTTTCTTGCCATTCAGCCTGTTGTCGGGAAACTTGCCCGTGATTTCAATCCTGCCGGGTCGGAAGACACTGTAGCCAGTCTCATCCTCGCTCATCATATATTCCCTATCGGGTATGTCTAAAATGACAGATGGGTCATGAAGTCCGAGTATTAAGCCATTTCCTCCATTATAGAAGTCTATGCAATGAACTGAAGACATCATGCATGGTTCGAAATGGAGGATATATGACTCAGAATAGCTCAGGTTTCCATGAACACTATCCTTTCTTTCTAACCCATCAGGCAGCAATTCATGACGCTTTCCACCGGATTCAACAATGAAAGCTTTGTCCGAAATCGAAACGGGATCAGTAATCGTTTTAATTCGAAACTCCAATGTGGTTCCGTTTTCAGTGAACGCTATACGGGTCACCTCTATGCTATCTACCATAGAAGAATAAAAAACACAAGGACGGATTATCTCGTACATCTGTGCAAATGCATGGAGATTGAATGCTGTAATGAAGAGTAATAATTGTATCTTTCTCATATTTTCATTTATAATGTTAGGTCACGCAAAGAACTATTTAGTTTGTTATTTCCATTTCATAATACTTATCATCTGGAACGATGTAATCCACCAAAATAGTCTTGTCTTTTCTTATGTAGTCCCATGTGTTTATTTCCTGACTGAAATAGTACTCTTTATATAAGAGTGTGGTTAGATGATAGAAACCACGATTATGAAAAGGTATGGTACGCGTATATGCTCCACTCTTCTGATATTTCGAATGTTGTTGTCCATTGTATGTCAATGTCGTGTCATTCAACTCGAATACAATTCTTGCATTCACATTTGGAAGAATGTCATCATTCCAACTAATATCATAAGAGATGATGACGGAGTCGCCTGTTGTAACATTGTCCGAACCCGCATGTACAGCGAGTTGCCACTCATTATTTCCTCCTCCTTCTCCTCTAAGCATTGTTTCCTCCGCCAAGGTGTACTCAGAATCGCCACTTGCGTAGTAATCCTCGCTGTCATCAGAGCATCCTGTTGTGAATGTCGCGCAGATGATTATCCCTGCCATGGCAAAGATACCAAAAAGTTTCTTAATCTGTTTCATTTTCTCGTTAGTTTTTTGATTGTTGTTACCGTTTTTATGAAGGTTTTCGTTGTCATGCCTCAAAATCAAGCGTTTCGGCTTCCGCTCCTTTTTTGTCAGTGTGGTCTGTCTGTTTTGTTTTTTATGATGTCATTACTTTCTTTTTCCCGATTCCCTTTCCAGGAAGTCCATGGCCTCTCCTTACCCACAAGCGTGACGTTGAAGAAGCGGCCCGAGTTGCGCTTCACCGACATGGTCAGTGGCACGCCCTCTTTCTGGCACCTGCGGAACTTTGCATAGTTTGTATATATATGTTCATTTCGTTGTGTCTTCAGATAGAGGCGTGCGCTGTCCTTCATAGCTTCTGTTGTATGTGATATTACTTTTACTTTAAAGCTTAAGATTCTTTGAGCCATTAGTTTTTGTTTGTTTTTATCTCCCGTCTGCTCATATAGGCGCATAAGTTGATAAAGTGGATACAGTCTATTTGGCAGGATATGAAATGCTTTCTTGTATGCTTTCTCGGCTTGGTCATAAGATTTCATGTTCATATAATTGTTGCCGATTAATACATAGAACACCGGGTCATTGGTGAGTAAGGTTCCTATTGACAGTATCTTGTTACTTTCAATCAATCGACCGTGTTTGGACAGAGAGTTACCGAAGTCGAAAAGGAACTCGGTATTATCATTCAACAAGGGTAAATAATGGTAATAATCTTTGATGCTATTCTCATCTCTAATATTCTTCTTAATGATGAAATCAGTTTGAGCTTGCATTTTTTGATGAATTCTTTTTGCTGTAGCGATAGAGCAAAGGACTAATATGGAGGTAATTCCAATGTGTAGTATTAATCTGAGATTGTAATTGTCTTTATTATGTTTTGAAAAACCACCTGCTTTATTTGTTGCAGCGTAAGCAATGATAACAACAGAGATAATCTGGAACGTGAATAACTCGAAAGGGTATGAGAAAAGGGAGAATAAGAGAATACTCATGAATCCAATCCATAAAGTCTTTCCTTTCCTTTGCAGAATGAAATATAATCTGCAAAGGAAAGTAGCCATGATGGACAAGCCGATAATTCCTTGTTCAACTCCTACCTTTAGGATATCACAAAACGCAAACTCTAGTACGTCTGCGTTTATGAAGTCAAAATCTGGATGACATTGGCTGAACTGTGACATTTTTTCAGCATATTGATGGAAGTATCCTCCTATGCCGTTTCCAATTACAGGATTATTGCCAAGGTTAAGACAAGAAATTCGATAATTGATGACTCGACCATTCACAGAGCCAGGCTTGATATGATATAGAGGAATCAGTACCAACAAAAATAAACTAATCGTAATAGTCCTATAGCGTCTCAATGTCTTTTGGTATATGATTCCAAGGCAGATGGATGTGGCAAGCAGTGCTGCGCGGCTTACTGTAGAAAGAATAAGAATCAGAAGTGACGCCATTACAAAATTGGATAATCGTAGAAGCCATATCCCATATCTGGTATTTCTTGCCTTTTTGCCCTTCTTCATCGAAATGAGTTTTATGATTCTTCTCTTCCACATTGCAATCATTACGAGTCCTGAAGACAACACGGCAGCGAAGGGTGCTGGATTGAGGAATGAACCAGTTGCGATAAACGACTGATGCCTACTTTTTCCATTCATGATTTGAAAAATTCCCATTCCTGCCTCACATAAGACGAATAGAAGGATAGCTGTGGCTATTTCTCTCTCTCTTATGATAGTTGAAGCGAAAGCCAGGCGTAAGGCGCAGTACAGCATTACAGCTATAGTGGCCCGAATAGAATATGTGTCACATGGATAAACAGTCTTAAAATACGATCTGGCTAAGAAGTAGATATACCATGTGAAGATAATAATATCGAGAGAGGAGAATGGGAATACTTTTTTTATCCTTATGATGTTGATGGTACCTGTAAAAGCAATGAGTACGATTGTATAGGAAATACAGATTTCGTTTTGGCTAAGAAGATGCTCGTCTGGCTGCATAGCAGTCCATAGGGCGATAAATAAACCTCCCCAAACTGCAAATCCCTGAACATTTCTTGCATTCGAGAACATGTTGGGAATAAATAGAATCATATCTTTACACTGTTGCATGTGCAGAGATTAACAGGTGGCGGTAGAAACAATGTTCAACCGCCATCTCATGTTGTGCGATACTTCCAGGCGAGGGTTCTCCATCAATGGAGTGCTTCGTATAGCCATTCGGTTAGAAAATGGATATTGAATGTGTTGACGGCAAACAAAGCTATTAATGATATTACCACAGGCAGGGTCTGAAAATTTCTCTTGGTGCAGAAACATCCCAGAATGATGGCCACTATACAGGAAAGTGTGACGGGAATTGAACCAACGGAGGAACTAAACTCAAACACTCTGACAGGTAATTCAGGGACAATCCTCCCTAAACACAATGCCATTGCTATAGAAGCGACGGTCAAACTATCCTGATGTTTTTTGACTGTGTATATAGCGAGCCAAAAGAAAGTTGTGGATTCAATCCAGAAACACTCTCCATGCGACAAGAATGCCGACCAGCATACCGTCAAGAAACAACCTGCTGCGGCCACTGCTATTGTGAAGTGAGTTCGAATATTGTCCATGCCTGTATATCTTATAGTGGAACACATAGTCCATCGCAAGATTGCAGTCCAACCCAACCACATCCCCATGTATCATCTTCACATTTGCTCTCTTCGCATCCCCATGAGATTTGGGGGGTGCATGCCATGAGATTCCATGCGCTGAGATGGCAGTCGCATTCAGGTATTATTTGCTGTTCGGAGCTTTTGGTCATTTTCTCAGCCTCTTCAGCAATTGAAGGTATGGTTCCAATGTCGCCGTTCTTGCTTAATAGCTGCAGTCCTGTGCATGCTATAGCATAGACCGTCTGCTTCTCCCATTTCAGATTGTCGAAGGCGTATGTTGCCCATTTGTAGAAGAATAAGTCGAGTTCATTATTTTGCTCATCCGACAGTGGTTTTTCGCCAAAGAAAGTGGTATGTGTATCAAGGAAATCTGACACTTTCTGAATATGTTCAAGCTCTTCTTCATTCCAGTCCAGAGTCATCACCTCCGATAACTTCTCTTTCCAGAAGTCAATTTTCTGGTTTTGGGAAAATGCGCGATAGGAGGCGGACTTCAGCTTGTCGTCCATTTTCAGCCAGTCAGTTCTATCCATCGTCTGAATCTCCTCAATATGGTTCTTGACCCATAAATCGATTGTTTTGTCACAACTGTAAATTGGGTCGGCATCGCCTGAGCATGAGCAAAGAGCGATTATGAAAAAAATGCATATTAGAATGTTTGTCCTCATTGTTCTTTTTGATTATTAGTTGATGGTAGTCTTCTGTCTATATGTAATCTTCTATATAGAATACTAAGTAGTATCCATACTTGATAAAGATGTACAGGAGGTGGCCGTCGTTTTTTTTCCATAATTGTTTTCTTGTTAAAGTTCAGCGTTGATTGATGATGAAAAGCTATCGTACAATTCCTTTTATCCTCAGTATCATAATCTGACCGTCATTATATCTGACAAATATCGGTTTGTTGAGTTTCCCTTTAGTTTTGCTAATGTCTATATTTCCTGATAATTTGGTCGCTTGCCCTGCGGTAATCTCTTTAGCATAAGAACTAACAGACACACAAGGACATGATGCTTCAACCTTCTCTATTGTCAAGACATGTTCGCTTTTATTAGTCAGGTTGAATGTAAACGGTATTGTATCGTTGCTCGACCCTTTTATATCCCCAAAATCATAGACCACATTGTCTGAGTAAATTACTCCATTATCATAAGTAACTTGGCCGTGAGACGTGTGTTTTTTTGTATTTGGTTTGCATGAAATGAAAGAAAGGAATAAAATCAGCATGAAATGGCATTTGAATTTCGTAAAGAGTGAGGTGTGATGTGTCGATTCCTTTTTGCTAATGATGGGCAGCACCTTGAGTTCATATAGTAAATGAATAACAGAAATAGAGAGTAATATGACACTTTTTGCAAAAGATGTCAAAGGAGTGAACTTAATGATTTCTCCGAAACAACCACAGGACTCTATCTGTCCATCAATTGGTGGAAAGAAAAGATTCATACCTGTCAAGTATGTGAAAAAGCACATAATCAAGCACATTGTATAACCCGTAAATATGGGAAGGCAATGCAAAATAGTATCAACCCCAAGTAGTAGTTCAAAAAGGCATATAATTATCCCAGTTGTTAAAGGATTCAAAAAATTGAAAATAGTCAAGTAGGCCTCTTCGAACTGTATTATCTCATATTCAAACGCGTGAATACTTATAAGTTTGAAAGTACCACTGAGAATGAAGCAAATAGATAGGATCCATCTAATGACAATTTGAACGCTCATTTGATTAATGCTTTGATTTCGCCTCAATTCCAGCGTTTCGGCTTCCGCTCCTTTGTTGTCAGTGTGGTCTGTCTCTTTTGTTTTTTATGATGTCATTACTTTCTTTTTCCCGATTCCCTTTCCAGGAAGTCCATGGCCTCCTTACCCACAAGCGTGACGTTGAAGAAGCGGCCCGAGTTGCGCTTCACCGATATGGTCAGTGGCACGCCCTCTTTCTGGCACCTGCGGACCAAGGCCTCGAAGAGGCTGTACGGACTGTGCCTGTCCACAGGGTCGTAGTGGATGAACAGAGGTGTGTCGCGCAACGTCTTTATCTTGTTTGCCAGGCTTGTTGTGTCTTCATTCTCAGGCAGTTCATAGTGCATTCTGTAGGTCGGTGCATATAGCGCGATAGCAGCGAACATACCAGTATTGTCGGTCGCCATCTTCAGTGCCCTGTATCCCCCGCTGCAGTTGGCGTGGAGGAACATCCGCTTCCTGTCAACAGGATAATGCTTGCAAACATCCTCAATGGCGAGTTTCATTTCTTCCTCCGCTTCGGGTGTGAGGTCCTCGTTGAGATAGGTTCTCATCTCAGGCATCATGATAAGCATTTTATATCGCTCCGCCATCGCCTGCATCTGGTTGACCGCCCACTGGCGGGCTATCTGGGGACAGGAGAAGAAATGGTGCTTGTTCTCGATGAAGGGACGCACCACGACGACAAGTGGCAACGGCTGATTTCGGGCGATATGGTTGGGTCGGGCGAGGACATAGCGTTGAAGGCTGTCGTCTTGTTCCGATCGGTAGGTAACAAACAGGATGTTGGCTTCAGTGTCCGTCTCGCCGTAAGTCCTCATTTGATGTGCGAAAGCGTGTTCCAACTGATAGGTCACGGGAGGAATCTTGAACTGCCACCACCAGTCTCCCTCGTATCGAGTCGGGTGATTGAGCAGGAACTCCAGACGGTAAAGCAACTGGTCTATGCCGTCAGCCCGCGGGTCATCATATGAAAGGGATGCCCTCAGGTGTCTGAACTTCACCAATGCGTCGTCGTCCTTGCCACAGAGAATGGGCTGGCGTGTGGTATAACCTGCCATCGTCATGCTCAGCATGTAGGACTGGTCATGCCTCAGTTCTGGCACATGGTAGGTGGATGAATCCTTCATGAGCTGCCATTCCTTCACCTTCTGCCCCATGACATCGTGGATTTGCAGGGTAACAGGAGCGTCCAGTACATTCTGGTGTGCGTTGGTCAGCCACAGCTGCTTGGTGACAGAATCGACAAGTGCATAGACAATGTTGTTGCTCTGCCATGCGGTATAAATTTCCGCCACAGTGAGACTGTCGCATAAGGAGGCCTTGAACGACAGGTCGTTACCATCACTTACCAACCTAACCGCCAACCTGTTCCTTCCTTTTTGCAAGGCAACGGGATAGAAGTTGGGTGCTATGATGTCCCTTCGTGTGAGTGAGTCACCGTTCAGCCATATCCGCATGGGCATTTCGCATTCCACTTTCAAGTAGAGTTTCCTGTCTTTTTCCGCTTCTATGTCGCAGAATAGGAAAGTCGATACGCCAGCCAAAACCTGAGTGGTGTCGTCAGCCTCCAACCCATAGACTTCCCGAAGATCGAGTTGATTGTAGAGCGGGTGGTAAATACCCTGATGTCGGTGAATGCTGTCTGCAGATGGGATGTTCTCCGATGGCAGATAATCTGGTGTTCCGTTGATGGAGTCGGTGATTAGTGAATCCTCATGGGTGTTATATACACCGAAAACCATGAAATCGGTCATTGTCATTTCCACCGTTTCCTCCATACCGATTTGGTACAGAGGGTTATTCCTGTCACAGCTGACCCATGACACAACACACACTACGGTACAACCGATTAAATGTAACGCCTTTCTCGAAACCATTTATTATACAGCCGTTTTTCTACAATTCAATCTCACCGACAAAGACGATGCCGTTGATTTCAATCTCGATGGCATATACCCCTTCCAACCATGATGGAAGTACACAGGAATAGGTGTTTTCGGGCACATACGTGGTGTAGAGCGGGTCTGTCTCGTCGTCGTAGTCCACGGGATAGACGCTCACCTGCTTCTCTGAGTATGCATAGATATACAACGTATGGTTACATAAGTAAACAGCAGGAGCATGCATAGGAGCATGGTAAATTGGTTCGCCAGTTCCGATAGGATTTATGGGACGCATGACAATAGGTATGCTGTCGTTTCTATTTTGGACCTGTGCATTAGAATGCAAGGGAAACTCACAGCACCACAATAACAAAAAAATAATCTTTTTCATAAGCAGCTTTTTATTAAGGTGATTAACTGATATTGTTGGCACAAAATTACCAACATTAGTATAAAGAACAAAATCTTTTAATACAGTAATTTACAGTTCTTTACAGATAATTACAAAGTTATTGTGTTTCAGGTGATTATTATTTCATCGTTTGCGCAATTGGATTATAACAAGATGGATTGATAAACATTGCAAATGATGTCGCATATCTAAAGGCAAGCTTTTACTAAGCATCAACAAAACTCTCCACATCGCGAAAACCCTACGATTTTTGTGTATGTGAGACTATCTTATCTCAAGCCTGAGTATTCTGCCATTCAGGACGATTCTTTTGGGCAAGAAGACTTGTCACCATCTCTTCTCAGTACAAATGAGTTTTCAATACATCTTCTTTCCTACATTCTTTCCTCTGGTATAATGGGTAAGAGAGCTGTATTGTGTTGGAAATGGAATAAATATGATATGTTATAATTCGGACAAGTTCTTTTGGAGAGTTGCTGCGGATTCGTCAGAGAATAATTTTTTGTTGGCGTAGGTCTTCCAGTTTGTCACCTTTTGTGGAGTAGCCCCTAACATGATGCTAATTTCTTTGTTTGTCAAACCAATCATTAGTAAGAACACTGTCTTCTTTTCATACTCGCTCAAATCCTTCACCGAGGAAATCTGAGCAGCAAAGTTGGGATTCAACCTTTGAACCGCATCATACAATTTTTCCCAATCTCTCTCGGTAATGATGTCTTTCCTATAATCCTTCACTGTTTCCTTGAACAATACGATGATTTCATGGCTCTCATTTATAAGATTATCTTCCATTCTGCCGAGTTTTTCCTTATAATCCTGAATTTGTTTACCGAGAGCCTCTATTTCCGCTTCTTTCGAACGCACAATATTAACCTGGGAATTATGACTGATTTCTATCTCTTCTGTCAGTTTACTGAGTATGTTGTGTTGAATAATTGTGCTTTTTTCCGAGTTGTCAACCATCACTTCTCTTAAATTGGCCAATATCGAAATCATCTTTTCATTGTGCAGATGGACTTCCTTCGCTGATTCCAGTTCTTTGAGAAGGTACTCCTTTTCCCTTGTCAACTTCTGATAATCTTTTTCCATGAGATTTAATTCCGTCGATTTCTTCCATCGGTATGCCCATACTACTATGGCACCGATGATAATAGTCATCACTAGTGCAAAAAGAAGAACATATTGAGCAAATGTGATTCGTTGGCCTCTCTCTCCTTGGCAACTGCCAGGTTCTTATGCCTGTTGTAGTTGTTAGATGCTATGATTTTGCCCACATTCTCATTCTTCACACTGTTCACCCATATATTCAGCGATTCCTCGTAAATCGTCGAGTATTTTATAATGGAGTCTGTATCCTTCTTTTTCTTGTAAAGTTCCAGCAATCCCTTTTGGGCATCCAAGATATAATCAGAATGGCCCAGTTTTCGAAAACAAATCTCAGCGCTGTCAGTTCTATTCAGACCGAGATAGTACATACCTTTGATGTAGTAATACTCCTCATACCCTGTTTGGATGTCACCTTTATCGTCAAAGAGTCCTGATTCCGTCTCGTAAACGTTCATCAAAGTCCGCGCGCTGTCGTATTCGCTTCTCTCCACCGCCACCAAGATATCGGAATTGTAGGTTCTCGCGGCTTCCTGATGACGGCTTTCTGCCAACAACAGCGTTCTTGCCTCGCGTGATGTCTCAAGCATATTCACAGTGTCGTCAAGCATAAAATAAATCCTTGACATAATGTTCACGCATTGACCTGCCCTGTATCTGTCGCCAGCCTTTTCTGCGTGATGGCGGGCTTGTTGCAGTGCCTCCAAGGCTTTTGTCTGCATATACTGGTTGTAGAACAACTCATACATTTGGATATAGATGTTCGAAAGGTATATATGGTTGCAATCCGTATCGAGAGTGTCGGCACATTCTATGGCGTCGTACAGACAAGACAGTGCAGCAGGATAGTCTTTCATGTCCCTGTAGGTGCATCCCAGGAGATGGTGGGCGAGCATGCGCTCGTTGGACGTGCCGTGGTGGTCGTAGTATTCCGCGACGACCTTCATTATACTGTCGGTGGTGAAGGGGATATAGAGTTTGTTCTGCGCGTGGGCTGCGAGCAGCAGGTGACGCATCCTCAGAGCCTCGGGCTTACCGTACATGTAAGGAGCAATGGAGTCGAGCAGACGGTATGCGGTGTCGGGATGGGATTCCATGAAGGAATCGGCACGCAGAAGCAAGGCCTCCGTTTGCGGGTCAGAAGTACACGCAGAAAACAATAGTGCCACCATTAATGTCAACGGGGCGATAATCCTCGGCAAGATTCTTGTAGATTTGAATATGAGGGTGTCCATATTTTGTGCTTCGTTTGTTTTTCACGGTGCAATTTACAAATAATCCGTCGAATAAGCAGCAAGAACATACCTTTTTCGTCGTCTTCACTACTCAACTATCCTTTTCATGCTAATGTCATAGCACAAAAGAGGAAGAGGATTATCTTATCCTTCCAATAATAGGCGCCGTGTGTCTTTTCCAGTGTGGCAAAAACTATGGCAAAGACGGGTATAAAGCCATGGACTTAACAAATCCAACAGACAGGAATACAATTATAAAAAACTCTTCTCATCATATCTACCTGTTATATTGTTTTATCTCTCCGGACACCATTTCAAACACAGCGCCTTGCTCCATAACAAGAGTGTTCTCGGAGCGTCCGATTATCTTTCGGTCATTCTCAAGATGCCCTTCTCCGCCAGCCCTTACTATGACAGTCGCGTTATAAATGGAACCGCCATTCAATATCAGATGTCCGATGGACACGTTGTTCCGCAGCTTTTCAGCGGCTTCTGTTGCTTCTATCTTGTAAAGACCTTCTTGACCATCCCGTCGCTGTGGCGGATGATGTGGATGCCTTTTTGGAAATACTTGGTCTGAGTGCCAGCAGGTGAGAAAATGCTTATTACCGCTACTTTTGATGATTGCTCGCCTTCATCAACCTTGTCAAGACCTGTTGCCTTGTCGGTTTCCTCAATAGCTTGTTTCAGTGCTTTCAAGGCAGAGAGCTTGGCTTCTCTGTCGTTAATGTCCAGTGCATGCTCGCCTTGTTGCACGGCGTTGGCAAGTAGCGACTTGAGGTCTGCATCCTGTATCATCCCAATTGCCCCATTGGCTGAAGTGATGTAACATTCTATCTGGTAGTTGAGCTCATCGCGCTCCATGTACTTGTCGTCAACGCGGTAGAGCGAGAAATTGTCGAAGAAAGACCAGATGTTATTACTGTCAGCCTTGACCCCAATACGCAGTCTGCCGTCAAGACATACCGTTGTGACAGTCGTCTTGTTTTCGTAGGGTGCGAGGTCGAGCTCATGTGCAGCCATCAAGGCAGGGACCGGTCGAAGGCTGGCGGGTATGTAATAGTCGTACGCTCCCTCTCCCCCATACAGGCTGGTGCAGTCTTCGAGGATACCTTCATAATTGTACTTGGACAGACTGGTTATTTGTCCCTTCATCAGAGCAAGAGCCGCTATGGTTCTTGCATCAGCTGTGTCGTCGTTGGCATAAAGACAAGTCGTTCCTTCTTCTATGTTTATTGTACCATTGAGTATGACAACTCCGGCGTGGTTGATGCAGACGTTCGCACCATTTGAAATTGTGACATCTCCATTATTTGTCATATCGGTAACATCGGTACCAATGTAAACATTGTTGACGTAGTATTCTTTATTACCAGCAATAACGGGTGACCGACTGTGGTGATGAGTGTGTTGGTGTAGCCGTTCTTGTCAGGTTGTGGTAGGTAGGAACGGCTTACTTGTTGAGTTTTGGGCAATGTGAACGGATGTAATCATAGACGAAGTCGAAGTACTCGGCGTTGACATAGACCTGGTTTTTGGAGAGCAGTTCATTGACCTTGATGAGGTTGCGACTCTTGTATGGCTGGACACTACGAACAGAGGCGAAATCGGATGCCATGGTTGAACGAGTAGCAGCAAGAATGCCGGCTCCCATTGTTGTGGGTCTTCCAGCCATTGCTCCGACCATGGCCGTGAGCCATCCTATGGCCTCCGATTTCTTGAACTGCGACTTCATCTGTCGGTGTACTACCCCACTTTCATCCATTTCGAAGAGCACGATGTACTTACCGCCATAGATGAGTGCAAGTAGGGCATAGCCGAGTAGTATGACAACGTAAAAGACAGCCATGAAAATAAGCATGCCTTTGAAGAACCCCCAGATATCACTCCATGAGGTTCCCTCAAATAGTTGAAGTATGAAGATGAAAGCAAAGAGTCCGAGAAATATCCACCCGAAAATTTTGAGTACGACGAACAGAATAGACGGATTGGTCCACATGTTCAACTCGTAAATCCACCGGTACTTTCCGTCGGCGCAGAGGACGACACCCTGTTTGAGGGTCTCTTCGTCTAATTGTTGTGGGTTGTTGCCAGGTTGGTAATTCGTCGTTTGGTTGGGGTTTGGGTCGCTGTTACCAACGGGTGTTCCGCAGTTGTTGCAAAATCTTGCGTCGTCGGCGAGTTGGGTGCCGCAATTTGAACAATATCTCATACCTATAGTGTTTTGGTTAGTTATTACGCAAATGTAACACATTTACGGAACACGAGCAAATAAAAGGTGGATATTTTGTCAAAAAAAGTTGTCCGGTTGCAGTATCGTTTAGAGTCGGGGGTGTGTCAAAATGTGAATTTAGTCGTCCTTCGGACGAGAAAAATGCAATTAAGCGCACTTCATCTATTTTGACAACCCACGAGAGGTGAAACCGATGCCCTTAAGTGGTTACGGTTGTGGCTTCGGCTTTGTGCGCGTAGATTTTAGCGAGGAGGGCTCCGGAGATGTTGTGCCAGACGCTGAAGAGCGCTCCTGGGATAGTAGCCATGGGATATGCGGCGAAGTGCATGGTGGCGAGGCTGGAAGCCAGTCCGCTGTTCTGCATTCCGACCTCAATGGAGACGGCGACTCTCTTCTTCCGTTCCATGCCCAAAAGGCATCCGATGAGGAATCCGAGGGCCAGTCCGCAGCCGTTGTGCAGGAGGATAACAATGATGACCACCCAGCTTCCTTGCATGAGTTTTTCCGCATTATGTGCTATGACAACCATGACGATGACGGCAATGACGATGGTGGAGAAAGCGGGCAGATAAGCCACGGTCTTTTGTGTGGTCTTAGGCAATATCTTCTTGATGATGAAGCCCGCCACTATTGGTAGAATGACCACCCACAGGATGCTGAGCAGCATGCTCAAGACATCGACCTCCACTCTTTCGCCTGCAAGCATCCATGTAAGCAAAGGAGTAAGCAGTGGCGCGAGAATGGTAGATACTCCCGTCATTCCGACGGACAGGGCGAGGTCGCCTTTGGCCAGATAGGTTATAACATTTGACGCAGTTCCACCAGGGCAGCATCCGACGAGGATCACTCCGAGCGCCAAGGCGTTGTCGAGCTGGAAGACGCGCGCCAATGTCCATGCCAAGAGGGGCATGATGGTAAACTGGGCGACACATCCCGCAATCACATCCTTCGGCCGGCTGAAGACCACCTTGAAGTCATCGAGATTGAGTGTCAATCCCATGCCGAACATCACCAGTCCGAGCAGGGGGTTGATGACTGTAGGCTTGACCTGTCGGAAAAAATCAGGAAAGAACATGGCCAATACCGCGGCGACAAGGACGAGGATGGCCATGTGTTTGGAGATCAGATTACAAATTGATTTCATTAGTCTTTATCGTTTTGGGCATAACGATGTTGAGTCCCGAGTAACGAGGCTAAATGCGCGATACTTCCTTGACGTTCTGTATTTTCTTGAGGTCGGCAATGATGGCGCTGAGGTCGGTTGTGTCGTGGACAAACATCTGGATTTTGCCTTCGAAGAGTCCGTTGTCGGATTCGATTTGCAGTTTGCGTATGTTGACGTTTCGTAGTTGAGAGATGACCTGAGTGATTTGGTTGAGCAAACCTATTCTGTCAAGCCCCTTGATGTAGATTGACGCCGGGAAGAGCAGTTCCCGTTTCATGTTCCAGTTAGCGCTGAGGATTCTGTTTCCGTGGCTGCTTTTAAGTAGAGCTCCGAGGGAGCAGTCCACCTTATGGATGATGATTCTGTTGTCGTCGTCGATATATCCCATGACCTGGTCTCCCGGAATGGGTTTGCAGCACTCGGCCAGGACATATCTTGACCTGATTGTTTCCTCTGTGAGGTCGAGCACCTTCTTTCTGTCCACGACTTCGGTGTTGACGGTCTCGTCTTTCTTCTCATCCTTGTTTCTGCGTCCGAACCTGAAGATATTACGCCAGTTTCGTCCTCCATTGGCTCCATTGACAAGGAAGTCCTTGTCAGCGCTACCGAGTTTGATTTTCCCCTGCCCCACATTCACGAGGAAGGTATCCAGTTTATTGAACTCATGGTACCTCGCGAGTTTCTCCATATTCTCTGAGCTCTGTTCTATCTCTTCCTTGAGCAGGAACTCATTGACCATCTCCTCACCTTTGTTTCTGGCCTCTCTCTCTTCTTTTCTGAGGATAGAAGATATCTTGGTCCTGGCCTTAGCCGTAGTGACCATTTCGAGCCACTTGTGTGTGACGTGTTGCGAGTTGGAGATGATGACTTCGACTTGGTCTCCGCTTGACAGTTTGTAGCTCATGGGGACCAGTTTGTGGTTGACCTTCGCACCAATACAGTGGCTCCCCACGAAAGTATGGATGGTGAAGGCGAAGTCGAGCACAGTGGATCCTGTGGGCATGGTTCGGAACTCTCCTTTAGGTGTGAACACGAAGATTTCGGATGCGAAGAGGTTGAGTTTGATGGTGTCGAGGAAGTCGATGGCGTCGGGTTGTGGGTCGTCGAGTATTTCCTTGATGGTTGTGAGCCATTTGTCGAGTTCGGCCTCGCTGCCGTTCTTGGTGTCGTTGCCCTCCTTGTACTTCCAGTGAGCCGCGAATCCTCTTTCGGCGACCTCGTTCATCTTCTGGGACCTGATCTGTACCTCTATCCACTCACCGTCGTTGCTCATGAGCGTGACATGAAGCGCCTGGTATCCATTGGCTTTCGGGTGGCTGACCCAGTCGCGTATTCTGTCGGGGTGGGACTTGTAGATTTGTGTGAGTGCTACATATATAGAGAAGCAGTCGGTATTGTCGCTACCTTCAGATGTGGGTTCGAAAATGATTCTGACGGCGAGGATGTCGTAGATTTCCTCAAACGGTAGATGCTTGTTCTGCATCTTGGACCAGATGGAGTACGGTGTTTTGACCCTCGCCTTGATTTCGTAGTTGATTCCCTTGGCGTCGAGTATGGTTCTGATGGGCGCCGTGAAATGTTCGAAGATCATGTTGCGGTGATCCTCGGTGTCCTTGAGTTTGTTGGCAATATCCTCGTACTCCTGTGGATGTTCGTATCTGAAGCTGAGGTCCTCAAGTTCGCTTTTGATGGCATTGAGTCCGAGACGGTTAGCAAGGGGTGCGTAGATATAGAGCGTCTCTCCAGCGATCTTGTACCTTTTGTTGAGCGGTTGTGATCCGAGAGTCCTCATGTTGTGGAGTCTGTCGGCCATCTTGATGAGTATGACCCTGATGTCGTCGCTCATGGTGAGCAGGAGTTTCTTGAAGTTCTCCGCCTGAGCAGATGCGTGGTCACCGAAGATGCCTCCTGAGATTTTGGTGAGTCCGTCAACGATTTTGGCTATTTTCTGTCCGAACATATTCTCTATGTCCTCGACTGTGTAGTCGGTATCCTCGACGACATCGTGAAGGAGTGCGGCACAGATGGAAGTTGAGCCGAGTCCGATGTCGGAGCATACGATTTGCGCGACGGCAATAGGATGCATGATATAGGGTTCACCCGAGAGTCGTTTGACTCCCTTGTGCGCATGTTTGGCGAAGTTGAACGCCTTGGTGATGATTTCCACCTTTCTCCTGTGTGGTGAGGCAAGATAGGCCTCGATGAGTTTATTGAACTCTTCCTCGACTATCTTGTCATACACTTCATCTTTGTTCATTTCCGCATCCATAGGCTTTCCTTGCTTTAACCCTGAATTCTCGAGTGTAGTTTTTCAGACTTGGCTTTGTCGGCTATCGTCTTCTTTTCCTTGAAGCAGTCTTCTTCTTTGCAGTAGAGCGCTTGGCAGTGGATTTTCTTGCCGTGGTTTTCTTAGCTGTGGACCGTCTTGCTGTAGTTTTCCTGCTTCTTGCAGTGGTCTTTGCGCGTGCCCGTGTGTTCCTTGTTGCGCGTTTAGCCGTGGTCCGTGTCCTTGTAGTCGTTTTTGCCCTGGCAGTTGTGGCGGGTGCCTCATTGATGTCGTCGATGATCTTTCTTCTGATGACGGGCCCAGAGGCATAAATGCTGTCCTCATTGAGGATGAATGTCTCGATGGCATCGTTTGGCATTCTGAGCGCATAATCCACGGGGATGATATCGCGTCTGTACTGTGGATTGAGCGCCCTGAGTTCTTCAACAGTGACTCCACATACCGACGCTATTTGGTTGAATCCCACTTCCTTGGTGACGATGACGGTGTCAGTTTCGGTAGGCAGTGATGCCTCCATGGGTGTGATGCCATGGTCGCAGTAGTAATTCATGATGTAGGTTGCGGCGATGAAAGCGGGCACATAGCCACGGGTTTCGCGTGGCAGGAGGTTGTAAACGGTCCAGTAGTCGGCATCTTCAGCCCCTCCGGCTCTGAGCAGGGCCTTAGAGATGGCGTTTTCCCCGCAGTTGTAAGCGGCGATTGCGAGTCCCCAGTCGCCGAAGCGCTCATAGAGGTCGCTGAGGTAGTGTGCGGCAGCATAGCTGGACTTGACGGGGTCTCTTCTTTCATCGACGAGAGTGTTGACCTCGAGTCCGTAGTTTTTACCCGTTGCAAGCATGAACTGCCAAAGTCCGACAGCCCCCGCGTGTGACTGTGCTGTTGGTCTGAGTGCGGACTCGATGACCGGGAGGTATTTCAGTTCGAGTGGGAGTCCATAGTGTTCGAGTGCCTCCTCAAAGAAAGGCATATAGAAATTGCTGCTGCCGAGCATGACGGAGACAGACTGGCGCATGCGGTTGCAGTACTGGTCGATGAACTTTCTTGTGATGTTGTTGAGTGGCATCTCGATGGTGGTCGGTATATGGGCCAGTCGGTCCACGAGGACCTTGTCGTCGTATGGAAGGTCGTTGACCAGTACGTCGTTTCTTTCAGAAAGCCTTGTCTTGTTGTCGAAGTCCTGCAAGACCGAGTCGGCCTCGACGGTCATTCCCTCCGGCATCTCGATGTCCTCGGTCTCACCGTCCTCGTCCTGGACAGTGATGACATTCTGCGCCGTAACATTGCTAAAAGCCATGGCCGCAACGGCCATCAAGATATACCATTTTTTCTTCATCATTACATTCAATATGTTTTTGGTGCCTATCGTTGAGGCGTGAGTTAATAAAAAGTCGTCAAAAGGTGAGTGCGCATTGCACTCCGTAACTGTTATTGCCCGTAGGGGTCTGTGTGATTCCATATCCATCCTTTCGGTTGATGATGGTAGGTCTCACTTTCATGCTGAGGTCCCTGCTGATGTCGAAACTGGAAAGCTCTGCATCGACGTATGCATCGACGACAGAGAGCAGATAGACTCCAATGAACGCGAAGATGCTGAGGTCTCGGTAACGTCTATAGTAGTCCTTCTTGTTCTGGAACAGTTTCTGTATTCTTGAGAGGTTTGTGTTGATGTCGTACCCAGGCGGCAGAAAGTTCTCATAACTCTTGGTGTTGGGGTCTGTGTCCATGATGTCGATGTATGCTTGGGAGTAGTCCCTATACATGGTGTTGTTCCAATGCAGCGCATACATACATCCGACAAATCCTCCATATACCAAGGGCAGTTTCCAATACTTGCGGTTGTAGATCTGTCCTCCTCCTGGTATGACGAGGGCGAGCCACATGGCCTTTTTGGGGTTGGGTATCCATCGGCTTCTGATCTCGTTGAGGTAAACGATGGAATCGAGTTGGAGCGTGATGCGCGCAGTGTCGGCATGTTGTTGCTGGCTGCGTATGTTCTGCTCATTGAGTTGTCTGATGCTGTCGTCCAAAGCGGAGTCCACAGGCATTTCGAAGTTCCATTCGTCTTCGGGTACGGTGACCACGACCACTCCGCTATCGACCACCACTGTGTCGTTGAATTCGATGGCGTGCGTTTTGGCAACACATGAAATCAACATCAGCGCGATAGTCCATGTCCTGCGCATGATGCCCTTACCGAGAACTGTATGTAAGCCGTGTCTGATCACCTTGTCTTGATTGTTTATTCTCCGAGTTGTGCGAGTAGTTGCTGTATTTTTTGCAGTTGTTGCATGTCAGAGAAAGGGATACTTATCTTTCCTCCACCGGTTTTCTTGTAAGTGGCGGTAACTTTCGCTCCTACGGCCTTGGACAATTCATCGCAGATGTCGATCACATTCTGTGGCAATGTCCGATCCACCTTGTTTGCCTTCTCTGTTCCATAAGCATTGATTTGCTTGATCAGTTCCTCAACCTTTCTGACCGAATATCCCTTGATTTTGGTGTCCCGGAATAGTTTGATTTGCATTTTGGGGTCGTCGAGTGCGAGGAGTGCCCTTGCATGTCCCATGTCGATTTCGTGGTTCTGCAATGCCACTTGCACGGGTGCTGGCAGTTTGAGGAGTCTGAGGTAGTTGGCGATGGTTGTTCGTTTCTTCCCCACCCTTTCCGACAGTTTCTCCTGTGTCAGTCCGTAAGTGTCGATGAGCCTTTGGTAGGCGAGCGCTATTTCTACGGAGTTGAGGTCTTGTCGTTGTATGTTCTCAATGAGGGCCATCTCCATGACGTTCTCGTCGTCAGCCGTTCTGATATAGGCAGGTATCGTCGCGAGTCCGGCGAGTTGCGATGCTCTCCATCTTCTTTCTCCAGCGATGATTTGGTAGCGTCCGTTTTCCATCTGTCTAAGCGTGATGGGCTGGATGATGCCTATTTCCTTGATGGAGTCAGCGAGTTCCTGAAGCGACTCCTGGTTGAATTCCCTTCTTGGCTGATTAGGGTTAGCGTCGATGAGGTTGATTTTTATCTCGTTGATGGTAGAGGATCCCTCTGTATGCACATCATCGGTAGAGATAAGTGCATCGAGTCCTTTTCCAAGCGCGTTGAATTTTTTCTTTACAGCCATGATTGTCAGTTTCTAGATGGTCATGAAATGTTGTTCCTTATTGTTTTTCCCTTGCTATGAGTTCTTTGGCGAGTGCGACATAATTGCGTGCTCCAGACGATGTTGCGTCGTAAAGTATGCAGGGTAGTCCATGGCTGGGCGCCTCGCTGAGTTTAACATTGCGTTGGATGACGGTCTTGAAGACCAGTTCTTGGAAGTGGCGTTTGACCTCCTCGAATATTTGGTTGGCAAGTCTGAGTCTCGAATCATACATTGTGAGTAGGAATCCTTCTATTTCGAGTGCGGGATTGAGTTTCGACTTGATGATTTTAATGGTGTTGAGCAGTTTGCTTATTCCTTCGAGTGCGAAGTACTCGCACTGAACAGGAATGATGATGGAATCGGCTGCAGTAAGTGAATTGACAGTGATAAGTCCGAGTGAGGGTGAGCAGTCGATGATGATGTAGTCGTAATCCTTTCTGAGTGGGTCGAGTACGTTCTTGAGAATTTTCTCTCTGTTGTTGATGTTGAGCATCTCTATTTCGGCTCCTACGAGGTCGATATGTGATGGTACGATGTCGAGTCCGTCGATGTCAGTGGTATAGATAGCCCCGTTGATGTCCACATCGTTGATGAGGCAGTCGTAGATAGAGGTATCGACTTGTTGAATATCGACTCCGAGTCCTGATGAGGCGTTGGCCTGTGGATCGGCATCGACAACAAGGACTTTCTTTTCCATAGTAGCCAAAGATGCTGCGAGATTGATGGCGGTAGTGGTTTTCCCCACTCCACCCTTTTGGTTTGCCAATGCGATTATTTTACTCATATCTTGTAATAAATCTCTTCTTTATCTTTCTTACATTCTCTTTTCTTATTGGTCACGTGGTGCTTGCGATAGGACTTGCATCAAAAGCCGTGCTAATAAAATGCAAAGATAGTCATTTTTATCGTGGTTTCATGCACTTCTATCGTTTGTTTTCTTTTTTTAACGATAAATGTAGATACGAAGACCGTCACTTGGAGTTGGTATAGCCCTCTTGTTTGAGTATATCTATGATTCGGTTCTTAAAATCCCCTTGTATGATGATTTCTCCTTCTTTGCATGAACCTCCCACTCCACACCGGGTCTTGAGCATTCGCGCCAGTTCCTTGAGTTCTTCCTCTTTGCCAACAAATCCACTGATGACAGTCACGGTTTTTCCTCCGCGTCCGTTTTTCTCTATTCTGAGCCTTAGTTTCTGTTGTCCAGGAGCAAGCGAATCCATCGGTTGCTGATCCTCGTCTTGATAAGCGAAATCAGGGTTTGTCGAAAACACGACTCCTAATCTATCTTTCCAGTCATTATTCTTCTTCATAATCCGTTCGTCATTAGTTGTAGAATGGCTATTCTCATCATATCCAGTCTGTTCTACGCTCTACGCCAATCTTCGATTACAAAATTAGCAAAAAGCGTTGATATACGCACACAGTGAGAATGAAAAAACATGGTAGTTTATGATTTTTGCGGTTGTGGTAAAGTTTTTTGGGAAAAACTTTTGAGAATTTGCAAAAAGTGTGTAATTTTGCACCGTTTTTTGGATACAGACATTCATTTCGCATTAATAGCATCGGGGTATAGCGCAGTTGGTAGCGTTCCTGGTTTGGGACCAGGCGGTCGCGTGTTCGAGTCACGCTGCCCCGACTATTGAAGGAAAGAGGAATTTGTAGATCCGAGCCCTCGGGGTATAGCGCAGTTGGTAGCGTTCCTGGTTTGGGACCAGGCGGTCGCGTGTTCGAGTCACGCTGCCCCGACAAAGAAAAAGGCATCTGAGATTCAGATGCCTTTTTCTTTGTATGTTATTATCTTTCTCCGTTCGTATCAATACACTCTGAAGCCGATGATCTTGCGTACTTCTCGCAGTGTGGCCGCAGCACTCTCGCGTGCCTTCTCCGCTCCCATTCTTGCGATGTTGTCAAGGAGTTGCTGATTGGTAGCGAACTCATTGATGCGTTCCTGAATAGGTTGTATCACAGCCACCACATCCTCGGCAAGTTGTTTTTTCATATCTCCATACCGGAGTGTGCAGTCATTCCATTTCTCGTCGAAGTAGTTATAGGTGTCTTCAGCAGATACGATCTTCATGAAGTTGAAGAGGTTCTGTATCACCTCAGGTTTCGGGCTGTTAGGTGTTTGAGGTCCCAAGTCAGTAACGGCCTTCATCACTTTCTTTCTGATAACTTTAGGCTCATCGCAGAGATAGATGCAGTTGCCGTCGCTTTTTCCCATCTTTCCGGAGCCGTCGAGTCCAGGAACCTTGACTGCCTCTTTAGCGAAGTAGAAGTTCTGTGGCTCGGGGAACAGTTCGGTCTTATAGATGTTGTTGAATCTTCTGGCGCACTTGCGTGCCATCTCCATATTCTGCTCCTGGTCTTTTCCGACAGGCACTTTAGTTGCCCTGTGCTGCAGGATATCGGCAGCCATGAGTGTGGGATAGGTGAAGAGTCCGGCATTGACGTTATCGGGTTGTTGCCTGGCTTTTTCCTTGAAAGTAGTGACACGCCCAAGTTCTCCGATATAGGTGTTCATGTTGAGGTAGAGATAGAGTTCGATGGTTTCGGGCACATCGCTTTGCACGTAGATAGTGGCTTTCTCGGGGTCGAGTCCACATGCGAGGTACTCTGCGAGAATTGTCCTTGCGCTGTTCTGAATGTTCTCAGGTGTGGGATGAGTGGTTAAAGAATGCCAGTCGGCGATGAAGAAGAAGCAGTTGTATTCATATTGCATTTTCACAAAACTTCTGACTGCCCCGTAATAATTACCGAGGTGCAGGTTGCCGGTTGGTCTGATACCACTTAATACTGTTTCCATTTATTGTTTGAATTTGTTAAAATCTTTGACCCGGCAGCCATGAGATGGCGGCCTTCAGGACTTATCGTATTTCCGCCCCGAGAAGGGTTGGAATTCAAGGTGCAAATTTAGGCATTTTCTGCGACATATCAAGGGGAAGGACAGACGAATGCTATGGATTTCGTCGTTTTTTATCCCCATTAGGATTGAGGTGTCTCAGTTCGAGTTCAGAATCATCTTTTTTGAAGTGTCCGTTTTTGAGATCGACCAACTGTTTGTAGTGTTTCCACGCCTCCGTTTCTCCCAGGTCGATCATCACCTCTATGCTATTACGGTTGAAGCTGGTCACTCCATATCCGTCGAGTATGGGATTGATATAGATATCAGCTGAATCGACATTCTGATTGTATTTGATGAGGTCAGGTCTTGAGATTACCCAGTCGAGTAGTCCTCCGATGCCGACAGAGATGTCACGTGTTTCTTTTTTATGCTGTGTGAGGTCGATGGCGATAACGATGTCGGCTCCCATTTGTCTGACGACATCTACAGGCAAGTTGTTGATCAGTCCTCCATCGAGGAGCACCATGTCGTTTAGCCTGACAGGTTTGAATGCTCCAGGAATGGCCATACTTGCCCTGACCGCCAAAGGCAGGTTTCCTCGGTCCATGACCACTTCTTTCTTGTTTTGCATGTCGTAAGCCACACATCGGAAGGGGATGTTCAATTCGTCGAAATTCACGCTGTCGGGTAGATTGGTGCAGCTGTCGATCAATTCCATGATATGGTCACCCCTCAACATCCCCACTCCATTGGCTTCGGGATGCTTGTTTTTTCTCATTATGGGAAAGCCGAACACATAATAAGCTGTGCTGTCCTCGCTGACGATTTTCTGTTTGAGGTCAGTGTTCCGGTCTCCTATCAATGTCACCCAATCCTGAGAGCGCATCAGGGTGTCGAGTTGTGCAGGTGTATATCCCGAGGCATACAAAGCTCCGAGAATGGATCCGATGCTTGTTCCGGCGATGTAGTCGGGTTTGATACCGGCGGCCTCCATCACCTTGAGCACTCCCACCTCGGCAGCTCCTTTCGCTCCACCGCCGCCGAGGACAAGTCCGATTTTGGGCCGTTCTTGTTTAACGACTTGTGAACGAATCTCACACCCCACCATCATGATGAGTGACAATGCGAGCGTCAAAATCCTGTAATGATTTTTTGGCATAGTGATATAAAGACGTCCTTTCAGGTAGCTGAAGAATCCGTATTAAGATGTTCTCATTATTTATTTAGCCTCAGACTCCATCAGTCCGTCGATGATTCCCTTGACTTCGCTTGAGATTCCTCCGATGTTGTTGATAGCCCCTTTCTTGGCTCCGCTTGCGATATATCCTATGCATCGTCCTTCGGTCAGTCCGATCTGCATCCGTTCGCTTGCTGTATAGTGGTGCTTCGCGATATTCTTTCTGATTTTCACGAATTTATCAAGTGCATCTTTCCACTGTTCCAGATCATAGTTCTCGCTATTATCTCTTAATTCAGTGGAGAAGCCCTCGAGACGGTTCATGGCCATTTGCTTTGTGGTGCATGATGACATTGAGACAAGTAACATCGTCAAGGCGATAAGCATCAGATACTTTTTCATATTCAAATAATTAGTGATTGATTTCAGAATGCAAAAGTAGCATAAAATCAGTTGAAACACGAAAAGAGAAGATTTAAAAAAACAAAAAAGGCGCATCCCGCAGGATGCACCTTTTTAAGATATACGCTTCTGTGTGATTACTTGATCTCAACAACAGCGCGACGGTTGAGTGGGTACGGAGTTACGTCAGCCACACCACCGAGAGCCTTAGTTTCAATCTTGTCACGGCTTACACCGAGGTTAACGAGTTCGTTAGCCACTGCGTTAGCACGAGCCTCAGCGAGCTTCTGGTTGATTGTAGCAGAACCTGTCTTGCTGTCAGCGCTACCAGTGATGACCACCTTACCACCGCAGTTCTTAGCAGCAGTAGCGATAGCCTCGAGGTTGATGAGGTCCTTCTTGTTGTTGATCTTAGAAGAGTTGAGGTTGAAGAAGATTGAAGAAGCAGCGTTGCCGATGATAGTTGTTGCATCACCCTTTGGACATACGTGGTTCTTCCACTTAGCGAGCTGAGCCTGGAGGTCAGCATTGAGTCTCTTCTCAGCGTCGAGTTCAGCGCGGAGTCTTGCGAGAGCAGCCTCAGAAGCGGCAGCAAGAGCGTTGTAGTCCTCAAGACGAACAGCCTGGTCGAATGTAGCCTTGCCAAGGTAGAACTGTACACCAAGGTCAACGCTTACGATACCATGACCCCACTCAGCATGATGAGTATTTACAGCGTAGTAAGGAGTGTTTCTGCCAAACACATGAGTTGTCCAAGTGTAAGCAGCGTCGAGGTAGATGCCGAAGTGCTGTCCAAAGCGCCAAGTGTTCTCGATACCAGCGCCAACAGCAGGAGCATAGTAGTTCAAACCGAAATTGCGGATCACACCACCACGCATGAAAGGAATGAAGTTCCAAGTACGAGTAGCGCTATAACCACAGAGCATGTTGCTGAGGTTGAACATCACATCGCCATAGAGGCCTGCATAACCACCTGCATCGTAGTCAGGAGTCCAAGTATTGTGCTTGTTCTCGATCTGACCGTTCTCCCAGTTGAGTTTCAGACGGAGTCCGAGTCCAGGAGTGAACTGCTTGCCAACTGCAAGGTCAACACCGAAAGACTTACCATTGGGGAATACATCGTCCATGAAGTTCACACCGTGTGGGTTAGCGAGCGACATGTCAACACCAGCCTGAATGAACCAGTTTGACCAGAAAGAGTTAGTGGCCACTGAGTACTTTGAAAGAGTTGGTGCTTCGATAGTAGTGGTCTGTGCGTTAAGAGCAACAGTACCAACTGTGGCAAAAGCCAAAGCAATCAAAAATTTTTTCATAATACTTTTGAATAAAAAATGAATATATTAGTTTGTTTAATTTATTCTCACTTCTCTTCTTAACAAGGCATAATTATCCCTTTTGCAAGCATAATGCGCCTTAATGTTTTGCAAATTTAACGCTTTTACTCAATAATCAGCAAGAAAAATTCAGTTTTTTTTTGTTGTGGCGTGCTTTTTTAACCAAAAAGCGTGTTTTTTTGGTTGTTTCAAGGTATGTTCAAGTCTATTTTGTGCAAAAAGCGTCATTAAAAGAGTTTATTGATGGCCAAGTCGTCGAGTAGTGCGAAAATGCTTTTACCATCGGGTGTGAACTGAGGAGAAGACGATTTGAAAAGGGCTGTGAGCAGTTCATTGATTTCCTGTTCGGTGAGTACTTGTCCGTAAGCGACGGCAGAACACTTTGCCATGGCGAGCGCTACGCTTTCCTTCATTTCCTCTATCACCCCACCTGTTTCCTCCATGGCGGAGGAGATGAGTTTGTGCAACAAGTCCACGGGGTTGAGTCCTTGTATCTCTGAAGGCACTCCCCCAACCGAAAATGCTCCACCTCCAAGGTCGGTAAGTTCGAATCCGATAAAAGCGAGGTCCTCGATGATCTCATCGATGACAGCTTTCTCCGCTTTGGTGAACTGTACCACTTCGGGAAAGAGCAGTCCCTGTGAAGCCATTTTCCTCGACTTGATTCTTTTCAGGAACCGTTCGTATAGCACTCTGACATGTGCTCTATGCTGGTTGACCATCACCACTCCGTTTGGTGCGGGAAAAACGAGGTATTTGCCGTTGTACTGGAAATGGGGCAAGTCGGTGTTGTACTGCCAGGTGGCAGTTTGGTTCTGGTTATCGGCCCGTGAGTCGGTGTTGTCTGTATTGTCGGCAAAGAGGTCCGATCCGAGTGGGTCGTCCTGGCTAAAAACTGTTTGTGTTTTGGTGCTTTCCTGTCGTTGGTTTTTGTTATTCGTACTGTACAGCTTCTCCCATTCGGTGTTCTTCCGTTGATAAGCCGGAGCCCCTCCAGTGTTGAAAGGATTGTAGGACGAAGAGGTTGTAGGCATGACAGGTGTGGTCTTTGTTTTGGTATCCGCAGGTATGAAAGCGGGTATATCGGGTCTTCCCTCGACATCGAAGTCGATGGTAGGTGCTGCACTGAACTTGCCGAGTGCCTCGCGGACAGCAGCCGAGAGCACTTGCCATATTTCCTGTTCGTTATCGAATTTGATTTCCGTTTTTGTGGGATGCACATTGACATCGATGGTGGAAGGGTCAACCGACAAATAGACGAAATACGAGACGTGCTCTCCTGGTGGGATCAATTGCTCGTAGGCTTTCATGACCGCCACGTGAAAATAGGGATGTTTCATGAATCGCCCATTGACGAAGAAGAACTGCTTGGGTCCTTTCTTACGTGCACTTTCCGGTTTTCCCACATATCCTGAAATGGAGACAATAGATGTCTCAACCTCAATGGGAAGCAGTTCGGCATTGATTTTCTTTCCGAAAATGTCGATGATTCTCTGTCTGAGTATTGTGGCAGGCAGATGATAGACTTCGTTGCCATTGCTGGAGAGTTGGAATCCGACGTCAGGATGCACGAGTGCGATTCGTTCAAACTCAGTGATGACATTCGTCAGTTCTGTTTGGTCGGACTTAAGAAATTTCCGTCTGGCCGGCACATTGTAGAAAAGGTTGTTGACGGCGAAATTGCTTCCCACGGGACAAGCCACAGGTTCTTGTTCAACGACTTTTGACCCCTGGATAAGTAAATGCACTCCCAGTTGGTCTTCTTGTCTTTTCGTCTTGAGATCAACGTGTGCCACAGCAGCAATGGAAGCAAGCGCCTCTCCCCTGAATCCCATAGTTGTCAGCGTGAAGAGGTCGGCAGCTTTGGATATCTTGGATGTGGCATGTCTTTCGAACGCCATGCGTGCATCGGTCTCCGACATTCCTATTCCGTTGTCGATGACCTGCACACAGGTTTTCCCACCTCCCACGATGAGGACCTGTACGTTCGTCGCCTGGGCATCGATGGAATTCTCGACCATCTCCTTGACGATTGACGCCGGTCTTTGCACTACTTCTCCAGCCGCGATCTGGTTGGCCACGGAGTCAGGTAGCAGATGAATGATATCCTCCATTACAGTTGGTTTCTTTTTGGTACGAATTGTTGTCTATGTCAGAACAAGAACTCGCCGGTGTAAAGGTACCTCATCACCAGCAGGAGCACAATGATGAAGAAGATGAGCATTCCTGTAGAGATGTGCCTTCCGCTTTCTTTTCTTCTCCTGACATGATTTGTGGCCATGGTGAACTTTCCCCTGATGTCCTCAGGTGAGAATTCCTTAGGCGGCAGCAACCCCAGTTCGCGTTTCGCCTTGTCCCGAATTTCATTCAGTTTTTCCTTGCGCTCATTATAGTAGATGTACTCATGCCTGTAAGCACGCGGTTTCATCGTCTTGAAAAGTGCCATAGTCAAGTGATTATTATGTTTCTATTTTGGGGAATCCGACAATTCTGACGGTTCTGAGGGTTCAGACGCCCCTGACGGTTCTGACTGTTCTGACGGTTCAGAAGCCTCAGGCAGTCCGGACGTATCGGTCTGTTCAGCCGGTTGTCCGTTTGCAGGAGCGCCATTCTTGTTGAGTTTTTGGAGAGGAACGTTGTGTTTTCGTTCCATGACGAGTACACTTTCCTTGGACTTTCCTCTCCAGTTGAAGACATCCTCGGGGTCAGAGGGTCTGACATAATCGAACCATGCGAATCCCTTGAGATGCTTCTTGTCGGGTGGTATCTGCAGGACAGGGTAAAGCGAGCAAGTAGCCGCAGGCATCCAGATATGCTCAATTTTCTTGTTCTGCATGTACATGATCATCTTCGTCGTTTCCGAGTAATTCATGAACAGTTTGTTCCGCCCTTTGTCCTCGGTGACGTAATAAATGACATAGACATTTCCATGCGCTTCGTTACGAGTGATTTGTCCATCGGTAAAATAGGAATACATCTCCCTGCTGGCGACCTCGTTGAAGGTTGTGGAGTCGGTCTGTTCTATTGCCATTGCCTGATTGATGACATGTATGAGCCTGATGGTGGAATCGTTGTTGAAGACATGTATTGTTTCCCCGAAGAGTTGTTGTCCTTCGTTCCATAGTATCGGCTGTCCAAAGAGATAGGTACATGAGTCTTTCTGAATGCTGACCATGGAGTCGCAGACAGCCTGTACGTCCGATCTGTAGAGTTTCACCTTATGGTATGCGTGTATGGTTCTTGTGACGGAATCCGTACCCATATTGTAGGTGAACATCTTGAGTGTGTCGGCGTGGACATAGGCAGTGTCGCCTTGTGAGTACTCCTTGATGAGTGCCCTGTCGGTGGCCATGGCATATCCGGTGAGGTTATCATACTGGCAGAGGTCTCCATATAGAATGCACATGTTCTCGTCGTCGTTGATGACCACATTCCGGTATCCCTCACTGAAATGCCTCTTCTTGTCATAATGAAGGCTGTCTCCGATGATGCGCCTCATATCCTTGATGATATACGAGCGGTCTGTGAGGTCGGCCTCCCCCGTGTTGGTGTTGTAGTTTCCCCTCATGCCATAGACGAATGTGCTGTCGTCGGTCTCGATATTGGTGGGGCTGACTATTCTGGCGATCTTCGTCTGAGTGTTGTAGAACAGGGTGTCAGAGATGAGTGTGAAACTTGGGTTCTCAAGGTTGACATTATCTGTGAAGAACGACTCATGAGTGGAAGGAGTGTATTGTCCCCATCTGGAATTGAGCACATTGTCGTCATCATAGAGTGTGCCACCCCTCATGTACATACCGACTCCATACATGCGGTCATAATCGAGGTGGTTGGTGTGGAGTCTTGTCTTGTGGTGGGTGAGAACCACATTTCCCCTGGCCTTGGCAGTCAGGTTGTCGCCCTCATAGAAGAGTGTGTCGCTGACGAGTGTGAGCGTGTCACCCTGTAGCATTTTGACATGTCCGAAGGCATCGAAAGAATTGTCATCGCGATAGAACTTAGCGCTGTCGCAGTACATGATGCATCCCTTGTGGCTGAGTTTGACATGTCCAACGAGTACCTCCGCCCTGGGGTCTTGGTAGTTTTTGTAAAGGATATCACTGTGGAGGAGATAGATCCGGTCGTCAGGTCCTGCTGACGGCATGGCGCTGAGTATGAAGCAGGCCAGCATGGCCATCGCCAAGGCCCTGCCCACAGCGTTCATTCTGCAGCCTATTATCCTTCGTGACATCTTCAGTTCCAGTTTATTTGATCCATCCGGGGTACTTGAACTCACAGTTTCTCCAGTCCTCGTTGATACGTACGTAGGTAGAGCGTTGCATTTCCCTTATCCATTCCTCTATTCTCTCCTCATAGAGTTTTCCAAGGACCACATCCTGCATTTCCTGATAGTCGTCGGCCATGGTTGCCCGGTGTCCGGGTATCTTGTTTTTGAGTTTGGCAATGGCTACCACCTCTTTTCCTTTGTTGTTGACCATGACGAAAGGTTCTGAAATCTCGTTGATTTTGAGGTTGGCGACTGCTTTGGCGACTGCAGGAGGCAGATCTTTCATTTCGAATCGCGCAGAAGCCGTCTGGGGGTTCCACATGAGTCCTCGGTTGTTTCGAGTGTCCTTGTCAGCTGAGATGATGCTCGTGCTCTCTTCAAAAGTGTAAAGTCCTCTTCTTATCTCGTTAGAGATGGAGTCGAGGTCTGTGATGCACTGTGTGAGTGCTTCTTCTGATACTTTCGGTTTCTTGAGTATATGTCGGCAGTTGATTTTGTCGCCTCGTTTCTCGATCAGTTGAATGATGTGGAATCCGAATTCCGACTCTACGATTTTGGATACTGTCTTCGTGTCAGTGAGGTTGAAAGCCACATTGGCAAATTCGGGGACGAGGTCTCCACGTCCGAGGAATCCGAGTTCGCCGCGTCGTTTCGCGCTCTCTGTATCCTCGGAATAGAGCAGTGCGAGTGTGGAGAATGGAGTCTGTCCGGTGTTGACCCTTTCGGTGTAATCTCGCAGTTCGTCCTTGACTCTTTGTATCTCCTGGGGTTCGATCCTTGGCTCCCTTACGATGATCTGCACCTCTACTTGTGTGGGAATGAAAGGCAGGCTGTCCTCAGGCACATCCTTGAAGTATCGTCTGACCTGTGCGGGTGTGACTTTGATGTCCTTGACAATGTTCTGTCGCACTTGTCCGACGATATTGTTGTCGCGTGCCATATTGGCCAATTGTTCTCTGATTTGTGTCATGGTTTTTCCGAAGTACTCCTCCACCTTTTCCTTCGAGCCAATGTTCTGTACATAGAAATCGACTTGTTTGTCCACATTCATCTGCACCTCGGCTTCGGAAGCTGTGATACTGTCGATAGAGGCTTGATGGAGGAACAGTTTCTGTATGGCCAGTTGCTCAGGAATGACGCAGTACGGGTCGCCCTCTATCCTTTGTCCGCTCTGCATGGCTTCGAGCCTTGCCTGTTCCACGTCGGACTTGAGTATAGGTTCATCGCCCACAACCCAGATGACCTCGTCGATGACATTGTTGGTTTGCGCGATTGCTTGCTGTTCGACTGTGACGCAGCAGAAAGCAAGCAGATATTTCAAAATTCTGACACTCATCGTCATTCTTGGTTAATGATTATTCACTGTGGAAAGCACGGCCTGGTCGATTTCGACTTTATATTTTTTCTTGAGGGCCTCAACCCATATTTTCTCGCAGGCGTTCTGGTAGTCGGATGTGACCTGTCCTTTGACATCCTTGTAAGTCTCGGGTTTTGTGAGCATTTTTCCGAACGAAGCGGTCACAGGGAAGTTGTTCATATTCTTTTCCTGTCCTCCGAACTGGGTATAGTCCACGTATGCGTTATCGCCCTTCTTGAAGACGCCTCTTTCAATCCTCACGAGTCGTACAGAATCGTTGTTGAGAGCCTTGACCAGTTCGTTGGCCAATTCATCCTCGACCTTGTTCTTTGCCACCAGTTGTTTTACAACACTCATCACAGAATCGTTCTTGGCGTGAACGACGATGCCGCGGAAATGAGGTTCAGTCCAGGTGTAATCCTTCTTGTTCTTTTTGAAGAACTTCGCCAGTCCCTCCTCGTCGGCAGCAGCCTTGTCCCAGACATCCTGCTTGCACACGGCGAACATGAGGGTGCCGTCGGTGTATTCCTTCGAGAGGTATTTCATCTCCAGGTCCTTATTCGCCAACACATTGGCAATGGAGTCGATGACCTCTTCCTTAGTGAGGCTTGACCTCTTGACCAATGAGTCGAGGTGCATACGCGCCGAAATGTCCTTGATGCCTCTTTGGTCGAGGAATCTCAAGATGGCCTCGTGATGATGCTCGTAGGGTTCGAAAGGATGTCGGTCGTTCATCAGTATGATGTGATAACCGTATGCAGTTGTGAAAGGCTCGGATAGTTCGCCTTTTTTGAGGGAGTAAGCCACTTTCTCGAACTCAGGCACCATCATTCCCTTTCCGAACTCAGGCAGTTGTCCTCCATTGACAGCTGAACCTTTGTCGTCGGAATACTGTTTGGCCAGTTCGGCGAAATCAGCCCCGGCCTTGAGTGCATTGTAGATGGAGTCAACGGTTTGTTTTTTTGCCTTAGCCTCCTCCTCGGTTGCGTCTTGCTTGAGCAAGAGCAGAATATGTGAAGCGTTGAGCATGTCATCGTCTCCGAAGCGTTTCTTGGTCTCGTCGTAAGTACGTCTTGCCTCTCTTTCGATGAACGCCTCGTCCACGAGTTCAGGCATGACGAGTTGTTCCTTGTAGCCATTGAGTTCCTGTCGGATGGTCGATACGGTGTCGAGTCGTTGCTGCCATGCCTCCTCGACTTTGAGTTGATAGTTGACAAAGAGAGGTACGTAGTCATCGAGTCCTTTTTTGTCGATGACTCCATCGGCGTTGTTTTTATTGAAAGAATACTCAAACTCCGACCTTGTAATGGGTCTTCCGTTGACACGCATGAGTACGGGGTCGCTGTCCTGAGCGCAGACACTTGCGGTGATGAGCAGTCCAGCGAAAGCGGAAATAATCCTGTTCATATTGTGAGATAGTTATTATAATTTCGAAATTGACTGCGAATTTACTCAAAAAAAAGCAAATAGGGGCTGTCGGATCACGGACAGTCCCTATAATAGTGTTTTTTTAACAATTTATAATCATTGTTTCACTCTAAAAGGCATAAAAGTAGTGCCATTCAGGCTCATTACTCGTGTCGGCTGTAGTTAGGAGCCTCACTGGTGATGATGACCTCATGCGGATGACTTTCGAGCACTCCGGCGTTGGTGATGCGTGTGAACTTAGCGGAATGAAGAGCCTCGATGTCCTTAGCCCCGCAATATCCCATTCCAGAGCGAAGGCCTCCGACAAGTTGGTAGATAACCTCCTGTACCAGTCCCTTGTAGGGCACACGTCCAGCGATGCCCTCAGGCACCAGTTTCTTGGTTTCCACAACTCCTGTCTGGAAGTATCTGTCCTTGGAGCCGTTCTCCATAGCCTCGAGTGATCCCATGCCTCGGTATGACTTGAACTTACGTCCGTTGAAGAGGATGGTTTCTCCAGGAGCTTCTTCTGTTCCTGCCACGAGTGATCCCACCATCACACTGAATCCACCGGCAGCGAGTGCTTTGACCACATCGCCGCTATAGCGAAGTCCGCCATCGGCGATGAGTGGCACTCCAGATCCTTTTATGGCCTTGGCGACATCGTAGATGGCCGAGAGTTGTGGCACTCCGACACCGGCCACCACTCTTGTGGTGCAGATGGAGCCCGGTCCAATACCGACTTTCACTGCGTCGGCACCCGCCTCGACGAGTGTTCTGGCCGCTTCGCCTGTAGCGATGTTTCCGACGACAATGTCGATGTCGGGATAGCGTTTCTTAGCTTCCTTGAGTTTCTCTACCACACCTTTAGAATGTCCGTGTGCAGTGTCGATGACGATAGCGTCAACGCCAGCCTTGACGAGTGCGTCCATGCGGTCGAAGGTATCGTTGGTGACCCCCACTCCGGCAGCCACTCTGAGGCGTCCCTTATCGTCCTTGCAGGCCATTGGTTTGTCCTTGGCCTTTGTGATGTCCTTGTATGTGATGAGTCCGATGAGTTTGTTGTTCTCATCCACCACGGGCAACTTCTCTATGCGGTGTCTCATCAGTATCTTGGCAGCCTGTTCGAGGTCAGTTTGCTGGTGTGTGACGATGAGGTTCTCGCTAGTCATGACGTCATCAACCTTTTGGTTAAGATGTTCTTGGAATCGCAGGTCACGGTTGGTGACGATACCGACGAGTCTTCCCTCGTCATCGACCACGGGTATGCCTCCGATGTGGTATTCCTTCATGATGTCGAGTGCCTTTCCGATGGTTGAACCCCGTTTGATGGTAATGGGGTCGTAAATCATGCCGTTCTCAGCCCTCTTGACGATAGCGACCTGTCTGGCCTGGTCTTCAATGGACATGTTCTTGTGTATGACACCTATACCACCTTCTCTGGCGATGGCGATGGCCATAGTAGCCTCCGTCACGGTGTCCATAGCGGCTGTGACGAAAGGGATTTTCAACTCGATGTTACGTGAAAACATGGTTGTCAGCGAGACCTCTCTTGGAAGCACTTCCGAATAACTTGGAATGAGAAGCACGTCATCGAAGGTCAACCCGTCCATGACAACTCTATCAGTAATAAATGATGACATAATGATAAAACTTTATATTATGCGTACAAAATTATAATTATTTTCCGATATATCCACCATGAAGAGAGAAAAAACTGATATTTTTTTGATCAGTTGGCCATTTCGGAAATGAACTTGATTCTGACGAGTTTGATCTCCTCTTCGGAATAGTCTTCACCGAGGACGTCGATGGCATCCTCGATGTCGTCGGTATCGCTTCCACGGAAATAGCTATAGATATCGTCGATGGCTTCCTCGTCCATTTCCTCAGAGAGGAAGTAGTCGATATTGATTTTGGTTCCGCTATAGACGATGGTGCGAAGTTCCTCGAGCAATTCATCGAAATCGAGTCCATTGGCTTTGGCAATCTCCTCGAGGTCCACTTTCCTGTCGATGGCGTTGATGATGCCGACCTTTAGTTTCGATTTGATGGCCACTGTTCTGACTCTCATCTCAGTAGGTCTGACGATGTCGTTCTCCTCGCAGTGGGCCTTGATCAGTTCGAGAAATTCCTTTCCATACCGTTTGGCCTTTCCCGCTCCCACTCCTGGTATGTTCTGCAGGTCTTCGAAGGTGATGGGATAGAGGGTGGCCATGGCCTCGAGCGAAGCGTCGAGGAAAATGACGTATGGTGGTACATCGTTCTTGTTTGATATTTTCTTTCTGAGGTCAACCAGCATGGCGTAAAGTTCGGGATCTGCGACGGATGTTCCTCCAGTGGTTTCCACCTCGTAGTCGTCGTTGAACTCATTGTCCTCGACCATGAGGAAAGATGTTGGTTTCTTGATGAACTTCTTGCCCTCTTTGGTGATTTTGAGCAGTCCGTAGTTATCCACATCCTTTGAGATATATCCTGCGATCATGGCCTGGTGGATAATGGCGTTCCAGTTTTTTTCCTCCACGTCAGCCCCTTCGCCGAAGAGTTCGAGTTGGTCGTGTTTGTTGTCGATGATGTCCCTGGTCTCGTTGCCTCTTAGGAAGTTGATGATATAATCGATTTTGAACCTTTCCTTCGTGGCAGCTATGGCGTTGAGTGCGAGCAGGAGTTGTGGTCCCGCTTCCTCCCGTTTCTTGGGGTGGCTGCAGTTGTCACAGCATCCGCAGTTGTCTTTGTCGTAGTTCTCTCCGAAATAGTGTAGCAGGAGTTTTCTTCTGCAAACCGAAGATTCGCAATATGCGGCTGTTTCCTGAAGGAGCTGCCGTCCAATGTTCTGTTCAGCCACTCCTTTTCCTTCCATGAACTTCTCGAGTTTTTCCAGGTCCTTGTGTGCATAGAATGCGATGCATCGTCCTTCCCCTCCGTCTCGTCCAGCCCGTCCTGTTTCTTGGTAGTATCCCTCGAGGCTCTTGGGTATATCGTAGTGTATGACGAATCTCACGTCGGGTTTGTCAATTCCCATGCCGAAAGCGATGGTAGCGACGATGACGTCGATTCGTTCCATGATGAAGTCGTCCTGTGTGGCCGACCTTGTGTTGGAGTCGAGTCCTGCGTGATAAGGAGCAGCCTTGATGTTGTTCGCCTTGAGTATGTCGGCCAGTTCCTCCACTTTCTTTCTGCTGAGGCAGTAGATGATGCCGCTCTTTCCCTCGTTCTGTCGAATGTACTTGACGATGTCGCTGTTGATGTCTTTTGTTTTTGGTCTCACCTCATAGTAGAGGTTTGGTCGGTTGAAAGACGACTTGAAATCAGTGGCGTCCATGATGTCGAGGTTGCGCTTGATATCAGTCCTAACCTTGTCGGTAGCTGTAGCGGTGAGTGCGATGACGGGTGCGTTTCCGATGGCATTGATGATGGGTCTTATGTTCCGGTACTCGGTACGGAAGTCGTGTCCCCATTCCGAGATGCAGTGAGCCTCATCGACTGCGTAGAAAGAAATCTTGACACCTCTGAGGAACTCCACGTTCTCGACTTTCTTGAGGGACTCAGGAGCGACATAGAGCAGTTTTGTTTTCCCCGCCACGATATTGGCCTTGACCTGTTCGACATTAGCCCTGCTGAGTGATGAGTTGATGAAATCGGCTACGGAGTCCTCCTCGCTGATATGCTTGACGGCATCCACTTGGTTTTTCATCAGTGCGATGAGTGGTGAGATGACGACCGCTGTTCCGTCCATGAGCAAAGCCGGCAGTTGGTAGCACAACGACTTTCCTCCTCCGGTCGGCATGAGCACGAACGTGTTCTTTTTGGCCATGAGGTTCTCAATGATAGCCTCTTGGTCTCCCTTGAAGCTATCAAAGCCGAAATAATATTTTAGTGCCTCCAGCAATGTCGGGTTCTTGTCCATGTTTTTCAAGAAAAAGAGTGTCAGCAAACAAATTTACCAAAACTTTTGCGAATAAAGAAATTTCGAGGCACTAAAATTGTCAATGCCTCGAAATTTTCTTCTTTTCTGTTCGTTGTGGTCCTATTCTGTTTTCTCTCTGAGCACGTTGAGATTGGCTTTTCCGATCTGTTCCTTGGCGTAAGCAAGAGTGACCTCGAACTTCTTGACCTTCTTGGATGGTATCTCGAACATGGGTTCCATCATGATGTTCTCGACGATGGACCTTAGTCCTCTTGCTCCGAGCCTGTACTGTACGGCGATATCGACCACGTAGTCGAGAGCGTCTTCAGCGAAAGAGAGTTTGACTCCATCGAGTTCGAACAGTCTGATATACTGTTTGACGATGGAGTTCTTGGGTTCGGTGAGTATTCGTCTGAGCGCGTCTTTCCCAAGTGGGTCGAGGTGTGTGAGTACGGGCAGTCTTCCCACGATTTCGGGTATGAGTCCGTAGCTTTTGAGGTCCATTGGTGCGATATACTGCATGAGGTTGGACTTATCGACCTTGGCTGTGTTCTCCACGGCGGAATAGCCGACCACGTGCGTGTTGAGTCTTTGTGCGATTCGTCGTTCGATGCCATCAAATGCTCCTCCGCAGATGAAGAGAATATTGCGTGTGTTGACCTGTATGAACTTCTGTTCCGGGTGTTTTCGTCCTCCGTATGGTGGCACATTGATGACCGATCCTTCGAGCAGTTTGAGGAGTGCCTGTTGCACACCCTCTCCGCTTACATCTCGAGTGATGGAAGGGTTGTCGCTTTTTCGTGCAATCTTGTCTATTTCATCAATGAAGACGATGCCCCTTTCAGCCTTGACGGGGTCGTAGTCAGTTTCCTGGAGGAGTCGTGAAAGGATGCTCTCGACGTCCTCTCCGACGTATCCAGCCTCGGTGAGTACGGTAGCATCGACGATAGTGAAGGGTACCACGAGCAACTTTGCTATTGTCCTTGCCAGTAGTGTCTTTCCTGTTCCAGTGCTGCCGACCATGATGATGTTGGATTTCTCCAGTTCCACTTCCTCGTCAGCCCCGAGGTGCTGTAGTCTTTTGTAGTGGTTATAGACAGCCACAGCCAGTGATTTCTTGGCATCGTCCTGTCCGATGACATACTGGTCGAGATATGCTTTTATCTCCTTAGGTTTGGGTAGCACATCCAGATGGAATCCTTCGTTTTTCGCCTTGAAGTTTTCCTTGACTATTTCTCCGGCCTGTGTGGCACATTCGTCACAGATGCATCCAGTGACGCCGGTGATGAGGAGGTTGACTTCTTTTTCCGAGCGTCCGCAAAACGAACATTTTCTCATTCTGTCAGTTTATTTACGTTTCATTACTTGGTCAATCATTCCATACTCGCGGGCCTCCTCGGCAGTCATCCAGTAGTCGCGGTCGGAATCGGCCCACACCTTGTCGAACGGCTGGTGTGCGTGTTCAGCGATGATGGTGTAGAGTTCCTTCTTGTACTTTTGTATTTCCCGTGCAGTGATTTCGATGTCAGAGGCTTGTCCCTGTGCGCCTCCCATCGGCTGGTGTATCATCACTCGGCTGTGAGGCAGCGCCGAGCGTTTGCCCTCCTGTCCAGCGACGAGCAGTACAGCTGCCATAGATGCGGCCATTCCCGTGCAGATGGTTTGTACATCGCTACTGATGAACTGCATCGTGTCGTAGATACCCAGTCCGGCGCTGACGCTTCCCCCGGGGCTGTTGATATAGATGCTGATGTCCTTTCCTGTATCGACGGAGTCGAGATAGAGCAGCTGGGCTTGTAGTGTGTTGGCGGTATAGTCATTGATATCTGTTCCAAGGAAGATGATTCGGTCCATCATCAGGCGTGAGAACACGTCGAGTTGAGTGACGTTGAGTTGTCTTTCCTCGAGGATATATGGGTTGAGGTAGCCGCTTTGTGACTTGATGACATCATCGAGCACCATGCTGTTGACATGTGCGTTGTGGATTGCGAATTTCTTGAAATCGTCTATCATATACAATACTATATTAAGAGTTGGTTATTTTACTTTTACTAAAGTTTCTGAAGTTATAAAAAGGAGTTAAATAGGGAGTTAAGTCAGCTGTGCTGACTGGAAGTTAAGCACTTTCGTGCAGGACGATACGACTGCTATTAACACCTATTGTCCTGTGCGTAGCACATAACTCCCATGAGCGTAGCGAGTTTACTTCCATTTTTACTTCCATTTTTACTTGCGAAAGTTGAGACTTTTATACAAAGTTATTACTTTTTTTTGGATTCAAGGCATCAGTCATGATATTTTTCAGTCTTTTCACAAAATTTCATCTACAAAATCTCCTATAGGAAGAAGGCAGAAAAGATTGTAGCTTGGATTAGAGAACAAGTGCTTCCCTGTGTAGAAAAGGAGAGAGATGGGCTGATGTCAAATGTTTCATGGCAAATGTTAAAACAAGGATAAATATACAGAACAAGTGTTAAAATGCATATTTTGGGTGTGTTTTTTGGTGATTTCCCGCATGTGTATGCAATGTTATATACAAAAATGTTTCATGGGCGTGACAAAATGAAACATGTGGTGGACGCTTGTGAGTATCACACACGCATCCGCCACATGGATAGAAGAAGCCTTAAAATCAGAAGTCTTAAAATCAGTCGAACATCTTGTTGAACTCCTCAGCCGAGACGGTTTTGAGTTCGAGAGTGACCTTCTGCTTAAGCGCTTGTGCCAGTTTCATTTCGATGCATCTGTCGATGAGGTTATCGACTGTCTCGCGCTTCTTGAGCATTTCCTTCACAGAGTCCTCAAGATACTCTTGTGGTATGTTGAGCATGCCGTACTGTGCGAACTGCATTCGAGTGGTCTCACGTGCCATCTCCATCACGTCGTTGTCGTCCACCTTCACTCCGTTCTGCTCCACGAGTTGTTCCTTGATGAGGTGCCATTTCAGTTCCTCGATGCTCTTGTCGTAGTTATCCTCGACCTTCTGGCTGTCGCCTTTTGCGTTGGCAGTCATGATTCGTTTGAGTTTCTCGTCGGGGAACTCCAGTTTGCCGACTTTCTCAGTGATATACTTGCGCATATCGAGGAGGAACTTGTACTCAGCGTCCTTGTCGAACTGTTTCTGTATGGTTTCCTTGATTTTGGCAGTGAATTCCTCAGGCGTTTTGATGTCGGCTCCTGGATACACTTCGTCGAAGAGAGTCTTGTCGAGTGGTCCTGGCATGAAACGAGTGATTTCGTTCACGTCGAGTCGGAAGTCACCTTGGTGTTCGCCCAGTTCCTCTTTCTTGATGTTGAGGAGGGATGCCATGCCAGCCTCATTGTCCTCGTAAGCCTTGGCGGGATTGAAAACAACTTTTTCCTGGGGTTTGGCGTCGTTGAAGAGTGCTTTCTGTTCCTCGTTCTTGAGGTACTTAGGCAGTAGGACAGCCTCCTCCACCACAATGCCTTCAGGCTTGTCAGTTCCATCCTCATTCAGTTCAGTGAGCGTGCCCTTGAGCATATCGTTGTCCTGGTAGTTGAGCACCTTCTGGTATGTACCGCCTCTCTGCTGGTACATCTCCACCTGTCGCTGTATCATTTCGTCAGAGACCTCGACCTCATAGTAAGGCAGTGAGTCGGCAGAGTCAAGTTCGGCCTTGAACTCAGGTGCCAGTGCCAGTTCGAACTTGAAGGTGAAGCTGTCACCTTCTTGGAGGCTGACGGCTTCCTGTTCCATTGGCAGAGGTTCGCCAAGCATGTTCACCTTGTTGTCTCTGATGTAAGCGAAAAGTTTGTCTTGCAGTATGGTGTTGACCACTTCGGCCATAACCTCCTTGCCATATTTCTTCTTGAGCAGGCCTACGGGTACCATTCCTGGTCGGAATCCTGGTTCCCTGACCTTCTGTTTCAGTTCTTTCAGTTTCTTCGTGTATTCGTTCTCGTAATCAGCCGGTTCGATGACGGCAGTAATCACACCGTTGAGTTTGTCGATGTTTTCTAATGAAATATTCATCTTGAGTTCTACTGTTAATGTATTGTTTTATAATAGTTTTTCTGCTTGTTGTTGATTTCAAGGTGCAAAGTTAGTATTTTTCTTCGAGTTGAGCAAAAGCAACGGCGTTTTTTTCAATTCGACAGACGCGAAAGGTTGTTTGTAGTCAAAAGACAAACGCTGCGGCCTCAATGAAGCCGCAGCGAAAGAAAGAATATTGGTTTAGGGAAGGATGCATTAATTGCCACCGCTCCGGACAGGGCGGATAACTAAACCAAAATAGCGATTTTTGGAGTTAGACCAGTCAGCATATGACGAGTATATGTGCATATTGTAGGCCCAGCCGTTCCTTTCCCAACCTGAAATGTTTTCGCTCCCAGTATTAAACGTGGACGTCCAGTAGTAGCCTTCTTCAGGTTTTGTATATTTTTCACTTACTCCATTATAATAGTAACCGGAAACGGGCAGGAATATACTGTTGGTGTTGCCTTCCTGTTTGCTGGTGAACAATCTTCCCTGCACACCGTTTTGTGTAACCCATGTGCTCGTGGTGTTCCGAATCAGTTCCCGGCATTGTTCTGATGACGGCATCTGCCAGTCGGAGCCCCACCAGAATGTGGCGGTGTCGTATTCCGTGCCGGCGATGTCATCACCGATCTTTTCGAAATAACTAGCGTGGAAGTAGGGGTAGCCGGACGAGGTGAAATACGTCGTATTCCTCGTATCGCCCCAAGCAAAGTACCTGCCGACTTGTTCAGGAGCAGTGGCGCCCACGTTCATGTTCGCCCACAACGTACCAGAAGGCAAGCCGAGGTCAACAGCCTCAAGTCCTTCTTGTGGGCGTGACAACGACCGGTTGACTGTCACCGGTAAGGTAAGCGTTTTCCCGGTATTGACGTCTGTCACGGTAATGGTAGCCGTACCTGGTACCAAGGCTGTCAAACTGATTGAACTGTAAGGTATTGTAGCGGTTACCACATCCTCCCCTTTGACGTCGAGAGTATATTGGCCACTGCCGTTAAGGACAGACACATAGCGGTTGTCTTTTTCTTCCATTGTGAGAGAAGCAGGAGACAATCCGAAGTGTCCAACCGTCGGGTCATAGCCGTTGTACACTCTGTTTTTATCGACGGCGTTGAAAAGCCAGGAGACATCCGCCGGGTCGTTCATCCAGCTTGTGATGTTTTTATAGGTGTTGATGATGTTCACGCGTTCCTTGGGCCAGCGGAAATAGTAGCCCTTGCAATCGGTTGGGTTATAATACTCGCCCACCACGAGCACTTGCGGAGCCATGCCGTACTGCGACAAAGAGGAGATTCGCACCTGTCCTTTCGTGCCGTTCACCTCAAGGACGAACGGAGCGCCGTCCTCACCGATGTAGAAGTCCTGTGGCACCCTGATTGTGCGAGTCACGAACGGCACGTTGTCAACACCGTTCCAGCCAGTACCGAGTGGGTTCGGCCAGTTCGTGTTGATGATCTTGTACAGGTGCCCCATCACATCGTGCAGTTCCCTGCCTTCGAAGAGCGGGGTGAGGTCGTTGCCCGATACGGCATAGAACAGCTTCAGCGAGAAGGATGCGCCGACAGCCATCAGTGTGACATCGGCCTCGCCCGTGCCGGTCACGTAGTCCACCCTGATCACAACGTCGTTGAAGTCGAAGTCGTCGGTGGAGCCGAGGTCCTCGAAAGCGATGAACACTGTGGTGGGCTCATCTGTGAATTCCGTCTCTCCGGCTGTTCCTGTGGTGGCGTCGAACCTTGCGGTCACGTGGCCAGCGTCGGAAATGGGAGAGGAAGTGAGGCTGCGGGTGGTCCCGTCGTCGGCCACGAAGTAGAGGTTCTCGACGGACTTGATGGCTCCGACCTTCACCGTGGAGGTGGAGCCTGCACTGAGGTTCTCGAACTTGCCGAGGAGCGAGGTGCCCCCATTGCCGGGATGGCCGTCATAGACGCGGAGCGTGTAACTGCCCTGAGCGTTGGCCATCGAGGCGTCGATGGTCACGGTGCGTTGTGTGTTGAAGTTCTGGGCGGGGTTCACCGGTCCGAACATTTTCTCGAAGTTGGCCGTATATTCACGCAGAAGATCATCACCGGCCACACCGGTCTCGTCATCGTTGGTGCAAGCTGTGAACAGCAGTGCGCCGCACACGGCCATGACGACAGGAAAAATAAGCTTTCTCATCTTGTTTTGTAGAATTATTGGTTAATTTTTGGTTATTTGATTGTATCTTCGATATTAACTGCAAAATTACATAGAAATAATTAACAAAATCGTATATTTTTGTTAAAAAACCTTAATCAAAGTAGGTCCAACGAAAACAGCACATGAATATGATTAATCTATGTTGATGATAAACATGAATGGCCACAAATATTACTAAAATTATTCATGAATTATAATGTTAAGGCGAAGTCTGGTCAAGAATAATAAGACAAACGCTGCGGCCTCAATGAAGCCGCAGCGAAAGAAATGATATTGCTTTTGGAAAGGATGCACTAATTGCTGCTCTGGACGGGGCGGATAGCCTTGCCTTGATGACGCCCGGTGTTCCCGTAACAGCCGGCGCTTCCCACACCCTGATAAAGATAGAGATAAAAGTAGTCAGCGTAATAGTAGCCGTTGTTGTTGCCGTACGAGCGCGACTTGTACCTCGTGGACGCCCAATAGTAGCCAGCGGTGCCGTAGCTTTGAATATTGGTATTGCGCTCACCCACAGCGGGCAGGAAGATACTATTACCGTTAGGGCCGGTGAACAACAATCCCGGCATGCCGTTCTCTATAACAAATGTTTTCGTAGTATTCTCAATAAATTCGTCAACTTGTATATATGTCGGAATCGTCCATTCCTGTCCCCAATTTGCGGTAGCCGCATCGTACTCCGTACCTGCGATGTCTTCGCCGATATAGGTGAAATTGTAATACGACGAACTTGTGTTGAATTTGTAATTATAATTAGTAAACACCTCTTTACTCTCCGTCTCGCCCCAGGCGAAGTATGCACCGCAGTCTTCGGGAGCGGTGGCACCTATGTTCATGTTCGCCCATTTTGTGCCTGAAGGCAGTCCGAGATCAACGGCTTCAAGGCCGGCTGGGGCGGACAATGACGAATTTACATCATATTCTGTCGGGTCATAGCCGTCGTAGGCTTTGACTGTATTGACGTTTGCAAGCCAGGAGACATCCGTCGGTTCGTTCATCCAATATGCGATTGTGGGATGGGCGTCGAGGATGTTATGTCGCTCTTTTGGCCAGCGATAATGGTAGGTCCTATGATTGTTGTAGAACTTGCCCAACACGAGCACTTGCGGAGCCTCGCCATACTGCGAGAAGGAGGCAATCCGTACTTCTCCTTTCGTGCCGTTCACTTCAAGTACGAACGGAGCGCCGTCCTCACCGATGTAGAAGTCCTGTGGCACCCTGATTTTGGTGGTCACGAACTTCACGTTGTCAACACCTTCCGGTCCATTGCCAAGTGGGTTCGTCCAGTTCGTATTGATGAGCTTGTACAGGTGTCCCATCACATCGTGCAGTTCCCTGCCCTCGAAGAGCGGTGTGAGGTCGTTGCCTGATGCGGCATAGTAGAGTTTCAGCGAGAAGGATGCGCCCACGGCCATCAGTGTGACATCGGCCTCGCCCGTACCAGTCACATAGTCCACTCTGATCACCGCGTCGTTGAAGTCGAAGTCGTCGGTGGAGCCGAGGTCCTCGAAGGCGATGGTCACGGAGTTGGGCTTATCCGTGGATGCTATCTGCCTATTTGTTCCTGTTGTGGCGTCGAACCTTGCGGTCACGTGGCCAGCGTCGGAAATGGGAGAGGTGGTGAGGCTACGAGTAGTTCCGTCGTCGGCCACGAAGTAAAGGTCCTCAATGCACTTGCTGGCGCCGACCTTCATGGTGGAGGTGCTGCCTGCGCTGAGGTTCTCGAACTTGCCGAGGAGCGAAGTGCCCTTCATGCCTGGCTCTCCGTCATAGACGCGTAGGGTGTAACTGCCCTGAGCGTTGGCCATCGAGGCGTCGATGGTCACGGTGCGCTGAGTGTTGAAGTTCTGGGCGGGGTTCACCGGCCCGAACATTCTCTCGAAGTTGGCCGTATATTCACGCAGAAGATCATCACCGGCCACACCGGTCTCGTCATCGTTGGTGCAAGCTGTGAACAGCAGTGCGCCGCACACGGCCATGACGACAGGAAAAAGAAGTTTTCTCATCTTGTTTTGTAGAATTATTGGTTAATTTTTGGTTATTTGATTGTATCTTCGATATTAATTGCAAACTTACATAGAAATAATTAACAAAATCGTATATTTTTGTTAAAAAACCTTAATCAAGGTAGGTCCAACGAAAATAGAGCATGAATAATTTTGATTAGTCTATGTTGATGATAAACATGAATGACCACAAATATTACAAAGATTATTCATGAATTATGATGTAAGGCGAAGTCTGGTCAAGAATAATAAACAAACGCTGCGGCCTCAAAGAAGCCGCAGCGAAAGAAAGATTATTACTTAATAAGGATATACTAATTGATGCTGTCTTCTCCTTGATTCTTAGAGCGGAGATGCCCTGACTGGTGCCCGAGATCGACCGGGCGTATTCTTCCATCATTGCATCAAAAAACTTGCAAAAACCATCAGGCATACAGAAAAATTCTATAACTTTGTCTTAGCAAAGCCAATTTAATTGTGAATTATAATGTAAGGTAAATCCTTATCGTTATTTTTGTTATTTTTATATATTCTTCTAACTCACGTTAAATTTCTGAATAATTATGAGTAAAGCTAAAATAAAGGTTCGTGCACTTCCCCCTTTCAAAGAGATACAAGGTCTTCTCTACGGAGTTCTTTCTGAAAAGTATGATGTGGAAATCTCAGATAACTGTTACGACTTAATCATTGGAAGTACTCAAACCCCCATAGAATTACTGAACTGTGAAGGAATCAAGTTGTTTTACACGGGAGAGAACATAGTGCCTGATTTTAATCTTTATGATTATGCCATCGGTTTCGATTATCTGGACTTTGGAGACAGATATCTAAGGCTTCCTCTTTATTGCTTATATTCTGAATTCGAAGGTTTAATCACTCAATCTTTTCAGACCAGTGAAGAGAAGAGATTAAACCGCAAGTTTTGCAGCATGGTTGTGTCAAACAGCAACTATGCAAGTCCTTTAAGGAGAGAATTCTTTGAGGAACTATCAAAATATAAGCGTGTGGACTCAGCAGGACAGTACTTGAATAATATGGGTGGAGGTTATTTAGAAGACAAACAGTCTTTTATTTCTCAATATAAGTTCAGTATTGCATTTGAGAACTCATCAGTTCCAGGTTACACGACTGAGAAGTTAATGCAAGCGTTGGCTGCAGATACGTTACCGATTTATTGGGGAAATCCATTGGTGGGTAGAGATTTCAATCCTAAATCTTTTGTCAATTTGCAGGCTTTCAAGTCCATCAAGGATTGTGTGGATTACATTGTTTATCTAGACCAGAATGATGAGAAGTATTTAGAAATATTGCATGAGAATAAGTTTAATCCTGAAGAAAACTACAAAGATTACAAAGAACGTATATGGGCGTTTTTTGACCATATTCTTATGCAGGAGAATGTTTCACGTCTGTCGCCTTATGGCAGGCAGGCGGCATACAGGAAAGAACAAATAGATAAAGCAGTTTGTTATAAAAAGTTTCATACTATTGAATCTGATGCTTTCTTGAAAAGATATTATGCTTTAAAGTCAATGGCCTATAAGTTGGTACAAAGGTTTAGTAATAGATGCAAGTAAACAAATTAATTAAAATCAGCAATATAATTCCTAATCAAACATGAATTCTACGAAAAAATATAGGGAATAAATGATAAAATACAATCTCTTTATGTTGATAATATCCATGAATGGTCAAATTCAGCACAAACAACCCGATTAAGCAAGCGCAGAGGAAGTTTATCCGTTCTCCTCTTCCGACTCACGGAGTTTCTTCTCCTCGATGAGCTGGAAGTCCTTTGGTCGAAGGACGAAGTTGGATCCGAGGTACTTGTCGCGGACGATTTTGTTTTCGGCCAGTTCTGGTGGTGTTCCCTTGAAGAGGATGCGTCCCTCGAAGAGGAGGTAGGCCCTGTCGGTGATGCAGAGGGTCTCCTGTACGTTGTGGTCGGTGATGAGGATGCCGATGTTTCGGTCCTTGAGTTTCCACACGATGTACTGGATGTCCTCCACGGCGATAGGATCGACCCCAGCGAAAGGTTCGTCGAGCATGATGAACTTAGGATCTATGGCGAGACAGCGTGCAATCTCTGTTCTACGTCGCTCGCCACCAGAGAGTTGGTTTCCTTTGTTCTTCCTCACCTTCTGCAGTCTGAACTCCTCGATAAGGCTCTCCAGTTTCTCCTTTTGGTAAGCACGTGGTTTTCCCGTCATTTCGAGCACAGTGGCGATGTTGTCCTCGACGCTCATGGTACGGAAGACAGAAGCCTCTTGTGCAAGGTATCCCACTCCGTATTTGGCTCGTTTATATACAGGATATTCGGTGATTTCCTTGTCGTTGATGAACACCTTTCCCCCATTGGGCACGACCAGCCCTGTAGTCATGTAGAAAGAGGTGGTCTTCCCCGCTCCGTTAGGTCCGAGAAGTCCGACGATCTCTCCCTGTCGCACATGGAAAGAGACGTCGTTGACGACGGTTCGCTTGCCGTAAGTCTTGACGAGATGCCGCGTGTAGAGCGTCATTCGGTCGTCGGAGTATTCAGGTCTGGCGTCGTCTCCGGCATTTGTAACAGGTGCCTGCTGTGGTTTCAGTTGTTCATTACCGTTGTTGTCCATATTGTGTTCAATAGTTTTTCGTTGTGAGGCAAAATTAGGAATTGTTTGTTGAATAAGTGTGATAAAGGTCAAAAAAAACGCATTGGAAGGGGGAAAATCCACTTTTATTTCATACTTTTGCACCGTTTTAGAACCACAAGATGCTGACACTAAAGAAATCATTGACAGAGACAGGCCGTTATGTGCTGTTGATGGGCCGTACGTTCACTCAGCCCGACCGTTGGCGCATGTTCTACAAGGAATATGTGAAAGAGATGTTCCAGTTGGGTTACAATTCGATTGGAATCGTCCTCATCATCAGTTTCTTCATCGGTGCTGTGATCTGCCTTCAGATCAAGTTGAACATCCAGAGTCCCTGGATGCCACGCATGGTGACAGGTTACACCACGCGTGAGATCATGTTGTTGGAGTTCTCCTCATCGATCATGTGTTTGATTCTTGCCGGCAAGGTAGGTTCAAACATTGCCTCCGAGCTGGGCACCATGCGCATCACGCAGCAGATCGATGCCTTGGACATCATGGGTGTGAACTCAGCCAACTACTTGATATTGCCCAAGATCCTGGGCTTGATGACCATCATGCCCATTTTGGTCACGCTGAGTGTCTTCAGTGGTATGATAGGAGCCTACAGTACCTCGTTTATGGGTACGACGACCATCAGTGAGTTGACCGAGGGTTTCCGCTACGAGTTCAACCCCTGGTTTTTCTGGTGCGGTATGATCAAGGCTGTGGTTTATGCATTCATCATCTCGAGTGTGTCGGCTTACAAAGGCTACACGGTTGATGGTGGTTCGATAGAGGTTGGTGTGTCGAGCACCGACGCAGTGGTGACGAGCAGTGTGCTCATTCTGTTCGCCGACATCTTCCTAACGCAGATACTCACATGATAGAAGTCAGTCATCTCTATAAATCGTTCGAAGACAAGGAAGTGTTGCATGACATCAACGCAGTCTTCGAGAACGGCAAGACCAACTTGATTATCGGTCAGAGCGGCAGTGGAAAGACGGTGCTGCTCAACAACATCGTGGGTTTGTTAGACCCCACGAGCGGTAAGATCTTCTACGACCACGTGGATTTCTGCGCTTTGCGCAAGCGAGATAAGATCCTGCTTCGAAGGGAGATGGGGATGTTGTTCCAGAGCGCCGCTCTGTTCGACTCGATGACCGTGCTCGAGAATGTGATGTTCCCCTTGAACATGTTCTCCAACGCCACCGCCATAGAGCGTGAGAAGCGGGCCAAGGAGTGCATCGGGCGTGTGAACCTGACAGGCGCCGAGTACAAGTTGCCTTCCGAGATCAGCGGCGGTATGCAGAAGCGCGCCGCCATTGCGCGCGCCATCGCCTTGAACCCCAAGTACCTGTTCTGCGACGAGCCCAACTCAGGTCTCGATCCCAAGACCTCGATTGTGATTGACGAATTGATTCACGGCATCACAACCGAGCTGAACATCACGACGATTGTGAACACCCATGACATGAACTCCGTGATGGGCATTGGTGACAAGATTATCTTCATCTGTGAGGGCAAAGCAGAGTGGCAGGGAACAAGCGCAGATATCATGAGAAGCGACAACAAGCGTCTGAACGACTTCATCTTCGCTTCCGACATCCTCCGCAAATACAAAGAAGCCGAGGATGAAGAAGCGAGCAAACGCCAATAATAAAGAGTCTGTCAGTTCCTCACTCTGATTTTCCACTGTCCGTCACGGAGCACCATCTTGTTGGAACTGACCTCCTCGTTTCCGGATTCATATTTGATTTTGTAATAGACAACAGCAAGGGTGTCAGCAAGCACATCGACCTTCACCACATCGGTGGCGAGGGCCTGTCCTTTGACCCTCTGGTTGATTTGCTGGTGCATGAGCCACATCTTGGCGACCTGTGCCTGAGTGAGTGAGTCGAGTTCCTGTCCGAAATCAAGACAGTTGTAATACTTTTCCGTGTCGCCTTTCTGCAGATACCCCATTGCCTTGATAAGGGCTTTTCCCGAAGCCACCTTAGGGTCTTTGTCTTCGCAGGCTGTCATCACGACCAGTCCTAAGGCAGCTACCGAAAGCCATTTCATCCATTGTCGCGTCATGGTCGGTTATTTCTGACGTATGTAGATATTGATGGGTGTACCGGTAAAGTTCCAGTTCTCCCTAATCTTGTTCTCAAGGAATCGTTTGTAAGGATCTTTCACATACTGTGGCAAGTTGGCGTAGAAGACAAACGACGGCACGTATGTGGAAGGCAGTTGCATGCAGTACTTGATCTTGATGTACTTTCCCTTGAGAGATGGTGGTGGTGTAGCCTCGATGATGGGCAGCATCACCTCATTGAGTTTGTTCGTTGAGATACGCGTCGTGCGGTTGTTGTATGCCCTTTGGGCCGCCTCCAGCACCTTGAAGATACGTTGTTTGGTAAGTGCCGATGCGAAGACGATCTCGACATCGCTGAACGGTGCGAGTCGCTGGCGTATGGTATCCTCGAAGAAGCGTATGGCCTTGTTGCTTTTGTCCTCCACGAGGTCCCATTTGTTGACGACGACGACGAGTCCTTTCTGGTTCTTCTGAATGAGTTGGAAGATGTTGATGTCCTGTCCTTCGATACCTCTTGTGCCGTCGATCATCAGCACGCACACATCAGCATTCTCTATGGCTCTGATGGCTCTCATCACGGAATAGAACTCGAGGTCCTCATTGACCTTGTTTTTCTTTCTGATTCCGGCGGTATCGACGAGGTAGAACTTGAATCCGAACTTGTCGAACTTGGTATAGATGGAGTCGCGAGTTGTCCCTGCGATGTCGGTCACCACATTTCGGTCGTCGGCGAGGAAGGCGTTGATGATGGACGACTTACCAGCATTGGGACGTCCGACGACGGCGATGCGAGGTATATCCTCCTCCAGTGGTCCGTCGGGTTTGTCGCCAAAGGCAGCCACTATGGCGTCGAGCAGTTCGCCCGTACCGCTTCCCGAGAGAGCCGAGATGCACATGGGGTCTCCCAGTCCGAGTGAATAGAACTCGGCGCTGTAGTACTGCATGTCATTGGTGTCGGTCTTGTTGCAGCAGAGGATAACCGGTCTTTTCGACTGACGGAGAATCTCGGCTACCTGTTCATCGAGGTCGGTGACTCCGTTCTTCACATCTACCATGAACAATATGACGTCGCACTCCTCGATGGCGATGAGTACCTGTTTGCGTATCTCCTCCTCGAAGACATCGTCGGAGTTGACCACCCATCCGCCAGTATCGACCACAGAGAAGACCCTCCTACCCCACTCGCACTTCCCGTACTGTCGGTCGCGAGTGGTTCCAGCAGTGTCGCTGACGATGGCATGTCGTGTGCTTGTCAGTCGGTTGAAAAGGGTGGATTTGCCCACATTGGGGCGTCCCACTATAGCTAATAAGTTTCCCATTGTCTGTTCGTTTATTTGAGGCTTCACAGCCTGATTGATAATGATATATATTCTTCCCCAGTACTATTCCCCGGCCTATGCTTTCAGGGAGATCAGTCCTGTATGTAGCCGAAGTTGGTCAGGGATTTGTCGGAATTGCGCCAATCGGGGTCCACCTTGACGAAGGTCTCGAGAAAGACGGGCTTGCCGAAGAATTTCTCGAGCGATTTTCTGGCTTCGGTCGCCACCTTTTTGAGGGCGACACCTTTTTTGCCGATGATGATGCCTTTCTGGGACTCTCTTTCGACATAGATGACTGTATTGATATGTATATGGTGCTCATCCTCCTTGAAGCTTTCAACGGCCACTTCGACGGAGTAAGGTATCTCCTTGTCGTAGTAGAGGAGAATTTTCTCCCTCATGATTTCGCTGACGAAGAACCTTGCGGGTTTGTCGGTCAGCTGGTCCTGGTCAAAGTAAGGTGGAGCTTCAGGCAAGAGTTCCTTGATACGTTTGAGCACCGCATCGACATTGAACTTATGCAGGGCCGAGATGGGCACGATTTCGGCCTTTGGTAGCATGGTATGCCACTGTTCGACCAGTTCGGTGAGTTTATCCTGGTCTGTGAGGTCGATTTTGTTGATGAGGACGAGAACAGGCACATCCATTTGGTTGACCTTCTCGAGGAAGTCGTTGTTCTTGTCGTTTTTCTCGATGGGGTCGGTGACATAGAGGAGTACATCGGCATCAGCGAGTGCGCTCTCAGAGAAGTTGAGCATAGACTTCTGGAGTTTGTAGTTGGGTTTGAGCACTCCCGGAGTGTCGGAGAAGACGATTTGCGAGTCCTCGTCGTTAATGATGCCCATGATGCGGTGTCTGGTGGTTTGAGCCTTGAACGTGGCGATAGATATCCTCTCTCCGACAAGCAGGTTCATGAGTGTGGATTTTCCCACATTGGGGTTACCGACGATATTCACGAACCCCGATTTGAACTTTTTGTTATCCATAATCAAACGGTCTTTAGCCAAAGAAGCGCACCGGTGTTCAACGATGCGCTTCTATAGGTTGTGTTCCAGAAAAACATGTTGATGGTATGTCCGTCTTGATTTTCTGTTATTTGTTGTTATTTCTTGCTGAATTTATCGCCATCATATCCCCACTTCATGTAAGAGGCACCCCAGGTGAATCCTCCTCCGAAAGCGGTGAAGATGATGTTGTCGCCCTTCTTGAGCTGTGGCTCATACTCCCAAAGACAAAGCGGCAGTGTACCACCGCTGGTATTGGCGAAATGGTCGATATTGATCATCACCTTGCTTTCGGGCAGGTTGATGCGTTTAGCCACGGCCGTCTCGATACGGATGTTAGCCTGGTGAGGTACGAGCCATGCGATATCGTCGTTGGTGAGGTTGTTGCGCTTAGCGATGATCTCAACTGCGTCAGACATGTTGGTGACAGCATGTTTGAACACCTCTTTTCCCTCTTGATAGACGAAGTGCATCCTCTTGTCAACGGTCTCGTGTGATGGTGGACAAGCCGATCCTCCTGCAGCCATGTGCAGTGGGTCGTAATGGCTGTCAGTACGGAAATAGGTGTCGATGAGTCCATAGTCCTCCTCTGTGGCCTCCATGAGCACACAAGCAGCTCCGTCTCCGAAGATGGGGCAAGTGGTTCGGTCCTCATAGTTGGTCATGGACGACATGAAGTCTCCTCCACAAACAACGATTCTCTTCACTCTTCCTGTGGCAATAAGTCCTGCACCGACCTCCATGGCATATAGGAATCCGGCACAAGCAGCCTCCATATCGAATCCATAGCAGTTCTGCAGTCCGAGGTTTCCGATGACAAGAGAAGCCGTTGAAGGGAAATGATAGTCGGGTGTTGTGGTAGCGCACACCATAGCCTCGATGGTTTGCGGGTCGATTTGAGTCTTCTGCAACAATTCCTCGACAGCCTTGGTCATCATGAATGAAGTGCCGTTACCCTCTTCTGGTTTGAGGATATGACGTGTTTTCACTCCGATACGTTTCATGATCCATTCATCGGTGGTATCGACGATGCGGGACATTTCCTCGTTGTCAAGTATATAACTTGGCACGAATCCACCAATGCCAGTAATCACAGCATTAATCTTTCCCATAGTTTCTCACAATAGCAAATTAAAAAATATGTCCAAAGAGTTTGCTATAAATCACAACAACCCCTTTGGGCACATTTTCTCAGTCATTAGATAGCTTCTTCCTCTTTCTCGATAGCGACCTTACCTCTGTAGTATCCGCAAGATGGGCATACAGTGTGGTAAACGTAATATTCTCCACAGTTAGGGCATTTGGCGAGTGTTGGAACCACTGCCTTGTCGTGAGTTCTTCTCTTACGAGTGCTTGTCTTTGACTGTCTTCTTTTAGGATGTGCCATTTTTCTGTTATTTTTTTATTTGTTCATTTTTTTGTTCATTCTCATCAGTCTGTGTCCTCGTTGACATCCTCAAGGTTGCTTCGGTCAGCCAGATGTTGATTGAGAATCTCCATCATTGCAGGGTCGCACCCACCAGGTTGGTGTACCCGCTTTATCGGCATGCTGAGGGCCACAAACTCATAGATCAGCGGCGCCATGTCGATTGTTCCTTCTTCTTCAGGAACCACCACATAGTCGCCCTCGTCCATATATTCGGTTCCGAATTTCACGACAAGTTCGTCGGTCGTATCGATCCGCAATTCCATATCGGCCAGACATCTGTCGCAAGGGACGTGAACCGTTCCCTCTGAATGAATGGTGAGGTTGAAGACCCTTCCTGTGCCATCCACTTGAATAGTGGTGTCGAGTTCTCCGTGCTCAATGTCGGTTTGCAGATACTCAAAGAATTCATCGTCCTCATGCAATTGGAAAACCTTTCCGTTCACACCAGAACTTTTCAAATCGATGATGTATGCATTCTTCCAGTCCATTCAAAATGCAAAGTTACGAAATAATTCGCTCATTTCGTGCACACTCAGCTATTAATTGCTGTTATTTTCCTTAATTACAGGTCATTTTTTGCATCATGAGCCACAGACACGCACTTTGCGACTGCAAAATTACCACGTTTTATCGAAATAAGCAAATATTACGTGTAAAAATTGTTTTTATATTCATGATCATGAAGTCAAGGGGTTTGTTACAGAACAATCCCTCACCCCTTATTTCTTGAGTTCTATCCTAAAAGTTGTTCCTTTCCCTAATTCCGAAGACTTGACAAATATTCGTCCTTTATGGTATTGCTCTACGATACGTTTGGCGAGTGACAGTCCAAGACCCCAGCCTCTTTTCTTGGTTGTGAAGCCAGGTGTGAACACAGAACTGAAATGCGACTTTGATATGCCTTTTCCTGTATCCTTGACGTCGATCATCACTGTTTTCTCATTTTCTTCGAGGTAGATGTCGATTTGTCCGTGTCCGTCCATTGCATCAACAGCGTTCTTGCACAGGTTTTCCATGACCCATTCAAAAAGTGAAGCCATGATGTTGACCACGACCTTGTCTTTTGGGAAATGCGTGTTGATGACCACCTTGTTGGATGTTCTTTTATCCATATACTCCACCACCCTGTTCATGATTTGGCAGATGTCCTCAGGTTTAGGTTCGGGCAAAGATCCGATCTTGGAGAATCGTTCTGCGATTCTTTCGAGTCGTTTCACGTCTTTCTCCATCTCAGGCAAGAGCACATCGTCGGGATAGTTCTCCTTCAGCACTTCGGTCCATGCCATCAGTGATGAGATTGGTGTTCCGAGTTGGTGTGCGGTTTCCTTTGATAACCCCACCCAAACCTTGTTTTGCTCGGCCTTCATGGACGTGAATAGAGAGAAGATGGCAATGAGGACGAAAATGATCACGACACTCAACTGTATGTAAGGGTAATAAGCGAGTCGTGTGAGCATGAGCGAGTTGTCGTAGCATATCTCTATATAGTCTGCATCGGGGTCGTAGGTTTGCGGAGTCATGGTAAAACGGTTGGTATCGCCACCTGCCACTAAATTGTTGTTTCCATAATTAGAGATACTGATGGTCTCAGTCTTGTTGTCCTCGATCGTTTCTGTATTTCTCACGAGAGAATCGGAAGTGATGATGTCTATCTCTTCGGTTTGTTCAGGCATTTCCAGGAAGATATTGATGACATGACCATCCATTTTCATCCTTTCACCCATCTTACGGATGATTTCCATAGAATCGGGTGTGCTGAAGTGAGTATTGAGATTACGGTAGGCCACCACTCCTCCATGATTGTCGAGTACAACCACGGGTATGGTATTGTTTCCGTTGATGACTTTCAGTACGAGGTTGAGGTCGGTGGTTTCATCAGAGAGGTTGAGCGAGCGCATGGCTTCGGCCCAGACTTCCATTTTATTGGTTTCCTCTTTCTGGAGGTCGCGTGTTAGCATATTGGAAGTGAGCAGGCTGGCAATAGCTATGAGTATAGCTATCACGATCAAAGCCACCTTGATGTGGCGTATTCTATCGACCCATTGCATGCTGATTACATATTCTCTGGTATTAAAAACGATGTTCGGGCAGAATTATTGTGTTAGGCCATTGGCTTCGCCTAAAATGCTCACGCTCGGCAGAACTCGAACAAGTTCGGCTCTGCACTCGCTTAATCGCATTTTTGACCATTGACAAATAGATACTATAGACACTATAGATACTATAGACACTATAGGCATATAGGCACTATAGGCACAAAAAAGGAATCTCCCCGCTGGAAAACCAGCGAGGAGACCCTCTCTAAGACGGCGGCGACCTACTCTCCCACTTTGCGGCGCAGTACCATCGGCGCGTGCGGGCTTAACTTCTCTGTTCGGGATGGGAAGAGGTGGAGCCCCGCAG
>JAFWPH010000033.1 GCA_017509605.1 Bacteroidaceae bacterium | reverse complement strand
TGCGAAGGACTTCTCCGCTTCGAAGCACGTGGTTGGTGCCCGCATCAACTTCCAGCCTGAGGTGACCATCGACGCCGCTGGTCAGCGCGTCAAGGCCATGCTGCAGGGCCTGCAGGTCGAGGAGACCAACGAGAACGATGTGGAGAAAGATGGGGAGACTGGCCAGCCCTAAAGACCCACCCCCAACCCCTCCCGTAAGGGAGGGGGGCTCTCCCCAAGTGAAAAATTGCACTAGAATCTTGAAACAAGAAACTAGAATCTAGAAACTGGAACCTCCCCCGCAAGGTTGAATCTCTCAGAAGACGCGCTCCCAGCAATGGGGGTGCGTTTTTTGATGGTGTCACAACACCAACCGTAGGGGCAGACCCCTGTGTCTGCCCGAACAACAGATGCCAACAACCTGTGTAGTCCCCCCCACATGTAGGGATGGGCTTTATTGCCCATCAGCAAGCAGCAATGTTCCCTGCGGACGGGGATTAAACCCCGTCCCTACAAACGGGGTGTGGGTGCCGGTTTCGCTATTGTTCGGGCAGACACGGGGGTCTGCCCCTACGCGTTGGATGCAATGTTTTGGGGTTGCAGGAGCATTGCTTTCGGGTGCTCAAAGCATTGCTTTTGGGTTCTAAAGTCATTGTTTTTGGACGCTAATAGCATTGCTTTCAGGCTCTCAAAGCATTGTTTTTACATGCTGGGAGCATTGCTTTCTGACGCCAACAGCACTGCTTTTGCAACGCGGGAAGGGGGTGGGGGGATGATTTTTGTGTGCATTTCGTTTGGTAGAATGACGAAAATAATGTATCTTTGCAGCGGCAAATGGCGGACAGCACCCGCCGTGGCCAAAAACACAAAAAAGAGCAACACTATGCCAAACATTTCAGAACGCGGGCAGCTCATGCCCGAATCACCTATTCGTAAGCTCGCCCCACTGGCCACAGCAGCCAAGGAGCGCGGCATACACGTCTATCACCTTAATATTGGACAGCCCGACCTGCCAACGCCGCAGGTGGGACTGGATGCTTTGAAGAACATCGACCGCACGGTCCTTGAGTATTCTCCCTCGCAGGGCATTCGCAGCTATAGAGAGAAACTGACGCAGTACTACAAACGCTTCAAGATTCTTGTAGACCCTGATGACATCATCGTGACCTGTGGTGGCTCGGAGGCTGTGCTGTTTGCCTTCCTGAGCTGCCTGAACCCCGGTGATGAGATCATCATCCCGGAGCCTGCCTACGCCAACTACATCTCGTTTGCCATCTCGGCAGGTGCCGTCATCCGCACCATTTCCTCCACCATTGAGGAGGGCTTCTCGCTGCCGAAGGTGGAGAAGTTCGAGGAGCTCATCAACGAGCGCACGCGTGCCATCCTCATCTGTAACCCCAACAACCCCACGGGCTACCTCTATACGCGCCGCGAGATGAACCAGATTCGCGACCTGGTGAAGAAGTACGACCTCTACCTCTTCTCTGACGAGGTGTATCGTGAATACATCTACACGGGCTCACCCTATATCTCTGCCTGCCATCTGGAGGGCATCGAGCAGAATGTCATCCTCATCGACTCTGTGTCGAAGCGCTACTCGGAGTGCGGTATCCGCATTGGCGCGCTGGTGACGAAGAATGAAGCGGTGAAGGCTGCCGTGATGAAGCTGTGTCAGGCTCGCCTGTCGCCACCCCTCATCGGACAGATCATTGCTGAGGCTTCGTGCGATGCTCCTGAGTCGTACTACCGTGATGTGTATGATGAATATGTGGAGCGCCGTAAGTGCCTCATTGACGGACTGAACCGCATCCCTGGCGTGTATTCGCCCATTCCCATGGGAGCCTTCTACACGGTGGCCAAGCTGCCGGTGGACGATGCCGAGAAGTTCTGCCGCTGGTGTCTGGAGGAGTTCTCCTACGAAGGTCAGACCATCATGATGGCTCCTGCCGCAGGCTTCTATACCACTCCCGGTGCAGGCATCAACCAGGTGCGCATCGCCTATGTCTTGAAGAAGGAAGACATGGAGCATGCCCTCGTGGTGCTCCGCAAGGCCCTGGAAGCATATCCGGGTAGGGTAGAGGATTGATAGCCGCGCAAGCGCGAAGTGAAAAGAGCGTAAAGGGTATAAAGGGCATAAAGGGGAGAAAAGGGGAGAAAAGGGACGAATGCATTGCCGCCTGAAACTACCCGGCTGCACAAACCCACGCCCTGAAGGGGCAAAAGCTTTTGCACTTACAGCGCGAAAACCCCACACGAATGCCCTCAATACCCAGGGCGTTGCCCTGGGCTAGTGGCTGTTGGCCCTTCAGGCCGTCCCCCTACGGCTAGCGGCTCTCTCAACTCCTCCACTCTCAACTCCCCAACTGTCTCTCAACTCTCAACTCTCCGCTCGACCCGCAGGGGCGCTTTCGTAGCGCAGCGGAGAAAGAACTCTCCACTCTCCACTCCCCAACTGACTCTCAACTCTCAACTCTCAACTCTCAACTCTAAACTCTCAACTTCAACTCATGAACTTCCCCCTATTCATTGCCAAGCGAATCTACAGTGACGACGATGGCCAGCGCATGGTCTCGAAGCCTGCTATACGCATAGCTACCGCTGGTGTGGCTATCGGCCTGGCGGTGATGATTGCGTCGGTGTGTGTGGTGTTTGGCTTCAAGCACACCATCAGAGACAAGGTGGTGGGGTTCGGCAGTCACATTCAGGTGGGCGACTTCATGTCGCTGCAGGCAGGCGAGCAGTACCCCATACAGATGGGCGACTCCATGCTCACCGTGCTCCGGAAGATTGACGGGGTGAAGCATGTGCAGCGGTTTGCCATGAAGCAGGGCATCCTGAAGACCGACAAGGACTTCCTCGGCGTGGTCTTCAAGGGGGTGGGGCCGGAGTTCGACTCCACGTTCATTCATCAGAACATGGTGGAGGGCGTCATTCCCACGTTCTCCGATTCCTCGAGCACCAACCGCCTGCTCATCTCCAAGCCCATGGCCGACAAGCTGAGGCTGAAGACTGGAGAGCGCATCTTTGCCTACTTCATCGACGACAAGGGAGTGCGAGCCCGCCGCTTCACCATCAGCGGCATCTACCAGACCAACCTCACACAGTACGACGAGATGCTGTGCTTCATAGACCTCTATGCAGCCGTGAAGCTCAATGGCTGGGAACCCGACCAGGCCAGCGGGGCAGAGGTGGCGGTGGAGGACTTCGACCACCTGGCCGATGTGGAGGCTTTATTTATTAATAAGGTGAACAGGCAAACGGACCAATATGGCGAGACCTACACGTCGAAGACCATCCACGAGCTGAACCCGCAAATCTTCTCTTGGCTGGAGCTGTTGGACCTGAACGTGTGGATCATCCTCGCCCTGATGATTGCCGTGGCCAGCGTGACCATGATCAGCGGTCTGCTCATCATTATCCTTGAGCGCACCACCATGATTGGCGTGCTGAAAGCCCTCGGAGCCCGCAACAAGACCATTCGCCACACGTTCCTCTGGTTTGCCGTGTTCATGGTGGGGAAGGGCATGCTCATCGGCAATGTGCTGGGCATCGGACTGGTGCTGCTGCAGAAGTACACGGGTCTGGTGAAGCTCGATGCAGCCACCTACTACGTCAGCACGGTGCCCGTGGAGCTCAACTTGTTCTTCGTCTTGCTGTTGAACATTGCCACCCTTCTGGTGAGCGTGTTGGTGCTCATCGCCCCGAGCTATCTCATCTCGCACATCCATCCTGCCAAGTCGATGCGTTACGAGTAGTAACCCGACTGTAGGAAAAACCGAACACTTTTTTGCACATATTGGTAAGGAATAGGTGCGCTATTTCATAAAAATTGAAAAAAATGCACTTCAGAATGAAAAAACTGCACATTTTTTTTTGAAATGAGCAAATAAGTAAGTACCTTTGCACATAATTTTGAAAATTGTGCAATGAATCCTATACCAAGTTTTAACGCATACTTTGAAAAAAGTATCATCGACAACTGGGAAAAAGATGCGCTTACCGACTACAAGGGTGCGACGCTGCAATACCATGATGTAGCTCGCATCATTGAGAAGTTGCATATCGTATTCGAATACAGTGGCGTGCAGAAAGGCGACAAGATTGCCCTCTGCGGCCGTAACAGCTCACATTGGGGTGTGGTCTTCGTAGCCACGCTGACCTATGGAGCTGTTGTTGTTCCCGTACTACACGAGTTCGTGCCTGAGCAGGTGCACAACATCGTGAACCACTCGGGTGCCAAACTGCTCTTCGTGGGCGATGTGGTGGCAAAGACTATCAACCCCGACGAGATGCCCGACCTGGAGGCCATCGTGCATCTGCCCGACTTCTCGTTGCTGGTATCGCGCAGGGAGAAGATCACCTATGCCCGCGAGCACCTGAACCAGCTCTTCGGCGCAAAGTATCCGAAATACTTCCGTAAGGAGCACGTGCACTACTACCAGGACAGCCCCGAGGAACTGGCGCTCATCAACTACACCAGTGGCACCACGGGCTTCTCGAAGGGTGTGATGCTGCCTTACCGTGCGCTGTGGGGAAACCTCGACTTCGCACTCACCAAGCTGGGTCCCATTGTGAAGCCGGGCACGAACATGGTTTCCATCCTGCCCATGGCCCATATGTACGGTCTGGCCTTCGAGTTCCTCTTCCCCTTCTGCCACGGCATTCACATCTACTACCTCACACGCCTGCCCAGCCCGTCGCTCATTGCTCAGGCCTATGCCGAGATACAGCCCTCACTGGTCATTGCCGTGCCGATGATTGTTGAGAAGATCATCCGCAAGCGCGTGTTCCCGAAGATTCAGAACAACCACGTGCGCCTGTTGCTGATGATGCCGGTTGTGAACAAGAAGGTGAAGCAGATGATTTGCGAGCAGGTGTACAATGCCTTTGGCGGCAAGGCCTACGAGATTATCATCGGTGGAGCAGCACTCAACCAAGAGGTGGAGGAGTTCCTCAAGAGCATCGACTTCCCCTTCACCGTGGGCTTCGGTGCCACGGAGTGTGCCCCGCTCATCAGCTACTGCGACCACAAGGAGTTTGTGCCGAAGTCGTGTGGCAAGGCCATCTACAACATGGAGGTGAAGATCGACAGTCCTGACCCGGAGAACATCCCTGGCGAAATCCTTGCCCGTGGCACCAATGTCATGCTGGGCTACTACAAGAACGAGGAGGCCACCAGCCAGGCTCTCGACAAGGACGGCTGGTATCACACCGGCGACCTCGGACTCATGGATGTAGAAGGCAACATCTTCATCAAGGGCCGCTCGAAGAACATGCTCCTGGGCTCCAACGGACAGAACATCTATCCCGAGGAGATTGAGGACAAGCTTGCCTCGATGGCCATGGTCAGCGAGTGTGTGGTGGTGCAGAAAGGCGACCAGCTCGTGGCATTGGTCTATCCCGACATGGACGAGGCACAGAACATGGGCTTCACACAGGAAGATCTGCAGAACATCATGGAGCAGAACCGCCAGGACCTGAATGCCCTGCTGCCTCCGTTCAGCAAGATCTCGTCTGTGGTGCTGCGTGAGGAGGAGTTCGAGAAGACTCCGAAGAAGAGCATCAAGCGCTATTTGTATCAGAACAGCATCTAAGCGTTTTCTTGTAACTGAATGGCATATCAACGATAAATAATATCAGAACAGCATAAACCAATCGTATGGAATCTATACCAAGTTTCAACGCGCTCATCGAGAAGAGCATCATCGACCACTGGGATCGCGATGCACTCACCGATTTTAAAGGAGCTACGCTGCAATACCATGATGTGGCACGTAAGATTGAGAAACTGCATATCATGTTCGAGAACAGTGGGGTGGTGAAGGGCGACAAGATTGCCCTTTGCGGACGCAACTGTGCCAACTGGGCCGCCGCCTATCTGGCTGTGCTCACCTATGGTGCCGTGGCTGTGCCCATCCTGCATGAGTTCATGCCCGACCAGGTGCATAACATCGTGAACCACAGCGACGCCAAGCTGCTCTTTGTGGGTGATGTCGTGGCCACTACCATCGATGCCACGAAGATGCCGGGGCTGGAGGGCATCATCAACATCCCTGACTATTCGCTCCTGGTGTCGCGCACCGATAAACTCACCTATGCCCGCGAGCACCTCAATGAGATGTTTGGCCGCAAGTATCCGAAATACTTCCGCAAGGAGCATGTGCACTACTACCATGAGGAGAGTCCCGACCAGCTGGCACTCATCAACTACACCAGCGGCACCACGGGCTTCTCGAAGGGTGTGATGATTCCATATCGTGCCCTCTGGAGCAACTTCGACTTTGCCCGCGAGGTGATGGGTAAGCATCTGGAGAAGAATCCAAACATCATCAGCATCTTGCCGCTGGCCCATATGTATGGCATGGCCTTCGAGTTCACCTTCGAGATTCTCACCGGTAAGCACGTGTTCTTCCTTTCGCGCATTCCAAGCCCAAGCATCATCGCACAGGCATTTGCCGAAATCAAGCCTGCCATCATCATTGCCGTGCCCCTCGTCATCGAGAAGATCATCCGCAAGAAAGTGTTCCCCAAGGTGCAGAACAATCGCATGCGACTCTTGCTGAACATGCCTGTGGTGAACCGCCGGGTGGAGGAGCGCATCTGCGAAGAGGTGCGCAAGGCCTTTGGTGGAGAGTTCTACGAAATCATCATCGGTGGTGCTGCCTTCAATCAGGAGGTGGAGTCGTTCCTCAAGCGCATCAACTTCCCGTATACCGTGGGCTATGGTGCTACGGAGTGCGCACCCATCATCTGCTATGCTCCGTGGGATAACTTCGAGCCAGGCTCGTGTGGTAGGGCTGCCCTGCACATGGAGGTGAAGATCGACAGTCCTGACCCGGAGAACATTCCCGGCGAGATTCTGGCACGTGGACTCAACGTCATGCTGGGCTACTACAAGAACGAGGAGGCCACCAGCGAGACCATCGACAAGAATGGCTGGTATCACACTGGCGACCTCGGACTCATGGATGCTTATGGCAATGTCTTCATCAAGGGCCGTTCGAAGAACATGCTCCTGGGCTCCAACGGACAGAACATCTATCCTGAGGAAATCGAAGATAAGCTCAACTCCATGGCTCTCGTCAGCGAGAGTGTGGTCATCCAGAAGGGCGACAAGCTCATCGGACTGGTCTATCCCGACTTCGACGAAGCCAAGAGCATGAACTTAAGCCGTGAGGACATTGAGAACGTGATGGAGCAGAACCGCCAGGAACTCAACGAAGTGCTGCCGGCCTACTGCAAGCTCGCTGGCATTCGCATTCACGACGAGGAGTTTGCCAAGACTCCGAAGAAGAGCATCAAACGCTATCTCTATACAGAATAAGACCCCACAAGTAAGACAAGTGTAAGTCACCAAGTAAGACTTGAGTAAGACCCCAAGTAAGACATGAGCAGCCAACGATTGTTAGCATCACGTCGTTCCACAACACAACAGCATGTAGTCACCTCAGGGCGGCCGCATGCTGTCTTGCTTTCTGGCGCTGTGCAGCATGAAGCCAGTGCAAGGAAGTCGCGCGCAGCCAATAGAAAACGCGTGCATGCTTTCTTTCCTTCAGTCGTTGTGCTCGTCGTTGTATTAGTTGTTGCCCTCTTGTCTCTTTCTGGTTGCCGCAAATCGCGTCTTTCCACCTCTGATGCAGTAGGCGACACCATCCCTTTGCGCTATGCCCAGAACCTCACCATGGTGCGCTTTGCCGATGGCATCCTCGTTGAGCTGAAAGACCCTTGGCATGAAGGTCGCATCCTCCATCGCTACTGGCTGACTGAAGATAGCAATAACCTACCAGGCCCGCAAGGACGTTTGCAAGGCCAAGCGGAGCATAACCCCTCCACTATTCTCTCTCCTCTCTCCTCTCTCCACTCTCCTCTTTCCACTCTCCACTCTCCACTCTCCTCTATAAAATATCCTCTTCAGCGCAGCGTGGTCTTCAACACCGCTCATGCCTCTTTGATTGGCATGTTGAATGCAACTGACCGCATAGCAGGTGTTGCCGACCTGAAGTACATGTTGTTGCCCGATGTGCAGAGGCGTGTGCAGCAAGGAGAGATTGTTGACTGTGGCAACTCCATGTCGCCTGACATTGAGCAAATCGTGAGCCTGCATGCCGATGCCATTCTGCTCTCACCCTTCGAGAATAGTGGTGGCTATGGCCGACTCGAAAAGCTTGGCATCCCCATCATCGAGTGTGCCGACTACATGGAAACCTCACCTCTGGGACGTGCCGAGTGGATGCGCTTCTATGGTCTCCTCTTCGGATGTTCCCAACAGGCTGACTCCCTCTTCTCTATGGTTGAGCGTGCCTACTGTGCCTTGCGCGATAGTGTCGTCTCAACTTCTCAACGTCTCAACTCCTCCGCTCGACCCGCAGGGGCGCTTTCAGAGCGAAGCGGCGAAAGAACGTCTCTTCTCACCGAGCGGCTCACTGGCAGCACCTGGTATGTGCCGGGAGGAAAGAGCACCATGGGTCGCCTCATTGCCGATGCAGGAGCTACCTATGCTTGGGCTGACGACGACCATAGCGGCAGTCTTGCGCTGAGTTTTGAAACCGTTCTCAGCAAGTCGGGCAATGCCGATGTGTGGCTCATGAACACCTCTTCGCCACAGCCTTTCACCTACGAGAGTCTTGCTGCTGAGCATCATGGCTACACCCAGTTCAAGGCTTTCCGCGACCAAAACATTTACTTTATCAATACGCTGCAAGTCCCTTATTTTGAAGAAGTTTCGTTCCGTCCAGACCTCCTCCTCCGCGACTACATCACGATGCTACACCCCAACCCCCAACATCCCCCTCTCCGCTACTTCCAAAAGATGCATTCGCAATAACCTCTCAACTCTAAACTTTAAACTCTCCACTCTCAACTCCCCAACTGACTCTCAACTCTAAACTCTCAACTCTCAACTCTCAACTCCCAACTCCCCAACTGACTCTCAACTCTAAACTCTCAACTCTCAACTCTCACCCTCATATGCGTCCCCGCGTTACATTCCTATCCTTGACAGCCTGCCTGGTGTTGCTCTTTGCAACTTGCCTGTTTGTCGGAAGCGTTCACATTCCGGCTGCAAGCGTGTGGACGATTCTCACTGGAGGAACGGCTGAGAACGACGTGTGGTCTTTCATCATCTTAGAAACCCGACTGCCTGCCGCCATCACGGCTGTGCTTTGTGGGGCTGCTCTTGCCGTGAGTGGACTACTCCTGCAGACGGCCTTCCGCAATCCCCTGGCTGGGCCCGGCATCTTCGGTATCACCAATGGTGCAGCACTCGGCGTGGCACTCGTCATGCTCTTCTGGGGTGGTGCGCTCACGGTTCCTGCTTTCTCACTTCCCTTCAGCAGCGGGTGGGAGAGTGGTTCCGGACTTTCCGGAGCCATCTATGGCTTCTCAGCCATTCTCACGGCTGCCTTCCTCGGTGCCATGTTCGTCACGCTGCTGTTGCTCCTGCTCTCGCGATGGGTGCGCTCTAATGTCATGCTCCTCATTGTTGGCATGATGGTGGGCTATCTCTCCTCGTCGCTCATTGCCCTGCTCAACTTTGCAGCTACTGAAGAGGGTGTGCGTTCCTACATGGTGTGGGGACTGGGCTCCTTCGGTGGTGTCTCCATGCAGCTCATGCCCGTCTACTCAGTTGTCACGTTGTTGTCGCTGGGTGGTGCCTGTATGCTGGTGAAACCCCTCAACGCCCTGCTCTTGGGTGAACGCTATGCCAGCAATCTCGGCATCAACACTCGCCGTCTGCGCAGCTGGCTGCTCGTGGTGACAGGTCTGCTTTGTGCAGTGGCCACTGCTTTCTGTGGTCCCATTGCCTTCCTCGGACTTGCCGTACCCCACATGGCTCGTCTCTGCCTGGGTACCGCCAACCACCGTCAGCTCATGCCTGCCACCATCCTCATGGGTGCCGTTGTGGCCTTGTCATGTCATCTATTGAGCATGGTGCTCAGCCGTGGTGGTGCTATTCCCATTAATGCGCTCACACCTCTCTTCGGCGCACCAGTCATCATTTATGTTATTTTGAAAAAGTAAACCCCTTACTACGATGGAACCAACAACATTCGAACAATACTGGCAGAAGAATCGCCAGCGACTGCTCAACGACAACCAGGAGTATCGCGAGGCCATAGAAGGCTATAAGATGAAGTCGGGAGCCGACTGGCTGCTCTTTGCCATGCCTGTGGTGGCTGCCCTTCTCGTCTTCGACTGGAACCCATTTGGCCGTGAACTCCTCAACTGGATTGTCAGTGCCCTCGTCGCCATCATCTGCTTTGCCGCTTGTGTAGCTGTAAAATCATGGCTCTCCGGTGGCCGCCCCATCAGTGAAATCGAGGCCGACATCAAAGAACAAGCCCGCCGCGAGTTTGAGAGTTGAAATCCGCTTTTCTTTCATACAATAGACCATTCGTCTGGTACAATTACGATGTTTTGGTCTTGCGTGTTTCCGGATAAAATGAATCTATAGACTAATTCTAACTTTATTTTAATAACCCCCAAAACAATCATTATGAATATCGATTCTGTATTTTCATGGGCCGAGGATGCTAATGGGCATCTGGTGCATATCGATAGCGTTCCGAGAGGATTGGAATGCGGCTGCTTTTGTCCGAATTGTCATGAGCCGTTGGTTGCTCGACATGGAGATATCCTTGAACACGGATTTGCCCATCACAGTAATAGTAGAAGCTCAACACTAAAAATTTGCTATCAAGTTACACTGTATAAACTTGCCGAGCAGATTATCAAAGAAAAGAAATGTGTTTATGCTCCATCATATTATGGTATCTTCAAGGAACATCTTCAACGCTTTAATGACATACAAATAGACAAAAGATATAAAAGGGAAGACAAACAACCTGATACTATTGGAATCGCAGAAGATGGTGCCGTTTACATCATTGAGCTGACATTTGAGGGAAAGGTTGAACGTAAGGAAGCCATTGACTATAAGAATACGAACCATTTGCTGGTAAACCTTTCAGGACAGTCTATGGAGTCATTGGAAAGATTTCTTTTCAGCTCTGAGAAAAACAAGAAATGGCTGAATAATGATTCTTATTTCACCCAAATCCCCGAAGTATACAAAAAGGCAGGAAAGAGCGTGAGGGTTGTCCCCATCAGCGAATGTGACCATTGCCTCTTAGCCACTGATTGCTGCGGTGTCAAAAAGCCCGATACAGAATCATACTTGCTTGTTGAAAATAACGGGCAGAGTTTTCGTATTTGCAAGGATGATGAATATACCGAGAAAAAGGCTCAAAAAGAAGAACAGGACAAGAGCAAAACCCACAAGAACAGAAACGGCAAATGGCTTAAGAAAATAGGTGGTATTATTCTTAGAAAAATCTGTTCTGAGATAAGAGGAGGTTCCACAGTACTGTACAATAAAGAACATCTCATACATGCGGGCTACAGGGGAGCACAATTCGAGTTCCTTTTCTTCTGGGGACATCACGAAAAAGGAGAACATGTTACAAGAGCGTGCCTCAGTCAGTGGTATCCTTGCCAGTTCGAGGTGGATGGAGTGCAATACAATTGCGCTGAGCAATTTATGATGGCAGAGAAGGCCAGGCTTTTTGGTGACACGGAGGTCATGGAAAAGATTTTGGCCGCCACTGATCAGAAAACGATAAAAGACCTCGGACGCCAAGTTCGTGGATTCGATGAAGATAAATGGAACAAAGAAAAAGTCAACATCGTTATTAGGGGAAATATAGCCAAGTTCAGTCAGAATTGGAAACTGAAGAAATATCTGATATGGACTGGCGATAAAATATTGGTAGAGGCAAGTCCCTACGATACTGTATGGGGCATCGGCCTGAAGGCAACGGATGAAAGGGCAACGGATGTCACTCAATGGAGAGGGGAAAACCTGCTTGGTTTCAGTTTAATGATCGTTAGGGATAATTTCTTGATGAATAATAAAAATGGATAAAGAAGGTAAAGGTCCGTTGATTCATCAGCCGAATGAAGAGCGGAGAGAGAAAGACATCGCTATCAACAGTCAGGTTTTCCCGGTGAAAGGCTGGGCAATTATTTTTGCCGGTGGTTCAAGCAGCGGGAAAAGTACGCTGATTCGTGACGGAAAGTTGAAGATGAAGGGTAAAATCCTCTCTACTGACTCGATGGGAGAAGAAATCATGGAGGTGCATAACAATGCAAAGTATTACGAGATCCATGATCCGCGAAGGTTGGCTGCCGCAGAAGAGCTGATACACAAAGGAATCAGGTCGCGTTTTGGAGAAGCAGCTGACCGCAACGTTAGACTGGATTTCCATGACCCCTGTTTTTCCGCAGAGCGGATTTCTGCCATTCTCTCAAATGGTGCCCATGGTTTGAAGAAGAGGATATATACGGACGCCATCAGGAAATATGCTGCCGACGGCCATCAAAATGTAATCCTTGATATGACGGGCAAACAGACGGAAGTTGAATATTACGCTCGTCTTTGCCGGGAACAGGGATACATGGTGGCCTTTGTGTGGGTTATCTGCAATATGAGTCAGGCGTTGCTATGGAATCATCACCGTGAAAGAACAATGAAACCTATTGGTGTGTATTCGGGTCACCATAATCCCAAGAGATATTTGCCCGACTATTTAAACACTGCCGATGCATTGATTTTTGATGAAGTTTGGTTGGTGTTCAATTCTACCGAAAGCTGGCAGCGGCCGATGACGGCAGAAGAAGAGGCGAAGAGAATCATCAGGCTGGATCGTGGTCAGCAAGGATTCAATTTAAATGACAATCTTAGGGATAGGATTATTAGCGTTCTTGGTCCCTATGAGGATGAAAAATATCTTCCCATACCGGATATGCATAAACTCTTCATCCGTTATCGGCTTATGCAAAAATATGCAGCCGATAATGGAGTCGTTTTGGGGAAGTTCGAGGAAATAGTCCCTTCTTTTGAAATGAAAGACAAGGACCAGACAGAGGCGAACATTGCATCCTTTTATAAACAATTTGGAATGAAGGAACCGCGACTGCCGAAACAACCTAAGGCGGTGAACAATGTGGTGGAACCCGTGCGGGCAATGTATGATTCTGATGATAAATATGCAGATGCCATAGCCCATTATCCCAAACAGATAGAAGCATATAAAAAGGCACTAAAGGAATGGGAGACCTACGAAAAGAATTTTGAAACAAAAAGAACTGAACACATGAAAGAAACCTTATCTTATCAATACGATTTCAATAAAAATCCTATTGACACCTATAGCAAGAAAGTACAAGACGTCGCCGAAACTATTCAGAAAGCAGAAGCGTCGGATGTTGCTCCACTTGCCGCATTCTTCGACAAAGCCAAGGTGTCGGGACTTCCTATTTGTTTCTTTGGTGCCGGAGGTGCAGCCTCGCCTGCCACATTTGCTACACAATTGGCAAATGCAGAAGGTCTTGTTGCTCAGACGCTGACTCCCATGGGGGTGATGACATTACCCGCTTCTGTTGTCCGGAAGATGCAATTCATGGCTATCACGGCTAGTGGCGGTCCTGTGGATATGCAGGCGGCAGTGGAGTATCTGCTGAACATCTCACCAGAGAACGTGTATTGCCTGACCACCAATAGCATTGACCATAAAAGCAGGTTTGGCAGATATGATAACGTGGTGGGGCAGATGGTTAGTAAGGCCGTTCCCGGCCATGCCATCTGTGTAAACCTCTCCATTCATCGCGACGGTTTTGTTGGAGTGAACAAACACGTCGGACTCTCGTTGTTGTTCTATCGTGCTTTCCATCCGGATGAGAAGGATTTTGCCCAAAAACTTATAGTTGCCGATCAAGTTCCCTATGAGGCCAGACTGCCAAAAGGCATGGAGATGCTGGATATTTCTGACCTGCATATCCTCTACGGAGCATTGGGACGTGCTGCCGCCAACGACATGGAGGGAAGAATGCTCGAAGCAGGAGTCATCCCAGCTATGGCTACCGACATGAAGAATTTCACTCATGGTCGTCACGTCTTTCTTACCAGGCATCCGCAGTCAACCATATTGATGTTGGTTTCCCCAAGAGACGAACTGTTTGTCGAGGCCATGCTCAAATTGATTCCTTCCACCCGCCCCGTCATCGTTATCCGTACAGAACGGAGTGATATGCTCGGTGCACTACAACTGATGATTTGCACATTCTATCTGAGCATCGACATCTGTGCTCCTCGAGGCATTAACCCGTTCTCACCAAGTGCACCCTCATGGGGTGGAAAACTATGGGCGCTGAAACTGGGTGCAGAGAAAAGAGCGAGATAGTCTTCTTTCATACAATAGACCATTCATTTCGTACAATCAAGATGTCTTTTCTTTGTTAGTATCTATCATAATTATACCTTTGCAACAAATAAAGGTAAATAACATCAAGCAGAATGGATCAGAACACGCCTCAGAACATACAGAATACCGAATCGACCCCTGACATGAAAACACTTACATGTAAGGTGGAAAAGATTGTTTTTCATAATGAGAAGAACAAATATACCGTCATGTCTGTCATGAGAGATGATGGTCGGCATTTCCGTTTGCTGGGCAATATTGATAGCGTAAAGGAGAATGATGCCTTGATGGCAACAGGTTCGTGGAATAAAGATGAGAAATACGGATGGCAGTTTAAAGCAGAGACGATAGAGATTCTATCTGCCGATGATGAGCTTGACGAGCGAGAATACATAGAATGCAAGATATGTGAAGTCCGTGTACTAAAAGCCGAGACAGGTTTTGCGTCGGCAAAGGCAGAATGTTTGGACGATAGTACGGTAAGGCTAAGTGGACGTTTGGCCAATGTCAGTGTAGGCTCCATGATTAGAGCTTATGGAAAATGGACGCACGACGAGAAATACGGCGACGAATTCCATGTGTCGAAGTGGGAATATCAGAAAGAAGGCGAATCCGCCAATCCGGCAGAAGAAGAGTTTTCACAAATTGATTCGTCTGATCTTGTTATTCCCAATACGGTTTCAACTATTGCTGACGAAGCTTTCGAAGGATGTGAGAACCTTCTCTCAGTCACCATTCCTGACTCCGTAACCAGCATCGGGGCAGGTGCGTTCAGCGGTTGCAAACAATTACATTCAGTTACTCTTCCTAGCTCGATAGAGACTATAGAGGAACAAACTTTCTCTGGTTGTAAGAGCCTTGATACCATCACCATTCCTGACTCTGTAACCAGCATTGGGGCGGGTGCATTCGAAGGCTGTGTATTTAGAGACCTCTAAACAACAATAAACAATGAAAAACATATAGAGATAAACCTTTGTATATCAACCACTTTTAGATTTTAACACTTCGAACTTGCTTTTTGGTGGTTCTCAAAAATCCGCTTACCTTTGCAACGCATTTCTACCGCGGAGAATTTTGAGGGCTTTTATTTTGCCATCTCGTGGACAGGGTTGACAAAGGTTGACAAGAGTGGACAACTGTTGACTGATAAACGAGAGGGAAAGGAGCAAGGAAGTGACCTCATTTGAAAAACGTGACATTGTGGAATGAGTTGACAATGGGTGTCAATGATTGACGAAGGTTCACTCCGTGGCGGTTTGCAAGAAATTGATTGTAAAACCACATAAAAAAGGAGTCAAATGAGAAAGACAAGAAAATGTGCCTTCTGCGGTAAGGAGTTCACTTGTAACAGCGGCTCGCAGAGGTATTGTTCAGAACATTGTGCTGAGGCGGCAAAGGCTCAGCGCAAGAAGAAACAACAGGACTTTTTGAAGGCAGTCCAGCCTGTTATAGACATCGCCAGCCAGGAGTATCTTACATTCTCCAAGGCTGCCATCCTCATGGGGTGTTCCCGTCAGTACGTTTACAAGTTGGTAAACGAGGGTAAACTTCCTGCATCACGAATCAGCAGCCGTATGGCATTCATCCGTAAGGCAGACATTGAGAAGATGCTTGCTGGCAATCCTTATCATAGAGTATTGCCAACATACAAGCCTATGAATCCTTCTTCCCTTTCGTTGAAGAAGGTACACGCTTCAAGTAAGCCAGCGAGAAAAGAGGATTCTGTTCAGAACATCGAACCACTTGAATATATCTCTGGCGAGGATGTCATGCGCATCTACAAGGTTAAGAAGTCTTGGCTCTATGTTTCTGCCAAGAGAAACAACATACCTATGTGTAAGATAGCTGGCAAGAACTATTATAGCCGGAAGCACATGGATGCCCTCTTCGGAATTTCTGCCGAGATTGAAGCCTTGACAGAATGGCTGACAACCGATGAGGCAGAGACACTCTATTCCACGACCAAGGAATCCCTACGCACCCAAGCCTACCGCCGCCATATTCCCACCAAGCGAGAATATGGCAAGACCTACTATTCAAAGATACATCTTGATAAAATCTTCCGTCCCGACCTAAAGGCGAGTGATGCCTATTACACCACAGCCGAAGCTGCCGAGAAGTACGGCATGACTAAAGCTAATATTGGCGTTATTGCCAAGACGAACAACCTCACTAAGGTGAAAGTCGGAGCCCAGAACCTCATTGTCAAGGAAGAATTAGACCGAATAATGGCAAGCAGACTAGCGCAATTCGGGGCTTACAGGCTCCAATAATGTCCAATAATCAATACTAACTGCGTGAAAGTACAATTATCCGTGAGTTATGAAAAGGTAAGTTGGTCACACTTCCATCACGCAGTTACTTTGCACCCGCTATGAGACGCATAGCCTTCGATTATTAACAAATCAAATTTCATACAAGTATGAGTAACATTTGTAAGACAGTAACCCTGCGTACGCGTAAAATAAAGAAAGGTACGCAACTGAGCTTCTACCTTGACTACTATCCCGGCTACAGGGATGAGTCAACCATGAAGGTACAGCGACATGAGTCACTTGGCATCTACATTTTTGCCAAGCCCAAGAACCAGCGCGAGAAGGACTACAACGAGCGCATGACGGAGAAAGCCGAGGCACTGCGCTGCCGACGCTATGAGAGTATCGTAAATGAACGCTACGACTTCTTTGACCAAGCAAAGATGAAGGGCGACTTCCTTGCCTACTTCAAGATAAAGGCAGACAAGAAGAACTGCAAGTGGCAGCATGTCTATAAGCACTTCAACCGTTTCTGTAACGGTAAGTGTCGTTTCGACGAAATCAATGTTGACCTCTGCAATAGATTTCGTGACTACCTGCTGACCGCTCCGCAGACCATTCATACGGAACACAAGTTGCACATCAATTCCGTCGCGGGCTATTGGTCAACCTTCCGTGCCGTACTCCATACTGCATACAGGGAACACAAGATTATGGAGAATCCAAATGGCTTCCTTGACAGGATAGACACCATCCCTACGGAGAAGGAACACCTCTCACAGCCGGAACTCGTAAAGCTTGCCAACACCGACTGCAAGGAACCAGTATTGAAGAAAGCATTCCTCTTCTCCTGCCTCACAGGACTCAGAAAGAGCGACGTCAAGGCGCTGACATGGAAGAAGATTCAGCCATACGGAGATGGAGGCATGTATATCACAGTGCGTATGCAGAAGACTCAGCAGCTCGTGAACAACCCAGTCAGCGAAGAGGCTCTTGAACTCATTGGCTTCTATGACGGAGAACACGAACCCGATGCAAAAGTATTCCCTGATTTCAAGGACAAGCAGACTGGCACCACCTTGAAGAACTGGCTGAAGGCAGCGGGCATCACCAAGCACATCACCTTCCATTGTGCCCGTCATACCTTTGGCTCCTTGCAAGTTGATGCAGGTACGGGTATCTACACCGTCCAGCACATGTTGGGACACAAGAACGTGGAAACCACTCAGATTTATGCGAACATGGCAGACGAAAGCAAGCGCGAGTCGGTTAACCGTATCACGCTGAAGCCAAAGATTACTCCGCAACTGAAAGTCGTCGGGCAGGGCTAAACCTATTTGTTGGTTCTATTTCTTCGAGAAATGAAACCAAAGAAGCTTTTTTCAGGTCACACACATGGGAAAATGGGAACCAACAGGATTGGCTCTCATTTTTCGTTA
>JAFWPH010000032.1 GCA_017509605.1 Bacteroidaceae bacterium | reverse complement strand
TGTCCGATAAAATGCGTACCTTTGTTCATGTTATTGAAGTTTTGTTGCAGAAACAAAGATAACAAAAAGGGTCGAGTTCCAAGCGAGGAACTCGACCTTAATTTGTATATTATTCAAAAATATTAAGCGGACACCAATAATTTTTTTATCATTATTCATTGATACTATTCACGATTATTTCTCGTATATTATGTGGATGAGGAATAATTAACGACAGATATTGGCCTATTCTCATAAAAAAGCACTAACTTTGTAATCAAATAGGCTTTCAGCGATAATCATACTTCTCTGAAGGCATGGCTGTTAGAGTCTGATCAGACATATCACAAGCGATTATGCTATTTTTCCTTACGCTTGCTTTGGAATTAAAAACTTTTAATTTCCTGAATACCACATTGTTATACAGTTTGGTAAGAACCAAGAGTATATAGAGTCAACTCTCCTCAATTAAGGTAGGGCTTGTTTTATCAAAATATAAGCAACAGTCCTACTCAATGGCACCAGTTCTACAAGTAGTCATTACGGTTACAGTCGCATTGACTGCCATTATGGTTCCAGCTACGGTTATGGTTATGGTTATGGTTATGATTACGGTTATGGCTGCGAACACCATGGTTGTGAACATAGAAAAGAAGATAAACATGGATGAATTTGTAATGCGAGGAACCGCAAGTGATGTTCCTCGCTTTACATGTTATTCAGAGTGATAATAGATGCGTGCACTTTTCGTTTATTTCGATTATTAATGATTGTTCTGTACCTATGGAAAAAGAATCAAGGGTGAAAAAGACACTGCTGAATGCGAAAGTCAACACGATTTGTTATTTCGCATCTCTGTTCATCGCTTTTTTCACTAGAAAAATCTTTCTGGACTATTTAGGCGTACACTTTATTGGCTTTGCATCCACAGCTCAGAGTCTTTTAGGCTTTTTGAATCTTGCAGAGCTCGGTGTGGGAACCGCCATAGGATACGTCTTGTATAAGCCTATTTACAACGGTGAAAAGGACAAGATCTGTGAGATTGTTTCTGTTTTCGGCTACATTTACCGTATCATAGGGTTTGTCATTCTGGGTTCTGGCATCATATTGTCTTTATTCCTTCCTAAGATTTTTGCTGACACTCCCTTTCCTTTACCTATTATTTATGTTGGTTTTTATGCTTTCCTATTCTCTTCTTTGTTAGGGTATTTTGTTAATTACAGGATGACCTTACTTAGTGCAGATCAACGTAATTACGTGGTAACTGGCTATTTCCAGTTGACCATGTCGATCAAGGTAATCGTACAGATGATTTTGGCGATTGTCCTCACGAATTTCTATGTTTATTTCTTTATAGAAATATTATTTGGCATAGTCAACTCATGTATATTGAATTATAAGATTCACCAGACTTATCCATGGCTGAGTACAAATATAGCCCGTGGTAGGAAACTACTGACCGATTATCCTGAAATCGGTAAATATGTTCGCCAATTATTCGTTCATAAGATATCGGGATTCACCCAATTGCAGATTCTTCCACTGCTGATTTATCATTTCACATCTCTGCCTGTGGTAGCCCTTTATGACAATTATGTTCTTATCAGTCAGCGACTGAAAGGTGTGATTAGCGGTACGCTCGACAGCACCGGAGCCGGGATCGGGAACCTCATATCGGAAGGGAATGAAACACTCATCTACAGCACCTATAAAGAACTCTTTTCTTTTAGATTGTATATTGCGGGGGTTATAGGGGCATGCCTTTTTCGTTTGTCTTCCCCTTTCATTAGTGTTTGGCTTGGTCATGAGTATGTACTCTCTAACATGTTGGTGCTGTTGATTATCATTCAGGTGTTTACCACAGTCATGCGTGGGGCGACAGACCAGTTCTTGTTTGGATATGGCCTTTTTTATGATGTTTGGGCGCCCGTGACAGAGACAGTCCTTTCAGTTGCAGTGGCATTGATTGCAGGTCATTATTTGGGATTGGGTGGAGTGTTGATGGGCCCCATCATCGCATCATTGTTCATCGCCCATTTATGGAAACCTTTTTTCCTTTATAGCAAGGGTCTTGCAAAACCTTTTTTTCAGTATGTCATTATGTTTATGAAACACATACTGCCTATCCCTGTATTGTTTTTCATTGTTGTTTATCTTTCAGACAAATTGCTCAACTATAATCTTTCAAGTACAAGTTGGGGGTATTGGATTCTCTATTCCTTGTCGTTTACAAGTTTATACGCCATTTTACTTTTTTTAGTATATTATTCTATCGTGCCCTCATTCCGACATTTCGTGTCAAGATTTTTTAGAATAAAGCATAAACACAAATTAAATTGATATGACTATTTGTTTTATTAGTGATTTTCCATTTTGCTGTTTCTCTGGAGGCGTGGAAAGGGTCTCGACTCTATTGATTAAAGAATTCAGCCATTTAGGGATCAATGTATTGTGTTGCTTCCCTTCTAAATATAGGAATACAACAGATGCCGACAATGTTTATTATTTAGAGGAAGAAGAGATTGTGTCCAAACATAACATAGATTTCCTCCACAATGTGATAGTCGACAATAATGTTTCTATATTAATCAATCAATCTACTCTCCAAGCCATACATTCTTTAGTTGTTCAAGCCAAAAATCAGACCAATGCAAAACTGATAACGGTGAATCATTCTAATCCTGAGTTTCAAGTGAAAGATTTGACCGATAAAATTGATGAAATCAGTTTTTTTGAGAAGAATGTCTTCAAACGTTTTCTTCTTCAAATTAAGCGTAAAATGATGTATCCACTATCTTATTCAATTCGGTACCTAACCTTAAAGAAGATGCACCAAAAAAAATACGAAGATTCAGATTGTTATGTTTTGTTATCAGAAGAATATGTCAAACGAGTTTGTAATATTATAGGAGTGTATAAAAACAGGAAAATTTGTTCGATTTCAAATCCTGTGCCTTTAATGCCAAAAGAAGGTAAAAGCATTAATCAAATAATGCTTGAAAAAGAAAAAATGGTTCTATTTGTTGGAAGGATGGTGTTTCAGAAACGAGTTGATAGAATGTTACGAATATGGAAAAAAGTTCAAAAGAGGGTTCCTGATTGGCGCTTGGTTATTATAGGTGATGGAGATATGTTACCGATAATGAAGAGTTATGCGGAACGTTTGAGTTTAGAACGCTGTTATTTTGAGGGGAAAAAAGATGCGCTCCAAGTCATGGAGAAGGCCTCAATTTTGTGTATGCAAAGCACACATGAATGTTTTCCTATGACATTGTTGGAGGCCCAACAATTCGGATGTGTTCCTATTTCTTTTGATAGTTACGAAGCTGTACATGATATTATTGTTGATAAAGAGACGGGTGTTTTGGTACCATCCTTTGATGAGAAGGAATATAGCAAAAGATTGGAAGATTTGATGAAGAATGATTCACTAAGGAAAGAAATGGCAGTAAAAGCATTTCATTCTGTGTCTAAATTTTCTTCTGACCGCATTGCCGAACAATGGGTTGATTTGTTTCAAGAATTATTATAATCATTAGAATACGAAATAACTGCATAAATGAATCATTATACCATTATCCGACATATAAAGAATGTGAGGATTCTTTCGCTTATAGAATCAATTGCTAATATTTTATATTGGTTCTTGTCTCTCTATATGGTTTCCCATGCTAAGCAAAGAGAGTCTAAGAAGTACTATATATCAGTATGCGCCATCTTTAAGAATGAAGCTCGCTTCTTGAAGGAATGGCTCATGTATTACCAGGTGATAGGAGTGGACCATGTCTATTTATACAACAATAATTCGGACGACAATTATCAAGAGGTGCTTCAACCTTTTATTGAAAGTGGATATGTGACGCTTACACAATGGCCAGGGGCACATATACAGATGGAGGCATACGCTGATTGCTATAACAGGTTTAAGGCCGAGACCACCTGGCTTTCATTTCTTGATATGGACGAATTCTTATGCCCGTTGAAGGAATATGATATCAAAGATTTTCTGAAACGATATGAGGGCTATCCGGGCTTGATGATATATTGGCAGATGTTTGGAACCAATGGTCAGCTTGATCACGATTGGAGCAGATTGGTTACAGAACAATATACTTGCGCATGGGATCATCTTGATGGAACAGGTAAAGTGATTCTCTACACAAGCGATAAATATCGTCCCCGACGTATTTATCACCATCATGTAGTCTCGGAGTACAAGATATTGGGAATTAAAGTTCGGGTGCCAATCATTACAGAACAGTGCCGATTCAAGCTCTTTAATCAGATATACTTACCTCCCAAGGTGAATACGATACAAATCAACCATTATTTCAGCAAGAGTTTCAACCTTTACAAAGAGAAAATGGCTAAGGGAAGTGTTGCTTCCAATCACAATGAGGCCATCCGGAAAAAGATGGACTTCTTTTTACTACATGAGAAGCATAACATTTGCGAGAACAAGACCATTTTCCGGTTCATGACGTTGTTGAAATTGAGGTATTATAATTGCGACAATACATTCATCACATAGCCGATGAACAAAGATATGATAACACAAAATGATCAATTAATAACGTTCTGTCCAAAATATTGAGATTTAAATCATTAATTATATTCTTCTATTTTTACATCAAGTCTATCATGGGGGAAAAAGGACAATGATATATTTGCTATGAGCCGACTATTTATCATTCTACGTGACAAGATGAATGCTTTTTTTCAGAAGAGCGCTCATTATGGTATCTCTTTCGCATTCTACGATTTGCTGTGGTGGATATGCTTTTATGTCCGTACTCCCTTTAGTTACAGGTTGAGTTCCTGGGCGTTGGGAAAGAAAACTGCATGGCTCGATGGCTATATAGGGAAAAAATACGGTGATATCATAGATAAATACAAGAATAATCCACCAAAGGCGACATTGACCGACAACTATAGAATATGGGTGTTTTGGGGACAGGGAGAGGATGCGATGCCACCTTTAATCAAGGCTTGCTATAGGCAGTTAACAGAATACAACGATAATGTGATTCTTGTAACGAATGAGAATGTTGATGATTACCTTGACATTCCTGTTGAGATAAAGGAAAAAGTAAAGTCGCTAAAATTGACATGGGCTAACTATAGTGATATCATCCGCAATCTCCTGTTGAGCAATTATGGAGGTTTATGGATAGATTCCACTGTTTGGGTTTCAGGTGAACTACCTATGGGCTTATTGTTGGATAGCCCATTGTTTACAGCTTGTGGGAAAGTGCTGCCTACACCAAGAGGTATCCAGTTTTGGACTTCTTACGATTGGAATTGGAGTAGTTGGTGTATGGGATCCAATAAGTCCTCTTACTTGCTATTCGCTTTTGTGGGAGAGATGTTGAAAGAGATTGCACGACGGGAGAAATACTGGCCAGACTATGTGATTCAGGATTATCTAATTCTTTATGCTTGTAGGTCGTTCTCCTCCGTAAAAGCCGACATGAATGAAGCTCAGAAAGTGGAAGCAAAGAGACGGAATGAATTGGCAACAATCATGAACGAACCTTACGAAGAGACGGTTTATCAGGATCTGATCAAAGAGGACTACGTCTTCAAACTCTCTTTCCGCTCTGCTTGGCGAGAGCAAACAGATGACGGGAGACAGACATTTTATAGTAGAATTGTTAACAGAAATCAATGGCAACAATAAGCTATTTGACCTAAATATCTAACCAAAATGAGCAGTCGTAATGACTGCTCATTTTGGTTTTATCTTACTTGAAAAGTGTTTGTTTTTATGAAATCATAGATAGTTTCTCTAATAATCTGATTCGTCCTTTTAAGCATTCTTTTATTTGAAAATTCAAAGGAACAGCCGTCCTAACCGCCAAGCGCCCCGTACACCATGGGCGGTAATGAAACACATTATTCCACCCACAATACGATAAAAGACACCACATTTGACGGTGGAGGCAAAAGCCCCTACTCTTCCGGCGTCCTTGTCGTTGCGTTCATGGCCGAGCCATCCTTTGAGCAACATGGAGCGGAAATAAAGTGCACGGCGCATCAATACTACTTCTCTCTTGTTGGTATCCGAAGCCTTCTCATAGTCGTCGATGTCGCCGTCAACTGCTCTCAGTGCGCCAAGAATGCCATCTACTGTAGCAGTGAATGACTCTCCCGTGATGCTCACCGAATGATTATGGATACGGTGGAAGGTACGGTCCACCCACTCCACTTTGTGGGCATACATCAATATGCGTACCCCAAGTTCATAGTCATCCCAGGTGCGAACAGCTGCGTTCCAACTACCGATGTCATAGAGGAACGACTTGTAGGCCAGGAATGAAACCGTGGTGACTATTCCCGCCAGTATCTGGTGGGCGACAGTGGCTTGAGGCCAATAGTCGCGGACACGTTCCATTCCATCGGCAAAGACCATCAACGTACGTCCTATCGCCACATCGTTGAGTGGATTGGAAGTCAACGCCCCATACATGACGGAAATGAAGTCGGGCGACATCTCGTCGTCGGAATCGAAAAACGCCACAATATCAGCCTCACAAAGACTCAGTCCACGGTTACGTGTCGCAGCGGCACCTGGCTCACGCTCCGTACTCACCACGACATCGAATCCGTCTGCTGTTTCCTTTCGGGCAAAGGCTTCGCAAACCTCTAAAGATCCGTCAGTCGAACCATTGTCAACCAGCACCACCTGAAGGGGACGGTAGTCCTGAGCCTTCAGACTCTCAAGTGTTGCCGGCAACACATCAGCCCTGTTGAAGACTGGTACTACTATAGACACGAGATTCCGGTTCATATTCTCCATTGTTTCTGTCGTTTATCTCTTTTCACCACCTTATTCTTGTCAATTCTCCTACCATCGCGCATCATATAGAGAATGCCCTTCAACATGTTGATGAATGAACCCACGACTGGCGCCTGATGCTTAGGGGCCTGGAGAACAGCATACTTCAGACACCTTAGGATTGACGACGCACCATGGACGAAATACGACAAGGCACCATAGGAGAAAAGTTTCTTTGGTTCGCAGAAGATCTGGTCACCGCTCTTGGGGTATGCTGTGGTCTGCGCCAATGGCTGTGGAACATAAAGCACAGTCTTGCCCATCCGTTTCGCCGTTTCCACCCAGACACCTTCCTCACCGCCTGTCATCCGTTCACTGCCGAGACCGAAACGCAGGTCGAAACCGACATCTTTCATTCGTTCCCGGCGGAACGCCAAATCGATAGAAATAGGGTAATATCCTTTTGGCGGACACTGTAGGTTGAAACTGCAGTCAGGGTATTCACGGAGCAATGATCCATCGGGACCAAGCGACTGAAGCATCAGAACATCAGCCTCCTCATAACGGCCGAAAGCCTCCATCATCTGCGAGAGCCGTTCTTGGGTGTATCGGCAATCGTCGTCAGCAATGACACAGATATCGGCTCGGGAATGGGTGATGGCATTATTGCGGTTGGCCGAGAGGCCATGACCTTCGATAGAGGTCAGCAACACATCCTTACGCGTCAGCAACTCCTCGGGCACCATCATCAGGTACTTATCATCGGTGTATTGGAACGACACCACATACCCTACTCCATCCTTCTCGTCCATCAGGCAAGACGGTACAGAGGCGATGCTCTCATTGAGCGTGCAAATCAGGATATCTACTGTCATCTGTTGTTGATTATATAATAGATGTTATAGATGCTAAAAAAGATCGTCATCATTCAAAATCATTGACCATTTTCACCACATATTCCACTTCCTTGTCAGTCATCACGGGGCTGATGGGCAGGCTCAGTTCTGTTTGGCTCCACTTATCTGTGACAGGCAGATGCAAATGCGCCCATTCCCGATAGGCTTGCTGGCGATGAGGTGGACAGGGATAATGAATCTGTGTCTGCACGTCGTTGACGGCAAGCCAGGCCTGCAACGCATCGCGTCGCCTGCACCTGACGGGGTAGATATGGAACACATTCTCGATAAATCTCTTTGTTTCGGGAAGTATCACATCGGAATGGATGATATGGGCATTGTAGTACTCCGCTATCTGCTGTCTGCGCTCGTTGTCCTTGTCGAGACGAGGCAGTTTGGCGAGGAGTATTGCGGCCTGCAGTTCATCGATACGAGAGTTCACGCCTTTGATAACATGCACATATTTCTGCGACTGCCCATAGTTGGCGAGCCGTCGTACACGTTCAGCAAGTTCCTTGTTGTTGGTTGTCACGGCCCCACCGTCGCCCAATGCACCGAGGTTCTTTCCCGGATAGAAGCTGAAAGCCGCGGCATCGCCGAGATTGCCGGCACGGCGCACACCAGAAAAGGCTCCGTGAGCCTGACAGGCATCCTCCAGCACCTTGAGACCGTGTTTGAAAGCAATCACGTTAATGGAGGCCATGTCGCAAGTGCGGCCATACAAATGTACTGGCAAGATGACACGTGTATGCTCATTGATCAGTTCTTTCACCTTGTCGCAGTCAATGAGCGCATTGTCCTCACGCGGCTCGCACAACACGGGTTTGAGCCCAGCACGAGTAATGGCGAGAATGGTGGCAATGAAAGTGTTAGCGGGAACTATCACCTCTGTATTACGGTCCCAGGCGTGCATATCCCTCCATGCGGAGAGAACCAGCGTCAGGGCGTCGAGTCCGTTGCCCACACCGACACAATGGTCTGCCCCCACGTATTCGGCAAACTCGCGTTCAAAAGCACTCACATTCTCGCCGTTGATGTACCATCCTGAGTCGAGAACGCGCCGCACAGCGTCGTCAATCTGCTTGCTGTAGGAGTCGTTGACCTTCTTGAGGTCCAGGAATTTCACTCTCACGTCTATATCTTGGTTAGTAGTTATTCGTTCATTAATGTGGAAACGACACGTTCCTTACTTGTGGATCTTGTCCTTGTTCTCATTGACAAAACTCTTCCAGTCCTTGTAAGAATGTTCCACCTTGGGTGTGCCCAACTGGATGAAATGACAGTAAGCGGCACCTAATGCGTCAGTAGCGTCCATGTACTTGCTCATTTCCTCCTCGGGAATGTGCAGCATGCGCTGCAACATGCCTGCGACCTGCTCTTTAGAGGCAGCGCCGTTGCCAGTGATGGCCACTTTGATTTTTGTCGGCTCATACTCTGTGATGGGAACGCCACGCTGAATGGCTGCGGCAATGGCCACGCCCTGCGCCCTTCCGAGTTTCAGCATGGACTGCACGTTCTTACCAAAGAAAGGAGCCTCAATGGCCAGTTCGTCCGGGAGATATGATGAGATGATGCCGGTTACGCGCTCAAAAATGTGTCCAAGCTTGAGGTATCCGTCTGGAATCTTCCTCATATCGATGACCCCCATGGCCACCATGCCCGCTTTTTTACCCTCCACCTTGAGCACGCCATACCCCATCACATTTGTGCCAGGGTCGATGCCAAGGATGATTTTTTCCGGAACAGTAGCAGGTGTATTGTTTCTGTCCATTTAGCAATATGATGTTACAATTATGTATTCTATGATAATTATGCAAAGTTACAATTTATTTCACTATATAATCACTAAAATTCAATAATTATGCTTAATTTTGCAGATACTGACATCTAATGTCAAGTTCGTTTCAAAACACCCCATCGACATGCCATCAGAAAAGACACTTAACGAAGAAAGCATCAAGGAAGACCTCCGGTATCTGGAACTTCTCTCGCAAACCTACCCAACCATCGGCGATGCCAGCCGCGAGATCATCAACCTCGAGGCCATTCTCAACCTGCCCAAACCTACAGAGCACTTCATCAGCGACCCCCATGGCGAAAGCGAAGCGTTTAACCACGTCCTGCGCAACGCCTCAGGCTACGTGAAACGTAAGGTTGAAGAGATCTTCGGCACCACATTGACCGACAAAGAGAAGAAAGAACTCTGCTCGCTCATCTACTACCCAGAGCAGAAACTGCAGCTCATCAAGACCAAGGAGGAAGACATCGACGACTTCTACACCGTAACGCTCCACCAGTTGATCAAGGTCTGCAGGAATGTGTCGTCAAAATACACTCGCTCCAAAATCCGTAAGGAACTGCCAAAGGAATTCGAGTACATCATAGAGGAACTGCTCCACGAGTCGGCCGACATCTATCCCGCCAACAAGGCGCAATATTACAATGTGATTATCCAAAGCATCATCGACACCCAACGCGCCGATGACTTCATTATCGCCATCAGCAGCCTTATCCAGCGTTTGGCCATCGACCGACTGCACCTGCTCGGCGACATCTTCGACCGCGGACCGGGCGCACACCTCATCATGGAGACGCTCTGCAACTACCGCCACTTTGATATTGTCTGGGGCAACCACGACATCGACTGGTTCGGAGCAGCCGCAGGAAACCGAGCCTGCATCGCCAATGTGCTGAGGCTCTCGTTACGCTACGGCAACCTCGCCACTCTTGAGGACGGCTACGGCATCAACCTCCTGCCCCTCGCCACCTTCGCCATGGAGGTCTATAAAGACGATCCCTGCACAAAATTCGGAGTGGCCGAGGACAAATGCGACGAACTCAACCTCGACAAGAAAACACTACGCCTCATCGCACAGATGCACAAAGCCATCACCGTCATCCAATTCAAGGAAGAGGCCGCCATCATCGACCGCCGGCCAGAGTTCAACATGGACGACCGCAAACTGCTGCACTGCATTGACAAGGAGCGCAAGGTCTGCACCATCAGCGGAAAGGAGTACGAAATGACCGACGCTTTCCTGCCCACGGTTGACCCCAGTGCACCCTACGCACTTTCAGACGAGGAAGAGGACATCATGAAGAAACTACGCCATTCCTTCTTGGCCAGCGACAAACTGAAGCGCCATATCGACTGTCTGCTTGCCCACGGGTGCATGTACGCTGTATGCAACTCCAACCTCATGTACCATGCCTCAGTGCCGCTCAACGCCGACGGTACTCTCCGTGAAGTCGATATCAAGGGGAAAAAATACAAGGGACACGAACTGCTCAAGAAGACTGGCTACCTTGTTCGAGAGGCTTTCAGCAAAGATGTTTCGGCTGAGGACAGACGCTTCGCCCGTGACTACATTTGGTATCTCTGGTGTGGCAAAGACTCACCTCTCTTCGACAAGGACAAGATGACCACTTTCGAGCGATACTTCATCAAGGACAAGTCAACACACACAGAGACAAAAGGATATTATTACACATACAGCAACAACGAGCACATCATCGACAGTATCCTCGATGACTTCGGCGTGGAGGGCAAGCACCGACACATCATCAACGGACATGTACCTGTGAAGGCCAAACTAGGAGAGACACCAGTGAAAGCCAATGGTAAACTGCTCGTCATCGACGGTGGATTCTCCAAGGCCTACCAACCTGAGACAGGAATCGCAGGATACACGCTGACTTATCACTCCAGGGGATTCGACCTTGTCCAGCATCAACCTTTCCGTTCCATGCAGGACGCCATCCTCAATGGAACCGACATCAAGAGCACTACCGACATTGTGGAGCTCAACTCACGACGGCTACTCGTGAAAGACACAGACAAGGGCAAGGAACTCACTGCAAACATCGAGGAACTGAAGAAACTGCTCTACGCCTACCGTAACGGCTTCCTCAAGGAAAGAAAATAAACCTGTCATCCAGGATTGTCTGTTAAACCAGTAAAAAACATCAATGACTACGCTCTATTTGGCCCGCCATGGCCAGACCACCGACAACGTGGCGCAAATCATGCAGGGGCAGAGGCAAGGCCAACTCACTCCTGAGGGAGAAAGCCAAATCGGGATCCTGGCTGACAACCTTGCTAATGTCAGGTTCGATGCCTTCGTGTCGAGCGACCTTAGGCGCGCCATTGATTCGTGCAGCATTATCGCCCGACGCCACGACATGGAGGTACTCACTACCCCGCTGCTGCGTGAGCGAGACTGGGGTGACTTCACTGGACGGTACATTCCCGATCTCAAGGGGCTTGACTTCCCAGACAACGTGGAGAAGATAGACGACATGCTTCACAGGGCTGAGGAATTCTTGCTATGGATAAGCGACAACTATCCATATCAAACTGTCCTCGCCATGGGACACGGCATCATCAACAAGGCTATCCAAGCCGTCTATCACCACAAACCCATCAGTTCTATTCCCCGAATGCTGAATGCAGAATACCGTATCCTCAATCTCTGATTCATTTCTCTTTCATGAGTTTATTCTAAAAATCCTTCGTAACTCAATATAAAATTGTAATTTTGCATATTATCATCTAACGCACCCACGGAATGAAGTTTTTCATATATATAGGAATAGCAATGCTGGTATGCATAGCCATCGCCATAGGCCTTACGTACGTATTCTCGAAATCCTTCGAGGAAGCGAACAACATTCAACGGTATGAGATTGTCACCGACAGCAACACGGTCACCATCCACACCCACATGCCCATCGACTCCGTGGAATTATTGCTGGGCAAACCACAGAAATACCATACATACTCCATCGCAGGCTCTGAATACCACACCTATGAGTACAAGCTCCATAGTGAAGCCGCCAATAAAAACCTCAAGCTCGAGTTCAAGGACAACATGCTTTTCAACGTGGAACAGCGATGAACAGCCACTTTTTTGCAAAGACTCACTCTTTGCAAAAAAGCCTTCTTTTCCTCCTTAAAAGAAACATAATACGTTAAAACACATAGAAAAAGCGTTAAGAATTTCAATAATATGTTTTTTTTATGTAACTTTGCACCCGATTTCATTTAAGGTATAAAGAACAACATACATTGATCAAGATGATGAAACCCGATTACATCTTTGAATCGAGTTGGGAGGTATGCAATAAAGTCGGTGGTATCTACACGGTATTATCCACCAGAGCTAAAACACTACAGGAGGTTTTGACTGACAGGGTATTTTTCATAGGACCCGACTTTTGGAAAGACAAGGAAAACCCACTCTTCAAAGAGAACAAGAATCTGCTTGGCAAATGGCGCAGACATGCACAGAGTGCAGAAGGTCTGGAAATTCGTATCGGACGTTGGCAAATTCCAGGTGAACCGATAGCCATTCTTATCGATTTCACACCTTTTTTCGAGCACATGAACCAATATTATGCCAAGGCTTGGGAAGACTTCCAAGTTGATTCCCTACATGCTTACGGCGACTACAATGAGGCTTCCATGTTCTCCATCGCATCGGCCAAAGTGGCAGAAAGTTTCTACCGATTCCATATCAAGAAAAACGAGAAGGTTGTCTATCAAGCACATGAGTGGATGACCTGCCTCGGAGCGCTGTACCTGCAGAAGGCAGTGCCACAAATCGCCACCATCTTCACAACCCACGCCACCAGCATCGGACGAAGCATCGCAGGCAACAACAAACCGCTCTACGACTACCTCAAGGCCTACAACGGCGACCAGATGGCAGAGGAGCTGAACATGCAGTCAAAGCACTCTGTAGAGAAACAAACCGCCCACCATGTCGATTGCTTCACCACTGTGAGCGACATCACTGCACTTGAGTGTGAGCAACTGCTTGACAAGAAAGTGGATATCGTGTTGAAAAACGGCTTTGAGAACGACTTCGTGCCAAAGGGTGCCAAGTTTGCCTCAACTCGTAAGAAAGCACGAAAGACATTGCTTCAGGTGGCAGAACGGGTAATAGGCTACGAACTGCCCGAAGACACCCTCATTGTCAGTACCAGCGGCAGATATGAATACAAGAACAAGGGCATCGACCTCTTTGTAGAAGCACTCAACAGATACAGATGGTCGGATGAGCAACGCACCATCCTTGCATTCATCAATGTGCCTGCATGGGTGAAAGGCCCCAGAGAGGACCTTCAGATGCGTATGGAATCAAGGATTCCTCATGACTACCCTTGCTACAACCCGCGTATCACCCACGAACTGCACGAGCCCGAGACCGACAGAGTGCTCTGCCAACTCAACTGGCTCGACATCCACAACCGTAAATGCGACAATGTGAAGGTCATCTTTGTACCATGCTATCTCGATGGCGATGACGGCATCTTCAACTTAACCTATTATGACCTGCTCATTGGCAATGACCTTTGCGTCTTCCCCTCTTATTATGAGCCTTGGGGCTACACCCCGACTGAGAGTGTGGCTTTCCATGTGCCATGTATCACCACCGACCTTGCAGGATTCGGACTTTGGGTGAACAGCCTTAAGGGAAGATACAGTGAGCTTACAGATGGTGTGAAGGTGATTCACCGCACCGACAACAATTTCGAAGAGGTGGCCAACATTATCCGCGACACCATCATCGAGCTCTCCCACATGACCAACGAACAAGTGGAATCCACACGCAAGAAAGCCGCCGCAATAGCAGAGAAAGCTTTGTGGAAGCATTTCATTGCCGACTACTACAAAGCCTATGACATTGCGCTAAGACATGCCGAGGCCCGAAACAAGAAATCAGAATAACATTCTCACATTAATTAAATAAGAAAAAGTATGACTATTAAGGCAAGCAATGCTAATCACCCTAATTGGAGGGAGATTAGCGTAAAGTCTAACATTCCAACCCCCCTGCAACCTCTTGACGAGATCGCACACAACTTGTGGTGGGCATGGTCGCACGAAGCAAAGGAACTTTTCAGAGACCTTGATCCAGACCTCTGGAACGAAGTGTCACAAAATCCCGTGCTTATGCTCGCACGCATGAGCTATGAGAAGATGGAGGAATTGACCTCACATCCAGACTATATAGAGCGCGTGAACAATCTCTACAAGGAATTCCGCGCGTACATGGACGTGAAACCCGACAAGAAACGCCCCTCTGTGGCCTACCTGTGCATGGAGTACGGTCTGAGCCACGTGCTGAAGATTTACTCTGGTGGCCTGGGCATCCTCGCTGGTGACTATCTGAAAGAGGCTTCCGACAGCAACGTTGATATGTGCGCCGTGGGTTTCCTCTACCGATATGGTTATTTCACCCAGACACTCTCTATGGATGGTCAGCAGGTAGCCAAGTACGAGGCACAGAACTTCGACACACTTCCCATCGAGCGCCAACTCGACGAAAACGGTATGCCGCTGGTGGTTGATGTTCCCTACAACAACTATACTGTACATGCATACGTATGGCGCGTGAACGTGGGACGCATCAAGCTCTACCTGCTCGACACAGACAATGAGATGAACAGTGAGTGGGACCGTGGAATCACACACTCACTTTACGGAGGTGATTGGGAAAACCGCATCAAGCAGGAGATACTCCTCGGCATCGGCGGTGTGCTTACCCTCAAGAAACTGGGCATCAAGAAAGACATCTACCACTGCAACGAAGGACACGCCGCACTCTGCAACGTGCAGCGTCTCGTGGACTACATCGCTGATGGACTGACTTTCAACGAGGCTATCGAGGTGGTACGCGCCTCATCACTCTACACCGTGCACACTCCAGTACCGGCCGGTCATGACTATTTCGACCCCAGCCTCTTCGGCAAATACATGGGATCTTACCCAGAGCAGCTCGGCATCACTTGGGACGAGTTTATCGGCATGGGACGCACCAACCCCGACGACCCCAATGAGAAGTTCTGCATGTCCACTTTCGCATGCAACACATGCGCATGGGTCAACGGCGTGAGCTGGCTTCACGGAAAGGTGTCGAAAAACATGTTCTCAACCATCTGGAAGGGCTACTTCCCCGAGGAGCTCGACAACGTGGGCTACGTCACCAACGGCGTGCACTTCCCCACATGGACTGCCTCTGAATGGAGAAATGTCTATGGACAGTATTTCGACAAGAACTACATTAACGACCAGAGCAACGCCACATTGTGGGAGAAAATCTACACAGTACCCGACGAGGTGGTCTGGAACACCCGTCTTGCGCTGAAGAACAAACTTATCGAATACATCCGCAAGGCCTTCCGTGAGGATTGGCTCAAGAACCAGGGTGACCCCTCACGTATCGTCTCCATCGTAGAGAAGATCAACCCCAACGCACTGCTCATCGGTTTCGCACGTCGCTTTGCCACTTATAAGCGCGCACACCTGCTCTTCTCCGACCTCGACCGTCTGGCCAAGATTGTCAACAACCCGAACTACCCCGTGCAGTTCCTCTTCGCCGGTAAGGCTCATCCACATGACGGTGCCGGACAGGGACTCATCAAGAAGATTTACGAAATCAGCCGCCGTCCTGAGTTCTTGGGCAAGATTATTTTCCTCGAGAACTACGACATGAAACTGGCTCGCCGCTTGGTGACAGGTGTGGATATCTGGATGAACACCCCTACCCGTCCGCTTGAGGCCTCAGGTACTTCAGGCGAGAAGGCCCTGATGAATGGTGTGGTGAACCTCTCCGTACTCGACGGATGGTGGCTTGAGGGCTATCGCGAGGGCGCAGGATGGGCTTTGACAGACAAGCGCACCTACCAGAATCAGGAACATCAGGATCAGCTCGACGCAGCCACTATCTACAGCTTGCTCGAGAACGAGATCCTACCGCTCTACTACGCTCGCAACGCCAAGGGCTACAGCGAGGGATGGATTCGCACTGTGAAGAATTCTATCGCACAAATCGCTCCTCACTACACGATGAAGCGTCAACTCGACGACTACTACGATAAGTTCTACTGCAAGCTGGCAGAGCGTTCAAAACTCATCAATGCCAACAACTATGCCAAGGCTCGCGAAATCGCACGCTGGAAAGAAGCTGTAGCAGAGAAATGGGATGCCATCAATGTGGTGAAGACTGAAAAAGAAAGCGACATCATCAACGGTGTGGTTCAAAGTGGTAAGAAATACAAGATCCGCTTCTACATCGACGAGCAGGGGCTGAACGATGCCATTGGTATGGAACTCGTGACCATCCGCACCGACAAGGACGGCAAGGACCACGTCTATTCCGCCGAGCCTTTCAAGGTGATTGGCAACGAAGGCAACATCTATTGCCTTGAGTGCTCACACTGCATCCAGAATGCCGGCAGTTTCAAGGTGGCTTACCGTATGTTCCCCAAGAACGACGACCTGCCACATCGCCAGGACTTCTGTTATGTGAAGTGGTATAACTAATAGATTGGCTTTCCGCCATTTTAATAGTTGTCCGCATAACATTCTGGATATATTAGATAAGGCAGAGACCCTACTTGGGTTTCAACGTAAATACAAAATCGTCCCATTGTACTCGATACAGTGGGACCTTTTTTTGTCTATGCATTGTCATGATGATTCTATTTTAACTTTTTACAATGCATATTCCCATATCTTCAAGGAATAAGATGGATTTGTTAGCCTTTTCTTGTTATATTTTGTAAATTTGTAGTTACTATCTGATTCCAACATCCCGATGAAGGACCTGAACATTTCATTGAAACCACATCATACTGAAAACTAATAAACGATAACTATATGACAAGCACACGTATCCTCTATGCTGTAATGGCATTCATGATGACAATCTGCGCGAATGCGCAGAGCGTGAGAGAGAAAATCCTACTTGACGAGGGTTGGAGATTCGCATTCGGTAATGCCTCCGACCCAGCCAAAGACTTTGGATGTGGCACTGAGTATTTCAACTACCTGACAAAAGCCAACTCCATTCACAACGAGGGTCCCTATTCTGCAAAGTTTGACGACTCGTCATGGCAGCATGTCACCATCCCTCATGATTGGGTGACAACCTTGCCTTATCATCCTCAAGCCAGCCATTCACATGGCTATAAGACAGTAGGTTGGAAGTTTCCAGAGACCAGCGTGGGCTGGTATCGGAAGACCATCAACATTCCTGAGGAAGATCTTGGGAAGCGCATCAGCGTACAGATGGATGGTGTGTTCCGCAATGCCAGGGTTTGGTTTAACGGTTTTTATATGGGTACAGAGCCCAGCGGCTATGCCACTCAAGTGTATGACGTCACAGAATACGTCAACTATGGTGGCGACAATTTGCTCTGTGTTCGCGCCGATGCCACATTGGAAGAAGGATGGTTCTATGAAGGTGGAGGTGTCTATCGCGATGTTTGGCTTCTGAAATCTGCAGCAGTGAGTGTAATACCCTTTGGAACATTTGTTTATGCAGACCTTCAACAGCCCTATGCACAAGCCCGATTGCATATAGACACTGAGGTGAACAACCATTCTTTAATGGCCCAGACCTGTCAAGTAGAACAGCGTCTTCTGAATGCAGAAGGACAAGAAGTAGCTAAAAGCAACAGAGCAACCTTGACTATAGCGGCCAAGCAAACCCTTGCCTGCCAACAACAGATAACCGTCAACCAACCCCACCTGTGGAGCACCATAGACCCCTATTTGTATAAAGTAGAGACAACCGTCATAGTCGATGGCAAGGTAAGTGATGTCTATGTGACGACAACAGGCATCCGCCAAGTGGAGTTTGATGCTGACCACGGTTTTCTGCTTAATGGAAAGCCATTGAAGTTAAAAGGCGTCAACATGCATCAGGACCATGCAGGTGTAGGTGCGGCTATTCCTGATGCTCTGCAAGCTTGGCGAATCAAACGAATAAAGGAATTAGGTTGCAATGCTTATCGAGCTTCTCATCATCCGATGACACCATCTTTGCTCGACATCTGCGACCGTGAAGGGATATTGGTCATCGATGAGAACCGTCTATCAGGTATCAACGTTGAGCATCAGCGACTTCTGGAGAACATGATACGCCGCGACCGCAACCACCCTTGTGTCATTCTCTGGAGCGACGGTAATGAAGAATGGGGTATGGAGAACACGATACAGGGCCGACGAGTAGCCGAAGCGATGCGAGAGTACACACATCTGCTAGACCCGACGCGCCATTCCACCATTGCCAATGCAGGCGGTGGTGAGATGATCAAGGGACTCGATGTGGTAGGCTTCAATTATATCATGCAGAACAATGTAGACCAGCGCAAGAAAGACAACCCGTCATGGAAGATTGTCGGCACTGAGGAAACCACTGGTTGCGGTACACGTGGTGTCTATTTCAATTCGTCCGACCAGCCAGGACATATGGTGTCGATGAACCGCGACACAACTCATCATCACATCGAGAACGTGATAGAACGCGGCTGGCAGTTCTACGCCAAACGTCCATGGGGTGCTGGCGTCTTCTTCTGGACTGGTTTCGACTATCGAGGAGAGCCCAATCCCCTATCCTATCCCGCCACCGATTCTGAATTCGGCATCCTTGACTACTGCGGTTTCTGGAAAGACGAGGCATGGTACCTCCGTTCTTGGTGGACCGAAGAGCCAACTTTGCACATCTTCCCCCATTGGAACTTATCAGGACATGAAGGAGAAGAAATAGAACTGTGGGCCTACAGTAACTGTGACGAGGTGGAACTGACGGTGAACGGACATAAACTAGGCCGACAAACGATGCCCAAGAACGGCCACTTGAAATGGAAGGCAGTCTATCAACCAGGAAAGGTTGTTGCCACAGGTTATAAGAATGGAAAGAAAATCCTTACCGAAACCATTGAGACCACAAAACCCGCAGCTCAGGTGGTACCGAAAACAGACCGACAGACCATCACAGCCGACGGTCGCGATATAGCGGTGATTACAATAGAGATTCAAGACGACAAAGGACGTATAGTTCCTGATGCCTGCCTGCCACTTACTTTCCGCCTTGAGGGTGATGGGCACATCATCGGTGCAGGAAATGGCGACCCGGCATATCTCGGCGCCGACCATCCGAAAGACAATGACTGCAAGGAATTTCAGATTCCAGCCTTCAATGGACTGGCCCAACTGTTGATTCAGAGCGGCCACAATCCTTCTACCCTCACACTGAGAGTTATTTCCGATGGGTTGAAAACAGGCACTATTCATGTCACAACAAAGTGAATGATTTTAATATAATAAGGAGGGGGTAGAACTGCAAATCTACCCCCTCCTTATTGTAAATATGTCTAAGAAAAGTCTTACAGTGCGTACTCAAGCATAACCATTGAATAAGGTGCAAGGTCGAGAGAGAATTTCTTGCCAGTCTTCATCTGTTCTTTCTTGGGCTCGATTGGCTGGGCATCGTAATTGTTCTCGTCGTTAGCATTACCAGCAATGGTTGTCTTTGTGGCAGCTTGTTTGATGCCGAAACGCGACAGATTGATATTGGCCTTCTTGGCCTCACCACTGGCATTACAGATCTTCACAAAGAGACGACGTGTCTTGGTATTGAGCACAACCGACTGACCATAGTGGCTGCCTTCTACAGGCTGTTCCACTTTGGGGGCATCACCCTCAAAGCTTACGCAGTCACCATAGTAGTACTGTCCTGCCGACTGTCCGAACATCTGCTGCACATAGTAGCTGCAAGTCAGATAAGGACGCTCGTTGTCGAAATAAATCAGGTCAGGATTCCAGTTAGTGGCTTCCTTGCGGGCAAAAAGCGGTGCGTAGGATGTCATGCAGACCACATCACCATTCCTTTCCACATGCAGCAGATAGAGACCTTCTGCCAATGCGTCGATAAGTTTCTTGTCCTTGGCAGCATATTCACCCAGATAAACCTTTGTCTTGCGGTTGCGAGGATACTTATCGTATTGGCGTGATTTGAGGAAGTAGCTGTTAGGCTCATAGTAGTGCTCGTCGAGGATGGGCAGACCTAACTCCTCAGCAAACTTCCATCCATTGTCGAAGTCGGGGTTGCCGGGGTGTGAACCAGGACCAGCCGTACCTACGATAACGATTTCGGGATGAGCCTTGACAATCTTATCATACATATACTTGAAACGCTCGCAGAACTCAGGTGTGATTTTCTCCTCATTACCTATGCCTAAGTACTTCAGACCGAATGGTTTGGGATGTCCTGCATCAGCGCGCATCTTGGCCCATTTGGAAGTGGCGGGATCGCCATTGGCCCATTCGATGAGGTCAAGCGCTTCGTCCACCCACTCGTCCATCTCCGACATTGGAACCACATCCTGTGCCTGTGTCTTCATGCTCCATCCACCATTAGTACCTTGGCACGAAACACCGCAAGGGAGGATAGGCAGTGGAGCCATCTTGAGGTCTTCACACAGTTGGAAATACTCATAGTAGCCGAGTTGAACCGACTGGTGGTAACCCCATGTGTTCTTCAACTGGCGACGCTGCTCCACTGGACCGATAGTGGTCTTCCAACGGTAGGTATTCCAGAAACCATCACCACCACCGTGAACCACGCAACCACCCGGGAAGCGCATGAATCTCGGGTTCAAGTCTGCCAAAGCCTGGACAAGGTCCTTGCGGAGACCATGTCCCATATAAGTGTCCTTTGGCATGAGCGACACCTGATCGATGTCTATGATACCAGTGTTCAGAATCAATATCTGCAAAATGGCATTCTTGCAGTCTTCTGTCGCCGTCAGAGTAGCCGTATATTTGTTCCACGCAGGGTTGTTGGCCTCGAAAGTTGCCTCAGCCAGGATTTTCGGATCCCTGCCCCATCCCTGTGGTTGTCCCAAAACTACACGGACTTGCTTGGCAGAACCCACATTCCGCAGGAAAACGGAGAAGTCGAACTGAGCGCCGGCTTTCACGGGAATGCCGTCATAACCATCGTTCTGCAAACCGTATCCCTTCCAACCATTATAGTCGTAATACTCTTTTACACGCTCCACATTCAAGCGAAGGTAATTGGCGTTGTTGGAATGGAGAGGGTTGTCCATACGGTTTTCAACACTACCCAGTGAGTGGCCAGGGCGGATAATCTTCCACGCAGTGGTAGGTCCCCATCCATCACGTTCGTTGAGATTAAACTCGAAAGAACCGTTTTTCAGGAGTTCAGCATTAAGTCCTCCATCGGCCGATGAACTGATGTCCTCAAAAAAGATACCTATTAACTCATCGCTGATAGCCTTGCCACCCTTAGGCGCACTCATGGGTTTCTGCGCACAAAGGTTCAATGTGGCCGCCGCAAACAAAGCGGTAATTGTTATTCTTTTATTCATATATTTAGGTTTTGATTGATTGGTTTTAGGCAAATTTACCGAATTATTTGCATATATCCGCTTTTTCCAAGCGAAAAAACATTATTTGTAACAAAAAGGACAACCTTTGACACATTCAAGAGACAAGTATTCTGTCTTGTCATTTGGGAAGAAGTGGCAAAGAGAGGCGGAATCTGACTGCCAGGTAGCGTACGAGAATCACAGACAAACCGCCAACAAGTCCGCTAATGATAGAATTAAAACCTAAATTGAGACAGATGAAATACACCACACCACCAACGACACAGGCTATGGCATAGATTTCCTTACGGAAGATAAGCGGTACATGTCCCACCAGCACATCGCGGATCACACCACCAGCCGCACCCGTAATCGTGCCCATGACAATGGCAGTCCACCAAGGGAATCCCAAAGAAACGGTCTTCTCCAGTCCCACAATCGTGAATAGTGCCAGTCCGAGCGTGTCGAAAACGAGAATAGCGTTGCTCTGCTTCATCGTGTAACGCGAGGGAATGCAACCATAAAGCAGTGCCACTCCTGATAGTATAAGGTAAATAGGGTTGGTCATCCAGAACACTGGGATATTGAGAAGGAGGTCGCGTATGGTTCCGCCACCGATGGCTGTGGCCACCCCTACAACGTATGCGCCGAAGAGGTCGAAACGTTTTTGCGAGGCAAGCCTGATACCACTCACCGCAAAAGCAAAGGTACCCAGGATTTCTAATATCAGCGTGAATGTGTTCATCTTATCTTCCGTTTGTATTCATCCCATCTGTTGCGGATATTCACGACGTAATTGTAGGTTTCGTTACCATTGAAATAACCATGGTTGACCACAGGGTCGTTGTAGTACTCGGCAAAACGCATGTTGAGCACATAGTCATCCACATTGCCAGCCCATACATCGGGGTCTTTGCCGTGTTTTTCGGCCAGTTTGCGCGCGTCATCCACATGCCCGCTGCCGGCATTGTAGGCCGCCAGAATGAAGTTGATGCGTTCGCCAGTATTGTGGATGTCTGCGTAATGGGAGTTGAGCCGTATGATGAGTTTGGCGGCACCACGAATATTGCACTCGGGGTCGAAGACATCAGCCTGAGAAACGCCCAACATTCTCGCTGTTCCTGGCATGAGTTGCATCAGTCCCTGGGCACCCATCCACGACACCGCGTCTGGGTCGAAGGCCGACTCCTGATAGGCTTGGGCAGCCAGCAGACGCCAGTCCCAACCACACTGGTTGGCATAGCGGCGGAGCAAGGCATCATAGTGGCTGATGATGCCCCTGGCCGGGTCAAGCATAGGTGACGACACCTTGCGGCGAGGAACCGAGCGGCGCCCACCGCTACTCTCCAACTTAGGCATGGAGAGTGAAAGCAATTGGTATTCGTTGTCTTCCAGCCATTTGTCAACCGACTTCGCCAGCAATGGTGAATCGTGTCGGACAGCCCATGCCATCTTGCCCGATGATTTCAAGGAAGCGTCATTGGTGGTCTTGGCAAGGGTATCGATGAAACTGGTAATGATATCGGAACCACATAGCGTCAGTTGATGGTCAGCACCATATTGATCGGCATTCAGGTTGTAGGCAATGATGTCGCCTTCACCCTTCAACAGTTTACCAACCAGTTCGTCCTGGCTTCTGGAGAGGTCAACTCTCACCCGCACACCTATCGAATGTGCATATTCCTCGATCAAAAGAAACTGGTTGCCGAAGTCCGCGCCACGGAACTCGAAATAACTCGCCGGCCCGTAGAGGGTGAGCACTATCAGTTCTCCTCCCATCTCAATGTCGGGCAGGTCGAGGAAAAGATCGGACTCATCTACGGTCTGCTCACCATAGTTGAACACACCTATACCATCCTCTTTGTTCTTGATGCAAGCGCAGAGCGACAGTATAAGCACCATTAAAAGCAGTTTATGAAAATGCGATAATCTCTTCAGCATCGTTCTCTTTGGCTTACTTGACGTTCAATGGCCAATGGTCAAAATCTCGGCAAAGTTATTTCTTTTTGGCCAAAAAGCAGGAAAAAAAGAATGTCTTTTGTATTGAATTAAAATTTTTATTCGGATTTTCCTTTTCATTAAGAATAATTCTGTATATTTGCAAATGCTATATAACTACAACAAGTAAACAAAAGACAATTATGAAAGAGACTATTCTTGTAACTGGCGGAACTGGATTCATTGGTTCCCATACCACAGTTGAACTGCAGCAGGCAGGCTATGACGTAGTAATCATCGACAACCTTTCCAACTCAAATGCCGACGTCATCGACGGAATTGAAAAGATCACTGGCATACGTCCAGCTTTTGAGAAAGTCGATCTCAACGACTTTGCTGCTACAGAAGAAGTATTCAAAAAATATCCGATTAAGGGCTGTATCCATTTTGCCGCTTCAAAAGCTGTAGGTGAGTCGGTGGAGAAACCATTGCTCTACTACCGCAACAACCTCAATTCACTGATGAACGTTCTTGAACTGATGGCCAAGTACGGAAGCAAGGGCATCATCTTCTCATCATCCTGCACCGTCTATGGACAGCCCACAAAAGAGAACCTGCCCGTCACAGAGGAGGCTCCCATTCAGAAAGCGCTCTCACCCTACGGCAACACGAAGCAGATCAACGAGGAGATTATTCAGGACTACATCCACTCAGGCGCTCCTCTCAAATGCGTAATCCTACGCTACTTCAACCCCATTGGAGCTCACCCCACAGCCCTCATCGGCGAGCTGCCCAACGGTGTGCCCATGAACCTTATACCGTTCGTCACACAGACAGCCATCGGCATACGCAAGCAACTCAAGATCTTCGGCAACGACTACAACACCCCCGACAAGACCTGCATACGCGACTACATCTATGTGGTTGACCTCGCCAAGGCTCATGTGAAGGCCATGCAGCGTCTGCTGGATCAAGATACTGAACCTGTTGAGGTGTTCAATATCGGAACAGGCCACGGCTATTCCACACTCGAGATTGTGGAAGGTTTCGAGAAGGCTACAGGCGTGAAACTGCCTTGGGAGTACGCTCCCCGTCGTGAAGGCGACATCGAGGCCATCTGGGGAAATGTGGATAAGGCCAACAAAGAACTGGGATGGAGCGCCGACACCCCACTCGAGGAAATTCTCGTCTCCGCATGGAAATGGCAGAAACACCTGCGCGAGGAAGGCATACAATAAACGACCGCGCGAGAAAGCGCGACCAAGATATCATTATTTACTTTTCATGGACTGCATGATAAAGGCTGGACATCGGTCCAGTCATCGTATAGTCCAAGATGGAAGCCTAAGAAATTGAGGGATATTTCTGGCGGAGTATGTGAATATACCGTCGAGCGAAGAAGGTGATGCAAAACTATAATGGCATGCCGCTCCCCCAAAGGCTATCCAATCGTGTTTTATTTTGTGTTTGTGTTGAAACTATCCTTCCGTGTGAACAGAGGGATAGTTTCTTTTTATACCGGAAAAAAATAAACAAGTATAGTTTCGGGAGTTATAAAAAGGAGTTAAATAGGGAGTTAAGCCAGCCGTGCTGGCTGGAAGTTAAGCACTTTCGTGCAGGACGATACGACTGCAATTAAGATCTATTGTCCTGTGCGTAGCACATAACTCCCATGAGCATAGCGAGTTTACTTCCATTATTACTTCCATTTTTACTTCCGAGATAGAAAGTTGGAGTCAGGCCTCCAAGTCAAGTTGGATGGCTTTCTTGCGGTAGCCTGATCCCGTGAAGATGGCGATGAGGTTGCCACTTTCGTCTGTGACTTTCACCTCGCAATAAGGAACACTATGGTGGTTAACCAATTCATGTGCCTCTGCATACAGTACATCCCCTAATCGTGCGGAACGGACATAGGTAATGCTGGAAGTGATGGCGAACGTGAGTGTGCCGTGACTGTTGACGGCAGCTGCGAACGCAAGGTCTGCAAGCGTGAATACCGCCCCACCCTGGCAGATGTCGCCTCCATTCAGATGATGTTCCTCCACTTTCAATTTCGCCTTGGCATATCCCTCACTCGCTTCGATCAGTTCCGCTCCGATCAGGTCTGCGAAACGGTCTTTCTTGAAAAATTCCTTGATTGTCATAATTCGTGTATCGTAGTGTTTGTGTTAGAATAAAAATATGAAATACAAAAGTACATAATCTAAAACAATTAACTTGAAAAGATGTCTTTATTTTCAAAAACCATCGTATATACAGTAAATATCTATACGTTTTTACATGAATTAGCCTCTCCTGAATGTCTGGAACATATAAAATAGTGATAAAAGCAACTTGCCCAAAATTAATCATCATATAGTTGTCTTAGAGTTCTATTTGTCTTATCACAAAACTAAGGAGGTGCGCCCAAAAAGAGCGCACCTCCCGCGATTCTGAGATTGGTTGATTAGTCAAATTAGTTGTACGAAGGTCAGAATCTGAATCCGATAGTACCCATCAACTGGTGGCGGTTGAAGTTCACCTCTGTAGGTTTGAGGTCCACATCGTCGAACGCATAGAGGTCACCCTTCTGTGTATTGTACTGGTATGCCAGGTCGATGTATCCACCCTTGTAACGATAGCCCAGTCCACAAGTGAAGCGGTTGGTGCCTTTCCAATTGGTGTAGTAGGTCTCTGTTGACATGTAGTCGTCGGCGAGCACCAATCGATAGGCATCGTCCTTGATGGGCGCGGTCACAAAGTTGTATCCGAAGCGGATGCTGAACTGCTCGGTCGGCTTGATCTCGATACCAGCCTTGAAGGTGTGCTGCATCTTGAGCGCGTCCTTCGTCCAGTCGTTGATCATGTCGAAATAGTCGCTATGGCTGCTCATTTTGTACTTCGAAGTGGAGAGGTCAGCGAACTCCCACTCTGCTCCCAAGGCGAGGTAGTTGCCCACGGTGTATCCCATGCTCAGACCGAATTTCCAAGGTGTCTGGAAATTGTAGTCCACCTCTGCTCCGTTGTAGTTGACATAGCCTTCGTTCTTGCCGTTCACATCGTAGAAATCGAGGATGGCGCCGTTGACATCGTGCATAGAATACCATATTGGGGTCTTCACACTCAAACCGATGCGGAAAGGAGACTCCTCAATAGGACGCAACACTGCGCCAAACTTCACATCAACACCATCACCGTCGGTGTCGTACATGGTAGTAATTCCGTAACCCAAACCGTCAACACCCACTTCCTCGTAGTAGGAGTCACGACTGTAGTTGATGTCGTAGAAACCCACAGAAGCTCCGAGGAACACCTGGTTGCTGATGTTGAAGGCCACAGCCACATCCACCTCGTTCTCACCTCCGAACTGCGCTTTCTGCAACAATGCCTGATTGGCGGCTACACCTTCGTAACCCAAGAAATTACCATTGTCATCAAACGAGGCATTGGTGGCACCACCATGAACCAAGTCGCCATTCTGACTGAACTCAGGGTTAGCAAAGTCACCGATACCATTGAGCTCATCATAGTATCCATCCTCAAAGTCGTTACCAAGCTTCGCAATCTGGAAGGACTGCGAGAATATGCCATTGAGATGGGCTATGTCCTTGTCGAGATTATAAAGATAATTATGTTTCTTCTTGAAATTCACACCATAGTTCACACGCAACAGCCCCGTGCCACTGCTCTCCTTCACAATCGATGAGAGAACGATGCCGCCATTGTCGATGGAAGCTCGACCACCGTCGTGGCCCATAGTACCTTTGCTACCAAAGACACCACTGACAGTGAAAGATGCGTCGCTCTTGGAGAAGAGTCCGATAGCGGCAGGGTTGTCAGACATGACAGCCACATCACCACCAAGGGCGGAGAGGGCGCCTCCCATACCTACATAACGGGCAGATCCATTGAGGTCGGAAGTGGCGAAACGCATGGCGTCGTAAGTCTCCTGTGACCAAGCATTGATGGCAAACAAGGTCATCAAAGTCAACAAAACTGATTTCTTCATAATTTTATATGTTGTATTTATAGGTTGTTATTCATTAGTCAAGAGTCGAGAGTCAAGGGGCTATCCTCTTATCTGCGACCGCCACGGGCACCGCCGCCACCGCCGCCGAAGCTGCCGCCGCTGCGTCCACCGCCACCACCGAAACTGCCACCGCTGCTGCGTCCGCCGCCGAAGCTACCACTGCTACTACTGCTGCGGCTTGGAGTTGGTGTGGATGTACGCGAGCTGCTGGAAGATGACGAACGGCTCGGAGCAGGAGTATAAGTGCTGCGTGAGTTGTTCTGTGTGGAATTAGTGCGTCCTGTGGTCGTTGCGCCACGTCCGGTCGTAGTGGGACGGTTGGTTGCCGCACTGCGGCTGGAAGAATTGGATGTGTTGTAGTTGCGGCTGTTGTTGACAGTGCCCCTACCGTTCGAGCCAGAACGGTTGTTCCTTGATGCGGCATCTTCAACAGTTGACCTGCCCATGCGTGAACCGGCGCGGTTGTTGTCGTAGGTGCTCGTGCGGGTGTTCACCCCACCACGGTTGACGGCTCCACCTCTGCCCACAGTACGTGTACCTGCAGTAGTGCGTCCGCCGTAAGAGCCGTTGTTGATGGCTCCGGCTCCTGCACGTCCACCTGTGCGGGCTGAGGTACGTCCGTTGATGCTGCGGCTACCGTCCTGGTTCACACCACCGTTATAAGTGGAAGCATATCCGTTTCGCCCGCCAAGTGCGGAGGTGCGTCCAGTGCGTGTTCCACGTGCCGACACTGCCGACACACCGCTGCGGATACGACTGCCGCGGTTGAAGGCGCTGGTGCGCAGGCCGCTGTTCACACGTCCGACATCGCTGATACGAGTGCGTCGTCCAGAGTAAGCGCGAGGATAGACGCCGTTATGGTAGTGGTGGTAACCTCCCCACATCGGACCATAGCCCCAGTAGAACCAGGGATCATAAGCGTAGTGGTAGCCCCAAATCGGGCTGTACCAGCTGTGCCAGGGACGCCAGCCCCAGGCATACCCCCAACCCGGTCCCCAGAAGAAGGGATCGTAGTAGTAATAGTCGGCATAGAGGAAGTCGTATGCACCATAGTCATAAACCAGGTCCCAATAGTATGGGCTGCTGACAATCACTCCCACATGAGGGCTGTGGAAACGGAGAATGCGACGTGAGTAGCGGTAGTCGCTCTCGTCGTCATTGATGTCGTAGTCGCTGTTCTTGTCGTCATCCACATACTGAACATCACTCGACAAAGTGTCGATAGCCTGTTCCAACGTACCCTGATAGTCGGAGTAGTTGTAGCGGCGGTTGTATTCGTCCTCATCGCGCGAGGTTTTGTTATAGACCTCGATGTCGCCCGTGTCGGTTACAGGGGAAACAGTGGACGTGAGAGGTACACTGGACTGTTCGGTCTTAGCAGCCACATTCTGTGACGAGGTGGCAGTAGTCTTTGACTTCTTGGAGGAAGTGCCGAAATACATGTCATCGTCGTACTGCGCGTTTGCCATTATCGGAAGCAAAGCTGCGAACAAGTAAACATAAAACCTTTTCATTTTCCTGAGTGTTTATTTTGTTAGTTATTTTTCGTCTTTTCGCGACACCCTACAGGTAATCACGATGCAAAAATAAACATATTATCACCCCCTGCAAATGGATTTTCCCTAATCATGGTAGGGAAAAACCTAATTCATTAAGGAAGTCTGATATTGAGACGACTATAACAACAATTCTTGAAATTTGAAAACAGCAGTCAGGTTTGTCCAAGTTGTTATCTAATCTAAATAGAACTATCTGGATAGTGAAGGTTGTCGTCGGTGATGTGGGAAAGAACTTCGTCGAGGAATTTGCGGCTCTCCCATCTGGCCATTGGGAGATCATGGAGCAGGTAGTTGCCACAATCCTGTGGAGCGGCACCTGGGATGTCACCCTCATAGTCGGCAATGAAGCGGAAAGTGCGGGTCATGAGCTCCACAATGTCGCGGCTCTGATAGTCGCCACGGAGCAATAGGTAGTTGCCAGTGAGACATCCCATAGGTCCCCAATAGACCACACGGTCCTTCCATTCAGGGTCGTTTCGGAGATAGGTAGCCGCCAGATGCTCGATGGTGTGGATGGCGCCTTGGCCAAGCGCTGGCTCACGGTTAGGTTCCTTCATGCGGATATCGAAAGTGGTAACGTTCTCGTTCCCGACCTTGTCCTTCCGGCTCACATAAATCCCGCGCAGCAATCGATTGTGGTCGATAGTAAATGATGGAATCTTGTCCATAAAATGATATTTATTTATGGGTTCAATAAATTAAAGCAATACTTTAACTAACAATAGAATTTTATTGATAATTAATCTCTTATAATCAATAATTATTTTAAGAAAACACAATTATACGAAAGCTATCAAACTTGCTTTACCGAGCGGTAGCATATTAGGCGAAGCTAATGCTCAATGTCCAATAAACGTTTTCACGATATCGAAAGACTCGTCAGCAAGTTCGCTCCAGAACTTCTGGTAGTCATCGATATTGTTCTCCTTGAGCGCATTGTCGCTGATGACCCTAAAACTGATAAAAGGCACCTTGAAAAGATAGCAGGTCTGTGCGATACTTCCACTCTCCATATCGACAGCTATGGCCTCGGGAAAATGCGAGAGAATATCTTTGGTCTTGTCGAGCGAATCCACAAACCAGTCCCCGCTGGCGATGAGTCCTTCCTTCACTCGAGGTGAGATGCTGAGCGCCTTCTCCACCAACTCGTAGGGGGCGGTGTAGTAAGGGGGCATGTCCTGCATCTGACCATAGGCGTTATTGGGGCCACAATAAACATCGTGGAAAGCCACCGTACTGCCCACCACCACATCGCGCACATCCACGTCGAGCGAGGACGCGCCTGCGCATCCTGTGCTGATGATGAGTTGTGGGTGGTAATTGAGTATCATATCGGTAGTACCAACAGCGGCATTCACTTTACCGATGCCGCAACGTTGGAGGATGATGGTGTTCTGGCCGATGTTGCCGCTGACATAGTCGAAAAGTTCGGAATGCAGTTCCGTCTTGTTGTCGAGGAGAGCGGCAATCTGCCTGAACTCCTTCTCCATTGCTATGATAATTCCTATTCTCATGTAAAAATATTTATTCTTATTTGTTGGATCTACTATAGTAAACGCCCTATAAGAGCAATAAACTCACGGACTCAACTTGATGAATCCCTTCAATTTCAGTGCAAAAATACAAATAAATCCCGAAACTCTTACCGTTTCGGGATTTATTTCATTATTCACATCAACAACAAGAAGAATGTGGGGGAGGAATCTCATTTGCTTCCTCTCTCAATGAATTGCCAATCATCAAACTGCACCTCACCTTTGAGGATGAAGAAGAGGTCATGGAAACCATCAATGCGGCATGACTTTTTGATGCATTGCCAATCGTTGCCCTTTGAGGTGATTACCGCTGTGGTGGGTGAATCGAGGTAGCCTACCCGTATCTCCACCGTCCCTTTACCCTTCAGATGCGCCAACACAGCCTTGCTTCCTTCTCTGAAGTCCACCCCACGAACATATATGACACTCTGGTTCGGCATTTCATGTTTCACAAACGCCCTGCCCGACGCTGCTACCATATTGCCCACCTCATCGCCATCGATGAACTTGATGCCCTCCGTTGCAGCCGCAGTCTCAGCTTGTTGAAGTTGGTAGGGATTGAGCCCAGATATCTGCCTCACCCCTTCTTTCGTCATTTTTGCGGGATAGATGTGTACGTTCTGTTCATCAACATGGATCTCATCCACCATAATGCTACGGAACCCTCCCTTGGGGTTTTCTTCTGTCGCTCCTTCGGGCCCTCCGGTTAGATACATGCCCATATCGTCTTGAAGCATCTCCGAATGGTAGAACACATACCATTTACCCTGGAACTGATGCAGATGGGTGTGGTTGTTCGTGTAAGTGAACCCCTCAAAATCCCCAGGATTGTCAAGATAGGCGTTCTCGTAATGCCACGACATAGAGTCGAGCGGTGTGTTAGAGGTCATGTAGGCCATGCAGCACTTGGAGGGAATTTCTTCCGAGAGTTTCCAATCGGAATGGTCTTCCCAGTCAATGTTGTAGGTATAGACATACTTTCCACCGATGTAATTCAGTTCGTTGGCCTCAAAATGGTGCTGTGGACGAGGGTTCACAAACTCGCTGTCCAACGATACCATGTCCTTGCCCAACCGCACAATACGGCTCTTGCTACCGCCGAGGGCCAACCAGCCCACACCATTCGTGTCAATTACCGCTCCTGGGTCAAAAGGCACACGACAGTCACCGAGCCCCTCCGTATTGGCATCCACCAGGCTCTTGTTGAGAGGCGAAGTCCAAGGTCCTACTGGTGACGTTGCCGTAATAACTCCTGTGCCGAATCCGCTGTTAGAGAAATAGAGGTAGAAATGCGTCTTCCCGTCCTCTTCCACACGCGACACCACCGAGGGAGCCCACGAATTGATGATCCATGGAGCGATCTCGCCCACAGGAATCGTGCCGTGGTAAGTCCAGTTCACCATATCACCCGTGGACATCATGGCGATGGTCTTGATTTTCTCATAGCTGTTCTTCTCCGTCTGTTCATACTGCTCCGTGTCGTTTGTGCCATAAACATACAGGCGACCTTGATATTCCACTGCCGTTGGGTCGGCAGTAAACACACCATCCAAAATGGGGTTGGCATATCCAGTCCTTAACTTAGGAGAGACTTGTGCTGTGCATACCACACTCCACAGACAAAAAAAGAGGAACAAAACCTTTTTCGTTTTCATATAAAATCTGTAGCGATGAATGACCCTTTCTGGCTTTAATAGAGTCTTTAACACACCCGTGGGTGCTTCCTGTGGAAAGCACCCACGGGGATGAGAAATGTCCCTAGGGACAAGGGTATAAAAACCAAGTAACTAAAAGTTAAAGCTTGAGTCTAGTGCTTGTAATACTTCTTACCGTTCTTGATGTAGATTCCGCGAACAGAAGCAGGATCAACTTTGATGCCCATGAGGTTGTAAGCGGCACCATCTTGAGATGAAGCAGCATTCTCCAGAGCCTCTATGCCCGACACTTCGGTGCTCACGTAGTAGAGATGGAAGTTGTCGATTTTGAAGCGACCACAGCAGTCCCACCAGTTCTCCTCGTAGTTGCGAGTCGTGCCCGACTTGTTATTGTCGGTACGCACACCGAATGTCAGTGCTTCACCCTCTGCGATACCCACTTCTACAGTGAGAGTGGTCAAGTTACCCATATCGCCCGATTCACCAGTCTCGGTAGAGTTCACCTCGTCGTAGCCAGCGAATGAGCGTGCCACTTCCTCGGGGTGGAGGTTGTCAAGTTCCGATTCAACATAGAAATCCTGCTTGCCATAGTACTGTGCGACATTGTTGACCAACAGACGCTGTCCGGTGATGCGTGAGCATCCACCTTCGTAAGTTACGTTCATATCCACAGTGACCTTGTAGGTTCCTGCGGGCAGTCCCTTGAGAGTCTGCCAGAGATAAGAGTCGGGCACTGGAGCGGAAAGCAAGCAGTAGGAGTACTCACCGTCAGTGGTGTAAGGATTGCTTTCGATGGCTGTGAAGCTATTGATACCAGCATCGTAGAGTTCCTGTGCAGTGTGACACTCTTTACCTTCAACGGTCATGCTCCATCCGTAAGGCACTGTATGTGCGGCGCCTCCTACAGCAATGTCATTCTCGTAGGTGTTCTCGAAGCTTGGGTTGGTGATAAGCATTGTGATATCATCACCAGGCTTGATACCTGCTCCAATCTTGGCTTGTGTGATCAGTGTCTCGATATTGTCGATAGTAGTGACGATACCCTCATTGTCGAGTGTTGGATAGTCTGAATCGTAGTCATTCTTAGTCGTGTTGTATAGGGCCTGCAATTGTTGACCGGCATCAGTCTGTGCGGTCTGTGCATCTTTCAATGTTTCTTCTGCCAAGGCGAGGGTTGCAGCCAAACGACTGTATTCTTTCACGCTACCCGATGCTTGGTCGATGAGTTCGAGGATGTCCTTTGTTGCTTGATTGATGTTGTTATACTTCGACTGTTTGTCGGCAAGGATGGTGTTGGCATTCTCCAACGCCTCTTCTATAGCCTTGCGGATATCGCCCTGCATCTTGTCGGAAAGTGCTTTGTTGGCTTGTGCCACAGCATCCTTGAGGTTGGCAAATGCCTCCTCTGTATCGGCACCTACGAAGATGAGTCGCAGGTTGTAGAAGCAGTTCCAGAAACCCTGTTGAGAACAATCGAATTCCACCTTCAAGGTGTTGTCAGTAACTGTGGTCTCCACGACATTGTTATAGAGTCCGAGTTCAAAGAAAGGTATGGCGGTGCGAGAGTCGTTAGGTACAAAATATCCCGCACTCGTCTGGAATCCCTCGGTAATGTCGGTTTCGCCACATGCAAAAACGTTATGTATGGTCACCTCATTGTCGTTGAGTCTGATTTTCGATTTTACGTTGAATGTGGCTGAGCCGTCACCGTTAGCCCAGTCAGCGTCAGCACCCGACCAGTCCCAATGACACCATTGGAATCCCTGCACCTCGAGGCGGTAGGTTCCGTTGGTCACATTGGTCAGTACCTGTTCTGCTTTCCAGTCACCCCACCAGCGTTCCATCACCTTCAGGTCAGGATTGATGCTGAAATCGTTGAGTGTGGCCGTCCAACCACCTGTGGTGTCAAAATGTCCGTTGATGAGCAAGTCTGTAACATCTGTACCAGCAGCGGTTACTGAGTTAGCAGCCTTTTCGATGAGATTATTCAAATCCTTGACGATTTCCTCAATCTTGGCATTATCGTAATTGTGGTTCTTGACTCCCTCCTCAAGATCATTGTCGATGAGGTAGTCACTGAGTTCACTCATTTCATCGGATTCGCCCAAGTCAAGTGTTTCTTGTGCCTTTTCCATCAACTCAGCCAGTTTTGAATAGGCTTCCTTGTTGGCGAGAGCTTCGTCTATATCTTTTTCAAAGGCGAGGAAGTGTGCTTCGCCAGCCTCTGCGTCTCCAGCGGCAATCAGGTCGTTGCACTTTTTGATGTCGGCGTTAAGGGTCTCAACGTATGTGTTGTTGATAGCGTTCTCGTTAATCAGTGCCTGTGCGTTGGCGATGAGAGCGTTGAATCGGTCGGCCAGAGGTGTCTCGCCCATGTACTCGAGTTTGAAATCGAGAATGACACACTGACCCACATTGGTGCCTTCAAACATGATACCCACCTCGGCATCACCTGTGCGGCACTCGAATACGACTTCGGAAAGTCCACGCCACCAGCCTGTGTCGGCCAAAGGCTCTCGAATCGTCTTGTCACCCACCTTGGCATAGATGTAAGCGCCCTTGATGGGGTCGCCATCTTCTCCTGTATGACGGATCCAAAGGCCATAGTTCCCGAATCTGTACTTACCGTTCTTCAAGTTGTTGAGTTCCTGATAGACCTTGTTGTCGCCAAAAGCAGCGGCAGTCCATGACCCCAGCGTCTTGTTATCAGGATAGAAGCCCTCGTTATCGAACTCACCCATTCCACAGAAAGAAGCCGGCACCATGGTCCATCCTGGCACATCGTGTCCGCCATCCTCCCAGTTCTCGGTCAAGTCGGCATTGCGCATGTATTTGCTGGTGACATCGTAAGGACGGTCTTCGGTGGCATTGTCCATTCGGAGTTGGTCGATATCGTCCTCAATGGCTGCAACAGCGTCCTCGATTGTGGCCTTGTCGGTTGCAGTATTATAGACGGTCACCAAGTTAGACACATCGTAGCCATAGCCCTGCAGTTCAGTCATCAAGCGATGCAGGCTGACTTTAGAGAGGAAGAAGTCATAGTCGCCTTCAGAAACAATATACCACTCTATGTCTCCTTCACCTGCTTTAAGGAGTGGAAGGAACTTCCAGGCAGAATACGAGAAACCCATCCATGTGTCGGGGTTGTCAGCCCAAGGGAAAGTAGGGTCGTTCTTCGAAGGACGGAGATAATAAGTTCCAGCAGTCTGCTTCTCGATGTACCATGCGGTGTTGAATTCGTCGCTACCAGCGTCGCATCCTACCATGTCGAGGTCGGAGAAGAGGTGGCCGATAGGTCCTTGGAGCAACCAGTCGCCATCATCTTTCTGTTTGAAAGTGATGAGCGTTCCTTCAGACGATAGTGTCAACGTCAGTTCTCCGGCATTGAAGAATTTCTCTTGCGAGTAGTCATAGATGTAGTAAGCTCCTCCATTCACGGGATCGGATGCGATAGGAACAGGTTTTTCCCATTCCACGGCAGCGGCACAAAGGCTCGTTGCTAAAACTGTGGCTAAGCACAGCGTCTTTTTCATTTTATCCATAATAATTGTATTTAGTAGATTGTTAATTAGTTTCGGATGCAAATATATATAATAAAAGGGAAGAACTGTGAGAAACAAGGTTTCTGATAAAGGCATAAATGTTTCCACTACTCATTTTTTCTGTTTTTCAGATACTCGCTTGGGGTCATTCCGTATTCAGCCTTGAAATTCATAGTGAAACTCTTGAGTGAGTTGAAACCCACTTGATAGGCGATTTCGGAAATCTGCATCTGCGAGCGTTCGAGAAGAGCCATGCCGCGTTTGACACGTATAGTGCGTATGAATTCGGCAGGTCCAACCCCGGTGATTGCCATAAGTTTCTTATATAGGAATGAACGCGACATGCCCAACTCCTTTCCCAGTTCCTCTACGGAGAAATCGGAGTCAGATATTCGTTCCTCGACAGTCTTGATGGCCTTCTGGATAAATTGCTCGTCGAGGGGAGTGATGGTAATCTCGCTGGGGCTGATATCCACTTTCTTCTTGAACTCTTGATGACTGGATTCAGCCCATTCCATGAATTTCTGCACACGCAGTCTCAACACGTCCATATTGAATGGTTTGGTAAGATAGTCATCAGCACCGAGTTGCAGTCCTTTGACCTTGCTTTCGTCTGTGGTACGGGCGGTGAGCAAGATAACAGGGATATGCGATGTGCTGATGTCGCTTTTCATCCTCCTGCAGAATTCGAAGCCATCGATGCCTGGCATCATCACATCGCTGACAACCATCGCCACATCGTGACTTGCCAAAAGGTCGAGAGCCTGCTGTCCGTTCTCTGCCTGAAGCACACGGTAGTCCTCCGAGAGGCTGTCGCTGATGAAATTGAGCATCTCGCGGTTATCATCCACCACAAGCACCACTGGCCGCTGACTGTCGTCTTCATCGCATGAGGAAGTGGCCGGAGTGTCTGCGTCAGCATTTTCCAAGGGCACGACAATGGGAATGGTGATGGTGAACACACTTCCTTTGGGGGTGTTGTCGGTCACTGCGACTTGGCCTCCGTGCAGTCCCACATACTCCTTGACAATGTGTAGCCCAATACCGCTGCCAGTCTGTGATGGGTCATTGGCCCCCGACTTGTAGAAACGGTTGAAAACACTGGATTTATCAGCATCCGGGATTCCCCTACCCGTGTCTGCCACGACGATGAAGGCTTGCTTTTCGTCGTGACTGAACCCGACCTTGATGCTTTCGCCTTCTTCGGTGAACTTGAAAGCATTGGAGAGGAGGTTATAGAGGATCTTGCTCATCTTCTCCTTGTCGTACATCATCATGAACGATTTCTCGTTGCATTCGAAATTCAGGGGAATCTGCCTTTCCTTGGAGTAATCTTCAAAAGAGAGACAAATGCTACCGAGTTGAGCCACGATGTCGGATTTCGAGGGATTCAGTCTCTCCACTCCCACGTCGAGACGACGGAAATCGAGCAATGAACCCACTTGATTGAGCAACAACTGGGCATTCCTGCGTATGTTCTTCAGTTGTGAGAGAAGGGACGAAGGCATTTGTCCACTTTCCAGTTTCTTCACAATCACATCAATGGGAGAGATGATGAGGGTGAGCGGTGTACGCAAGTCATGGCTGATATTCGTGAAGAACTGTAATTTCATCTCCGTGATTTGCGTTTGTTTCTGTCGTTCCATATCCTCTTTCTGCAAACGAAGTTCACGCAATTGCCGACGGCGTGTTCGCCGCCAGAGCCAATAACCTGCTACACATGCCATGAGTGCATAGGCCATGAAAGCCCAGCCCGTCAGGTAGAAAGGGCTGTTGACGTGGATAGAGAGTTGGCGCACCTGGTTTTCGTCACCCTCACTCAACCTAAGCAACAACTTATAGTCGCCTGGTGCCAGCCCCACAAGTGTGATATGGTTTTCCTCGGTATATTTCCATTGGTTCATCATGCCTTCCAGTTTATAGGCATAGCGCACGCTGCTCGCATTGTTGAGGTTCCCAGTGAAATAACGGATTGTGAGATGAGTGTCGTCATGATTCAGCACGATCCGTCCTTCGTTAGCGTCGATATACCTGTCGCCAGCCATCACAGAGAAGATAACGGGTGCTACAGGGTTCTCAGCCACCAATCCAGTCTCGTCTGGGGTAATAGCGATATAACCCTCAAAAACTCCGAACAACACATGACCATCATCGGTCATGCCCGAAGAGTTGGCGTTAAAGAAAGGCGTCTGCAGACCTTCTTTGGCTGTATAGTTTCTGACCTCCCACTCCATGCCACCATCTTCATTTCTGCTTACTTCCAATCTTGTGATGCCATTGGTGGTGCTGATCCAGAAAAAGCCCTTTTTATCTTGAATGATGTCCTGGACGTTGATTTCCTTGCCATTGATTTGATTGTTGACATCGTAGAGCGTGTCGTGCTTCATATCGAAGATGGTGATTCCTTGTCTGTGGCCCATCAACAAGATGTCGCGATTGCCATCGTAACAGATTGATTTGGCCATCATTGGCACCATCTCCTGTGTTCCTCGGAAGTTGGTGGTAAGCCGTTGCCTTTTGTCTTCGTTAATGACAACAAGTCCATACGTGGAAGAAACCAGCAGATTACCACGACTGTCCATGCAGAAATCTGTACCCAGAATTTCATAGTCCTGGTCGTCATTCACCACTTCCCATTGGTTGGTTTGTACATCCATTCTGATAAGTGGTGAGACTGCAGAGGCACACCAAATAAACCCCTTCCCATCATTCATCATTTTCCACACATTGTTGGTAGGGAATCGACCGTTAGCCAATCCGAACTGCTCCCACCGTCCGCCAGGTAGTTGACGGAAAAGTCCCTCGCTGTATGACCCCACCCAAATGGTACCATTGTCATCTTCCGTTATGCTGGAAACGATAATACTTGGCAAGGACGTCTTCTCGTAAGAGCCATCCTTATGTTCGAGATAGAGTCCACCACCATCGGTACCTATCCACAATCTGCCTTTGGAATCGCAGAAAATGGCGCTGACATTTCCGAATTGCATTCCTTTGTTTTGGAATATTCTGGAGTTGGCGCTGGTGTATGAGATTCCTGTCTGGAAATGTCCTGCCCATACCGTGCCTTGTCGGTCGAAGGCCAAGGAAATGACATTGTTGGAACTGAGTTGGCTTCTCCCATGAGGTTGGCTGATGATTTGTGTCATCTCACCTGTCGGCTTGTGGTAAACGAATAGTCCCTTGTGGTCAGTTGCAATCCAGACATTACCCCTCCCGTCATCCATCATGTCGCGGATGGCATTGTTGCGTGAGTCGGGAGTGTTGCCCTGAGGCAATGTGACCATTTCCCTGACCGTCTTTCCTCCCATACTGTATCGGCAGATTTTCTCATCGATAATCGAGAACACCCATATTGAACGGTCGCTATCGATGAAAGCGCCGTAGATATTATCCTCTCTTTGCATTTCTGAGGGCAACTGAAGTTGTTCTATCTGCCCATTGGCCATACTGAACTGCCAGACCGCTTTCTTACCAGCCAGCAACAATCCGTCGGATGTTGCAACAGAGGAATAGAAATTGATGTCGCTCATGCCAATGTCAGGAGTCTTCCACGTCCTGTTGCTTCCTGTGTGACAGTCATGAAAGGTCAGTTGATTCTGTTGCACGACCCATAACGAACCGTTTTCATCAGTCAACACCTTATAAGTATGGTTTCCTACGTCGATATTCATATCCTTGAGCATAGAGGGCACATCGGTGACAGGTGTGTGGGTGTTGATATTAAAAATCAGGTAGGCATGTTGGCAGTCTATCCACAGGTTGCCCAAAGCGTCTTCCTGTATCTTGCTGACTGGACTGAACTGCCACTGCGGTCCAAAAACACCACCCATAGATTCCACTTGATAGCCATCATAGCGGTCAAGTCCCATGTCCGTACCTATCCACATAAACCCATTGCTGTCTATCAACATACATTTCACATTGCCACTCGACAACCCTTCGGCTGTCGTAAGGGATTGAAAATTGTGCTGTCCGTCGGCGTATAAAGGTAAGACGGCCAGAAAAGAAACGACGAAGATGAAGATTCGGCACATAGGCATGGGTGATGTTTTCTTCACAAAAGTAGAAATAAGTTTTCATTTTGCAGTTGGTTTTATTATGGCTTTTCTTGTTTAGAAAACATTTTTTCTCATTTCATGCACATCAATTCCGTTGATTCTCATTTTGAATCACTACTTTTGCATAAAAATGGAATGTGACTTATCGGAACCTAATGTTCAGATTTAACGCATTCAATACTCAAACCCTTTATATTGGCAATATGGTATGAAAACAAAAATTTTATTTCTTTCCTCATTATTATCTTTCTGCAGTCTCACTTCACAGGCCCAGACAGCTATGGAAATTGCACCCGACATGGTTCCTGGTTGGAACTTAGGCAATACATTGGAAGCAGGTGATTGCAGTTGGATTACCAACGAACTCGACTATGAAACTGCTTGGCAAGGCACAACGACCACTCAAAAAATCATCGATTACGTTAAAGAGGTTGGTTTCCGCTCCGTACGCATTCCTTGCTCATGGTTCGTACACATGGACGCGAATTACAACATCAGCCCCGCATGGATGGACCGTGTGCAGGAGATTGTAGATTACTGCATCAAGGACAGTCTCTACGTTGTTCTCAACGACCACTACGACCTTGGGTGGATAGAGCGTTCGTTCGAGGAACAGACTCCCTCATCGGTCAGCAAGAACTGCTTTATCCTCAACTTGATGTGGAAGCAAATTGCCACACGTTTCCGTGACTATGACCACCACTTGCTATTCGCCGGCATGAACGAACCAGACGCGGCAGGAGACAAGAGTAAGGACAGGGAGGCGGATATAGCCACCCTCATCAAATATGAACAGACATTCGTGAATGCTGTCCGTCAAACGGGAGGCAACAACACGACCCGTGTGCTTGTGGTGCAGGGTCCAACCACCAACATCGATCTGACCTACCAGTATTACACAATGCCCAACGACCCCACTCCATCGGCACTCATGCTCGAAGTACACTATTATTCACCCTTCACCTTCTGTCTAATGGAAAAAGATGCAGATTGGGGACCCACAACCTTCTATTGGGGGGAAAAGAACCACGTGAAGGGTTCAAACCGCAATAACACCAGCAACTGGGAAGAGACTTACACTGCTTCGCAGATGCGACTGATGAGATCAAAATTCTCATCCAAAGGCATACCTGTTGTTTTGGGAGAATATGGCGCATTATGGCGCACTATGCCAGAGGGGGAGGATCAAGACAAGCACAATGCCAGCATCTACGACTGGTACTGGACGCTCTGCCGTTATGCTGTCCATAATGGCATCATTCCATTTGTATGGGACACCAATTACTGTGGGCATCCCAGCGGAACTGTGATTGACCGCAAGCATCTTTCTATCTTCAACCAGTTCGCTTATGACGGAATCATGGATGGTTGTGCATCTGTGCAATGGCCATATACCAACGACATCAATAATGTTATAGACGACCGTGCAGCCTCATCCAGATGCTACACGCTGACGGGCATCGCCCTCGACCGTGAGCCAGAAAAGGGACTTTACATCAAGGACGGGAGAGTGTTTAGACGTTAGGTTTTGGGGCAGTAGGTTTGACATTAGACTTGATGAAAAAGACTGCGAGTGTGATATGCCTTGTCATGATTATGGCAGTCATGAGGGCACAGGTAAGGGATGCCTTTCAAGGTGTTCTTCCTGTGACCGACCCACAGATGACGAGGACTCTGAATGGCAATTGGCAGTTGAAAGTGTTAACAGGAATCGTCGAGGACAAGACGGTGCCTATGACCGACGATTCGTGGCGAACCATTCCTGTACCCGGTTGTTGGGAGGCTTATGGTTTTTGTGAGCCCAGTTATGATAGTCCTAAACCACTAACAGGTTATTACCGTACGAACTTCACTGTTCCTGCGGCATGGAAAGGGCAACGTGTCGTGTTGCGATTCGATGGTGTGCTTTATGGTTATGACTTGTGGATCAATGGCCAAGCTGTAGGTTCTTGGCGTTCTGCCTATAACACAGCCTTGTTTGATATCACACCTTATCTGAACAAGAAGTCCACACAACAGGAATTAGCCATGAGAGTAATCTCGCATTATCGTGGGAGTGATTTCGACTATAACGATGACTGGGCTCCCAACGGCATTTTCCGTGATGTGACACTCTTTGCCGTACCAGAGACACATTTGAAAGATCTGACCATCAGGACCAAGATGAATGGTGAAGTGGATGTGCAGACAATCATAGCAAATGCTGGGAAAGGAACAGTTGTAAAGCATGAGATATTGGATGCGGAAGGGAACGTCATCGGAACGGATAAGGTGAATCATCCACATCTATGGACTGCAGAGACGCCATATTTATACACCTTACGCACCACGCTTGTTCAAAAGCACAAGACACTCCAGACCTTTGAGCACAAGTTTGGTTTTCGCGAACTGACTATAGATGGTAATATTCTGAGGCTCAACGGACAGCCCATCAAACTGCGTGGTGTCACAAGCCATGCTACTGACCCCAAGACTGTAAAGGTGATTGATGATGCCAGCATCCTGCGCGACATGCAACTGATGAAAGAGGCCTCGGTCAACTTTATCCGCACCAGTCATTATCCAAGAGAGCCACGGTTCTATGAGTTGGCCGATTCCCTCGGCTTCTATATCATCGATGAGGTTCCTTTCGGTTATGGTGACAGGAACCTCTATGACTCGACTTTCTACGAGGTGTTGCAACAACGTGCACAGGCAACCATCCGACGTGACAAGAATCATGCCTCTGTATTGATTTGGAGCATCGGCAACGAGAATCCGCTGACCGATATCTGCATCAAGCTGGGTGACTACGTGAAGCATGAACTCGACTCATCTCGCCCAATCTGCTACCCGCAAATAGGGTCTTATTTCCAGAGTTTCAACTACAACTTTCCCAAGGTGGCAGACATATACGCACCCCACTATCCAACCACCCGACAGATTGCGGATTTCTATCAACGTGCAGACCGTCCTGTGATCTTTACGGAATATTGTCATACCCTTGGCATCTCTTTTGAGGATCATGACCGTCAGTGGGAAATCATTGAGCGCACCCCCGGTATTGCAGGGGGTGCCGTCTGGGAGTGGGTGGATCAGGGCATGCCATTTCAAGAGAAGAGAGAACAGCTTTATGGTTACGAGGAGCGAGTCTTCACTTCGAAAGACGGCGGTTTTGAGATGTATGGCAACAAAGGTACAGACGGAGTGCTCTACGCAGACCGTACTCCCCTACCCAACTACTATGAGTTGCAGCACAATTACGCGCGCGCTTTCGTGTCGGAAGTAGAAGGTAGTCGGCTTACGATCGTGAACCGTTACGACTTTCTCAACCTAAAAGACAACGTCACTTTCCACTGGTCGCTGACCAATGACCGTGACACAGTAATGCGTGGTGCTTTCAGCCCAAATTGCCATCCGCACGACTCAACAACCATTACTATAGACCTTCCTGAGCAAAAAGGCCTTAGTCTATTACATTTCGACATCGAGGATGCGCAAGGACACACCTTCCTTCATCAGAGTTTTGTGATGAACAAGCCTGATGCTTCATGGAACGGTACTGGTGACCCCATGACGTATGTCCAAGAAGGTCCGGTATTACGGGTAGGTCGCAAGGCCACCATGGCAGAAAGGATGAATGTGAAGAACCAGCGTATTGAGCATTATCTTCAGCCCATGGACAATCCATATGTCAAGGCAGATGTGAAGTACTCCAAAGAGGACGATGGCATGAAAGTGACCTACACACTCACCCCAGATACTACAGAGACTTTCCTTTCAGAATTAGGCATTGCTTATTTACTCGACCAACGTTTTGACCGTGTGCAGTGGATAGGTTACGGGCCTTTCGCCAGTTATCCTGGTCGTCAACAGGCCAATCGTTATGGCATTTGGTCCAAACAGATGCACGATTTATATTTTGAGGGCAATCGCATGGGTGTGGATGCTGCCTTATTCAGCGACAAGTATGGCAATGGTTTGTTAGTGGTAGGCGATGCTCTGAAGATGAACTTCGAGCAGACCGATCAAGGTATCTTGATGACAGTGAATGCCGCTGTTTCAGGTCAGGGTCCAAAGTTCTCTCGTACGACTTTCCCTGTTATCTCCAAAGATGTAGGCACCATCAGTGGTGAGTTTCTTCTTTATCACATTGATGCCAACCAATGGCCTCAGACAGTTAAAACGCTCTTCAGCCATCCCCAGTCCATCCCAGCGCCCTTCCATCCATTTGAGACACAATACGACACGTATTTGATGAAGTACAAAGAATGAAGGGTTAAAAGTCCCCTTCAGGGTTGATCATTGAACATTGACAATTGAGCATTGAACGTTGAGCATTGAACATTGAACAATCTATGAGGTTATTATACAGAATTAGAGGGCATGCCTGTTTTGACATGCCCTCTTTGAATATGAGTAATGACCTTGATCCAGCCCGAGATTAGGGGGGGGAGTTTTTAATCGTTGTAATCGAAGGTGCTGTTGCCCTGTTTGTCGAAGTAGCCTTTTTGGCCACTTCTCGCTGTAACCGACACGAGGCCCTCGGAGAAGTAGTGGTCGTCGCCTGTGTAGAAGTCGTCTCCATCCAGCTCGAACAACTTTCTGCCTTCCTTATCGATGAACCACGCACGATTTGTCCGAGAAACTTTAGCCACTCCATCATGGAACTCCCAGCAGATACAGGGCATGTCGTCTTCATCGATCTCAATGACCATCTTGCCCGTCTTATCAATGTATCCGTCGTAGAAATCGTAGAAATCCTCATCCTCCGTTATCTTAACAGCCTTCCTGACTCCAGCCAGTCCTTCGGAGAAGTTGGACTGATAAGTGTATAAGTCATTAAATGTCACCTTGCCGTTCGTATTGATGAAGGTGAAGAACTCATGTGCTCCATCGACCATCACCGAGCACATTCCCTCATGGAAGTCGCTGGGTTGCATTTCCCCCGGCCAATCAAACAAACAAGGAATGACCATCTTTCCTGAGGTGTCGATGAATCCGATAGAACCATCGGATTTAGGGGTGGTCACCCAACACAAGTCTTCGGAAAAGTCTCCACAGAACTCAAACTGGGGTTTTATGACCCATTTGCCATCCTTGTCAACGAATCCACGAAGTTTGGTCGCTTCATCAAACTTCTGTCGGAGTTCTTCATCTGCCTGCACACGTGGTTTCTCAACCTTGCGTCCCATCTTGTCGATGCAGAACCATTCGCCATCTTTCTGAACGTAAGCAACCCCATTTTTGAAGTTCTCCAGCATTTCGCATCCCTTGATAACTTTGGCCAAGGCTACAAGGTCGTATTGGTCATCAGTCATGTTTTCTGTTGACTCGCTGACTGCGGACTGAATGGTGGTAAGACTGTCCGTGGCCTGTCCTTCAGTAGGATGAGACTGGTTGGCAGGCTTTTCCTTGCAACTCGTCAACACCATCAGTGTTCCAAGAGCCACTGTTAAAAAAGAAAAATAATTCATTGATAATAAATGTTAGTTAAAATATTCGTTAAATAGAAAACCCCTTAAATGAGGGATATAATCTGTATATGGCAGTCTATAAGGAAGGATGGAAATACGGGATGGGCTTCAGTTTGAAGAGGTTCTTCACGTGCTTGTCATCGATTCGGGCCTTTACGATCGGGTCGTCGCACACACCAGTGCGGATGTATTCGTCGAGTACAGCATAGGTGAAGCCGAGATTGTCCTCATCGGTTTTTCCACAGAGTCCGTCGGACGGCGTCTTCTCCACAAGGTCGATGGGCAGTCCAAGTTCCTTGCCGATGGCGATAACCTCACGCACAACCAGTCCGCCAAGCGGTGCGAAATCACCGGCAGCATCGCCATAACGGGTGGAATAGCCCACCCAGTCCTCAGAGAGGTTACAGGTGTTGGCCACACGTCCGTTCATCGACTGAGAGACGGCATAGAGTGTTGTCATACGTACACGTGGCGGCAGGTTAATGATGGTCTGCTCGCTGACGTCCTTTCCCAAAGTGGCAAGTTGTTCTTTCACAGCGGCCATGAGTGTCTGGCAAGTATCGCCAATATTAACGTTGCAGTAGCGGATACCGAGGTGTTCAATCAATCGCATACTGTCGGATATGTCCTTCTGTACACCGTTAGGCATGGTCACGCCAATTACACGGTCCTTGCCTAAGGCTTCGGCACACAACGCAGCTACGATACTGCTGTCCTTTCCTCCAGAAACACCTAAAACGGCATTGCAACCTTTTCCGTTTTCTTCAAACCAATCGCGGATCCACTGAACCACCTGGTCTTTCACTTCTTTTGCATTGAATTGAATCATAGTTAAATAATTAAGGGGAGTTAACTCAGATGTTGAATAGGATGATACTTTGAATGTTATATCATAGTGTGTATAGCAAAGTCTAAATATCCAGTTCGTGTTTGAGAAAGGCAGAGGTGTATCCTTTGCCGCTAAGTGCCACTTCCTCGGGCGTACCGGCTACCATTACCTGACCTCCTCCTCGACCTCCTTCTGGTCCCATGTCGATGATATAGTCAGCCATCTTGATGACATCAAGGTTATGTTCGATGACGATGACAGTATTACCCTTATCGACCAATCGGTTGAGCACGTTCATCAATACCTTGATGTCCTCGAAATGCAGTCCTGTGGTGGGCTCGTCAAGGATATAAACCGTCTTGCCTGTGTCTTTCTTCGCCAGTTCGGTGGCGAGTTTCACACGTTGGCTCTCACCGCCCGACAGGGTTGTGGAGGGCTGTCCCAGTTTCACATATCCCAGACCCACGTCCTGTATCACCTTGATTTTCTTGAGGATGACAGGTTGGTTCTCGAAGAAATCGACAGCGGTGTTGATGGTCATGTCGAGGACGTCAGCGATGGACTTGCCCTTGAATCTCACCTCCAGCGTCTCACGGTTATAGCGTTTGCCGTGGCAGGTTTCGCAAGGGACCAACACGTCGGGCAGGAAGTTCATCTCTATCGACTTGTAGCCGTTTCCACCACAGGTCTCACAGCGTCCGCCCTTCACGTTGAAAGAGAAACGTCCTGGCTTGTATCCGCGCACCTTTGCCTCAGGCATCTCCACGAAGAGGCTCCTGATGTCGGAGAACACACCCGTGTAGGTGGCAGGATTGGAGCGTGGCGTGCGTCCCAAAGGACTTTGATCAACATTGATGACCTTATCCACATACTCTATACCCTCGATGCTTCCGTAAGGCAAAGGGTCACGCAAAGAACGGTAGAAATACTGGCTCAGGATGGGTTGCAGCGTGTCGTTGACAAGTGTCGATTTACCGCTTCCGCTGACCCCAGTCACACAAATGAGCGTGCCCAACGGGAACGACACATCCACATGTTTGAGGTTATTGCCTGTAGCGTCGCGGACAATAAGTCGTTTTCCGTTGCCTTTTCGTCTCTCAGCCGGGACCGGTATCTTCAACTCGCCATTCAGATAGCGTGCTGTCATGGTATGGGCCTCCAGCATCTGCTGAGGTGTGCCTTGGAACACCACCTCACCACCAAGTCGTCCCGCCTTCGGACCGATATCAACAATATAGTCGGCGTTGAGCATCATGTCCTTGTCATGCTCCACCACAATGATGGAATTGCCTGTGTCGCGCAGACGTTTCAACGAATGGATAAGCCGTATGTTGTCGCGCTGGTGCAGTCCGATGCTCGGTTCGTCGAGGATATACAACACATTCACCAACTGCGACCCTATCTGCGTGGCAAGGCGTATTCGCTGGCTCTCACCTCCAGACAGGCTCATAGAGGAACGTCCGAGCGACAGATATTCCAGTCCCACATCAAGTAGGAATCGTAGTCTCGACTTGATTTCCTTCAGTATCTCCTCTGCTATGGCTTTCTGCTTGCCCTCCAGATGGAGGTTGCAAAGCCAGTCATAGAGGTCGCCAATGTCCATGGACGATAGTTCATGGATGTTCTTGTCAGCGATGCGGTAGTGCAACGCCTCGAGGTTGAGACGGGTGCCATGACATTCAGGACAGGTACAGACCTTGTCGAACGAGTCAGCCCATTTCTGCGCCGACGCCGACTGCTCACGCTCCAGCAACTGCTGTATGTATTTGGCCAGTCCCTCATACTCCACGAAGTAATCGGATGAGGTATGGATGAGCGAAGCCTTGATCCTCACCTTGTCGGGCGACCCGTAAATGATGTCGTGTATGGCGTCGTCTGGAAGTTCGCTGACAGGGGTATCGATGTCCGCCTCATATTTTTGGAGCAAGGAGTCAATCTGCCAGAAGACCATAGTTGGATGGAAGCGTCCAAGAGGAGCCAATGCACCCTGACGGACGGTGAGTTTCCGGTTGGGTATGATCTTGTCTTCGTCAACGAGGTTGACGTAGCCCAGTCCCTTGCACTTGGGGCAGGCTCCTTGTGGTGAGTTGAAAGAGAAGTTGTTAGGTGCAGGGTCACGGTAGCTGATGCCAGAGGTAGGGCACATCAACCGCTTGGAATAATGTTTGAGCACGTCATTGTCTATGTCAAGCACCATCACCAGTCCCTCGCCCATCTTCATGGCGATGGCGAGACTCTTCTTCAGCCTGTCGATGTCCTTGCTGTTCACAGCCAGTTTATCAACCACCACCTCGATGTCGTGGTTCTTATAGCGATCAACCTTCATGCCGGGCAGCACCTCTTTCATCTCTCCGTCCACACGGACATTGATGAATCCCTTGCGACGAATGTCCTCGAAGAGCTCGCGGTAATGACCTTTTCTCGACCTCACCAATGGCGCGAGAATAAGTATCCTCTTGCCGTCGTACTCATGTAGCACCAGTTCCAGCACCTGCTCCTCGGTATAGCGTACCATCTTCTCGCCCGAGATATAGGAGTAAGCGTCGGCGGCTCTCGCGTAGAGCAGGCGCAAGAAGTCGTAGATCTCGGTTGTGGTTCCCACTGTAGATCGGGGGTTCTTATTTGTGGTTTTCTGCTCGATGCTGATGACTGGGCTCAGCCCCGTAATCTTATCGACATCGGGCCGTTCCATGCCTCCAAGGAAATTGCGGATATAGGCAGAGAAAGTCTCGATATAGCGCCGCTGCCCCTCAGAATAGATTGTGTCGAAAGCCAAGGAAGACTTTCCACTGCCACTGAGGCCGGTGATGACAGTCAGACTGTCGCGGGGTATGCGTACATCTATATTCTTGAGGTTGTGAACCCTGGCGCCCTCAACCTCAATCCACTGGCGTTCGAGGCACGGGTTGTCCTGTTCCACTTCCCCACTCAGTCCGTCAACGATATGTTCCTTTCTCAATTCTTCCGACATGGTTGATTCCTTCTCTGTGGGTTGATTGTATTTAGGGGTCTTTTATTAATATCTTTAATGGGGTATCTTTCAAGAAAATCTGAGGATTTCTTCAGCAGATGTTCCTTTATGGCGTACCTGTGGAACCGCTCGACTCGCTATTCTCGTTGAATCCCTTGAGGACGTTGATTGTTTTCTTGATGTTGTATTTCACACCATCAGAGCCTACAGCGGTCAACTGGAGGAAGTATGCTCCGTCGGCGACGTACTTGCCATCGACCTTGCCGTCCCAACCTTCAGCAGCGTTGTCGAGGTTAAAGGTGAACAGTTTCTTGCCCCATCGGTTAAAGATGAAGCCATCGAGTTTCACGATGGACTTGCAAGTGATGAAAAAAGTGTCGTTTCTCTGATCACCATTGGGAGAAAACCCGTTGGGACATTTGAGCGATGACTCGCTGATAGTCACCAAGAAGGGCTCGCTCACGTATCTCACGGTGTCACCGTCGAGTGAGAAGGTAATGCTGCAAACCACCTTGAAACCTCCCGACTCTGTCAGGGTGTAGGAGGTATTGGTCTCATAGCGGGTCAAAAGCAGGGTTTCCTGTCCTTTGGTGCTGTAGAACTGCCATGTGCAGACGTAGTCATAGCCATTGTTGTCAATTTCGACATCGCATTTCAGCTCTGCTGGTGCCTGTGTGGTCTGGGACTCACCTGGCGACATCGTCACATCAGCTTTGTTTTCGATATGATAAAACGTAACTGTAGGCGTAGCATCCTGGGCTTTCAAACCTGTAAGGCATCCCATGAGAAATAAGAGTAAAACGAGACGATTTTTCATTATAACAAGCATTGTTTTCGCAAAATTAGTCAAATCTCAGTCAAATTCAGCAAAAAATACATGTTAAATGCTATCAAAAATGATTTATAGGTACAAGAATGAATAAAAAAGACTAATTTTGTAGAATAATTGACGATAGATACAAAAAAACAACCACTGAATAGTATGTTGAAACGCATTTCATCTGTCATTGTATTATGTTTGGCAATGGCAACGCAATTACTCGCACAGACCGAGGGACAGAAGACACACGAAGTGCAGGCAGGCGAGACACTCTACTCGCTGGCACGCGCCAACGGCGTTACTGTGGAGGACATCCAGAAGGCTAACCCTTCTATGGATATCCTTAAGACAGGTATGGTCATCATCATACCGGCACCCAAGCCCAAACCAGCCGACACTGCCGGCACACAGCAGAAGAAGCCCAACTGCCGCACCACCTACTTCGTTGAGAAGAAAGAGACGGTCTATAGCATCTGCCGCAAATTCGGGCTTGATATGGACGAGTTCTTGGCCGCTAACCCTCATATTACCAAGGAGAAGGTAAAGAAGGGCGAGGAAGTGTGTATTCCATTCACCAAAGCCGAGATAGAGGCGAAGAAAATGGAGATAGAGAAGAAAGAACAGGAGCAGGAGAAGATAGAGGCAGAGAAAGTGCACAGGGTGAAGTCGGTAAAGGTGGGTGTGGTCCTGCCTTTCGGCTTGCAGAGCGAGAAACTGGGCGCCGAAGCCCAGCGCATGGTGGAGATGTACGAGGGTTTCCTCCTCGCTGTCGATTCGCTGAAGAAAGACGGTGTGAATGTTGATATCTACACCTTCGAGGAGAAGGACACCTACGGTTATGTGGATTCATTGACCAGAAACAACAGCATCTTCCCCTACCTCAACATCATCTTCGGTCCGTTCCACGCCAACCATATCACACAGTTGTCTGACTATGCCACCAAGCACGACATCCAGCTTGTGGTGCCCTGCTCATCAAGATACGGGCTGGCCAATAACAACCCCAACCTCTTCCAGGTGAACACCAGTGAGAACTATATTTATGACAAGGTGTATGACGCCTTTGTCTCTCAATACGCAGGCAGCAACATCATCTTCGTGGGCATGAACGAGACAGAGCGCACAGAATTCCTCAACGGCCTCAAAGGCAAGCTTACGGAGAAAGGCAAAGGCTTCACGAATATCGACTTCGCCGACATCGACAATATCGGTTCGTCGCTCAGCGCTGACCAGCAGAACGTGTTGGTTCCCACATCGAACTCCCAGAACGCGTTTGAGATGCTGTGTTTGAAACTCAACTCCATGGAGCGCAACAAGAAAATCACCACCGACAACATCACCATGTTCGGATATCCACAGTGGCAGACGTTCAGCACAAAAAACCAGGCCAACCTGAACAAGTACCGTGTCAGCTATTTCGCCACTTTCTTCAGCAACCCTACCGGATGGAGAACCACAGCTTTCCAGAACAAGTTCAAGAGTTACTTCCACCGCGACCTCATCAAGAGCCATCCTAAGTACGCCTTGCTTGGCTTCGACTCAGGCTACTACTTTATCAAGGGTATGTGGGAATACGGTGACAAGTTCCAGCGCAACCTGAACGGCATTTCTATGAAAGCCTACCAGAACCCACTCTCGTTCCAAAAGGTGAACGCCTCGGGCGGCTACATCAACAAGAAGATGATCATTGTCAGCCATCGCACTGACGGCAGTGTCAGCACCAAGGAATATTAAGACAATTTATCCCTTATGACTTTCCAAGCCATCCGTTTCCATTCCATACCTCAAGCAAGGCACATGCTGGCGCTATGCCTTTCGCTTTGCATTGCCCTGCAAATCAACGCACAGGTGGGAGAACGTCGTACCGACTTCTCTGTGGGATTGAATGGTGGTGTGACCCTGAGCAGCATGGACTTCGTGCCTAAAATCAAGCAAGGCCAGAAGATCTCGCCCAACTTCGGTTTCACCACTCGCTACGTCTGCGAGAAGTATTTCGCAACCATCTGTGCTGTGATGCTTGAAGTGGATTATGCAAATTTGGGATGGAAAGAGACGATTGAAGACGGCACAGGCAACACCTACGAACGCGGCTTCTCCTACATTCAAGTGCCCATGCTCATGCAATTGGGCTGGGGAAAGGAGCAAAAGGGCGTGAAGTTCGTGATTGAGGCCGGTCCTCAGTTCGGCTACTGGTTCTCCGAGAGCGAGAAAAGGGGTGGTGGTGAGTGGAATACCGCCTATCGTCCCAATGGTGTTACGTATCAGTACGACCACTCGCCTGACAACAAGTTCGAGTACGGCATCGCTGCAGGTCTTGGCATGGAGTTCTCCACATCCATAGGCCACTTCATTCTTGGCGGCCGTTACTACTACGGTCTGGGCGATGTGTATGACAACAGCAAGAAAGGTTATTTCGGCCGTTCCGCCAACCAAGCCATCATGGTGAAACTCACCTACCTCTACGACTTGGTAAAAACGAAATAACAAATTCGATTGTTTAGTTTTTAGCTAAAGCCTAACACCAATCTAAAAACATAGTTCACACGCGCAAGTAGATGACTTGTCCATCACGTTTTCGGCGCATCGCATAGAGTTCCTCATCCACCATACCGAGTTCATAGAGGTCGAGTCCGTTCTCGCTGTAAAGTGAGTCGGAAGCGATGCCAATGGTATAGTGGTCGAAGCGTGTGATGCAGTTGCCTGGATACAAGGTCTGCAGTTTATCCACTGCAGCGTCATATACGGCATGGATGACGTCGTCGGCATCACCGGGATAGAATTTTCTGAATGTCAGTAAGTCGTTGTCCATATCATGGAAATGTTTGAACGCAAAATTACATCAATCAGAGCAAGAATCAAAGAGTTTATCCCAAAAAGTGGATTCATTGCGCTTCAAGGAGTTAAAAGGAGAGTTCTCCCCTTCAGGGCTATGGTCTAAAGATCAATGCTCAATGGTGAATGGTCAAAATTGCGATTAAGTGAGTACAAAAGAGAACTCGTTCTCGTTTTGTCGAACGTGAGCAATTTATCTAATGTTCAATACTCAATGGTTAATGGTCAATGGTCAATGGATACAAGGTGGCCGCAAGAGCCTGTCACTATAGCTCCTGCGGCCTGATGGAGACCTTCACGACGGGGAAGGCTCCTGTTTCATGGTATCAGAATTCTTCTATTCACCTTAAAAAGACTTTGCTTGTTGAAGAACATACGTTAATACTTACAACCTCTTATTTGTTTCACGATGCAAAATTATACCCCACCTATACCACAATGCGGTACAGGTGGGGATTATTATGTTTTTTATTTTCTTTTTTTGTTGTCAACAGCCTAACGCCTCACAGCTAAGGCCATGATCTTAACGTCTAAGAATTTTCTTGCCACCGATGAAGTAGATGCCTGGGGGCAGTGACTGCAGGGGCTGAGTGAGTCGTTGACCCTGAAGGTTGTAGATAGCGGTGGAATCACGAACAGCACCAAGAACAGCATTATGGTCAGAGTCGTCTGTGATGGTGTCTATGCCATCGGCCTCACATCCGTTCATGATGCGGATGAATTCGTCAAGGCGTTCTGCTGGGATGTGAACGTAATCCTTCCAGTAGTTGTAGAACTTCTTCTGCAGACCAGTCCCTTGAAAAGTGCGGATGTAGTCGAGTTTGGAGTCTATGCCATCCTTGTGTCTTGCTCCTGCGATGGAGAATGATGTGAGTTCATAATCCTTATAGAGCTGGTCGATGGTGACACCAAGCAAACCCTCAAGCAACATTGCACAGGCACCTGTTCGGTCGGCTCCCCAGATACAGTGGAAGAGGACAGCGTTTCCCTTACTGATGTTGTCAAGTATGAGGTTGAAAGCGTTGCGGTACATGATTGTGTCGCCTTGTAGTGCATCCTCGACGAAGTTATACTGGTTGGCGAAATAGTAAGGAGCGTCGGATCCGAAGACAGATCCGTTGATGGTGAATCCGTTGATGTCGGCCTCAGAACGCAAGTCAACCTCCGCTCCGATACCAAGTCGTTTGAGTTCGTCGATATCAGTCTGCGACATGACGTGTCCTCCATTCATTTCTCCACCACGATAGATGAGTCCGTATTTGAGGTGGCCTCCGTTGGTCGTGCCCCAGCCTCCGAGATCGCGAATGTTGCTGCCCGTAGTGGTCTTGATCATTCGCAGTTGCCCTTCGGTACGGAACTGTCCCTGGGCAATAACCCTGTTGCCTTCATCGGTAACAGCGAAAAGATATACCTGTCCTGGATAGAGGTTCCTCACCTCCACTTCCCTACTCCCAACTGGTATGTTGAAGTCTCTGGCAGTCTGACCAGAAATGACCACAACAGGATCGTAGGCGTCCCACGAAAGGGCGATGGTGGCTTTGCCAGTGTATTCAGGCAGTGGTATGATAGCGGTGTGTGGATGGTCACGGTTGGCTGGTGGTGCCATATTGTAGTTATCAACCATACTCTCAGATCCAAGTGTGTAGGTGTTGTTGTTGATGAGTCCTCGCGCCTGCATGTTCTCAATATTCACTGTGAACTGGATGTTATCGTAATTGATATATTCGACGGGCACTGTGGTACTGGCTTTAATCTTGGTGGTGAGCGGTGCCGGCAGGTTGACCAGCGCGCAATAGCCGGGTTGGAACAACCTCAAACGTTTGTAGGCCAGTTCGCCATCCTCATTGAGCGTGTAGTTCGATTTCACTGTGTATTGTCCGTAAGCGCCCGTGATTGCAGCGTTCTCCCAAATAGACGGTACGCTGTCGGGCGCCTCGGCATGTAGCAACACATCATCAAGATGCAGTTGCGTGTCGTGGGCCACTTTCACAAAGTAGCCACGTCCGGCCTTGACCTCAGTTTGTGGTATGAGCACTGCCACCGCCTTGTTTTGTTCCTCGTCGTAATTCACACCTGCTACCGTGTAGATTTCGGTGAAAGTGGATGCAGGCACATCAAATGGCACGCAGAGGGAGTTGAGTTGTCCAGCCTTCAATGTCATGTCGAGGGTGACGTTAGCGTAGGTGTCCTCGGTCAGTTCGTATTTCTCGTTCGCATCCAGGTTGATATCGATGGTCTTCGCGCCATAATACAATCGGAAGTTGTCATAAGTGAGCCAGTTGTTGGTCAGTCCTCCGTTGTGTGTGATACCGATGGTCAGGCCGCCATCAGTCGCGGTGGTGGCACGGACGATGTTCCAATACTGCCCGATGGCGAAGGCATCTCCAGCTCCGTTGGCCGAGTTGGGTATGCTTCGTCCGAACGCACCCGGCACATCGCTGGTAGGACGAGCTGGGAGGACACGCGCGCCGTCATTGATGCTCTGGACCTTCTGACTCACAGAAGTGGCCCCATCAGGCAAGATGTAGAGTTGGGCCGTGACGTTGTCCTTGCCGTCCTCATAGTTCCACGATGATTGTCGGAAGTCGGCCATGCGGTAGAAAGCCTGTGCCTTGAGTGTGTAGTTTCCTGCAGGCATATCTTCAAGAATCTGTGAGACGCCCCCTTCCACTTGGTTGAATTCCTCCACCAGTCCGTTATCTGTCCTGACAGGCGCACCTTTGATAGTCCATCCAGTAAGTCCGTCGTTGAAAGCGGGGTTCTGAATGAGCGTTGTGATGTCGAACTGTCCAGTGGCTGTTGTGCTTTGAGTAATCAGTTTCTTGAGTGCGTCCCAGATTTGGTTGTCGAGTTGCAGGAGTTCTTCATCAGTGGTGGCGTTTTTAATGGCATCTTTTGCGTTCTCGTGCACCACTTCATAGATTTCTGGTTGTAGCGACTGGCTTGCGATGCCAGCATAGCGGTTCCATTTAAGCAGGTATTTTCGTTTTTTTGCATCGAAGTCTTTTTCGGCTTCATCGTCGAGAATCTGCTGGTTGATTTTCTCAAGCGCACAGGGTCCTGCGGTGAACCATGATTTAAGGTAGGAATGTGTGCCTTGGAAACCGAGTTGGATGGTTGTTGTCTGGTCGAGTGTGAAGATGATCTGCGTTTTGTAGCGTCCTTTCTGAAATTCCGCGGCAGCCTCGTCGAGTGAGTTGGCATAGTTAGGGAGGTCCTCGCTACCAAGCCTTGGCACCCTGTTGAGTTCATCGCCTGCGAAGATGAACGCCTCTGAAATTTCCTCGCCTTTATTGACATCGCTCAAATAGGAACTACCGTATCGGTAGAAGGCGTTGCCCCTGAATCGGTACATACCCGGCGAGAGCGTGACGCTCTGCCATAGTTTGTAACCAGTCATCTCCAGCTGGCCAAAACCAGCATAGGCCTCGGTGGCGTATGGTGAAGCCGAATTAACCGCCCATACGTTGGTGTAGCCCTCAAGGCTGGTGGTCTGTGCATTCCATTCCTGGAGTCCACGTGAAAAGTCTGCATTATGGATGAATTCTGTGAGATTGATGGGTGTGTCCACAACCGCTTCCTTAGTCTTCCAGATGCTGTAGGCAGTTTCCATCTCTCTGTATGCCCCTGTGAGGACGTCGGTATCGGTGGTGTTCTCCACCTTCTGACGAATGTCAGCCAAGGCCTCAGCGAAGGTTTGGTCGCCATCGGTATTAAGTGCCTCATAATCCTTCAACGCTTGTAGCACCTGCGATTTGAGGGCGTCAACATCCACACCATAATAAAGGAGCGTGAAGTTGTCGAAACAACACCAGTCGTAAGCGACTGTCTTGTTGTCTTTGCGTATGCCTATACGGAGTTGTCCGTCGCCGACTGTGATGTTCTTGATGGTGGTTAGGTATATGTCTTCGCCGGAATCAAAGCAGTCGGCGGCATTGCTCTGGTTGTCGGGTATGTAACCAGCAGTAGAGGTCACGGCCCATCCTCCAGTTGCGCTTCCTTTCCTGTAACTGAAGATGGAGTGAACACGTGCAGTCTTGTTGCCAGCGTACAAGACGGGCAAGACCTCTTCTGTCCCGTTGTTTCGGGCTGTGGCAGCTTCGGCTATTCCCCCATAGCGGTAGAAAGCCTGAACTGAAAGGGAATAGGTGCCGAGAGGTAAGTCGTAGAGTTGCTGAAAAACATCGAATGCAGCTTTGTTGAAGACCTCTCCGTTAGAGCCATTACGTACGTACACGTCACCGCTGGTGAGACCTCCCGTATCGGTGACATCTGGGCCCCAGACCTTATTCGTCTTAATGCGATGGTCACCAATAAGGAAGTCAGGCGCTGAGATGAGGAAGGTGGCATCGACAGGGTTCTCTTTGGTGGCTGTCTTGAGGGAGGCCAACATTTCTTCGCGACTGCGGAAACGCCAGTGCGTATTGGGTGACGAGGTGTCGGTATAGGTGTCGAGCCTGGGAATCCAGGGGTGCTCGTTTGTGGGCACATACCCGAAATAGTTGGTGCCGTTGTAAAGCGCAAAGGTGCCGTCAGCGAGGGGTGTGACGGTCCAGTTGCCGCTCTGGTCCATATATCCATCTGAAGGTCGCAATGCCTTGCCTACACCTTGTATGTCGGTCTTGAGGACGTATGTGCCGTCGCTGTTACGGGTGACGTTGAAATCAACTCCATGCTTGCTGAGCACTGCTCTTGTTCCCCAGTTGGCACCCGAGGAGAGATAGGTGCCTGAGGCAAGGTTCTGGATATAATAGACTCCCGATTCAAGTGTGTTCTGTCCCAATGCTGATAAAGTCAACATACAGAACAGAACAGTCATCATCATTGCTTTACAGGTCATTGGTAACTTGTAGGACATAATGGAAACGTTGGATTTCATCCGACGTTTTCTCGCCATGGCATAGTCCAAACCAGCTTGGCTCTGCTCATTTGTCTTAACGAAAACGTTCTTTTTCATACGTATCATAAAAGGTTAGTCATCTAATTGAATTAGTCATCTAATTGAATATGCAATATTACGAAAAAAAAACGAGACCTCCGCATTTTTTCGTTTTATTATTTTCCGAATGCGAAAATATCTCGTTTTTTCTGTTCCCGACAGAGTTAAGTATTATAGCTAAAGCGATGTCATGAAAGGCCGTACGTGGGAAAAATCACACTGCTTTAATCGGTTCCCCTCTATCATCAAATAAAGAAGTCCCATGTCGTAGAAACGGAGGTCGAAATAGTCGTTGGTATCGCTATCCAATTGCAACAGCTGAATCCAGTCTTCTTGGAATGCGTCTTCCACTTCTTCCTCGTAAGGCTTGCCTAACAGACGGAAGCCCATATCCCGATCAGGTCCTTTGGAGAAAGTGATGGTATGAGGTGGTGTCATATCCTCCTCTTCAAAGGGGTTGAATCGTTTGAGCTGTTCTGGCTCCACATCTGCATAAATGACTTTGACGGCGTCTTCAGGCCATTCCCCCAGGCCATAAGGCTGTTTCACATCATAACCGAGGTAATAGTCTATCTCACCAAAGAAATATAGCATTCCCTTCTTGGGCAACCACTCGTTGCTTGGCAGTTCCCGACAATTAATCTGGCAGATAAACTGCATGGGATACTCATTGCCTTCATCGTCAGTGGTCAGAGGATACAAATCTGGCGACGGCAGTTGTGGCGCGTCCCAAAAGTAACTGCTTCCCAAGGGTAGTTCACCGTCATGATATGTCAGTTGAATATCTATTCCCATTGTCAATTATCAATCAAACATTACTCTTGGATTCATCATTTTAGGCGATCGCCATGTTATGCCGTATTGTTCAAGAATGGCCCGCTTGGCAGCCCAGTAGCGGAAGCAGAACCCCATGGGACGGGACTCATCCTTCAACTCATCGTAAAGTTTACGCTCCACCTCGTCAATCACAGAGAGATAGGCCTCGCTGTCTTCAACAGGGTCGTACTGAAGAGTGGGATGATCTATTCGGTGCAAATAGTATTCACAGTCTTCTGTATCCTGTCCGGCTGCAGTAGCATAGCGGAGTGCCTGTTGGAAGGCATCCTTTGCCTGCATTCGTCGTTCATTGGTGTAGAAGCAAGTACCTATATTATAATAGGTGTTGTATTTCCATTGTGCATTATCTTCCGTATCAGGTTGTTGACGAAGGATTTCTTCAGTCTTTACAAGCAGTGGTGTAGCCAGCCAGCCCTGCTCTTCCTTGATATAGTTCTCGGCCAGTTTCGTCAGAGCGATTGTATAATCGCTTAGCGTATCAAGAACAGGATTCTGCTCCCAGATCCGTTGGGTGATATCCACAAGTGGAGTGAGCAACTGGATAAAATCCTTGGCAGTCAAGTCATTGAAGTGATTGCCAATAAAACCTGACAACAAAGAGAGTTTATCCTCATCAAGAGTCAATTCCTCGCTCTGTTTCAAAACACTACTGATATCCATATTTGTCATATTTATTAAGGGGGTTATAAACATTGGGTTAGAACAATGCAAAAATAGTAAAAATATAGAATAAACGAGAAATCGACGAAAATAAAATGTGATTTATTTGTCAAATCGTTTGAATTTTGATACCTTCGCCTGAGAAATCGAATCACAACGACAAATCCTAACAGCTATTCTATGCAAAACACTATTCTAACCTGCAAAGGCTATCAATCCACCAACCTACAATTTCATTATTCATATCAACCTTAACATTCATCATTATGAAAAAACGACTTTTGCCTATCGTGTTTTCCACTATTCCTATTATCTGTGCCTATGCCCAGGTTGACACGACTCAGACTCTCAAAGAAGTGGAAATAACAGCCAAGTATCTTTCCCCAGTTTCTGTCATGGGACAATCTCAGTCATTACGCAGCTTACCAATGTCGGTCTCGGTGGTCAATCCCATGAAAATCAAGGAACTGAACATCACCACCATCGATCAAGCCATGCAACAGGTCACTGGCGTGACGACCATAGCTAACGACTATATGCGCAGTCACTATAAATCCCGAGGGTACAACATGAGCATCACCTACGACGGACTACCCTCTTATAACTCCCTGGCTTTGTCACAGCAATTCGACTTGTCATTCTATGAGCAAGTGGAAGTATTGCGCGGTGTGTCAAGCATCATCCAAGGCGTACCCGACGGACAGTCTCTCGGAGGTGTCATCAATCTCGTGAGGAAAAAGGCAGGTCGCAAGTTCGGATTGAACACTGCCGCCAGTACAGGCACTTGGAATAACAACCGTATTGAAATAGACCTTAACGCTCCTTTGACTAAAGACGGGAAACTGAGAAGCCGTTGGGTTGCGTTCCTCCACAACAGAGAGTTTTTCTACGACCGGTCATCCGTGAGCAAAGAAGGGGCTTACGGCATCATTGAATGGGATGCCACCCCAACCACATTGCTCTCACTTTCCTACGCCTACCAGCGAAGCAATGGGGACGTGCTATACAACGGCTTGCCTGCCCTAAGAGAGACCTCCGACGACAACAGCCGCCACCATCTGAACGTGGCCCGTTCGTTCAATCCCACCCCCGACTGGGACTATACAAAATGGAAGACCCAAGAGCTGATGCTGAGCTTGGGACAACAACTGTCGAAAGACTGGAGGCTGACAGCCAAGGCCGGTCTGAAATGGCAAGAGCAAGTCAACAAATATGGATTTGCAGGTACGGTGACATCGGCGGACACCTCATCCAACTACTTGCGAGGCTACAATGACGAAAACCTGCCTCGTTTTGCCTCAGCCATCGATTTGTCTGGACAATTCCGTCTTTTCAGACGTAATCAACAACTATTTGCTGGCATCAATTTCGAGAATTTCATCGACTATAAGAAAACCATCAGCGCCTATTACAAGACCAAATTCGGAGACCCATTCAACGTTCCAGATTTCCAAGTACCTTACGACAAGCTCAATCTCTCGAAAATGCGTGTTCGACAAGACGGTCTTTACGCCCTGCTGAGACTTTCCCCTGTAGAGAAAATCAATATCAGCCTTGGCGGGCGCCTCAATTCGGTTTATGCACACATGTACGATTTCAGCAATTCAGAATGGGTGAAGGCTTTGAGGGATGAGTTCCACCTCTCCACCTTTGCCGGCTTCACCTACGACATCATCGAACCTTTGACCATCTATGGCAGCTATTCCACCATCTTTGTGCCCCAGACCGAGCGGAGGGAGGATGGCAGCATGCTCGACCCTCGCAATGGTTTCCAAACCGAGGCAGGCTTGAAGAGTAGTTTTTTCAATGACCATCTGCGTGCTAATTTCGCTTTCTTCTATATTCAGGACGATGACCGCGCTTATCGGGTTAGTCCAGCACCAGCCTATATCAACGGAGGACGTGTGGAAAACCAAGGTTTCGAATTGGAAATAGAGGCCTATCCATACAAGGGACTTGAGTTGAGCGCTGGCTACACCTATCTCGACACCGAGATTACCAAGTCATCCGATGGGGACGAAGGCATGGCCTTCAGCCCTGTAGAACCCCGCCACAACTTTAAGTTCTTCGCTACTTATCGTTTCAAGAATGGAGCATTGAAAGGATTGGGCTTAGGCGCCAACATGATGGCTTGCAGCAAAAGTTATGCGTCAGTTTTCACACCCGAGCGGAGCCAGGCTGGCTATGCCATTATCAACGCATTCGCCTCCTACGACTTCACTTCCCGAATCGGTCTTTACTTTAATTGCAACAACCTCACCGACCGCAAATACTACGCGCGTGTCGGTGGAAACGGTGACTATTATGGAGAGCCCCGCAATGCGACCATCTGCCTAAGATGCAGTTTCTAAGATGAAGATGAAAGTATCGCTGACTGAGCTGAAAGAATGCTGGCAACTCATCCGACCTTGGTGGAACTCCGAGGAGCGATGGGTTGCGAGAGGACTTTTCGCGCTGGTATTTCTGCTGGATGTTGCCCTCGTATTGATTTTTGCCTGGCTCACCTACTGGAACCGTAATTTTTTCAACGCTTTCGCCGCCTACGACCTTGACTTAGTATGGCGCCTCATGTTTGAAGCACTGCTTATCGGTGTGTGTACGATCACTGCTGAAGTTTCACGCACATGGTTCTATCAAACACTCCAAATGAAATGGCGGAAATGGGTCACTGACGTCTATCTTCAACAATGGCTCAACAAAGGTGCTTTCCACCGTATAGAGAACACCCAGAACATTGACAATGCCGACCAACGCATCGCCGAAGACCTTCGCAATATGTGCGAACTCTCACTTCATCTATCTTTGGGCTTTCTCTCCAATCTTATCAATCTCGCCACTTTCTCCTATATCATCTGGGGAATTTCAGGAACACTCGACTGTACCCTTTTTGGGTGGCAGATCCATATCCCTGGCTATATGCTGTGGTTCTCCATCGCATACGCCATCATTTCCTCTATCGTCCTCGAACGATGGGGGCGCCGCATGGTGGCTGTGGAATACGAACAACAACTGCGAGAAAGCGACTTCCGATTCCAGTTGATGCGCATTCGGGAAAACAGTGCCGAAATCGCCATCAGCAGAGGGAACGATCAGGAGCGTTCACGACTGAAACTACTGTTCGACAGAATCATCAGCAACTGGGAATACTATAAACGCTACACACGCCGAATCACCTTTGCAGAAAAAGGCTACACCGAACTCGGGGTGCTCCTAGCATACTTCATCATTATTCCTAAGTACTTCGCGCGTCAGATACAATTAGGATCAATCATGCAACTTACCATGAGTTTCACTAAGGTACGTGTGGGATTCGCCTGGTTCATTTTCCAGTACAAGCGTCTCGCCACCCTACGTTCCATCTGCAAGCGTCTTAGTGAGCTTTATTACCTCATGAACATCAATGTCACTCAAACCATCAACTATTCCCACAATAATGGTCACTCCCTGATAATAGATGACCTCTTACTCTCATTGGCCGATGGAAAAGTCATCACTAAAGTGAATCATCTTGAGATTGAGCCGTCGTCTCGTTGGCTAATAAAAGGAGAGTCGGGAGCAGGAAAAACTACTCTCTTGAAAGCCATCTCAGGAATATGGCCATACGGCAGCGGTAGCATCAGCCTTCCCTCAGGCAGGATGCTGTTCCTCCCCCAGCAACCGTACATGCCGCTTGGCACACTTCGAACCTCACTATGCTACCCTGATGCCACAACCCAATACTCAGAAGAACAATGCCGTAAGGTGATGATACTCTGCGGGCTGAAACAATTCGTATCAGACTTGGATGCCGACGATATCAGCTGGCATAGGAAACTGTCGCCAGGCGAGAAGCAACGTCTTGCTTTTGCTAAGTGCCTCCTCATTCGCCCAGACTATCTTTTCATGGACGAAGCAACCTCAGCATTGGACAGTAAGACCGAGCACAGCCTATTTGAGGCATTGCTCAACGAATTGCCCCAAACCACTATCATCAGCGTGGCACACCGTCAATGCCTCGACTCCTACCATCAGCATGTACTCGAAATGTAAGCATATTAGCGATATTTGTAGTAACTTTGTAGTGAGCAAACAACAATAATCACCAAAAAGTATCGCTAATATTTCCCTAAAGGAAATCGGCTCCTACTTCAAAGCAAGAGCCGATTTCTATTATGTGTCAAAGCTACGTTCACTTCACGGTGAGCGTCATTTTCTTCAAGTCTTTATCAAGTGAGCTGTTGCCGTAAAGGATTTCGAACTGTCCCTCCTTCTGGTGCACAGTGTTGGTCTCAGGGTCGAAGAACTCGAACGACTTCGGTGTGAGTGTCAGAACAGCGTTGACTGTCTGACCAGCTTTCACCTCAACACGCTGGAATGCTCGGAGTGACTTCAGTGGTCCCTCTGTGTCGGAAAGGTCACGGATATACACCTGTACCACCTCCGTTCCATCACGCTTGCCGGTGTTGGTCACAGGCACGGTCAGTGAGTAGTCTTTACCTTTACGCTCCACCTTGCACTCTCCGAGGCTGAACTGTGTGTAGCTCAGTCCGTAACCGAATGCAAACAGCGGATCGTTGAAATAACGGTAGGTGCGTCCTTTCATCGAGTAGTCCTCGAAATCAGGCAACTGGTCAGATGACTTGTAGAATGTCACGGGCAGTTTACCTCCTGGGTTATAATCACCGAAGAGCACATCGGCGATGGCTGTGCCACCCTCCTGCCCTGCATACCAGACCTGAACGATGGCGTCGCACGATTCCGACTCAGGAAGCAAGGCTATGGCAGATCCCGAGCAGTTGACGAAGACCACTGTTTTGCCAGCGGCCTTCAATGCCTTGAGGAAGTCGCGCTGCACCTTCGGCAGTTCGATGTGAGTGCGGTCGCCTCCCTTGAAACCATCGATTTGTACAGGCATCTCCTCGCCTTCGAGTGCGGCAGAAATACCACCGACAAAGATGACCTTATCTATGCCTTCGATCTGTCGGATAATGGCGCTATAGTCAATCGGCTGTTCCTTGGCGATATTGATCTTCATGTTCGATCCCCAGGTCTTCACATATTTATATACAACCTCTATCTGGTACGACTTACCAGCCTCAGCCTCAATCACCGTACGTGTCGGGGTAGTACGCCAGGTATGGTGGTGTACTTTCCGCTCACCGTTTACGAGGACGGTGAAGTCGCCACACGAGGTCACGTTCACCACGTATTCACCTGCCTCCTTCGGTGTGAACACGGTCTCATACTTAGCCGAGAAATCCTCAATGTTCACCCCAGGGGCGAAGTTGTGCATACCTGCTGTGGTCACCGACAGTGGGGTCGTGTAATACTGGGTCGTGACGGGCTTTCCCTCCAGCGACACATTGTTCCAGAAAGTTCCTTTCACTCCTTTCTTTCCGTCCATGACGCAAGAGCTGGCCATGAGGCAGTCGAGTACCTTGTCATCAGTCAGGTCACAACCGGGGAGATAAGTCAGCGATTTCTGTTTCTGGCGAATACCATCGAGGATGGTGACCGTCTGGTTGGGGGTTCCGTTGTAGTTGCCCCACATCAATGGAGCATCGTTGGCATTGGGGCCTATCACAGCGATCTTCCCCTTGTTATTCTGCAAGGGAAGCACATCGCCCTTGTTCTGCAAGAGGACTATGGACTGCCGTGCCATCTCGAGCGAAATCTGACGGTGCTCCTTGCACGACATCTTCGAATAAGGTATCTTCGCCCATTCCACCACAGCGGGGTCATCCATCTCTCCTAGGTCGAATCGACCCTCCAGAAGACGCACTACATGCTTATCAACTTCAGCCTCGGTGATCAGACCGCGACGCACTGCCTCAGGAATGCTGCGGTAGGCATAGCCATAGCCACACTCCACATCTGTGCCAGCCAATGTAGCCTTGGCCGATGCATGAACAGCATCGGATGACGACTTATGGGAGTCGTAGAAGTCGGAGACAGCGCCGCAGTCGCTCACCACCAAGTACTGGAAGCCCCAGTCGTCCCGCAAAATCTGCTGCAAGAGGCGTGCACTGCCACAGCATGGATCATCGTCGAGACGCTGGTAAGCGCACATCACTTCACGCACCTTGGCATCCTCCACCAAAGTCTTGAAGGCGGGCATGTAGGTCTCCCACATATCACGGGGGCTGACATCGGTGAGGTTGGCAGTGTGGCGCGACCATTCGGGACCGCTGTGCACTGCGTAATGCTTGGCACATGCCCATAACTTCCGGTATTTAGCATCTTCAGGACCTTGCAGTCCTCTCACCACTTGAGTTCCCATCACAGAAGTGAGATATGGGTCTTCGCCGTAGGTCTCCTGGCCGCGTCCCCAGCGAGGGTCGCGGAAGATGTTCACGTTGGGTGTCCACACCGACAGACTGTGGAACTTACTGTCTTCTTCGCCGTTCTCTACACGTCGGTTGTACTGGGCGCGGAACTCGGTGCTGGTCGCGTCGAACACCTTATAAAGCAGTTCGGGGTTGAAAGACGAGGCCATGCCCACAGGCTCAGGAAACACTGTCACGTTTCCCATGTTGGCGGCTCCGTGCAATGCCTCGCTCCACCAGAAGAACTTCTTGATGCCCAAGCGTGGAATAGCTGGGCTCTCGTCGAGCATCAACTTGGCTTTCTCTTCAAGTGTCAGTCGTGAGCAAAGGTCAAGAGCCCTCTCCTTGGCGCTCAGGTTCGCATTCTGGTATGGCAAAGTCTGTGCCATCACCACGGCGTTGACACTACATGCCAAAGCCATCATACAAAAGATTTTCTTCATATAATAAAACAGTTTGTTTAGTTAGTCGACTGGATATGCCTCATGAAAGTGGCGATGCAAAGTTAGCAAATAAAAGCCACCTCTCGTGACACTAAAGTTTCATCTTCTTTCCATTTCGTTACATTATTCAATTCGACATCATCACAATGAAAGAATCTGCATATTGTGATGTCTTTGTCACAAAAACTTGCCTCTTTATGCAAATAAGTCACGAAAAAATAATAATTTTGCATCAATTTTCAAGCCCATGAGGCTGAAAACAACCAAAAAGAAAAGTTTCTAAGCACAATTCTATTCGATGCAGCAAAAAATCATTATCCTTGACTTTGGGTCGCAGACGACCCAGTTGATTGGCCGTCGAGTTCGTGAACTGAACACCTTCTGCGAAATCATGCCTTACAACAAGTTCCCTGAGAACGACCCCGATGTCATTGGCGTCATCCTCTCGGGATCGCCCTATAGTGTCTATGAGGAAAGAGCCTTTAAACTCGACTTCTCTAAAATCCGCGGTAAGTATCCCATCCTCGGTATATGTTACGGCGCACAGCTCATGGCGCATACCTTCGGTGGCAAAGTGGAGCCTGAGGGAACGCGTGAGTATGGACGAGCCAATCTGGAATACATGGAGGATGGCAACCCGCTCTTAAAAGACTTTGCCAAGAACAGCCAGGTGTGGATGTCGCATGGCGACACCATCACCCGTTTGCCCGAGGGCTTCCGATGCATCGCATCAACCGCCACAGTGAAATACGCCGCATACGCTGCCAACAACGAGAAAATATGGGGTGTGCAGTATCATCCCGAGGTCTTCCACTCCATCGACGGTACCCAGTTGCTCAAGAACTTCGTGGTGGATATCTGCGGAGGCAAGCAAGACTGGTCGCCCGCTTCATTTGTGGAGCAGACCGTGACTGAACTGCGCGAGCAGTTGGGCGACGACAAGGTCATCCTCGGCCTCTCGGGTGGTGTCGATTCATCGGTAGCGGCCATGCTGCTCAACCGCGCCATCGGAAAGAACCTCACCTGTATCTTCGTGAACAACGGCTTGCTTCGCAAGAACGAGTTCACAGACGTGTTGCACGACTACGAATGCCTGGGACTGAACGTGGTGGGCGTGGATGCCTCACAGAAGTTCTATACAGAACTGGCAGGTGTGACGGAACCAGAACGCAAGCGTAAGATTATCGGTGCCGGCTTCATCGATGTTTTCGAGGCCGAAGCAAGGAAAATCAATGGCGCAAAGTGGCTGGCCCAAGGCACCATCTATCCCGACCGCATCGAGTCGCTCAACATCACGGGAAAGGTCATCAAGTCGCACCACAATGTAGGCGGACTGCCCGAGAAGATGGGCTTGAAGCTTTGCGAGCCGCTCAAATGGCTCTTCAAAGACGAGGTTCGCCGTGTGGGACGTCAGCTTCAAATGCCCGAGCATCTTATCATACGTCACCCCTTCCCCGGACCAGGTCTCGCGGTGCGCATCCATGGCGACATCACCCCAGAGAAGGTGCGTGTACTGCAGGATGCCGACGACATCTTCATCCGCGGTCTGCGCAACTGGAAGGTGAAACTCTCTGGTGAGGAAGCCCGCAAGGTTCTTGCCGCCGGTGTGCCTGCCGACATGAAGGACGGTGAGATTGAGGTGTCGCTCTACGACCAGATCTGGCAGGCGGGAGCCATCCTGCTTTCCGACGTGAAGAGTGTCGGTGTAATGGGCGACGAGCGTACTTACGAGAACCCTGTCGCCCTTCGCGCTGTCACCTCTGCCGATGCCATGACCGCCGATTGGGCCAGACTGCCCTATGACTTCCTGGCTGAGGTCAGCAACCAGATTATCCGCAACGTTAAAGGCGTGAACCGCGTTTGCTACGACATTAGTTCCAAGCCACCTGCAACCATTGAGTGGGAATAGGTTGTCGGATCTGACCAGTTCATTGGATTCAATGGGCTACAAAGATAAAAATGGCAAAAAGCAGTATCAAGGTTCATTCCTGATACTGCTTTTTTTGTCGGTCGAGTTAGTATCTCTACTTGAAAATCAGCTGTGCGAACTGATACAAGCTGCGACGCCAAGTCTGCCACTCATGTGCTGTCTCGGGCGATACGTAGGAATGTGCATTGTAGCCAATCTCCTTGAGATTCTTGGCAGCCTCGTCAACTCCCATGTTCTCCTTACCACCACAACTCATGAAGATCACCTTGTTGGTCTTCTTGAAATCAGCGTTGTCCTTCAACTCGTCTGGTCTGAATGTTCCTCCACTGAAGATGCCAATATAGGCAAAAGTGGTCGGGTTATTGATACTGATTCCGTGAGTCTGCATACCTCCCATAGAGAGACCTGCCATCGCACGGTGTGGAGTGTCGGCAATCACACGGTAGTTCTTCTCCACCATGGGAATGATATCCTTGATGAGCACATCCTCGAATGGATTACTGAAACCTCTGCCAAAGCCGCCAGGCCCTCCAGGACCACCTTGACCCTGTGGACGCTGGCCTTGAGGCGTCTGACCCTGTGGACGCTGACCGCCGAAACCGCCTGGGCCAGCTTGTCCCTGCTGTCTAGCAGGACGAGCGTTCAAACCGTTGTCCATGTAGATGATAAACGGAACGGCTTTCCCCTCAGCGATGAGGTTGTCCATGATGATGCCGGTGTGACCTTGTGCAGACCAACCTGTCTCGTTCTCACCCATACCATGCTGCAAATAAAGCACAGGGAACTTCTTTGTGGGATTGCTGTAATACTCGGCTGGCAGATAGATGTAGCCGTGTCGCATGGTCTCTGTCACTGTTGACCAGTAATAGACCTCGTTGACCGAACCCTGTGGCACATTGTGCACAGTGTAGAAGTCCTGGTCAGCAGCAGGAACATCGATGCCACTACCCCAACGGCCAGCACCATAAAAATACTTGCTTCCTGGATCTGGAACACTTGCTCCGTCGATATTGAGCTGATAATAGTGGAAGCCCTCGTCCTGAGGGGCTGAAGTACCAGTCCAGACACCGTTCTCATCTTTTGTCATCTCATAGATCTTACCATCGATGTCAAGTCCGACTGAGGTAGCGGTAGGGGCTGAAATCTGGGCACGAACCATGCGTTGTGAATTAACCATGGGGTACTGTCTGTTCTCCTGGTTGGTTACTGCAGGCTTGAAGTCTTCAACTTCTGCAACTACAGATGGAACTCTTGGATTCTGACGGGGACGGCCGAACTGGGCTGATGCTGTCAAACTGGTGAGTACCATCAATGAAAAAATAATTTTTCTCATAATACTGTTTATTAAATGTTAGGTGAGTTCGATATCTTTTCTTGAAAACAAAGTTAGCGTTTTTTTCTGTATAGCAGATAATATAAGACGTTTTTTTGATGCATTGATAGAAAAAACTGTAAAAGAATCCGATAGTTTTGAAATTACAAGTATGGTCTATCTACTGAGCCATAAAGCAATTATGTTACGGTAATGCCAAATCGTGTAACAAGAGGGAATGGACAGTCTCGGATTTTGATATAATTTTGCCGAAAAAACAGAATCAAAACAAGGAGGACAAAACAATGAGAAAAAGTGAATGGGTATTGAAGGGCATGATGGGCCTGTTTTTTATGATGGCTTTCTGCCCTACCCTCAGTGCAGAGGACTGGATCGGGACATGGGCTACAGCGCCGCAGCTGGTTGAGACGAACAACAACCCGCCAGCACCTTATCTGGCCAACAACTCCCTGCGCCAGATTGTGCAGGTGTCGGTGGGCGGCAAACAGTTAAGGTTGAAACTGACCAATGAGTACAGCAACCAAACCACAGAAATCAAGTCGGTGGATATCGCCATAGCGAAAACTTCCGGTTCCCAACCCGACATACTCGATGATACCCGACAAACACTGACTTTCAACGGCAAACAGTCGCTAACCATGAACGCTGGAGGCAGAGCCACCTCCGACCCCATCGAATTCGTATTTACCGACCGTACCAATATCGCCATCACCATACATTTCGGACAAGTCTCATCGACCAACGTCACCGGACATCCAGGATCAAGGACAACCTCATATATAGCAAAGGGCAACACCCATGATTTCACAGGGGCGACAACTACTGAGCATTGGTATGTCATTGATGCCTTGGAGACGGTCAAGCAAGACGAGCAGTCGAAGGCGATAGCCATCCTGGGCAACTCCATCACCGACGGACGCGGCTCCACTACCAACGAGCAGAACAGATGGGCGGACGTTTTCTCTCGTCGCCTTCTGGCCAATGAGCCAACCAAGAACATGGCTGTTCTCAACATGGGCATCGGTGGCAACTGTGTGGTCAGCGGCGGTCTCGGCCCATCAGGCAGTGCACGCTACATGCGCGACCTCTTCGGACAGGAAGGTGTGGGTTATGTCATCCTTTTCGAGGGAGTCAACGACCTCGGTTATTCATCAAACGGTGTGAACACCGCCAACGCCATCATCAACATCTACAAGCAAATCATCAGTGAGGCACACCGAAGAGGCATCTTCGTTTATGGCGGCACCATCATGCCTTTCAAAAACAACAGCTACTATTCCGCCGACCATGAGAAAGGTCGCCGGACACTCAATGAATGGATCCGCACCAGCAAGGACCTTGATGGTGTGATTGACTTCGACAAGGTGATGCGCAGCGCAACAGATGAGGAAGCGCTCAATCCAGATTTCCTGTTTCAAAACGATTGGTTGCATCCCAATGCCTCTGGCCACCAAGCTATGGGTGAGAGCATCGACCTGAGTCTGTTCACCCGTACCGACAAGCCGGAATACATCGACCCCATGGTGGGTACAGAGCGTCTGTACATGGAGGCAGAAAACATGATTGTGGATGGTTATGGCACCGCCTTCGGGGTGGTAAACGATGAGAACGTCTCGGGCGGTAAGTATGTGAGAACAGTGGTTAATACCCCCGACCTACCCTCCTCTCAAAGCAGAAGACTCAAGTTCGAGTTTGAGGCAAGTAAAGACACCACTTATTATGTGTTTGCTCGAATCAACTGCGGCAGTTATGACGATGACTCCTACTTCATCGCCATTGACAACGAGGACTTCCACCGTGCAAACGGCCTCTTCACAAGTGGTGCATGGGAGTGGAAGAACCTTGGCGACCTTGTGGATGACGGCACCAAACCAGTGTACCAACTCTCCAAGGGAAAGCACACGCTTTATATCGCCGGACGCGAGGACGGTGCATGCATTGACCGCGTATGTGTCTCATCGTATAATGTGGCTCCTACTGGACTGGGTGACGAAAACGACATCGTGGATGGGATACAAGCCGTTTTGCCTTATGACGATGACATAATTCACTCAATCCATGCCCTCAGTAATGGAATGATAAGTGTAGAATATACCGCCACAAAAAACAACTTGCCTGTACACCTGTCAATCTATCAACCGAATGGCATAGAAATAGCCTCAGCCAGCACGGTTGCCAACCACGCGGGCCAAGGCTGTATCTCGCTTTCCAATAGTGTGCCTCGCGGACTTTATATCTGCCGGTTAGTCATCGGCGACCGCTCGGTTTCGCGGAAAATCGCTGTTAAATAGGTCAGTTCTTTTTGAATACAGGTATGTGTTCAATGGTGGGCAGCATCTGAATGGTCTGTCCACCTTTGTATTTTTCACCCGTGAAATAGTCAGTCCATCCGGCTTTGTTGATAGGCAGATAAACACTGACCTGACCCTCGTTGAGTGATTGGTAAACGGGGCATACCAGCAGTTCATGGCCGAACATAAACTCCGTCTCCTGCTGGAGCGCCTTCTCATCATTGGGGAAATCGAAGATGAGGGGGCGCATGAGGGTGGAACCCTCCTTAGCCACCAGTTCAGCCTCCTTGATAATATACGGCAGCAGTTTGTGACGCAGGCGTATCTGATCCACAAAGATGCGCTGAGTCTCAGGCAGATAGTTCCAAGGCTCGGTGTTGCTCATATAGCCGTGAACCCTCATCAGCGGCAAGAATACAGAAGTCTGAATCCAACGTATCAGACGCTCCTGATAGTCCTTATCCGTATATTGGTTGTTGGGACGGAAGAATCCGCCAGCATCGTAGGTCCACCAAGGAATACCTGTAGCCATCAGTCCCAGTCCACCGACGATTTGACGGCGCAAGGTTTCCCAGTCGTTGCCAACGTCACCAGACCACATTGCAGCGCCGTAACGCTGGATGCCAGGAAATCCCGATCGTGTGAGGATAAAGTCACGACTACCCTCATAGACGGTTTTGCAAACCAAGAGTGGATAGACATTGCGCACCATCTCGCCTGGCAGCGTGTTGTTCCACACCTTACGGCCTACCAAATCATCATTCTCGGGTTCTGTGGCGTCCTGCCACCAGCAGTCGATGCCCGTAGGCACAAGTCTTTGATTGAAGTTCTCCCAATAGAAACCGGCGGCTTCAGGATTGAAGAAATCTATCCAGTCAGTACCATGAATATAATAGTCCTTGTTTGCAGTCTCCTTACCAAGAGCGGAATTGCGGTCAATCTTGGACCATACACTCAGCATCAGCCGTACATTCATGCTGTGGAGTGTGTCCATCATCTCCTTGGGCTGTGGATAGTGGTCCTCATCGAACTGCATGGCGTTCCATCCATACTTACCCCACCACTGCCAGTCCTGCACGATAACATCGAGCGGTATGTTCTCCTTCTGGAAACGGCGAGCGGTGGCAAGGATCTCGTCCTGACTGTGGAAACGCTCGCGACAATGGATATAACCCAACGCCCACTCAGGCATGGCCGGGGCCTGCCCCGTGAGCTTTCGGTAGGTGGCAACAATCTCGTCGGGACGGCCTGTGAAGACGGTGAAATCGACACACTCAGCCACTGGCGACCTGAACGTGGTGGTCTGGTCTATTTCCTCCCAATAAACGACGGGTTGGTCACCTCTGGTGCCTTGAACCAGTATGGTGTGCCGTCCTTTGGTGAGGTGGAGTGTGGTGGAAGTGGTGGGTGGGAGCCAAACGTTGTTCATATCGACAACCACATCCCCATCGATAGACATCCAGTGCTTACGTGCCATCTTCTGACCCACGTCAAGCAAGAAGGTGTAGTCGGCTGTACGGTCGATGTCTATTTCAGCAGAGAATGCATTGCTGTGGCGCACCTCCCTTCTGTTGCCCGAGGTTGTGGTAACATCAACCACCTCGTCTTTACCGTTTCCATCGTCCTGTACTTGTGACAACTTGACGGAATGACTGCAAGGATTGAACTCAGTGAGCCCATAATTGTTCCATAGAATGGCATAGCCATTGCTTGACATCAGCATAGGAACGGATATTTGCGTGTTGACCTGCGTGAGCCGTCTGGTCAATCCGAATACATCCGACACTCCGTCCTGGAACTGACCGAGTCCATACTGATACTCCTTACCTTTTTTCGGGGAGACAAATGACAGTTCAGCAATCTGGGTAGGCTCTCCCTGCACCGAGGAAGGTGAAAGCGACATCCCTACCGACTTGAAGACGACCTTTCCCTTGGCATCTCGGATGATGACATTGCCTTCCTTGTCCGTTGAATAATGAATAGCTTTGGGTGATGTTGCCTGTGATTCCTTATTGATATAAATCCAGTCGGGCAAACGGGATTCACGAGGTTGGCCATACTTAACCCTCACCGCATTGTCGGCAAGCGGGGTGAACTGAACTTCTTGTGCCATGACCGAAGTCGAGGGCAAGAGACTAACAACTAAGAGAAACTGAAAGATTTTCATATTGTAATGTTTTAAATAATCAAGCGAGGCATCACTCATATCTCCTGGAGAAGAATGAAAAAGAGGACATTTTGCTAATGCAAAGTTAGTAGAAAAATAACAAATTGCATAGGATAAACCAACAAAAAGAATAGGACAAAACAATACTAAGAGCGATTTGATGACACCCATGACTATTTCCCCTAACTATTATCTTTTCAAGGGTACCATACAAAAAGGACTACTCTCACGAGCAGTCCTTTTCAACTTAAATTTTATTACTATGAAAAACACATTTATAACGTCCGTGATTGTTGCATCAACCACGGTGCAAAAATATGCGAAAAAACAATAACTGCAAAATGTTTTTAGGGAAAAAAAACGTTTTTCAAAGCCTTGACAGTCATTTTAAGACAAAACGAACTAAACATATGACGAATTGCCAAACGGAATCCGACATAAAAAGCCCATAAACGTTGGAATAGGCACTTTATCTTATAATTGAACAACACTTGATAATAATGCTCTTTTGGCATGAATCTACTCCACCAGACCAAAAGCAAAGAATGAAAAATCGAATTGGAAAAGCGGATAAAATCTTAATTAATTTGAAAAACTTGGAAAATAGCATTTTTTTCACTAACTTTGCAAAAAATTGCTTATTATGAGCAATCAAGGGCATTTTAGGGTTCCTTGAATAGAAAGAACAAACAAACAATGAAGGCAAAAAAGATCTTATTTATCACACAGGAAATCATTCCATTCGTACCCGAGTCGAGCTATTCACTTTCGGGTCGTTACCTACCCCAAGCTGTACAAGACTCAGGTTGCGAGATTCGCACCTTCTCCCCGAAATGGGGTATCATCAATGAGCGAAGGAACGCATTGCACGAAGTGATCCGCCTATCAGGCATGAACCTGATTATCGACGAGACCGACCATCCTCTGATAATAAAGTGTGCCTCCATTCAGTCCACCCGTATGCCCATCTACTTCATTGACAATGACGACCTGTTCTCCAAACGTGGCATCACTTGCGACAAGACAGGCGCAGAATACCCCGACAACGGCGAGCGCGCAATCTTCTACGCACGTGGTGTGCTGGAAACAGTCAAGAAACTGCGTTGGGAACCCGATGTAATCTTCTGTCAGGGATGGATCACAGCCTTGGCACCACTCTACCTGAAGAAAGCCTACGCCGACGAGCCCTGGTTCCGTGAGGCAAAAGTAGTCTATTCTGCCTGCGGCAACGATTTCGCTAACAGCTGGGGTGAGAACTACTCCACCAGCGCAGCTTTTGGCGATGCCTCTAAGGAAGACATCGAATCGGTTTGCGAGGGCAAGTTCGGTCATGACGAAATCCTCAAACTGGCTGCCAAGTACTCTGACGGCATGATCTATGAGGACACAGCCTTCAGCGACAACGTGAAGGATTTTATCGCAGGACTGGGTATTCCCGTATTGCAGCGTCCGGAAGACAAGGACGAGTACCACAACGCCTGCATCAATTTCTTCGACGAGGTCTATAGCATCGGCAAATAGCCATTGCTTGCTGAGTCAAGCCTGACTGCTTCACCCATACACTTGATTTTTATTTCAGAGTTTTTCTAAATGAAGATTAGTTATCTCCCGTCAGTGCTCATCGCGGCGCTGATTCTCATCGCTTGCGATGACAACACTTCCACTCTTGGAGTTGACATGATGCCCACTAACGACTTTGTGAAAAGCATCTATAAGAGCTACGAAACAGAGACCCGTTCCTTCGCTGTGGGCGACTCTGTACTTGCACGTTCCAACATCTCCTACCTGGGCCGTTTCACTGATCCAGAAACGGGTACCATCATCAAATCTGACTTTCTCGCGCAGTTCCACTGCAACGAATCTTTCGTCTTCCCCGATTCCGTGGTCAACGACTCCATAACCGCAACTGAAGTGAAACTGTTCGTCAAGGAATTTGTGGGCGATTCTCTGACCTCCTTCAAGGTGAGCGTCTATCCCTTGAACGTGATCATGGATCCCGACGTGCACTATTACACGAACATCGACCCCACCAAATACTACGACACCACGCAGCCTCCAATTGCAGAGAAATGGTACACCCTATCCGACCGTACCATTGAGGACGAGGACCGCTGGAAGAAGGGTTACAATGCCAACATCACCATTCCACTTCCTCGTGAGTACGGACAAGCCATCTACGATGCCTACCGTGCCGACACCACCATCCTCGCCAACACAGAAGCCTGGCAGAACAGCGGGCTGCCATGCAGCAAGGGGTTCTATTTCAAATTGGAGAGTGGTGACGGAGCCATCGCATACATTGATATCTGCCAATTCAATATCGACTACAGATATTACGTTCCGTCGCTGAAGAAAGACACCGTAGGTACACAGCAGTTCGCAGCCACCGAAGAAGTGGTACAGGAGACACGTTTCGAGAACTCCAACCTTGATGTGCTGATGGATATCACCAACGCCACATACCTCAAGACGCCAGCAGGCATCTTTACCGAGGTGACCCTGCCCGTTGATTCGTTCGACGTGAAAGACACGCTCAACACCGTATCCCTGACACTGACACGTTACAACGACAAGATACAGAGCGACTTCAAGCTCAACATCCCCAACGAGGTGCTGCTCGTCAGGCTCGATGACTACAACAACGGGTTCTTTGAGAACTACGAGGTGGCAAACGGAGTAACCTCTTATATCACGAGTTTCAACAAAAACACCAACACCTTTACCTTCAGCAACATCTCTAAGCTCATCACCACTTGCATCGATGAGAAGCAGAAAGGCACTGCAAGCAAGAACTACAACAAGGTGCTGGTCATCCCCGTGCAAGCCACTTACGACTCATCCAGGAAACTGGTGAAGTTGAGCCACGACTTCTCCATGCGTTCCGCAAAACTCGTCGGCGGAACCGACAAGATCAAGCTCGACGTCATCTACAGCCGTTTCAACCAGTAAGAATTCTCGGACAGTTCAGACTTCCCAGATAATTCGATCATCTTTTCAGACAATTATGACGGGTCAGATTAGTCGGATATGCAGGACTAATCTGACCCGTCAAACGTATTCTCAATGCGACACTTGTGTCACTTGGTGTCGCCGTCATAAGTGAAGGTTAAAAGAAGGATATTGTCTATGCAAACATCTTTTTTTATTCTCATTTCTAATTTTGTTCCTACAATTATTTTTTTCTATCAAAAAACTATAGATGTATTTGGTGCCTGTTTTCAATTTTTAATATTTTTGCAGAAGAAAACCAAAAAGAAAATATCTAATGTAACAAAACAGAAGCACGATTCATCACTTTTTGTTAACTTTATTTTTGCTATTGATTCCAACGCTATCTTTTAGCACTCTTTTTTCTATCAACCTGCAACTATTCTGACAAACATCATTATTTTTTATCTGTATGAGAAAACAATACTTAGTATTTGTCCTATTCTTTTTTATAGGATTCTTACCGCATTTCAATGTAGCGGTATCCGCACAAACTTACAACTATTCCTATATGCCAGAAATGGGGTCATATACAAACACAGGTTCTGGAACGACCGATTGTCCTGCTATCAATTACAACAACGAATGCTTAGCTGGTGGAACCACAGATTACACAAATGGTCAAATTAAAGCCACTGTGTATTCTCATACCTCGAGCACCATCACATTCAGAGTAGCTAAAACAAGTGGCTATTTCAGAAATGGCAATTCCGGAAAGATTTTCATTCTTGACAATTATTATGGAGATGTATATGCTACATCATTTAGCATCTCAAATTCATCTACATCATATGTGACCGCAAAAGTCACGGGATATGGCGATTTCAAAGGAACCCGCAATTTTGAAATTTTCCTTATTACTAGTGATAGAGTTTATAAACAGTATGGTGGTGAAATTACTATTACTGGCTCCAAAGGACAGTTGGCGCCAACGGTTCAGACAAGTGATCCTACAAACATTGGAACAACTTCTGCAAGATTTAACGGTAGGATTAATCCCAATGGAAGCAAAACCACTTATTATTTCAAATACGGAACAAGTAGTTGGATGAACGAGCAGACTCCGTCCAAGACACTCTCGGCTTCATCTGGTGAAACTAGTGTCTATATGAATGTGTCTGACTTAAGTTCAGGAAGCCATTATTATGTTCAATTATATGCTGAGAATGACGGTGGCCCCTCTGAGGGAGATGTTTACACCTTCGATACTGAGGATACCTCAAACAATCCTCCAGCAGTTCCAAGCAATCCGTCTCCGACTCAAAATGCTAAAAATGTGGTGACCAGTGGCTCTTTTTCCTGGAGTTGCAGTGATCCTGACGGCGATGGACTTAGCTATAAGGTGTATTTAGGTACATCAGCTTCAAACACGTCATTGTATAAGTCAACATCGAGCAAATCTTGTTCATACTCCCTTGACCCTGGGATTGAGTATTATTGGTATGTTGTTGCTTCCGACGGGACAAATTCTTCTACAAGCCCCACATGGAACTTCAGAACCCAAAGCACCCTTGTGGCACCCACAAATCCCTCGCCTTCTGATAAAGCGACTGGCATTCCTACCAGTGGAACATTATCATGGAGTTCAAATAATGCCGGGACCAACATTTCATATAAGGTATATATGGGTACCTCTTCTACTGTAAAATATTATAAAACAACGTCAACAACCTCATGTAGCTATTCCAATCTCACCGAGGGAGAGACATATTACTGGAGAGTTGGCGTGGTAGATGGCGATCAAGAAGAGAAGAGTAGTTTATGGCAATTCACAACCACTGGCAACAAGTGTCCCTTCCCAGACTGTCCAGGAGGTGAAGTTTGCGAGGCTTCGACTTATTTGTATAATCTCGGCATCTTGGAAGGTGTCAACGGAAAATTGCTGCCTGATGAACCCGTGACACGAGCACAACTCGCAAAGTTGTCTCTATACAGCCTATACGGTGGGGAGTCTAAAGTACCCAACGCTCTTGTGTCCGACATGTTTCCCAGCCTCTATCCCGACCTCCAGAACACCAGGTCGTACTACTACCGTCCAGCCAAGGCGTTGCTTTATCTGGAATATCAAGACGGAACATCACCATTCGACCGCAACCGCTCTTTCTTCTATCCAGAGAAGAACATCGAACGCAATTTGGTATTGAAAGTCATCTGCGAGACCTTCGATATTAAACCCTCTACCAGTACATCGAGCAACCCATTCTCAGACTTCACCACAAGCCAGACAGCTTGGGGGTATGCCAAGAAATGCTACGATTTGGGAATCGCCAAGCTGGTCAACACCACGAAGTTCCATCCTTTTGACCTCTGCAAGCGCAAGGAAGCGATACTCTATCTCTACCGTGTGCTCACTTCGTCGAAGGTAACCGTTCCGACTCCCAACAATGACTATTCACCAAGCACGTCGAGCTTCTTTATTCCCGCCAACCTAAGCGCCAGAACAATGGGCGCGATGAAGGGTATTGAAGCCGGCAACTTCAACTATTACGAGAAAGACTTCTTCAATATTGACGGGTACATGCCGCTCAAATTCGGCGTGACCTACAACTCATGCCTCACAGAGTTGCCCTCCGACTTCTATCCCGTGGCCCCGATGGGTACGGCCTGGTCACACACCTACAATGCGTACATGACCATCATCAATGATGAAAGCAGTAAAGACGGCGATGGCAACAAGACCATTGTCTTCCATAATGCTGACGGTTCGATGCTACTCTACAAATATGATGACCTGACGTCGCTGACCGAAGGCAACTACCTCACCGTAGAACGACCCAAAAGTTCGCTCTACACACTCACCTCCCCAGCCGGAACAGTCTATACCTACGTGCGGTCCTATCTAGCCGACAACACCTTCTATCTGACAAGCATCATCGACCGCAATGAGAACACACTGACTATCACCTACGAGGACGGTGTCACCCAGACTCCCTCTAACACCTATATACGCAGAATCAAGACCGTATCCACACTCGGACGCGACCTGACCTTTGCCTATGCATCTGGAACCGATTTATTGAAATCCGTCACCGATCCCTCGGGCCGAAAGGTCAGTTTCACATACGATGGCAACAATTTGGCTTCTCTCAAGGACGCCAAAGGTCAGACAACCTCCTTCACATACGGAACGTCTGCCCAGGAATCAGGCTTGCTGAAGAGTATCAAACTACCCAAAGGAAATGTCATCAACAACGGCTACCAGCAGCGTAAACTCAACAGCACTCAATACAACAACGACGTTCCTACCAAAGTTACGGTCACAACCAACTACACATCTGGCACCACCAACACAAAAGTGGTACAGCCTGTCAACGGTAAGCAATCCATCACCACCAACATCCAAATGGATGGTTCTGGCAGAGTGAAAAACGCCACTGACAATGCCAAGAACGATGTGAGCATGACCTACGGGGATTCCGACAATTCAACACTGCCCACAAAGATTGTGGACAACAAGACGGGCATCACCTCCACTCTAACCTATAACAAAAAAGGGAAAGTGACCAAACGCGTCATCTCTTCACGCAGTTCATCCATCACGGAAGAATATGATTACAATTCATATAACTACATCACCCAATATACCGATGCCAATGGCAATGTGACGAAATATGGTTATACTAACGGTAATCTCACATCCGTGACTGACGCAATGGATCATGTGACCCAAATCACCAACAACAGTCATGGCGCGCCTACCGCTATCACCGATCCCATGGGACGTGTTGTGAGAATGCAGTACAACTCATTTGGTAATGTGGAAAAAATCACCCAATCGGATCTGGGCATCAATTCATCCTTTGACTACGACGACATAAGCCGCATCGTAAGTGCAACAAATCTGAATAACAAGGAGACGAAATACGAATATGACAAGAACGATAACGTCATTTCGGTAACCGACCCGCTTAATCATGTCACTAAGTTCACTTTCGATGCCAACGACAACCTGACGGAAATCAAAAACGCCAAAGATGAAGTAACTACACTCGAATACGATGACGATGACCTGCTGATAGAACAATCATTCCAAGGTAGCACTAAGAAATATACCTACAACACTGATGGTTCTCTCAGCACTAGCACTTCCGCCAACGGTGATACCCGCGACTACTCATACGACGAGTCGGGCTACATCACCGACGATGACTATGCCTCCTACTCCTACAACAGCAAAGGATGGCTGAGTTCGGTTGAGAAGGACGGCAAAAGCATCGACTATTATTATGATGCACTTGGCCGTGTTAGTACTGTAGAATATGATGGTCAGGAAGTGGAATATGACTATGATGACAATGGCAACTTGCTCGCTATCACTTACCCTGGTGATAAAACTGTCTATTATACATACGACGCGCTCAACCGAGTAACATCTGTCACCGACTGGAATGATGCCAAAACCACATATAAATACAATGATGACGGCACTCTCAATTACGTGCAGTTACCCAACAAGGTGCGCACCACCTACACCTACGATAAGGGAGGTCGGGTGACAGGCATCGCTACCAAACGCAACAGCGGGAGCGGATCTACCATTGCCGAATACACCTTCACGATGGACAAGATGGGCAACCACCTCACGGAGAAGATGACTGAGCCATACAGTGAGATGACGACCCTCACTAACGGCACGACCAATTACACATACAACAATGCCAACCGTCTGACCAAAGCTGGCGACATCACTTTCACCTATGACAAAAACGGCAACACCACATCACGTACAGGAAGGACAATGAGATATGACATCATCAACAACCTGACAAAGGTGACAGGCGATTTCAATGCTACCTATGCCTATGATGGTCTGGGCAACCGCCGTTCCGCCACCCGTGACGGCATAGCAACCAATTATGTGCTGAGTGGCAATAATGTTGTGGCTGAGACCAATTCTTCGAACAAGGTGCAATACTACTATATCTATGGTCCCACTGGACTGATAGCACGTATCACACCTTCAGGCACCACCCGCTATTATGTCAGCGACTATCGTGGCAGTGTCGTTGCCATGATAGATGCCTCTACAAACGCCGAGGTGACTCACAAATACCAATACGATGATTTCGGCCAGGTACTGCAGTCTCAAGAAGAGGACTCTAATCTTTTCCGCTATGTAGGAGTTCATGGCGTGATGCACGAGACTGACGGCCTCACCTTCATGCGGGCAAGATACTACGACGATACCATAGGCAGATTTTTATCTGAAGACCCTATCTGGTCAACAAATCTGTATCCGTATGCGGACAACAATCCGATAGCTAATGTCGATATATCTGGAAGATATAGCGTCATGCTTGCTGGTGCGGTGTTAGGAGGAATAGGGGGGCTGGTTGAAGGAATTCCGGATATCGCTGAATCATGCGTTTGGGCATACTACGGATTTAAATCCTATAAGAATCCTGATATTTCGACTTATTATTATTTTGAAGAAGCAAATCGTTTGTTATGGGAAGGAGATAAGAGAATTTTAAATGGTATAGCAGTTGGAGCTATTAAATCAGAATCTAAAATAGTTGGAACCGCAATAGATTACGCAGGGACAATATACACTTCATATACTGCTGCAGAAAAAGACAATCCTGACGACTTTTGGGGAGCAGTAAAGAACGTTGCATTAGATGTTGGGACAAAAGCTATAACATCAAATGTTAATATTTTTCCTACGAGAAAAGCAAATGGACAATTTATGAAAAGGGCAGATGTAATAAAAAACATGGCGGGCAATAATATTGTTTCTTCAACCATAAGTAATCTAGATAATATTGGTTTAGATAAGCTAATTAATAGATTCAAAAGAACGCTAATTAATAAATTCAAAAAAAAATAGTATTATGAGACCTCTATTTTTTAAGTCAATCATTATTTCAGTTTTAGTTTTAGCTGTTCATCATATTTATGCCCAGTCAGTTTCTACCTACCAGTACGACGAACTGAATCGTCTGACGAGTGTGGCATACGACAACGGTATCACTGTGACCTACACCTACGATGCGCTTGGCAACCGCACCTCCAAGAAGGTGACAGGCTCGGCCGCCACAACCTATACCATCAGTGTTGCCGTCACGCCTAAAGGTAGTGGCAACGTGACCGGTGGAGGTACTTACAACAAAGGCACAATTGTAAAACTCAACGCCGTTGCCAACGACGGTTATGAGTTCTCGAAGTGGAACGACGGAGTGACCACCAATCCCCGCACAGTGACCGTAAACAAAGACATGAGTTTCACGGCCCACTTCGTGGAGGGCAGCACTCCTCCCGTTGATCGAATAATACTCGATGAGACATCCACCACTTATCCCGCAGCGGCTAAGGGGGTTGATGTGCAAGTGAACCGCACCATCAAAGCTGGCACTTGGAACACCATCTGCCTTCCCTTTGCCATGACTGGTGAACAAGCTAAGGCAGCCTTTGGTAACAGAGTAGAGTTGGCCGACTTCGCGGGATATAAGATAGCTAAGAAAGGAAATGATATAGTGGCCATTTTGGTCAAATTCACTCCTCTTGACATCACGGATGGAATAAAGGCCAATCATCCTTATCTCATTAAGACAAGTTCCAAAAGCGACATAACTATGTTCACTGCCAATAACGTCAACATCAACCCCGACGAGAAACCTGTAGTAGCCACTATGGAACGCACAGATAAGGAGTGGAGTGAATTCATCGGCACATACGTGACTACAGAAATGCCCACAAGAACGCTATATTTCTCCGACGACAAATTCAACTACGCGTTGAAGAACAAGCAGATAAACGCCTTTCATGCCTACTTCGATTTCTCCGATATGTTGTCTGGTTTGTACTTAAATAATGTAAGCTTCGTCATCGAAGAATCTACGGGTATCACAGATATCGAAATAGAAGACATGGAACCCGAAGGCTGGTACACCACCGACGGACGTAAACTCAATGGTAAGCCTGATCAGAAGGGCATATACATAGTAAATGGCAAGAAAGTGCTGGTTAAATAATTTAATGAATCAAGCACGGCTCTCGTCAGAGTCATTCTACGTATCATCGATTTACGTTGTGAAATAGGATTCAGTTCCAATCATTGAAGCGGAGGTGCAGAGTAATATAATTCTGCGCTTCCGTTATTGTTAATAAACCATCTAAAAAGTGAGGGATTAATGAGGTAGTATTGCCTATTTTGTGAGGGAAAACCAGACATCACCATCCGAAAAGGTTGGGAAGTTGCTCAACCTGAAGTTTCTTTTTCTTCTTGGGCTGGATCTCATCGTAGGTGAAGTCGTCGAAGCAAAGTTCAAGCTGGATGACAAATCCCCGCTTGAGTCTGTAGCATCCCCATTTGCCGGCGACGGAGTCGAAAGGCGACCTTTTCTTCTTGCTTTGCTTCCAGAGGTACATGCTGATGGAAGAGTACATCTTTTTGTAGAGGTCGGGGCGTTCGAAGAGTCCACAGTTCTGATTATAGACATGCTTCACAATCGTCTGAAGTTTCATTCCCTCAGGCTTGTGCTCCAGCAACTCCACAATCTGGTTGTAGTATAAATTCTTCAAGGCAAATCAATTGAAAAGGTGAAATCATCTACAAATATATACAAAAAAAACTACACCGTATGCCAAATAAGGAAAAAATTTGGCTGATAATGAAAGTTTGGTTAAATTTGCATAGTTGGAGAAGAACCTTCCTACGGAACTTCAACATCTTCTCACACGAGAGATCTCGTAAAAAGTCAATCGTTTTATCAACAAATAGCTGTATCTTGTTCAACACCAGTAACAGACATCCGTCTTTCTGCCGCCTCATGCGCCTGCACTTGGCCTTACTTGCCATAGTGTTTCTGTCGTCATGCGGTGCCGACATGGGCGACTCTACCTCCCGGCACGCCCAAGCCGATGCCCTTAACGAACAAGCCTACAGGAACCGTTATGTGTCGTTGTCCGAGACTGAACGATACGCAGAGCAAGCCTTAAGCGAGTCGAGCGACTATTCCGACGGCATTCACGAGGCGCTCTGCCATAAGGCCTTTGCACTGACCATGCGCGCCGATTATGCCACAGCCAAAAGACTCTACCGACAGGTGACCGCAGAGTCGAAGAACGAGTTGCTGACCCTTGTGGCCGATGTGGGACTGATGGAACTGTGCCAGCGCACCAGCGCGAACAAGGAGTATTACGACCACCGCAACAACGCACAGCGTCATCTGAACCGGCTGGCGGATGTGACGGAGACCATGAACCCACACCAACTGCGCCTGTGGAACTATGCCCTGAGCGAGTACCACTACGTCTCGTCGGTCTATGACTTCTACATGAACCAACGTCATGAGGCTGCAGCCGAGTTACGCTTCATCACCGACCACACCGACATCATCCGCAATGACACCGCACAGATTGCCAAGTACTGCTACTTGCGTGGCAGCGGAGGCATGATTGACGAAGACGAGTCACCACAGCCCACCACCTTGATGGACGAGGGAAAACCCGCCAACAACACCTCGAAAGAAGAAAAGAGAGACCTGATGCGCTGCTTCTCGATAAGTGTAAACAAAGGACTCACCTTCTTCATCGCCTCCACCCTTCAGAGCTGCGCAGACAACATCCTGAACAGTACGGAACTCTTGGAGCAAAAAGACATTCTGGTGCTGGCTGAATATGTGAAAGCCGACTACAACGCCCCCGACCGCCTGCCCCTCGCCCTCGCACGCCGTTCCTACCAACTGCTTACCGACTACGGCAGTCCCTTCAGCGCCAACGCCTCGCTTATAACCATCGCCGACTACTACATCAACCATGACGAATACGCTCTGGCACTCGACACCCTGCAGACGGCACTCGACATCATCAACCGCCACCACCGGCAACACAGCGACAGCACCCTACAACGTACCACAAACCTGTCGCTCGTGACCTACGACACCATACCCACACCCACCTCGGTAGAGAAACAATGGATAGAGAGCCACGACGAGAGTGTGAACCCCTTGTGGATGTCGAGCGTCAGAGAGTATCTGAGCATCTGCTACAGCGGCATGGGCGACAAAGCCGCGGCCGACTACAACCGCAACGCCTACCTCGACATCCTCGACGCCACACGCCAAGACATGGAGATAGAGAACAGGTACGACAAACTATCACGCGAGGAACGCATCATCAATCTCCTGATTGTCTCGCTCCTCGCATTCCTGCTGTTGGTGGTGACGTTGTTCATGCTTTTCTACAGGAAACAGCTCCGAAACAAACAACGGCGTAAGGACAAACTGATGAAACTGTTCGACCTCTGCAAGCGGATGACAGCCTCAGTGCCATCAGATGCAGATGACGACGATGACATACAACAAGCCATCGACCAAGCCGTCAGCACGGAACTCCACACCCTCTTCCCTACCCTCGACCCAGATCTGAATCTGGCCGACCTGAGCGGAAAGGACAAGAAGGAAACCGCCCGTATCTGCGGGAGCGCCCATCTCACCAACTACGACCGCGAACTGCTCAATGTGGTCAGCGCGTTTTATGACTGGCTCATCACCAACGGCAAGAAAGTGGTCAGCCTCAACAACCGCATGCAGATGTCGGAAAGCCGACGCTACGTGCATGAGATGCACGTGAAGGAGAACAAGTGCGCCAACATCGACAAACAGGCCTGCATGTCGGTGGTGTTGGGCATTATGCCATTCATCGACCGCATCACCAATGAGCTTAGCCGTCTGAGCACCAGCGACGAGACACACGAGAAACGCGACGCCCGACTTCGCTACGTGGAAGAACTGGTCGATAAGATCAATGCCGACAACGAACTGCTCGTCCACTGGATCAAGATGAGCCAAGGCACACTGAGCCTCAACATCGAAACCTTCAGCCTACAACCCCTCTTCGAACTGTTCGCCAAGAACAGGGCATCGTTCGAGGGCAAAGGCATCAGACTGGAGGTGGAGCCAACCGACGACATCGTCAGAGCCGACCGTGCGTTGACCATCTTCATGGTCAACACCCTGCTCGACAACGCCATGAAATACACGCCGTCGGGAGGCACTGTGCGACTTACCGCCACTCCGACAGATGAAGCAGTCGAGATCACCGTTGCCGACAGCGGACGTGGTCTGTCGGCCGACGACATCCACCTTATCTGCGGAGAGAAAGTGTATGATGCCAGCAAAATCGGCATCAGTGAGGGCACCGACCCTGACAGCACGGAAAGCAACCGTGAACTCACCCATCTGAAAGGCTTCGGCTTCGGACTGATGAACTGCAAAGGCATCATCGAGAAGTACCGCAAGACCAACAAACTGTTCTCTGTCTGCCGTTTCTCTGTGGAGAGCGACCTCGGCAAAGGCAGCCGTTTCCACTTCACCCTCCCCAAAGGTGTCCAACGCACGATGAAACTGCTGGCGCTCTGCCTCCTGCCCTTGGCCTACAGTTGCACCCACATGCCACCGGACAACAGCCCCACCCCTTCAGCCGCCATGGCAAACACCAACCGCGTCGTGCCCGACAGTGTCATCACCATCCTGGCCGACAGCATCAACGACAAACTGCATTACCTGGCCGATAACGTCTATTACTGCAATGTGGATGGCTACTACGAGGACGCCCTGATCTACGCCGACTCCGCCATAGCCACACTCAACGCCTTCCACCGACTGATGTACCCCGAGGATCCCCGACAGATGCTGTTTACCTACGACAACGGCACCCCCACAGAACTCGACTGGCACAAGGAAGACCACGACATGGCCTACAGCATCATACTCGACCTGCGAAACGAGATGGCTATCGCCGCATTGGCACTCAACCGCTGGGACACCTACTTCAGCAACAACGACACATACACACGCATGTACCGACTGGTCGGCCAAGACAAGAGCTTGGAACAGACCTGCAACAACCTCCAGATGGCGAACATCAACAAGCAGACGGTGCTGGCGGTGCTTTTCGCCCTGCTGGCGCTGTCCATCGTCATCTTCTTCATCCTCTACTACAAGTTCTACCTGCTCCACATCCTCAACATGGAGCAATACATCAGCTTCGCCAAACACATGTTCTCCACCGACTACAATGGTAACGAAGAGGAACTCGACCGCGGTCTGGTGACCGACCTCTACCGCGGGTTCAGCGACGTGAAACTGATCGACGGGATGGCAATCGCTCTCAACAGCGACAACGGCAAGGGACTGCTGACAGCCGCCTCCGAACAGTGCCACAACGAGCAAACACTCATTCAACACGCAAAAGACGCATATAGGCAGTCTGCCAACAGTACAGACACACAAAGCCACATCGTCTCCTACCCTTTGACCGTGAGCGAGGAGGAAGGCGAACAGACCATCGGCGGTATCGCCCTAGCACTTCATGGAGGCGAACTCTCCGACGACGAGGAGATCATCGTCCGGCTCATGGTACAACTCACCTCCATCTACCTCAACAACTCACTGGTGCAACTCAACATCCGCACCAACAACATCGAACTCATGGAAGACGAAGAGCACAGAGCGGGACACGAGGAAAGTGTGGTGCATGTGCAGAACATGATTCTCGACAACTGCCTCTCCACCATCAAACACGAGACGATGTACTACCCCAACCGCATCAAGCAACTGGTGACCGCCAAGAAGGACGGTGAGGAGGTGGATATCTCGTCCGTTCACGAACTGGCCAGCTACTATAAGGACATCTACACCATCCTCAGCACCAACGCTCTCCGTCAAGTGACTGGCAAGACATTCCGACGCGCGGCATGTCCCTCATCCCACTTCGCCGACTACGCTCAGCATTCGTTCAACAAGATGGCATCCAAGCACCATGTCGGTCTCAGCCTCTCCATCGGAGACTTTGCCCAGGAAGAGGTGGTGTGCGACAAGGACCTGCTCGAATACCTTGTGGACAACCTCCTGCAACATGCCTTTGAACTGCAACAATCGGGAGAACTATTGTTTGAGTCGCAGTCTGCTGACCGCTTCGTCGCTTTCCGATTCACTGACAAACGGCAGACTTTGAGCCAACAGGAACTCAACAACCTGTTCTATCCCGAGAACATACATTATGACTCACGCACCGACCGGCTGCTATCCACCCAACTGATCGTGTGCAAGCAGATTGTGCGCGAGCATGACGAACACTCGCCCTTCCGCGGCTGCCGTATTTATGCAGAGGCGGCTGAGGGCGGCTCGGGCCACACCATCGTGTTCACCATCCCCAAGAAAAGGTAATCGTCCTGAATGAGGAGAGAGCCGGAAAAGCCGACAAAAACTCAAACCCGACTATACGCAACAAAACAGATAAACGTGAAAAAATACAAGATATGGATAAATTCAAAGTAATCATTGTAGAAGACGCCAAACTGGAACTGAAAGGCACCGAAGAGATCTTCCGCAACGACATCCCCGAGGCGGAAATCATCGGAACGGCAATGACAGAGAACGAACTGTGGACCTTGCTCCGTAAGGAACTGCCAGACCTGATTCTGCTCGACCTCGGACTGGGCGGTTCCACCACCGTGGGAGTTGACATCTGCGCGACACTGCGCAAGAAATACCCTGACATCCATGTGCTCATCTTCACAGGCGAGATACTCAACGAGAGCCTTTGGGTCGATGCACTCGACGCTGGCGCCGATGGCATCATCCTCAAGAGCGGTGAGTTGTTGACACGAGGCGACGTGATGAGTGTGATGTCCGGTAAGCGCATGGTGTTCAACCAACCCATTCTGGAGAAGATCCTCTACCGTTTCAAACAATCGGTCTATAACGACAACCGACATCAAGAAGTGATGCTCGACTACGAAATCGACGAGTACGACGAGCGTCTGCTCCGGCATCTGGCCTTGGGCTACACCAAGGAGATGATCGCCAACCTCCGAAGCATGCCATTCGGAGTGAAGTCGTTGGAGAAGCGGCAGAACGACCTCATCAGCCGACTCTTCGGTGGAGAACGTTCCGTCAACGCCACCCGTCTGGTCACCAAGGCTTTGGAACTGCGCATCCTCGACATCGACAACCTCGAACCCGACGACGCCTAACTGAGGAAAAACCATGCGACAACGCGACTGGCTGACATATATACCCTTGAGCTGCCTCCTGACCATCCTGCTGCTCGCCCTCTTCACCTGGGCGGGAAGCGTCTATGGACTGGAGGTGGTGAACCTGCTGAGCGCTGAAGGCATACGGTGGATGTTCTCGAGCGTGGTGCCCAACATCACACGCTCGCCATTGCCCATCTTGCTGCTGACGCTCATGGCCCTCAGCGCTCTCGACGGTTCGGGGATGCTCGATGCCGTCCGCGGCCACACCAACTCCAAGCAGAAGAACGCCATGGTCATCGCACTGCTCTTCCTGACACTGTCGGCTGTGGCCATCGCCTGCATGACACTGCTGCCCGGCGCACCACTGCTCAACCCGCTCGGCACTCTGAGCCACTCCCCTTTCACCCGAGGTCTGCCCGCCGTCGCACTCATCATCGTCATCATCACCGCCGACATCTACGGCTACACCTCGGGCCGACTGCTCACCGTTGCCGACGTGGTGAAAGCCGACACACAGTTGATAGCCGACATCGCCAGTTATTTCCTCTCTTTCATCATCATCGCACAGATGGTGGCCTGCTTCGACTATTCGCAGGTGTTTCTTCTCATCGACGACAACAGCAATCTTTGGTTCCTGATATTCGAATACGCCGCCTATCTCATTCCACTCCTCCTCCACCTCATCACACACTACAGGAACAAGGAAAAGACATTCAATTAGTTTTTGAGTCGTTACGTATCAGTTGGTCATTAGCATTCGGAAAAAACAAAATATGAGAGACAGTATTGGATTCAAGAACTTCAGGAAAATCCACAGAATCTTCATCCATCGTATCAGCGGATTGTTTCTGCCTCTATTCGTTCTCATCTTCCTTTTGTACGGAGGCTACAAGGCATTACAAAACACTCATACCGAAGCCTTAAATACAGAAAACAGAAATCCAGAACAAATCCCCCAACTCCATAGCCTGTCGGAATTTGTCGGAAGGGACTACCAAACACAAATGGAGAACGCGCTTCCTGACCAATTCCCAGCCAACCAATATGTGAAGAAACTCTATTATGGGGCTACCAACAAGGCTCTACTGAAGTTGTTCAATCATACGTTCTCGTTCTCTGACCATTACGTGAGTTTTCGCAACAAGTTTTATCTATATGGTAAGAAAGACAACTTATACATCATAGCCAATCGACATCAATTCACCCCAACGAAGAGGAAACTTCTCAATGAATTCGCTTCAACGGTCAATCAAGCCCTAAAAGACAATCCCCAAACCAATTTCTACATGTATTATGTGACCCTCGACCGCGACATCCGATTCGACAACGCCTCAAAGAGTGGGTTCTGGGATTATCTTTCGAGCCGTCTGGAACTACCTCCCACACATACAGATGAATTGCATGTCAGTTCCTTTGAGGATTACCAAAAGTACTTCATGCGAACAGACCATCACTGGAGTTATCTGGGGATTTACGAAGCATACACCCAATTGTACAATATACTTGGACTTGAGTCGCAAGGTGAGACACAGTTGAAACCCATTGAGAAATCACCTGACCCCGCCCAGAACCCCGGCAAATGTCAATATGAGCGCGATGGGAAAACCATTCTTGTCTCCAAGCATTACTGTGATAGCAGAGGTAGGATGACGGGCAGTATGGACCTGTTCCAAGAGCCATTCAAGGCATATCGTTACCAATTCCCTCCGATGGTGATAACAGTGGAGGGAGAAAAGGTCGGATTTGGTGATGAGGAATCCTTTTTCAACGGCGGCAAACCTGAAGACCAACTGAGATATAGGGAATTTTACGGGTATAACAACGCTGAGACTATCTTCACCACTGAAAGAGACTCACGGCCCAACATCCTGGTCTTCGGAAACTCTTACTTCAAACCCCTCCTAAAAATGATTGCCAGTCATTATCACCAGACATATTCCATAGACCTCCGCTATTACAAAGATGTAAAAAAGCATGAATTCAACATCAACGAATATATCCAGGAACATCAGATCAATGAAGTGTTATTCATCATCAACATTCTGTTCATAGACGATTATCACACTATTGAATTATAGGTTTTATAGTTATGACTTTCAGCTCGTTGCCTTTTCTACTCCTTTTCTTGCCTTCTGTGGTTATTGCATATTTTGCCGTTGGAATCACAGGAAGGCTACTCTCCCGCCAAAAGGTGGACGGGCAAGCCATAGCCAGCAATCCGCTACTCCCTTTGCAGAACTTTGTGTTGCTGATTGCGTCGCTATTCTTTTACGCATGGGGTGAGCCGATCTACGTTGTCTTGCTTATAGGAGCGTCGGTCGTGGCCTGGGCAGGTGGATGCTTGATGAAATGGCTGAAACAGCGGAACAAGGGGAAAATGGAACTCCTTGTCATGATTGTAACCATCGTATTGCTCATTCTGTCATTATGCGTATTCAAATACCTTGGTTTTTTTATCGGAAATATCAATCAGGTCCCATTCATACAACTGCCCGTTGTCAACTTCAGTCTTCCCATTGGCATCAGTTTCTATACCTTCCAAATTCTATCCTACATCATCGACCTTCACCTCGGTCGCATTGGACTACAACGCAATCCTCTTCGTCTGATGCTGTATGTCAGCCTTTTCCCACAGTTGATCGCCGGTCCCATAGTCAGATATCAGACCATAGAGTCGGAACTGGGCTCCCGTCATTCCAGCATCAAAGACATCAAGGAAGGCACATATCGTTTCATCATTGGATTATCAAAGAAAGTGCTCATAGCCGACAATGTGGCCCTGTTGAGCGATGCCATATACAACATATATAGAAACAGCTTATCCGCCGACCCCACAGTTTACGACTGTGTGGGCACAAGTGCATTATGGCTGGCTTCCATGGCCTATACCATGCAGATTTATTATGATTTCTCCGGTTACAGTGATATGGCCATAGGATTGGGAAGAATCTTTGGCTTTCATTTTCCCGAGAACTTCAATCATCCCTATGTTTCCCATTCCGTCAGCGAATTCTGGCGCCGTTGGCATATCTCCCTCTCCAGTTGGTTCCGGGATTACGTTTATTTCCCATTAGGCGGCAGTCGGTGCAGCAAAATCCGCCGCACCATGAACATCATGGTGGTATGGATGCTGACAGGCTTGTGGCATGGAGCGTCATGGAACTTCGTTTTATGGGGTGTGTTCTTCGGTATTATACTCATGATAGAGAAAGCTTTCTTCGACTATAACGGTAAAAAGAATTTCAATTCCATTTTGGGATGGGCATATTGTTTTATAATAGTCAATACCAGCTGGGTGTTATTCCATATTGAGAATTTTTCTTTCTTGCACAAGGTATTCCACCGTATGTTCTGTTGGAGTTCAACAGATTGGACACGACTGATGGCGGAGAATTCCGACATTGTGCAAACTGTTGGATTACTACCCATAGCCTTCATCCTCAGTTTACCCACGCTCAATAAACTGTGGACTTCAAAGAATCGATATGTAGTTTTGTTGAGAGACCTGGCAGCCGTTGTCGCGTTCCTATTGTGTTTTGTCTATATCATTAGTTCTTCTTTCCATCCCTTCATCTATTTCAGATTCTAAGTGACATCTTGGTGAGATGGTTGCTCACGGAAACGGATAGTCTGTGTCTGCCAGTCCATCTCCTCGATGATGGCAATCGACTCCAAATGGTAGCCCTCCTCACGTAAGAGACGACCACCTTTTTGTTGCCCTTTCTCCACAGCAATACCAATACCTGCCACCTCGCCACCAGCCTGATGTACAATGTCGATCAATGCATGAACGGCCTGTCCGTCGGCGAGGAAATCATCCACAATAAGCACACGGTCTGTAGCAAGAAGATAAGGCTTCGAGACGAACACGTTGTTCATCTTCTTATGGGTAAAGGAATAGGCCTGCGCCACGTATTTGTCGTCGGTGCTGTTGGCCGTCTGGCTTTTCTTGGCGAAGACCACAGGCACATCGTACAAGTCGCCCAACATGGTGGCAAGGGCAATGCCGCTGGCCTCGATGGTAAGCACCTTGTTGACTTCCACCCCCGTGAAACGCCTTTTCATTTCGTAAGCCATCTGACGCATGATGCTGATGTCGATCTGATGGTTCAGGAAATTGTCAATCTTCAGTATGTTGCCTGGTTTGATGGTGGCATCGCTCAGGATTTTTTCTTCCAGAAAATTCATGGGTTATCAATGTGTTACAAGGTCATTTTGTAAATCGTAGCGGTATAAATGGTATTCATCCTTCTCACTGCATGATGGCGAAGTAATCGACGATGCCGATAAGGTGCTCGTCCTTATCGACCACAAGCAGTGAGTGAATCTTGTACTTGCGGAACATGGCCTGGATCTTGGTCAGTTTGGCGTCGGGATCAATGGTCTTCGGTGTCTTGGTCATCACGTCCGATACTGAGAGCTGGAAGAAGTTCGACTGGGCGCCCTCCACAGCGCGGCGGATGTCGCCGTCGGTGATAATGCCCATGATCTTCTCTCCGTCCATCACTACACCAAGTCCGAGCTTACCGTTGCTGATGTGAATCAAGGCGTCACCCAAGCGCATGTGCGGCGGCAGGATGGGGAAATTGCCCTTGTACATCACGTCCTTCACCTTTGTCACCAGTTTGTAGCCCAGACTGCCCCCAGGATGGAAACGGGCGAAGTCGTTCTTCTTGAAGTCACGCAGTTCCATCAACACACAAGCCAAGGCATCGCCCATGGCAATGGCGGCGGTAGTGGAAGATGTAGGAGCGAGGTTCAGCGGACAAGCTTCTTTCTCCACCCACACACGGATATGGGTGTCAGAGTTGCGGGCTATCAGCGAGTCGGGGTTACCCGTCATGCCGATGATGGGGACCTTGCGTATTTGCAGACAATCCACCAAGCGCAACAATTCGTCGGTATTGCCGGAATTGGAAATCATCACCACGATGTCGTCGTCGGTGATCATGCCCAAATCTCCATGCAGTGCGTCCTGGGCATTGAGGAAGAACGAAGGCGTACCTGTACTGGCCAGTGTGGCGGCCATCTTGGCACCCACATGGCCCGACTTCCCCACTCCAGTGACGATAACATGTCCACAGCAATGATACATCATATCGACCGCTTTCTCAAACCCCTCATCCAACTGCGGAATCAGTCCGAGCAAGGCCTCAGCCTCGTCCCTGAAACATTTCTCCGCTATTTCCTTCACTTTGCTATTATCCATCACTTATCCCTTGAGTCTTAATTCTTAACTCTAATTACTTAATTCTTAACTCTTAACTATTAGTTCCCCTATCACCTTGTCGAGATCTTCGAGCCGCAGCATGTTGGGGCCGTCGCTCAACGCATGGTCGGGATCGGGATGAACCTCGAAGAAGAAGCCGTTGGCTCCGAAGGCCTTGGCTGCCAGCGCCATCGAAGGCACAAACTCGCGGTTGCCACCCGTCTTTCCGCCTGCAGCTCCCGGGCGCTGCACCGAGTGGGTGCAGTCCATCACCACGGTGTCGCAGAGGCTGAGCATGTCGGGGATGTTGCGGAAATCCACGATCAGGTTGTTGTAGCCGAACATGTTGCCGCGCTCTGTCAGCCAGATGTCGTTATTGCCCGACTCACGGACCTTCTCCACAGGATACTTCATGTCCTGTCCCGAGAGGAACTGCGCCTTCTTGATGTTCACCGTCCTGCCTGTCTTGGCGGCAGCCACCAGTAAGTCGGTCTGACGGCACAGGAAAGCGGGAATCTGCAGGACATCCACCACCTGGCCGGCCTCACGGGCCTGGTAGCTCTCATGGATGTCGGTGAGCAGACCGAGTCCATACTTGCTCTTGATGTCGGCAAGCATCTGAAGTCCTTTCTCCAGTCCAGGTCCACGGAACGAACTGATGGAGGTGCGGTTGGCTTTGTCGAACGACGATTTGAAATATATCTCTATGTCATATTTGGTTTGCAGACGCACCAGTTCGGCGGCTACCGTCTCCAGTACGTCCATACTCTCAATGACGCAAGGACCTGCTATGAATTTCATATTATCAGTTTATCAGTTGATTTGAAATATTATTACACGCAACTTAAGCCTAATGCCTAAAGCCTAACACCAAGAAAAGGCCTCTCGACCCTTGACTCTTGACCTTAGGCGTTAGCCTAAACTCAATAACCTATAACCCTTCAAACAGCTAAGGCCTAATTAGAAAGGGAATTCGAATTCACCTTCCGCCACTTTGCCCGCATCGCCTGCCTGCTCCTCAGTCTTGGCTTGCTGAGTGTTTCCGGTTTCGGCTGTTGGTTTTTTGGGCTGAGCCGAGGAGAGAATCTCGATGGTGTTGGCCATGATCTCCACCAAGGTGCGCGAAATGCCCTGCTTGTCGGTGTACTTGCGGTACTGGAGTTTGCCCTCAACGTAGAGTTTGTCGCCAGTATGCACATACTTCTCCACATATTCGGCCTGAGCTCTCCATAAAATCACATCGTGCCATTCAGTTCGGTCTGGTACCTGAGTGCCGTTCTGAAGGGTATAGCCACGCTCGGTAGTAGCCAGTCTGACCTTGGCCACACATACGCCGCCATCCAGATAACGGATCTCGGGTTCCACTCCCACATGGCCTATTAATATTACTTTATTTACAGACATAATTTATAAAGTATCAATTATTTATAAACTTTAATTAAAGTATTACTACAAGTATTCGTTTTATCTGAAAACACCTCTGTCATACAACAAATCCCGTCACTACAGATGCACGGTCTTGTGCAACAAGTAGAAGTCGAGGATGGTCATTGCCGCCATCGCCTCCACCACAGGAACGGCTCTCGGCAGCACACAGGGATCATGTCTCCCCTTCACGGCAAGGGTGGTCTCTTGTCCTTGGGCATTCACAGTGGGCTGTGGTCTCAGCAGTGTGGCGACAGGTTTGAAAGCCACACGGAAGAAGATGTCATTACCATTGGAGATGCCTCCCTGGATGCCTCCGCTGTGGTTTGTAAGCGTATGAATCGTTCCGTCCTTCGAAACGAAAATATCGTTCTGCTCCGACCCGCGTGCTCTGACCCCGTCAAAGCCCTCTCCGTATTCGAATCCCTTGACGGCGTTAATCGACAGCATGGCCGCACCGAGGGCTGCATGGAGTTTGTCGAAGGCCGGTTCACCCAATCCTATGGGACAGCCCTGCACCACACACGAGATGACACCGCCGATAGTGTCGCCCTCCTGTTTCACTTGGTCTATCAGCGCGACCATCCGCTCGGCTTTCTCCGCGTCGGGACAACGGACGATGTTTCGCTCGATCTCATCGAAATCGTAGTGGCTGTAATCACGGTCAATCACGATGTCGCCCACCTGCGAGGTATAGGCGGTGATGCGGATGCCCAACTTTCGCAGGGCGAGTTTGGCAAGCGCTCCTCCCACACACCGTGAGATGGTCTCGCGGGCGGAAGAACGACCACCTCCACGATGGTCGCGGAGGCCGTACTTGTTGTAATAGGTGAAGTCGGCATGTGAGGGACGGAACACGTCGCGCATGTTCTCATAGTCTTCGGAACGCTGGTTGCTGTTCCTAACGATGAAGCCGATGGGACAGCCTGTGGATTTGCCCTCGAACACGCCCGAAAGGATCTCCACACGGTCGCTCTCCTGGCGAGATGTAGTGATCTTGCTCTGCCCTGGCCGACGGCGGTTCAGCTCCTGCTGGATGAAGTCTAAGTCGATGTCCACACCAGCTGGCATGCCATCAACCACTCCACCTATGGCCTCTCCATGACTCTCGCCGAAGGTGGACAAAGTGAACACATTTCCAAATATATTCCTCATTTTCGAATGCCAAAAGTCTAAAACCTAATTGCCTAAAGCCTAACATCCACAGCCGTTGGCGCAATCGCAGTCGCCGTTGGTGCAATCCGCACCACCACAGCCACCACCGCCGCAACCGCTCTGTCCGCCCTTGCAACCGCCGCAACCGCCACAGCCACCGCTCATCATGTTGACAAACGAGGCGATCTCTTCGTTGGTGGCCACACGGTTCTCAAGCATCTCACCGCGGAAATGCAGGTCGTCGCCTGCATGGGGGTGGTTGAGGTCGAGAGTCACGGCGTCTTTCTTCACTTCCAGAATCATCGCGTTGGCAGTCTGGCCCTCAGGGTTATAGACCGTAATCACGTTGCCCTCGAAGAGTGCCTTCGGTGTGAAGCCCGGAGAATTGAGGAACTGGTTGATATCTACATCGAACACCAGTTCATCGTCGTACTCTCCGTAAGCGTCCTTGGCGGGGATGGTGAAGTCGAAAGAGGCTCCGGCTTCCAAATCCTCGAGCTGGGCTTCAAACGGCTTCAGTGCAAAGCCCATCTTGCTGATGAAGACCAATGGATGCTGCTTGTCGCTTGCCTCCATTTTTTCTTCCTCGCCTGTCTCAGGGTCTTTCACATACAGTTCGTAAGCCACTGAGATGTATTTGTTCAGTATTTTCATTGCGTGTTGAAAGATAATGATTAAATGCTGTAGGTTGTTCTTATTTCGTAATGTAAGGCAAAATTAGTAAAATAAAAGAGAAAACACAAACTTTCAGTCATCAATCATGGAAACAATTCAAAAAACAGACCGTAATGAATGGTTCGTTTTTCTTCGTGGAAACAAAAAAACACTCATAAGAACAAAAAGGCGTAAAGAGATACAATTTAGACATATACAATAAAAAAGGGACTACTCTCACGAGCAATCCCTTAAAAGAAAGTCTTAAATCTAATACCATGAAATACGTTTGCAAATTTAATGATGGATTTTGTATCTGAAAAACTTTTCACCCACTTTTTTTCAAAAAACGGCCTATTTTAATCTTTTTTAACCAAAATTTGGTGATAGTTCTTGTTTTTACAACAAAAATCTCAAGATTTTGAGTCTTCAATTCAAATTTGTGGATAAAGATGGACAAGTCGAGAGTCAAGGGTCGAGGGTCGAGATAATTCTTAGGCTCTATGCTTTAGCCTAAATTCAATAACCCATAACCAATAACCTATAACCCTCCAAAGGCCTAAAGCCTAAATAGGTCAAGAGTCAAGGACCTATATCAAACAGTTCCCGTGAATTTTCCCACGAACAGGATGACTCCTGAATGGGACTCCCGGATGAGGTAAACAAATGGACGGTTCGCATGGAAATCAGCCTTGAGGATTTCAACGGGTCCTGCAGATGTTACATCCATTCCCGCAACCGTGACCGCAGCAGCCTCAGCCCCCTCTTCATTAACTTTGATTTTGGCTTTTTGGCGCATCAGGCTGATATAGACAGGTTTGTCGCACATATTTGGGAATTGGGCGCTCTGGCTGTCGAAGGCGCGGTTGATTCCCATCTTCTTCAACACTTCAATGAGTCCCCCATCCATATTATTAGTGTCTGAAGAAGTCTCAAATCGTGGCAGTTTGAGGTCCACCTCATACGTTGTGGCTCCGCTCATTGGGTTTTCGACCTGGTAATCTTTTGGCCATCCCTTATCCGCCAGGTAGTTGATGACATCGTCCGTAGTCTTGCCTTCTTCGGGCAGCATCACGGTCATGATCCAGCTTTCGTTGGTGTAGGGGATATTGATGCCAGCGTAGGTGTCGTTCTTTACGTAGCTGATGAGCACATTCTGGTGCATCATCGGCATCGTTGTGGTTCCCTCCTCGGTAGTGAAGGTCTCGTTTTTGGTCTGCTTTGGGTCGAACTGATGGGTCCAATCGGCCTTGAAATAGATGGCATTGAGCAGAAACATCACCATATCGGGATTCACTTCATCCAGTATGGTTGGTATCATTCCCTTGGTCTTGTTCTTGCACCAGTCGTTGATGTGACCGAGAGTCTTGTTCGATTTGAAATCGAGGGCCTCAGCCTTGGCATCATAGAAATCCTGCATGTCTTTCTGGAATTGGTCCTTCAACTTGTACTTATTGTTCAAGAAGATGGCATTGGCGATGTTGAGTTCCACGTCCTTATCGACGTAAGGCAGGCCGTCTATCAGTTTCTTGCAATAGTCGTTCACGGCATGTAGTCCACCTTCATGGAATCCCAAGGTCTGCTCCAGTTCCTCCTCTGTCTGCCCCTCGGCGGCATCATTCACCATGCCCAGCACGTAGGTGAGGCTCAAAGGGGAATAGATGAAACTCTTTCCTGACCGGTCTGTCTCGTTGACCTGCTTCAGGAAGTTGAGGCTGAAGCCGTTGTTGTCGTTGACAAACACACGCTGCTCAGCCGTGAGCTTCACAGGGATGACATTCGCCACCATATTCACCAGTTTCTTCTCCTCATCGAAACCCTCGTCATCTGAAGATGAGCACGAAAGCATCATCAGGCTGCCCAGCGCCATCGATGCCGCATAAATCATAATTTTCTTTCTCATAAGTTTATTGTATTGATTGTTATAGTCATTGATATCTAGGCTCTAGGCTTTAGGCATTAGGCTCTAGATGTCAGGCGTTAGGTCTAACGTCTGAAGTCTATTCTAACGCCCAGATTGAGATTAAATCCCAGGGGCTTGTCCTGATAATAGGTCGGCACGTGGCTATGGTTGTCGAAGTGGTATGTCAGGCCTGGCTCGGCGTAAATACTGAGCAATCGGCTCATCTTCCATTCCGCTCCAGCGGCACAGTTCAACGAGAACTGCAACGGATGGATGCTGACCTTCTCGGACTGGCCGTTGTATTCGTCATTCCGTCTTCCCCTCACCATCTTCTCCACCATGGTTCCCGCCGAGGCATATACATTGAAATGCTTGTTCTCCAGCAGCAAATACTCAGCATTGACTGGGATGCCTACATAGTGCAGTTTCTGCTCTATCTGGAACAGGAACGGGTTGGCGGCAACCTTCCGCTTAATGTCGGACGAAAGATAGGTGTACGACAGTCCTGTCTCCACGCTCCACTTCTGCGTCAACTGATAACGGAAAGATAGTCCTAACCGTAAAGGAAGGTGATGGTCAGCGTACTCTTGAATGATATCGTCATTGGGAGCATACCTCGGATGCAGGCTTTTTCCAATATGATGTTGCTTGTCGTTAACACCTGCCGCACCAGCCATTTCTCCGCCAGGAGTCATGCTGCTGTCGTTCAGATTGATGTAGAAAGCGTCCGCCTCTGCATACATCCCGACTTGCGGAATGGAGTTCATGCTTTTGAAGTCTGAAAACGAATTGGAGTAATAGACCTTGGCTGTGAGGCGGTTCTTTTGCACAGCACGCCGCTGAAGATTGGAAAGATCAGCCACATGCCGTTCGATGGAATGGGGTTTGTCGTTGATTACCTCATCTTGTCGTCCTTCGGTCTGATGGTCCTGAGGTGTAGATTGCGCCTCATCGTGTGAGTCAATGGCACGTGCAACATCAGCGTTTTCTGTGTCGGCTTCGCTTTCTGCTGAATTCTCAACGTGGTCCTCAGTCATGTTCTCAACACGTGCTATCAGTTTTTGGGGCTTTATCTGAGGTTTTAGAGGCACTTCCCCTTCATCCACGCTTTGTTCAGTGGCGACCTGTTGGGATTCCTCCTGTGTTGCCGTTTCCTCAGTCGATGCCTTTATTTCGGATGTGGTGGTTGACGCAGTCTTCTGTTGTTCTTTGGTGTGGTTGTCAGTTTGCGACAACCGCCAGCCCAGTCCTACGATAAGCAACACCGCTGCCGCGGCAGCCACCCGTTTCGTCCACATCGGTATCAGCGCTGTTTTCTTGTTGGAGGCCAAGGCTGTCTCCAGCTCACTCCACGAGAGGTCGGGAGCGGGCTGTCTATAGTCCGCCAGCTTCTGCTGCATGTCCTTTCTTGTTTTTTCTTTCATCGTGGGTGAAGTTTTGAATGGTTATACGCTGTGATTTTCTTTGCAAGGAGGTTCTTGGCTCTGCTGAACTGTGAACAGGAGGTGTCTTTCTTGATGCCAAGCAGTTCGGCTATCTCCTGATGGCTTTTGTTCTCGAACACGTAGAGGTTGAACACCGTCCGGTAGCCTGTCGGCAGTTCGCGTATCATCTGATGGAGCACTTCCGAAGGGATGTCTTTGATATCAGGGTCGTCAACCTCCTCTTCGTCCACCACATCCTCGTCGAGTCGCTCGAACTCATGTCGGTGACGCTGTCTGAGGTATTTGAGGGATTCATTCACCGCGACCTTCTTGCTCCACGCCTGAAGCGACCCTGCGCCTCGGTATCTGAAATCCTTGATATGGGAAATCATCTGCAGGAACGCTTCCTGCAACACATCTTTCAAGTCCTCATCGTTCTTCACATAGCGGGCGCACACTCCCGTGAGATAGTCAGCGTATAGGGTATAGTACTCCCTTAGGGCTTGGCTTTCACCATCCTGTAACCGTCTGGCGAGACGTTCTTCCTTGTTGCCGACGAAAAAGTGCACGCTACTACTAACTGGTTATTCTCAATTGCAGTTCAAAATTATCTCGTTTTCTGCTCTAAAAATGCAAAAAAACAAAAAACTTGCATGAAAAACGAAGAAAAATTGTAATTTTGTCAAATAACACCATCATCCCCCCTGAACCGCCTTGATAAGGCATCGAGATATTCGCCTGGAAAAGGCATCAGACTATTAGTCCAAGGCAACACCTTGGGTAGCCTATTGATGGTAAATCCGAAACTTAACTAACTATCGACTAATATGAGAATGAACAATACTTTTCGTGTGGGAACCCTGGCATTCGTTCTCTCACTGACCACCATTCTACCTCTGTTTGCAGACGAGACCGACAAAGAGAAGGTGACCTTCGACTTCTCAAGTCTGACCGACCAAAGCGGACGCTACAGCGGAACGCTGAAAGGCGGTGCTTCGCTGACCACCAAGGGCGACGAGCCCGTATTGGCCTTGGGCGGCAACAACGGCTACTTCGCATTCGACAACACGGTGGGCCAGTTCATCAAGACCTTCAACGACTATACCATCAGCATCGACGTCTATATTCCTCAGTCCACAGACATCAGCGGCAACGGCAACTTCGTGTGGTGTTTCGCCAACTCCTCGTCTGCTGGCTACCTCTTCTTCGGAGCCAAGGAGTCGCGCTTCTCCATCACACAGACCAGCTACAGAGACGAGCAGAAGGTGAATCCCAATCAGCCCCTGACCAAGGGACGGTGGGTGAACGTGATCTACGTGCAGCAAGGCGAGAAGGGACGCCTCCTCATTGACGGCAAGCAGACTGCCGACGGCACCGTCACACTGAAGCCCTGTGACCTGAGCGGTGAACTGACGAAATCGTACTTGGGCAAGAGCTGTTATAGCGGCGACGCGTATCTCAAAGACGCCATGATGCACCATCTGGTGCTCTGCAACTACGCCATCGGCGCTGACGAGATTGCCGAACTCAAGGAGGGCATAAAGGCGCTGAACCAAGAGCTCGAGGACGCAGCCATCAGAGAACTCATCAACAACTTCTCTCTCGGCGACATCAGCGCACTGACCCGCGACATCAAACTGCCCACGACCTATGGCGACGTGGTGAAGATCACTTGGGAAAGCAGCGATGAGAACGTCATCACAGCCGACGGACACATCACTCGTCCACCCATCGGCAGCGACATCGCACACGCAACGCTTACAGCGCATTTCAGCACTACCACGGTGAGCGACATCCTCACGTTCGAGGTGGGCGTCTTGCCACAGTTCGACGACGACGAGGCACTGGCATACGAACTCGAACACCTGAGCATTCAGGGCAACGTCCACAACCTCTACGACCGTCTGACCTTGCCCACAGTGGCATCCGAGGGAGACCCCGTGTTTTGGAAGTCGAGCGACGAGAGTTGTCTCAGCAACGACGGACGCGTGATTCGTTTCGGGGATAACGGAGGGTCAGCCATCCCGCGCAATCAGCACGTCACCCTGACGGCGACTATCTCCAGGGGTGAGAAGAGCGCCGAGCGCGACTTCGACATCGCCATCCACGGCAACGAGCCTTTCACTTCCTATCTGTTCGTCTTCTTCCCGTCAAACAACAACGAGAACATCTACTATGCCCTCTCCGGCGACGGCTACAACTACAAGACCCTGAACAACGGCAACCGTGTGGTGGGCGCCGACACCTGCACCGTGATGGGAGGACTGCGCGACCCGCATATCCTCCGCGGAGAGGACGGATGGTTCTACATGGCCGTGACCGACATGAAGAGCGCGATGGGATGGAGCAGCAACAGAGGGCTCGTGCTGATGCGCTCCAAGGACCTCATCCACTGGACTCACCACACCGTCCACTTCCCCACCCGATACAAGGGGACGAAGTGGGACAAGGTGAACCGCGTGTGGGCGCCGCAGACCATCTGGGACCCCGACTACAAGAACGCCGACGGCACATACGGACGCTACATGGTGTACTTCTCGCTGCTCACCAGCGACAACACCATACCGTACGACAAGGTGTACTACTGCTACGCCAACGACGACTTCTCCGATTTCATCGGACAGCCACGCTTCCTGTTTGACCGGGGTGCCGCCACCATCGACATGGACATCGTCTGGAACGAGAGCGACAGCCTTTACCACGCCATCTTCAAGAACGAGGTCACCCATGGCATCGGCAAGATCACCGCGCGCCGTCTGACACCGGAGGCAGGACAGAAAGAAGGCAGCCAGTGGAGCGAGCCCATCGACAACATCCAGCAGACCAACGTCTCCGTCGAGGGAGGAGGACTCTTCAAGCTCATCAACCAGGACAAGTGGATATTCATGTACGACTGCTACACCTCGGGCTACTACCAGTTCTGCTCCAGCACCGACCTGGAGAACTTCACGTTCGTCAAGAACACTGCCACAAGCGGTTCTTTCACTCCCCGGCACGGCACCGTGATACCCATCACCCAGTCAGAAATGGAAGCGCTGATGAAAGCCTACCCCACAACCGGACTGCAAGCCGGCATCTACACCATGACTCACCCCGCCATCCGTCAGGACCTGGCCACCATCAGCGGCACGACCATACAAATACCCGTGGCACCGGGCACCGACCTCACCAACTTCGACCCGCAGTTCATCCCTGAGCCAGGCACCACCATCGCTCCACAAGGAGCCTACGACTTCTCGCAGGGAGCGGTGACCCTCACCGCCACGGCCGGCAGTTCCATCCGAAGATACAAGGTGACGGCCTTCCCATGCGCCAACCCTGTCCTACCCGATTTCCATGCCGATCCAGAGGTGCTCTTCTCACGGAAGACACGTCGCTTCTATATCTATCCCACCACCGACGGCTACCCAGGTTGGGGTGGCTATAGCTTCGATGTGTTCTCCTCGCCCGACCTCGTCAACTTCCAGAACGAAGGTACCATCCTCGACCTCAGCGCCGGAGGTGACGCGCCTTGGGCCTCGGGCAACGCATGGGCGCCATGCATCGAGGAACGATACATCGACGGGCAGTGGAAATACTACTACTTCTTCAGTGCCCACAATCCCAAACTGGGCGTCAAGACACTCGGAGTGGCTGTTGCAGACTCTCCCACAGGACCATTCCACGCCTCCGACAAACCGCTCTTCACCTCCACCTCAGGCGGCCAGATGATCGACTCCGACGTCTTCACCGACCCCGTCAGCGGAAAGACCTATCTGTACTATGGCAACGGAAAACTCCACTACCGCCTTCTTGCCGACGACTTAATGAGCGTCAAGGGCCAGGAGTACGACATCACGCCCTCAGGAGGAACCCTGCAGACCTACGCTTTCCGCGAAGGAGTCAATGTGTTCTATCGCAACGGACTCTATTATTTCCTCTGGAGTGTCGATGACACAGGAGCCCAGAACTACCACGTGGCCTACGGCACCAGCACCTCGCCCAGGGGTCCCATCAAGGTGGCCTCAAAACCCATCGTCATCATCCAGGATCCCGCCAACAAGATCTACGGCACCGGCCACAACTCCATCATCAACATCCCC
>JAFWPH010000047.1 GCA_017509605.1 Bacteroidaceae bacterium | reverse complement strand
TAATGATGACGATGATGATGATGATGATCTCGATGACTATGACCTTTTGGACGATGACGAAGATGATGACGACGATGATGACGAAGAAGACGAGGATTGGGATGACGAAGATGACGAAGAAGATGGCGATGATGACGACGATGACGAGGATTGGGATGATGATGACGATGAAGAAGATGGCAATGATGATGACGATGAAGAAGATGACAATGATGATGACGAGGATTGGGATGACGATGACGAGGACGACGATGACGATGATGGCGATGATGATGACGAAGAAGAAAACGACGATGACGAGGACGACAACAAGGGCGCTGAGGCTTTGTATGACGAATTGATGGAACAGATCAAAGAACTCCTGAAAGCATCAAATCCTAAGAAGAAATAAGCATGAATAATGTGAATTCGATGAATTCACTTAGGAGTCGCCTTTAGCGAGAAATCTTGCAAATCTGATCAAATCTCACAAATCTTATTGCTTGATTCTATGATTTATCTAAATTACTCACACTCGAAACAATCGGAGCAATTCTAACTTCACTTTCGTCGAACTGACGTTAAATAGGAGTTAAAGTGGGAGTTATATATCCCTCCCACTTCAACTTCATCCTGACAGCAGAAAAAATAGATAGATTACCAAATTAACTAATAAAAACAGATACTTATGAAACGGAAAAATAGTGATTCGAATCAGTTGGTTAGCAGCACCTTGAAATCTATGGGTATCACTTTGGAGCATGACAAGGACGGCGATTTGTTCTTCCGTTACCAGATGAAATACATCTATGTGTTTTCTTCCGACAACGAGCAGTTCATCAACTTGTTATTTAATAACTTCACGAATGTGGATAAGAAGGATCTGCTTACTGCACTCCGAATCTGCAACAAGATCAACCGTGAGACCAAACTCATGAAGATGTTCTTGAACAGTTCACAGAATTGCGTCTCAGCTTCCTGTGAATTCTTTTATACCGACGGCAAGTCGTTGGAGGACAATTTACGCAAGTCTCTCAAGTTGTTGGGTTTAGCCAGAACCCATTTCAAAAAAACGGCCAGGTCCTTGGACGATTAAATGGCATGGGGTATATTACTTGTTCTCAGAATAAAGGAAAGACGAAGAAAGACAATTAATGGAGAACAATAAAAAATGTCCGGAAAATTTGTTCGTTTTGGAAATTTGTTATAATTTTGCTTTTTGGAACATGGGGTGGGTTATACATACCGTCGCCTTGCGTGGCGCGATTCAGGCTCACACAGTTCCTACCACATTCTGACCCTCCACCATTCGGACGGGAAAGACCAATTCGGGGTTGATTGGATTTGACAGCGAGTTGAGGTGGTACGTAAGCACGCGGAGCATCGTTGCCTGGCTCCTAAATATCAGACTTCAACAAATTAATTGGCGAAACTTCTTACGCTCTCGCTGCTTAGTCGAAGTATAGTAGACTTGCTTTATTCCTTTGTTAGACATTGGAACGAGACATCGCACTGAAAGCCATTTTCCTGAAGCGTTCAGATTCGCGGTGCAGCAAAATCGGGAATAGCTGTCGGCAGCCTCGTGCCGTAGGTGAAGTTTTTAGAGGATAAGGATGCACTTGGTGGTCCAGGTCTTGGTGTGTCACGAAAACCGCAGTCTGGAATAAGCGTGTAGAAAGCGTATGGCTTCCTTGTTTGGACGAGGGTTCAATTCCCTCCAGCTCCACAGAATAGGGCCTGCTGAGCAATCAGCGGGCCCTATTTGTGATTTCACCACTTTTGAGTTAGAGATGTTTCGTTTTGAGATTTGGATTTAATGTGAATTCGATGAATTCACAAAGGAGTCGCCTGGCGGCGAGAAATCAGACAAATTTGTACAAATCTAACAAATCTTTTAGCTTGTTTTTATGATTTGAATTAATTGTTCACTCTCGAAACAATCAGAGCAACTCTAACTTCACTTTTGTCGAACTGACGTTGATTTAAATCTTTTTTATACCTTTACCGTGCATTCGTCTTTCGTGTTGAAGAGGTGATTTTTCGTGATGGAGAAAGAGACTGTGGGAATGTTGGAAATTGTTTGTTATATTTGTACTCTACAAACAATCCAACACTAAAAAATGAAAGACTTTATCGGTGAGATGTTGGGAACATTCGTTCTCACGCTTTTTGGTTGCTGCAGTGTGGCGGTAGCCGTCCTTTTCGGCGAGTACAACAGTATATTCCAGATTGGCCTGGTGTGGGGTATAGGAGTGACTCTGGCCATTTACATGACCCGCAACATCTGCTGTGCCCACCTCAACCCGGCCGTTTCTGTTGCCATGGTGGTGGCTGGACGCATGAGTGCAAAGAAGTTGCCACTCTATTTATTGGCCCAATTTGCAGGAGCCATTTTTGCGGGATTGGTTCTCCTCAGCCTTTTTTCGGCCTCCATTGTTCAACAGGTGAGACCAATTATGAGGAAAAATGGACGGGTGGCGCAGGAAAGGGTTCATGGCTTGATGATTCTCATGTTCTTTGTGTCCATTAGACAACGGTCGGTGATTTTGAGGTCGGGGATGACGGACAAGCACATGAAAGCCATGGTGACGAAGGGCGAGTGCATGGAACAGCCGATGGCGCGTGCCATTTCGTGAAGTTGCTTGGAACGGGGGACTACTTCGTTGCAGCTCATCGGAGACATGAGTCCGGCAATGGGTAGCGGAAGGTCGAGCATTTCGTTGGGGCTGACAGCTACCAGCCCTCCTTGCATCTCGATGATGCGGTTGATGGCTTTCACGATGCTTTCGTCGTCGGAGCCGATTGCCACGATGTTATGACAGTCGTGTGCCACAGAACTGGCGATGGCTCCGTTCTTGATGTCAAAGCCGCGGATAAGTCCCACCACAGGCTTGGCACCAGACTTGTAGCGGTTCAGAACCACAATCTTCTGCACTTCTGCCCAGGGATAGTGGAGGTTGGTCAACGGATTGGTCACCTCCACTTCTTCGTGTCCGGTCTGCAGACATCCGTCTGTGGCGTGTATGATGTGCATGGTGTCGCCGGGTTTCATATTGAGGGCGATGTCGGCTGTGGTGATGGCTTTGGCTACAAATTTGTTGGGGTAGAGCGATAAGGAGACGTTTGTTGTCTGTGGGTGGTTCTGGTTGTAAACCTCCTGTCCTCGGATGAATGTGTTCTCCACGTGGAAGTGTGGCGTGAGGTTGCTGAGGGCGATGAAGGTGGCGGGGTCGCCCTTTTGCAGCAGTCCCCAGTTCACGTTGTAATGCTTCTGCGGATTGACGCAGGCGGCTTGGAGAATGTTCCACAAGTCATAGCCATCGGCCAGGGCATGCTTGACAATCGTGTCGATTTGACCTTGGATGAGGTCGTCGGGCGTGATGTCGTCGGAGCAGAACATCACACTGTCAGGGTGTTCGCTGATGAGCGGTTTCAAGTTCTCATAGTCCTTGGCTGCACTGCCATCTCGGATGATGACCTTGATGCCGGCCTTGATGTTGTTTCGGCCCTCATCGAGCGAGGAACATTCGTGGTTGGTGGTGATTCCAGTGGCGGCATACTGCTGAAGCTCTTCGAATGTCAGAGCGGGTGCATGACCATCTACGGGCTTTCCTGCAGCGAGGGTGGCACGGATTTTGCGCATCACCTCCTGTTCGCCCCTAAGCACCCCGGGGTAGTTCATCATCTCGGACAGGAAGGCGATATCGTCGCGTTTCATCATCCTCTCGATTTCGTCAGCGGTGATTATGGCACCACTTGTTTCGAAGTCTCCACCTAAGGCAGGCACACAACTGGGTGCGCCGAAGAGGAAGTTGAATGTTGCCTCTTGGCCGTTTTGAATCATGAAGTCAACCCCCTCTACTCCTAATACATTGCCGATCTCGTGTGCATCTGCAATGACGCCGATGGTGCCATTGCTCACGGCCACGAGAGCATACTGTCGGGGTACCAGCATTGTGCTCTCAATGTGTACATGGCTGTCGATGAAGCCAGGCAGCAAGTAGGGCCAGGTTTTGCTGTTATCCAACTTATGGCGCTTGATATTTACGATTTTGTCGCCCTTGATGATGAGTTCTCCATCATAAATCTCGTGGGCCACCACATCGACAATATGTCCTTTTATTCTCTGCTCCAACGCACTTTGTGCGGACGCACCCACGTGGTCGAAAAGGATGAATGACTTTTTCATTGTTGTTAGTTTTTTCGTAGTGGGCGGCCTCGATGCCGCATGCCGCAGTTTCGGTATTGATGAATATGCCCGAGATATCGCGGATTTGAATGAGGCCACAAAGATACTATTTTTTCATGATAAAAAACATGACGATTGATTCGTAAATTTTTTGCAGTGTTAGTTTTTTGGGTTTTTGTCTGTTTACCCCAAAACGCTTTTTATAGGTACCCCATCACATGTCAAGCTAAATAATCGAGGTGATAATTGGTCGTTTAGATATAAAAGTGTATTTTTGCAACTAATAACTGAAGCCTGATTATTAACAACTAATCTTTTTTTCGATATGAATTCTAATCGTTATCTGTTAATGCTGCTATCGATGACGTGTGCATTGATTATTCACGCATATTCAATCCATAAGACAGAGTATTTGCCGAAGGCAATTGTGTCGGAGTCAGTTTGGTATGACACAGAGGAAAAACCTCTCAGTCAGAATGACTTGATGACGAATGGTAAAACCTTTGAGGTGATAAATCCCGACACCAAACTAAGTCCATATACAGGCATGACTCGTGACCATTGGAAACAGGCGGCTGAATTTCTGCTCAACACAGCCTTTCAATATGTCAATGATATCAAGGAACCTTTCAACCTGCCGAAACAGGCTGGTAAAAGTTATCCACGCGACGAAGGTGGTATCCCGACCTCTCGAATGGAGGCGCTCTGTCGCACGATGTTCCTTGCCGGCCCATTGCTCAAGGAGAATCCTGACTTGACTCTTCATGGAGTGAAAGTCGGGGATTATTATCGCTATCAAATGGCTTCATTTCTCGACCCTAATAGTCCCATTTACCTGCCAGAGAAGAGAGGTGGAGGTAATGGCGGTCAGAAACTTGTGGAGCTTGGAGGTCTTGCTGTGTCTCTGCTGATGGCTCCCGATGTGTTCTGGTATCCTCTGCCACAGGAAACCCGTGACCGTCTGGCTGCCGTATTCAAGACATACGCTGAAGGAGGAACGATAGATATGAACTGGCGATTCTTCAATCAGTGTTTGCTCAGTTTCCTGCACCGGGAGGGATATGAAGTCAACATGAAGTATTTGGAGGATTTGCTACATGCCAATCTCAATGCATATGTTGGAGATGGATGGTATCATGATTCCCCTTTGTTTGACTATTATAGCATGTGGGCTTTCCAGATGTATGGTCCCCTTTGGGCTGAGAGTTTCGGCCGTAAATACTATCCGGCAGAGGCAGAGTTGTTCATGAAGCATCTGAGCGATATCCCGAAGCAATACCCATATATGTTCGGTCGTGACGGCAAGATGCAGATGTGGGGAAGAAGCATCACCTATCGCATGGGCGCAGCCATACCCCTTGCTCTCACTGGTTTGCTCCACAGTCCCGACATCGACTATGGATGGATGCGCCGCATTTGCTCAGGCGCCATTCTCCAATTCCTCCAGAACCCTGACTTCATCGCTGATGACGGTCTTCCCAACCTCGGTTTCTACGGTCATTTTGAGGATTGCCTGCAACATTACTCCTGCCGTGGCAGTGTGTTCTGGATGGCCAAGCTGTTTCTTGCGCTGTATATGCCAGCAGATAATCCCTTCTGGACGGCAAGAGAGACAGAAGGAGCGTGGACGAAGATGAAGAAAAAGGTTCCACACAACGTATATTCAAAAGAAGCCAAAATCCTTGTATCTGACCATGCTGAACTGGGGATGGCTGAATTCCGTAATGTGTTTACACGCAACAACGGATTTTATTATGGACTTGAGAACTACAACAGGTTGGCCTACAACTCATCACTCCCTTGGCAGTCGGATGGAAAGAATGGCGAGGTCGCTATGAGCTATGTGGTTCTTTCTGTGCCGGCCGGAGAAGGAAATTCTGACGCCAAGTGGCTTCAGATCAACACCTATCATGGCGTAGGCCTCAATGATGAAGGATGGTTCTGTCGCACTGCAGAGATGCAGGATGACAAGACTGTTACAATCAGCTTGGCGGAGAAGGTCACAGCCAACGGCGTAGTCCGTGCTGACACAATAAAAACTAAAGGTCCTCGAAAGGTTCGCATGGGATTTTATGCATTGCCTGAACTCGACAAACCGATATCAGCTACCCAAACAAAGGTCAAAGGCAAAAAGGCCATCACAATAGACAACGGCAAATACAGACTGACCACAGTGCTTTCTGATGGTTGGGATGACATTGAAGTGGTTCGCTGCCATCACCTTCACCCAGAGGCCGACAACAGCACCGTAGTCAATCTCACAGCCACAGTCGATGGTGACAAAGTCCTCCAGTCTCAGCTCATCATGCAGAAATCAAAGTGACAAACAACTATAATTCGTCTGGTGATTTGATAATCCATAAACATGTCAAATAGGAGCGATATGAGAACAAGATGGATGGCCATGATGCTGGCGATGATGCTGACCAGTGTGGCATACGGAATTGTGGAGAACCCTTATATGGTGAATACCCAATCAGGTTGGGTGAAAGGCTTCAACCAAAACGAGACTGTCGCCTTCTTAGGCATCCCGTACGCCAAGGTGGAGCGTTTCAAGCCTCCTATGCCTGTCGATAAGTGGGATGGAGTGAGAGAATGCGACCACTGGGGACCTCAGGCCATGCAGATGACCTACGGTCGTGAACTCAGCGAGGATGAGATGTCGGAAACTAACTGTTGTGTACTCAATGTCTGGACCACAGGCAAGGAAGCCCGCAAACCAGTGATGGTGTGGCTCCATGGTGGTGGTTTCGATTCAGGAACCTCTGCTTGGAACCCTGGAATGGAATTGGCCAAGAAAGATGTGGTTGTGGTTAGTGTGAACCACCGTCTCAACATCCTCGGATTCCTTGACCTCTCAGCTTGTTCGGATGAATACAAGTATTCCGCTAACGTGGGTATGCTCGACGTAGTGGCGGCATTGCAATGGGTCAGGGACAACATCAGCCTCTTCGGTGGCGATCCGAACAACGTAACCATCTTCGGCGAGTCGGGTGGGGGAGGAAAGGTCGGCACACTGCTCTGCATGCCTCCTGCACGCGGGCTCTTCCATAAAGCCATCATCCTGAGTGGCACCATCCTCAATGTCAACACCAAGCAGATGACAGAAGAGTTGGGCGCGGCCGTTCTGAAGGAACTGGGCATTGACAAAGAACACATCGACAAGATCAAGGATGTGCCTTACAAGGAACTCTATGCCGCTGGACAAAAGGCGATGGCAGCCAGCATAGGCACCAGGAAACCTGGCACCCCCATGATGTGGGGGTTCGGCCCATCGCCTGACGGCGAGATGTTGACACAGCAACCCTTCCAACCAGGATTCGCCGCTTTCTCAGACGATATCCCCATCATCATCGGCACTACATTCAATGAACTGCAGCGTTTAGCCTACGGTCGCGAAATGACGATAGACCAGGCCCGCGAGGAACTTCGGCCAACCTTCGAAGACGATACAGAAGCCTATATCCGTGCATTCGCAGAGGCTTATCCACATTATGTGCCTCAAGACCTGCTGAGCATCGACTGGCTCTTCCGACCTAAGACAATCATCACTGCCGACCATATTTCCGCCAATCGCAGGACCAACACTTACGTATATATGTTCACATGGCGATCGCCCGTCAACAATGGTTCTGTCCACGGACACGAATTGAAGTTTTGCTTCAACTCGCTTCAGCATTCGAAAAATGAGTTGCCAGAGCCAACAGATAGGGACTTTAAGCTTGCCGACCTGATGAGCAGCTCGTGGGCCTCCTTCGCTCATACGGGGAACCCCAACACCAAGGGGCTGCCCAAATGGAAACCATACGATGCGAAAAAAGGCGAGATGATGGTCTTCGATCATAAGTGCATGATTCGTCATAACCCCGAACGGCGTCTGGAGGAGATTATCAACCGGCATTGTTTCAAGCAGTTGGAGGAGTTCTGGAGGGAGCATTGAACCATCTCCATGAACTTCCGCCAGAACTACGAACAGCAGGAGACCTATCCCAACGACTTTTACAACCGCATTCGCCTGGTCGTGGACTTCATCACCAGCCTTAACGACCGCGATGCCATAGACCTCTATCTGGAACTGAAGGGCGTGAAAATATAAGATTACTTGAACAATAATATCAACTTTCTATGAAAACAAGACATATCATTATCTTGACATTCTTGCTGATGGGTCTGTTCGTCCATGCTGAAGACAAGCATGAGCCACCCATCAAGCACGTTACTGTTTTTGCCAACGGCGCACAAGTGGAGCGATCACAGTCGCTCAATCTCACGGCTGGCGAACAGGTCATCACCTTCACAGGCCTCTCCCCCTATGCCGACACGAAAAGTCTGCAACTGAGGGCTCGTGGCAAACTGACCGTTATCGGGGTGAACTATCGCAAAGCTCATCCTGATAGCGTAAAGCATGTGCGGATTCTGAAAGAAGCCCAACAAAAGGTGAAGGCTGCCGACGACAAGATCCATCAGTTGCAAGCTGAACGGGAAGTGGTGGAGTCGCAACTGGAGATGGTGAAGACCAACTGCTCTGTGGGCAATCGCACCGCTGCCACACCGCTCGCCGGCATCAAGGAACTCAACACCTACTATTCACAGGAACTCCTTGCTCTGAAAAAGAAAATCATCTCTATCGATGAGGAACTCCAGAAGGTCAACGAGGAAAGGGAAAAGTTGGCAAACACCGCCGACTCCATCGGGCATCTGCCGCTTGCCACCGTCACTGAGGTGGATGTGAAATTGGATGTTCCACAGGCCTGTCGGGCGGAGTTCGACATCTCCTATTATGTGAAGAATGCCGGATGGTATCCCACCTATGACGTGAGGTCGGAAAGCACCTCACACCCCCTGCAACTCTACTACAAGGCCAATATTTTCCAGAACACCAAGGAGAAATGGGACAAGGTGACAGTGACACTCTCCTCTGCCAATCCCAACCGTTCGAATGTAGCACCCGAACTGCGCACCTATTGGCTCGACTACGGCCGTCAGGCACCGCAATATGACCAAGATGACGAAGACGCAGGTGTCTCAGGCGTGGTGACAGACGAAGAGCGGGAACCGCTTATTGGATGCAACGTGCAGGTTGTGGGAACGAAACTCAGCACAGTTACAGATTTTGAGGGCCACTACTCCATCACATTGCCTAAGGACAAGAAACAGTTGCGTTTTTCCTATGTCGGTTACGAGTCAAAAACCGTGCGAGTGTCAGGCTCCACATTGAACGTCAGAATGAAGGAGGATGAAAACACCCTCCAGGAGGTAGCGGTGGTAGCTTACGGCCTAAATGGAAAAGTCGCGTCCGGATTGCAAACCAGCAAAAGGGCAGCGCGGAAGGAAAGGGAAATGGCACCTATGGAAGACGCTGAATACGCGGAGTCACTCGAAGAAAGTGAGATGATGGAGGTGGAAGAACAAAAAGCACAGTTCGGTTATGAGTTCGACATCAAACAGCCACTCACCCTGCTCTCCAACGGCAAGGTTACTGTCACGGAAATCGCACGATACCAGTTGCCTGCCTCCTACCAATATGTGGGTGTGCCCAGGGCCGACAGGGAAGCCTTCCTTGTTGCTGACGCGACAGGATGGACCAGCTACAGCCTGCTTGAAGGCGAGGCCAACATCTATTTCGACAATTCCTTTGTGGGAAAGACCATCATCGACCCCACTGTGCCCAGCGATACCCTCCATTTCTCACTTGGGCGCGACAGTGGCATACGTATCCAACGCATCAAGGTGGCCGACAAGTCCACACGCAAACTGCTCGCTTCCCACCAGGAACAGGCCATGGCATGGCGAATCATGGTGAAGAACACCCGCAACGAGAACGTCAACATGACACTCAAGGATCAAATCCCTGTGTCCCAGAACTCTGGCATCACTGTAACAACTGAGGAGTTGAGTGGTGGCAACCTCGATAAGGAAAATGGCTACATCACTTGGCAGCTCAATCTCCAACCCAATGAGCAAAGGGAATTGTTGGTGCAGTATCGTGTGAAATATCCTAAAAACCGCCGTCTGGTCGTGGAATAACCTCAGTTCTTGAGTTTTTCTTTACCTTGCAATGTTGATGGTCGCTTGTATTTCAACAACTTGATTAACAAGGAAATATTAAACAAATATCGTCCATGCGAAAAATTTCGTTGCGAAATTTTTCGCATGGTTTTTTTTGTTTTCTTGGATATATTTAAATAATGTGATATATTTGCGGATAAGAAACAACAAACCTTAAAAACTCTGATGATTATGTGTGACAAAAAATCTTTTCTCTTTTCTTTGCTGGCTTCCTGTGCCGCCACGGTACAGGGACAGACCACTTGGAACTACGGCGACCATACCTACACGATGAAGGGCAACTTGACCGCCGAAAAGTACAATAGCTCCGCAACTGGCGTTGTGACATTCACCAATGTGCCTTCCGACTTCGAGGAGTTCGAGAAACTCTACACTGAGTTCCTCGGCAAGACACCACATGGAACTGCCGCCATGATGACCATGGCCATGGAAATCTACGGACGTGACCGCGAGGAAGGCATGAAGTGTATGCAACTCCTCAACTGGCCGAGCAATGTCAACTCTGTCGTTTCGCAACTGAAGGAGAAGTACGGCACATCGCAGTACGCTCCTGCCAACGATTCCTATCACCAGCGCTACCTGCCTGCAGCCGTGTTGAAGGGTGCGAAACCCGAGAACGGCTACACACCATCTGAGCCTTACACCATTGAGATGAAGGCCAGTGTGAACAAACATCAGGACATGCAGTTCATGGGTTCGGGCCGCGTGATGTATATCTATGTCATGGGCGACGGATGGGACACACACCAGCGCAGTGTCGAGATCATCAAGCAACCCGACAGCGAGTTGCACCAAGTCTTCAACTGCCCGAGTCTCTACACACAGTGCAAGCAGATCCGAGGCGAGTGGAAAGGACTGAAGTGATCAGATTATAAAAGTGGATTCATGCGGGATATTTCGTTGCGAAAGTTGCGAAATGTCCCGCATGAATTATAAGTGCTGTTGGATGATTTGTCGCACGGCATTGGCCATCTCCGTTTCCGATTGGAAGTCGGAGGGGCTGACGGGTGGTAGGTACTCTACGGCGACGGGGAGGCGTGAGGGCCATTTGCTGTGCTTGGGCATCGCCTCAAACGCTCCCTTGATGCAGACTGGCACCACTGGGATGCCGAGCGCCATGCTGAGTATGGCGAAGGTGGGGCGGAACTCGTTCAAGTGGCCGTCGGTTGTTCGTGTGCCTTCTGGGAAGATGACCAGGTTGTGGCCAGCTCGGAGTGCCTGACCGAGGTTGAGTATGCTGTCTTTCATGTGCGCCTTTTTCAGGACGAGGACACCATGACGGGATGCGAAACGCTTTGTGGCCGCAGAACTGACATGCTCCTCCTTGGCGAAGAAACGGGTGTTGAGGAACTGGGCCTTGGGCATCCCCTGCGTCAGGAACAGCGCGTCGAGATAACTCTGGTGGTTGGCCACCATGATGAAGTTGCCCGTCAGCGGTATATGTTCCATGCCTGTCTGCTTCAAACTGAAATACTTTTTCGTCAGCCATTTTGTTCCATTGACAATCCGCCAGCCAGATGACGACATCTCGGGGATATGGATTTGTCGTTTGTCGGACAAGATGAGTTGTGGCCAGTTGATGTCTTCCAGCATGACACGTGTCTTGTTTTGGCGTATATACTCGGCGAGTTTGCCGATGTTGGGGCAGGCGAGGATTTCCTTCTGCGTCATCTCCATGCCGAAGGTCTGGTCGAGGAAGTACTCGAATCCCACCATGTCGAGCGAGTCGAAGCCGAGGTCGGTCACGAGATTGTCCTCAGCCAAAGGCTCCGTCTTTTTCTCTTTCTCTATGTACTGACGTATGAGGACATACTCCTCGGTGGTGGGCTGTTGTGCCACGAAAGTCTTCTTCTCATGATTGCCTGACTTGCAGTTCTCAACCACCTCGGCGAGTTTGAAGCGCTGGAGTTTATCGAGACGGGTTCTCGGCAGTTCACCGTCATAGACGTAGATGCCGTAGATCTTCTTGTATGTCGCCACCTCGCCATTCACTTTCTCCACCACCTCGCGTTTCAGTTCCTCCTCTATCTCGGTCATGCTCATGCCCTTGGCCCATCTCGGCTGAGGACAAATGATGGCCTTTAACACGTTGTCTGCCTCCACTACGGCAGCTTCTTTCACTCGAAGAGTGTCGGCTTGCAGGTGTTGCTCCAGTTCTTCGGGGTTGATATTCTTGCCGTTCGAAAGCACAATCATCTCCTTTTTGCGGCCAGTGATATAGACATGCTTTGTCTCGTCCATATACCCGAGGTCGCCAGAATGTAGCCATCCGTCGGCGTCGATGATCTCGGCAGTGGCGTCGGGACGTTTGTAATAGCCTTGCATCACGTTGTCGCCCTTGGCGCAGATCTCACCGTCCTTGATTTCCACCTGACAGGAAGGCAATGGTTGGCCCACACAGCCTGGTCGCAAGTCATCGGGACGGTTGAATGCGATGATGGGCGCACATTCCGTCATGCCGTAACCCTCGATGAGGTCCAGGCCCAGCACGTGCATCCCGCGCCACAAGTTAGGGTCGAGGGCTGCTCCACCGCTCACACAGGCTTCGAGATACCCACCTAACATTTGGTGGACCTTCTTGAACACTGTGCGTGAGAGACGAGTATTGTTCATGGCCTTGCAAAATGCATAGAGGGCGCGTGTGGCCACAGATGCGTCGATTTTCTTCTTGATACCGTTGAAGAGGGTTTGCCAAAGGCGAGGTACACCGACAATAGCGCCAACTTGACCTTTCTGCAGTGTCAGCATGAGGTCGTCGGCAGCCATTGAGGGAGCAATGGCTATGCCGGCTCCGATGACAAGCGGCACAATCATCGTGCCTTGCAGGGGCAACACATGATGCAGGGGCAGCAGGGTGAGTACACGTCGTGAAGGCCGCAGGATGGGCACTTCTTCCGACACGGCCCGCAAGTTGGTCAGCAGGTTGCGGAAGGAGAGCATCACGCCTTTGGGATTGCCTGTGGTGCCCGATGTGTAGATAATGATGGCGGTGTGGTCCATCTCATAGTCGATGCTGGCAGGGAGCGTGTTGTCAGGAACATCCTGGCGCTCAAAGTCATCGATGAGGAGGATGCTGACCTTCAATCCCGCCTCCTCGAGTGCTTCGCGAACCACCTGCTGGCGCGATTTGCTTGTCCAAATAGCTACAGGTTGGCAGTCGGAAACAAGAAACGCCAATTCATGGACGCTGCACATGGCATCCACGGGTATGGCTATGCCACGGTTGAGCCAGACAGAGAAGAATGCATAGACATACCCTTCGCGGTTCTCTGAGTAGATGAGCACCTTCTTGCGGCTTTCCACTGCACCCGCTGCCTCTTCGGTAGTGGAGTGGGGAATATGGCTGGCGAAGAGCGTGATGCGTTGCAGCATCTCGCTGTAGCTGACTCGGTGGTCGGCGGTGATGATTGCGTCTTTGTTGAAATCCTTGAGCATGACGCAAAGATAATTATTCTTTCCGAATAATTAGCATTTTTATAATTATTTTCTCCTTCCGATTGTTTTTTCTCTTTCTACGACCAGAATGGCCTTGATGGATTTTTGGTCGCATCCATGACAAAAAGGTGAGTGGTGTACTATTTTGTTATTCCTCAGCCTTACCTACTTTTTCCATAGTTTTGTTGGAGTCCTATTAGTATTTTTGCTAATTATTGTGTCTCTTTTTTCTTGTTCTATGGAGAAGATGAGTTGGTTAGTTTTATGTACCCCTTGTGTGCGAGAGGGCTTTAGCCTTCAGCGCACACTTTGGGTGTATTTAGCAATACTTTGCGTGGGTATCACTCTGTTCGTCAGCACTCAGGGCTGTGGTAAGCCTCAGATGACAGACGGGCAGCAAGTGGATACCCGCGTTTTTTTGTTGTGTAACCAATTAGTTATATAATAGAAAGTCCGAACTTGGGTGTCATAGGGGTTATAGAAAAATGGAACATGAACAAAACATTATGAAGTGGTATTTTTTTCGTCATAAAGAGGGTTGCAATGATAAAAATAGTGGCAATAATATACGACTTGACACGAATCCAATTTTGTTCTAAATAAATCTTGTAAAATTTGTTTTTATAAAACAACCATTGTTCAGGCTTGAAATCCGCAGGACCAATTGGGGGTGGATTTGATTATGAATACGGATGGAATGGAACGATTCCTTCTTATGCTTTCAATGGCTGCTCAGACCTCACATCCGTCACTATCCCCAACTCCGTCACAAGCATCGGAAATGAAGCCTTTAATGGCTGCTACAGACTACACACGATCAACTGTTTGAACACCACACCTCCCACATGCTATGGAACAAAAAATTTTTCGTGCTCTACAGATAACGTACGTGATCAATACGACGTATATAACTTTGCTACCTTGCATGTTCCTATGGGAAGCAAGGAGATCTATTCTTCCGCACATGAATGGCGATACTTCTGCAAAATCAAGGAAGATATGGAGATGAATGGCAAGGTATATTACACAACTCTGACCGTTCAAAACGAAACAACAGGATATACCCGGCAAAACATGAAGAGCGACGAGACATACACCATTTTCATCGGTTCGCTTGGCGAAAACAAAGTGAATGCCGTCACCTTTAACGGAACGGATGTCACAGATGAAGTGGACAACGGATATTATACCACTCCTGAATTGAAAAAAGAATCGGTTCTTTCCATTTCGTATGAAATACCATCTGGAGTGAACTCCCTGAGTCTGAATGACGTAAAGGTGACTGGATACAATGGGGAGATCACCGTCAAGAACATCGATGAAGCATCAGATGTTTTTGTCTATTCCCCCGACGGCAAAACCATAGCAAACAAAACATCTGCATTAGGAACCGTATCCTTACAAGTCCCTGCTGCACAACCATACATCGTGAAAGTGGGCAAACGCATCTTCAAGGTTGCATTATAGTACAGATAATTATTGCTGTCCGCTAAAACTTTTCCATCAGAATAAAAATTAGGCTGAATCCCTCATTTGGTATTCAGCCTTTTTTTGTTACCTCTGTTTCACCACAAAACCCAAGTAACAAGAACAAAGGTACACTTTTTATAGGACAGCCGATGTATGGTCAGCTGGTCAATTTACTCAACAGGCAGAAAACTGTTCGTTTCAGCCGCGAAAACGAAGGCGAAGCCAACATAAATTACTTTGTTTACTCGCTCGACTTTGCCGCTTTAATGAACTGCATGTTCATTCGTTCTCCATCTCCTCCTTTGTCGGTATCAGTGATTTACCCTGAACCGCATGAGAATTTATTCTGCTATGTATTCCTTCTCACCGTTCTTCCAACTCTTAAGTTTGTGCCAATCTTTGGGTAGCCAGAAGTCGTTGACTGATTCGAGGACGAGGACGTATGCTTTCTGATTGACTTGATGAAGTAAGATGCGGCATGAGAGGTATTTGTCGAGCTTGTACCAGTGCCGAGTGTGAAACTCGGTACGGATGAGCCAGTTGTTGCTGCTGAACATGCCGCGCATATCACCGTTGTAGCCCTGTAAGGGACGATACAGATAGTTCGTTTTCGGATGCCTGATTACGTAGTTGCCTATTTCAGCGGATATTAATTCGCGTAGGGCTTTGGCCTTATCGGCTGTCTCAATCTCATATACCGTTCCACGGGTCTCTCCGTCAAGTTCGGGATGGGTGATGTCGTAACAGCTAATTCCATGCACAAAATGTTCAACTTTCGCACCTCTATCGTGGGTAATCAGGATGGGATGGCTCTTTATATCGTTGGTCTTCATCACCTTGTCTATTGCTTCTGCCAGTTCCTTGTAGTCCACATAGTAAACGGTGTCTTCGTCCTGTTCTTCGATAGTTAGCCTGTATGTCACGTTAGCCACACTCTTGGGAAAGAATCTGTCCTTCTTGTAGTGTTCTGCATCCTTGCTTGGGGCAAACGATGGCGGATTCACCTTCAAAATCAGCCCCTCCTTGGCACTGCTGTATTTGCTCAATTCGGGATTAGCGGTCAGATTGGGGGTGAAAGTGTCATTCTGTGGATTCTTGTAATCCCTGAGTGCTATAGAATAGAGCAGACTGTCGATGCCTCCCCGATGGCTCTGCCAAATGAAGCTCTCTGTTCCTTCCTCCGCCAGTTGGTTACAGGTGGAACGAATGAGGTCGTAACTCTCACGGTTGCGTCGCCACAGGTCGCGGATTTTCCTGTCCTGCTCTGGCGTGACGTTTAGGATGTTACCCTGCGTGTCTTTATACTGGATGGGAGCAGTTGAGTCATCGTACAGGTCGCAACTGATGGTGACGAAATACTCCGTTCTCAGACCATGAGAATAGTTCGCCTCGATAGAGGCTATTCCGATGGAGTCCAACTGTTCTGCGAGCCTGACGACACGCTCGTTGATACTTTGTGCGTTTGCTTGCAGGGCAAGACACAATATTGAAAGGATTAGACAATGTCTCATATTTGTTTTTATTAATTGGTTGTTAATTGTTTGTTGTGAAGGCAAGCAAATCGTTGGTGAGCCGCTCACCTCGTGTTTTTATTTCTTCTTCCACTTCTTGGTAGTCGGCTACTGACTGCCCTGCCATTGCGTGAAGATTCCTTGCAAGCAACTGGTCAACCATCTCGTCTGTCATATACCTGACATTTTCTTCTTGTGGTTTCACTACGTTGTCGTGCTTTCTCCTATGTATTTGCTTCTGAGGCGGGGTCTGAGCCAAATTCTCTTTGTGTGTGACGGTGGGTGTCACCATAGACGGCTTCACTTCTACCGAATCGCTAACCTGCGCGATTATGGGTGCCTCTGTGACTTGTTCACCATTTTTATTCATTGTGAAGAAACCTATCAACAGCAGTGCGCACACGGCAGTTGTAGCCAGCCATCTGAAGGCAACTATCTTTGGCTTTTCCTTGACAGCCTTGGGAAGCATTCTGATTTTCCCGCAGTCACCGTTGTTAAGTTGATCCGACGTGTCGGCTTCCAGCTCAATATCTACCTCTCCACTGTCGAACAGCGCAAACATTTCCTTAAATTCCACCCACTCTTCGTCCACATCGTGTGTGCGGAAGTAATGTGCCAGCATCTGTTCCTCGGCCACGCTCGTCTCACCTGCCATGAACTTGCTGAGCAGTAGGGTTATTTCCTGTTTGTCATTTTGCCTTTTCATTGTTGTTTTCTCCTCTTTAGTTTGTTAAGCAATTCGTGTCGTGCCCGTGAGAGCAGTGTGGAGACTGATGTCTGCCGTATGCCTAAGATGTCGGCAATCTCGCTCAGTTCCCGATGTTCCAGCTGACGCATCCGCAGCACCATTCCCGATGTGGAAGGCAGGCTGTCAATTTGTTCGTCCAGCCATTTCTCAAGTTCGTTGTATTCCTGTTGGTCTTGCGGCGTGTCCTCATCAACAATCGACATCGCATGGTCTATCCTCAGATACTGATGCGTCGTGCGCCATCTGTCTATGCACACGCGCTTTGCAGTGACGGCTGTGGATGCTTGCAGATGAGCCGCGTCTCTAAGTTGCTCATGCAGGCTCCATAGCCGAAGCATCACGTCCTGCGCAATGTCTTCAGCATCATTCTGGGAATACCCGAACTGCTTTGCCATCAACACGGCCTTTGCCCGCATCCCACTTGCCATATATGTGAATTCTTCTTGTGTCATACACTTATATAACGAACAACCCAACACAAATTAAACAAGAAATCGCAACTTTTTTTATTGCTGTCTGCTAAATCTTTTCCATCAGAATAAAAATTAGGCTGAATCCCTCATTTGGTATTCAGCCTTTTTTGTTACCTCTGTTTCACCACAAAACCCAAGTAACATGAACAAAGATACACTTTTTATAGGACAGCCGATGTATGGTCAGCTGGTCAATTTACTCAACAGGCAGAAAACTGTTCGTCTCAGCCGAGAAAACGGCGGTGAGCGTTACACCAAGCACTTCGATGCGTGGCAGCATCTGGTGATTATGCTCTATTTCGTGCAATCCATCAAGGATGACGAGGAAAAGGAGAAAGAACAGAACCGCTTCGATGCCACATTGGAGCAGACCAAGGAAGCGCATTCCTTAGCGCGGAAAACTCTTGATGCTACCAGAGAAGCCAACGATGCCAATGCCAAAACCTTAAAAGGTCTTAATGCCGCAACCCAAAGCGCAGAGAACGTCATTACAGGCATTTGCAACGCCATTGTCCAAGCACAACAGACACCAGTCAAAACGAGGCTTGATGACGAGAGCCTGAAACAGCTCCATGACAGTCATGACCAATGGCTTGGGCAGGAGAAACAGACACTTGACGACCATCACAGGCAGCAGGAAACGCTATGGCGGAAGCAGAGTCAAAGACTGACGGACATTGTGAGGAATAACGAAGGAGTCTGGCTGTCACAACATCTGTTTTACATAGTCGGTTCCCTTTCCCTCCTGTCAATCATTACGATTGTGTTGGAGATTGCCTTCTATGTGTATTTCCATTGGATTCAATAAGAAGTATTTCAATGTTCTATGGAAAAGCCCCGTCGCGTCATCACGACGCGACGGGGCTTAGGTGCCTATAGGACTTTTGAACAAAAATTACTTTGTTTGTTTAACTGATCTTCTTTT
>JAFWPH010000002.1 GCA_017509605.1 Bacteroidaceae bacterium | reverse complement strand
GCGTTTTTTTGAACAACCTACGGATGTTCAATATCTATCAACCTGATTCCATTAAAGTCAAGAGCTTTGTTTAATTAAGAGTTAAGAATTAAGAGTTAAGAAATTGTGAAAGGTTATTGGTTATTGAGTTTAGGCTTTAGCTCATTGAACATTGGCTTCGCCTAAAATGCTCACGTTGACTTTGTCTTCATTTGGCGCGACTCGGCAATCTAAGCAAGCTTGATTGCTCTCGCTGCTTCAAATGTCCGGCATAGCTCGAACAAGTTAGGCTCTGCCCTCGCTCAATCGCATTTTTGACCGTTGAGCATTGAGCATTGGCTTCGCCTAAATTGCTCACGCTCGGCAATTCAAGTAAACTTGATTGCCCTCGCTCAATCGCAATTTTGACCATTGACCATTAGAGTCGAGGGGTGAGAGTCAAGAGCCTTTATTTGAGTGAAATGTGGCCTAAATCTACCTTTTCAACAGACTGATTCATGGCGTTCAATTTAGATTCAAATGAATTCCCGATGAAGCCAGAGGGCAAAGAAAGGATCGTGAACGGTGTAAACTCCCTTGTCTTCTGTAATCAGGTCTTTGGCTAAAAGACTGCGCACGGCTGCAGTTATTACACTGACAGTCTGTAAGTGATGTCGTTTGACAAACGACTTACTTGTAATACTTTTTGCCTTTCCTTCTTTTGCTATGGCAAGGAACACTTCCCGTTGCTTCTCTGGCAGTTTGTCGAGCAAATCTGAATAGGTCTCAGTAAATAAATCAAGGATATATTCTTCCGCACCATCAACCATATCGCTGGTGCAACATTGATTGGGTAATGTTTTCATGAATAAGACATTCAGCAAGCGCTGGACACATGATGTCACCGCATCATAACGGTTGTATACGTCCTCAACGGCTTTGGTTTCAATACTTTTCCCATATTTTTCAAACTGCATCTGCGCAAACTCCACATATTTATCAACTGATATGGGCCTAAGGTTCATAATCAGCACTGACTGATAGAACGGCCTCGAAGGTGACGTGAAGATTTCCCCCATCAGATGGCGTTTGCTTCCAGAAAAGATGAAAGTGGCATTGATACATTTCTGCATGTAGGTTCTGAGCGTTGCCTCAATATTGGGGGATTCTGTGTATCTCGTGATTTGCTGAAATTCGTCAATACATACAATACAAGGTTTATCTGCCTTTCCCAAATATTCAAAAATCTCGTCGAGTGTAGTTTCAGGATGCTCAATATCGCCTAAGCCAAGACTCCATGTAGGAAAGTTATTGATATCGTACGTAATCTCACTACGAAGCGAGCGGAGTAAGTTCAGGAATCCCTCCCAGACGATTTTTCCTTTTGGCTTTAATTCATTCAAGATGGTTCGGCCAAAGACATTTACGAAGTCGCGAAGACTGCTGGTAGCATAGATGTCAATATGAAATGTGTAGTACTTGTCCTTGATTCCAGGCTGTTGGAATAAATGTCGAATCAAATCGGTCTTTCCAACACGGCGCGGTGATATCAAAGCAATATTGTTGCCATTGGTAGTCAGTTCTACCAATTGGCTTGTTTCCTTCACTCTGTCGCAGAAATATTCAGGCCCTGCGTATCCTTTTGTTACAAATGGATTATCCATAACTTTCTTCTTGAGAATGCAAAGTTAATATCAATAATGAGATTATCCAAATTTGGATAATCTCATTTAGGATAATTTAAGTAATTATCACTATGAAGCTTTTCTGTAAGCGGATAAAAGGTTATAGGTTATTGAAATTAGGCTGACGCCTAAGGTCGAGAGTCAAGAGTCGAGAGTCAAGAGTCAAGGGTCGGCCTGCGGCCTCAAAATTATAAAAAAATTGAGATTAAAAAATTATAAAAACTCTGTTTCTGATATTTGAAACAACTATTCACAACATAATCACAACAAAATCAACAAAGAAAAGCCTGGGGGCTTTGAATCAGGTGGATAGCTATATGCCACCCCTTCGGGGATGCAAAAAACACTGGTGGGGTGGCGTCATGAGAACAAGTTCTCCTTCCTCCACCTCACCCGCGTTTTTTTGAACAACCTACGGATGTTCAATATCTATCCACCTGATTTTTTGTTCATTGACCATTGACTATTGACCATTGAACATTAGATAAATTGCTCACGTTGACTTTGTCTTCATGTGGCGCGACTCGGCAATTTGAGCAAGCTCGATTGCTCTCGCTGCTTCAAATGTCCGGCAAAATGAGAACAAGTTCTCTTTTGTACTCACTTAATCGCAATTTTGATTATTGACCATTGACCATTAGAGTCAAGAGCCCTTATTAGGCTTTAGGCGTTAGCTATTTAGACACTTGACGCTTGACTTTAGACTTTAGCTGTCGCGGGCTGGCAGCCCACGTACCCCTTTTTCTTAGGCGTTAGCTTTTCCTTTTCTGGTGATGACGCCGGGCATGGAAGGCCCGGGCACACGACATCGAATAATTGTTTGAAATTAGATCGATTCTTTTGCATATATCATCAGGAATTCATACATTTGCAAAAAACTAATACGACCATGAACAAAGACAACAATTGCAATCATCAACAAATAACAACAGCAATCATTAACAAATAACAACTGCGGCCATGAATAAAGAACAACTTAATGCCATCATCGACAACGCATCAGAGGAATACCTCGACAGGTTCTACTGGATCCTCCTCAGTGAAATCAACTCCGATGACGAACCATACCACAAGAAAGCGTACCAGTTACTCCTCGCCTCTCTCAACAACCCACACCCCGACGATTTCTTCATCGCCCTCTGCGGGTGGAGTTTGGATTCGCTGATGGAGAAGGTGTAGGGTAGGTATCGCTGTTGGAGGGTGTGTAGGGTAGGGGGATGGACAGTTGATTTGTTGTCAGAGTGAGAGGGGGATGATGATGCAAAGATCTAAAATGCGTCAGTCGTTTCTTCTGAGATTTCCCAATACAACTCCACAGGGTCCACATGTGCTGGTTGTTCCTTCTTGAGCATCTCATTCAGGGCATAGTAGGCTAGAGTCTAAAGAAATCATGCAGGGCTTCGTTTACGAATATGGTTTCGAGTCTGATGATTTCCTGCGCCACCAGATGTTTGTCGGAATGGAACTCTTCTTCAATCCATTCCAGGTCGTTGTAGCAGACTTCTTCATCGTTGATGAAGCGGCAGAGGATGTCGTCTTGCAGCACATCATCGCGATGATAATAGTCTGGCAGATAATCCTCTATGAAACGCCACAATCCGTTGTAACTCTTGTTTTCCCCCCTATTACCCATCTCTTTTTTTCGGCAAAAGTAGTCCAGCGCTGTCCTATAATATGGCACAGGGGAGGTTTTTCCGAGTTTGTAGCTGTTATGTCATATCCGCATGCAGTCTGATTTACCATTATAGCCATTCTTGCCTCCCTCAACAATCCACACCCCGACGATTTCTTCATCGCCCTTTAGAAAAAAGGGAAATACAAATAAAGACGTCTTTCATGTAAAAAACTCTATCCTTTACTAAAAACACCATATTTATATCTATGATCGTCTTTTTTCTCTTTTTTTTCTTTATATTTGTACCGATGAATACAAGAACATAGATAATAATGATTTGGAGTGTCAGAAAAAAGCAATAATTTTACATAATAAAAACCATATTAATATGCCTAACAGATGCTTATATATATCGACTATTGGGGAGTTTATGGATAAGGATAATTTCGCTATTTTAGGTAAGCTCCACAACAACTACCATGGTGAAGCCCTGACCACTACTGATGAGGCTTGGATGGGTGAGATTAACATTTTGAAACAAGTATTGATACCATGGAAAGATGAAGATGCACAAGTTATTTTTGAATATGACATTCCGAGGTTGGGTAAACGTATAGATGTGGTTTTGTTGTTGCGCGGAATCATCTTCTGCCTGGAATTCAAGGTCGGACAGAGAGATGTAATTCAAGCGGATGTCGAACAGGTAATGGACTATGCCCTTGATTTGAAAAACTTCCATCGTTTCAGTCATGATAAGGTTATAGTACCCATACTTGTTCCTACAGAACGAATGTCTGCAACTTCTGATTTTCTTCCTTCAGTATATGATGATGAAATATACAATCCATTGGTCTCTGGCGCAGATTTTCTTCAGGATTTGATCAAGAAAATACTGGCCCACGCTGGGCCTCAACCTATATCAGATTCAATAACTAATTGGGTTATAAGCCCATATACCCCAACTCCAACTATAATCGAGGCAGCACGAGCGCTTTACGAGAATCATTCCGTAGAGGATATTACTCGGCATGAGGCAGACAAAGTTTCAACCGATCGTACAATCAATTTTATTCTCAATATTATACAGCAGACCAAAGAAAATGGTGAGAAGAGCATTTGCTTTGTGACTGGTGTCCCTGGTGCAGGGAAGACGCTGGTTGGACTTGATGTAGCTATAAAACAGACATATCAGAATGGTGAACTGGATAAAGAAAACGGAGCAGTCTATTTGTCTGGCAATGGACCATTGGTAGCCGTACTTACAGAAGCTTTGGCTCGAGATAACCAGAAAAAGTGTTTAAATAGAGGGGAACAAAAAAGAATATCAGATTCACGTCGTGAGGTAAAAGAGTTTATTCAGATTATCCACCGATATCGAGACAACATGTTAGCCAAGATCAAGAATCCTGTAGAAAATGGTATCGTCGAAATTGATCCTGAGAAGGCTGTAAAATTGGAAAACACGGGTTATGGCGAGGTGGAACATGTGGCTATCTTTGATGAAGCACAGCGCAGTTGGACACATAAGCGTATAGCAGAATATTTAAAACGAGGTGGTACATATGGTAATAAGCTAAAGGTTCCCAACTTCCCCATGTCGGAAGCCGAATTTCTCATCTGGTCACTCGATCAACGAGAAGACTGGGCTGTTATTGTGTGTCTGGTAGGTGGAGGGCAGGAAATCAATACTGGTGAGGCTGGCATCACAGAATGGATTAAAGCGCTCAACTATCGTTTTAAGCATTGGAATGTTTATATCTCCAATAAATTGACGGATGTCGAGTATGCCGAAGGACGAGTGAATGAACTTCTGAAAGATAATAAAAAGGTGACTTTCTCTGAAAGTTTACATTTAGCGGTCAGTCTTCGTTCTTTCCGCGCTGAGACGCTTTCTTCATTTGTACAATCTTTGCTTTCTTTTCGTAAAGATGCAGCTGGTCTATATCAGGATGTGACAGGAAGGAACTATCCAATCCTTCTCACGCGCAACATGGATACTGCTCGTAAATGGCTTCGTTCCAAAGCTCGTGGTACACAACAGACAGGTGTCTTGGTTACCAAAGTTTCAGCACGTTTCAAACCTTTGGCCGTACACATATTGCCGCAGGATGATGATAACGCAGTTCATTGGTTCTTAGAAGATAAGACAGATGTGCGTTCGTCCAACTATTTAGAGGATGCTGCTACTGAGATTCAGGTTCAGGGACTTGAACTTGATTACGCTTGTATTCTTTGGGATGCCGACATGCGATACAAGGATGGCAAATGGCACTACTTTAAATTTAATGGAAGAAGTAAATGGACGCCAGAAAATAATATAGAAAACCAAAAATACATGCTCAATGCTTATCGAGTTCTTTTGACCCGTGCGCGTCAGGGTATTGTCATCTGTATACCCGAAGGAAATGGTCGTGTCACTCCCGAAGGTTTTCCAGAGGATCCGACTCGTTTGCCGGAATTCTATGATGGAACGTATGGCTATTTGAAATCATTGGGGATAAAGGAGATATAGGAGGAGTATGCATCTATCAAACTCCGCATTTAATAACTATACTTTGTTTCATCTGCTCAGTCTCAGTTTGCTCAAAAGTACCGAGAGCAGAACAAAATTAATTCTTCTTTTTTGACGAGATGGCGAAACTTCGATGAAGTAAATGTGTGAATAAATGAGTAGATGCCTATAGCTGTTTGTTCAGGATGAGATTGGCGAGGCAGACGGCGATTTCCTCTTGCTCTTCTGGTGGACGCCAGGCGAGGACAAAGCTCACTTCTGCATCGGTCACCTGATATCCTTTCGCTTCGTATTCCTTCATTCGGTCTCGCATGGCGGTAGATAAGAAGGTTATCCGAACTCCCTGTTGGGATGAAAGGCAATCGTTGTTGTAGTGCATCTTGTCGCCGCTGCGGAGGTGCAAGGTCTGTTCCTTGTGGTTGCGGAAGTAATCGAGCCATACATCATGCATGGAGAGCGACAGGGCGATGGATGGTTGTGGGTCGAGGAATGCGGTGTCCTTGTAGATGAACAGGTTGTGCTTGGCTCGCGTGATGCCTACATAGACGGCGCGGAGCATATCGTCATCAACATTCATAATGCGACCAAGCAACAGGTGGACGGTGTTGAACTCACGTCCTTTGGCTTTATGGATGGTGCTGACAAAGACGGTGTTGTCTTCCGATGCGATGAAGTCCTCATAGTTTGACTCCAGGGCAAACTCCCGGAGGTCGCTGCGGTAGAAGACCTTATGGGTGGTCTCGAAGTCGGTGAAGAACCGCCGCACGGCCTCAAGGCAGTTGCTCGAGGCGTAAGCCTTCTCCGTACGGTGTTTGGCTTCATCCCATTGACCACGGCTGATGCTTCCGTAATCATTATCCCCTAACTGCTTGAAGAAGTAGCGCACCTCGGCCAGGTTGATGAAGCGGAACCCGTCGGTGGACTGAATAAGACGCACATGTTTGCCTTGCTGCCGCAGGATGTGGGCCACCTGAAGGGTTTGTTCGTTGGTGACCGTGAGTACGGCGGTGGTTCCGCTCTTTTGAGCGGGTGAAGAGGTGAGGCAGTCTGGGCTGGCCGAGGTCTCCACATGCCCTTCTTGGGTCGAGACCGCCACTATAGGCGTCTGCTTCATGCGGTTGGAAATCCGCTCGACAAAGTGGTTGGCATAATCGACAATGGCCTTGTCGGAACGGTAGTTGGAAGTCAGTTCGTAGAGCCTGGCACCGTAGTCGTCGATGAGCGAGCGCAGGTGTCTCGAGTTGCTGCCTCTGAACCCATAGATGTTCTGGTCGTCGTCGCCCACGGCTATCACTCGCATCTCCTCATTCTGATGCATTAAGGCCTGTACCAGACGGAAATCGTCGGCGCTCATGTCTTGTGCCTCGTCGATGACGAGTACCGTTTTCGCGATTTTCGATGATTCCACCTCGCCGTTCTCGATCATCTCGGCGGCTCGTTGCACCACACTGTCGGCTTCCTCGAGTGTCCCTTGTCGTCCCAGTAGGTCGAAGCTGTAGGAATGGAAGGTCTTGATGTCCACAAAGTGTGCGGCGCCTCCGATCAGGTCGATGAGCCGTTTTTTGAACTCTGTGGCCGCAGCGCGTGAGAAAGTGAGCATCAGCAGTTGCTCATGTTTCACATCCTCCATCATCAGGAGTGAAGCCAGTTTGTGGACCAGCACCCTCGTCTTCCCGCTACCTGGTCCCGCTGCGACCACGATATACTTGCTTTGGTTGTCGTCGATGATCTCGCGTTGTCTGGCGGAGAGACTGCCGATGATCTTGTCGTATTGGGCTGGTCGGATGTTCCTGGTGATCTGTATGCGTCGTTTACCTTTGAAGTATGTCTCTATGAACTGGCGGTAGTCCATGAGGAAATAGTCGCTGACGAACTGGATGGCGGCATTGTAGTCGCTCACCATCATGTTGGCGTATTCGCCCACGATGTGGATCTGTTGGATGCGCTGCTGATAGAACTCGTCGAGCAACCGGTAGTGCTCTTTACGGAAACGGGCTTTGCGCTCGACCAGGCGGTGCAGTTGCATGGTGCTGTAGGACACCATGAATCCGCCCTCGATTTTCAGCAGTCCCATCCGCGAGAGGTAGAGCAACGCTTCCTCCATGTCACCGAGTGATGCTTTTTCGGCAACGCCGAACAGTTGCGACTGCATCGTGGCATTGTATTGCTCCAATAGTCCAACCATCGAGAAGGCAATCATCTTGGTATTGTCGTCAGCAACAGGTAAAGATTCGAGTGCTTTTGCCGCAAAACGGCATAAGTCCATGCGCCGCTCGAAACGGGCAAGGATATTCTCACGGCTGACCTGCAGTCCCAGACTGACGCTTTCGCCAGCGGTTTTGTGTTCCTGTTTGTAGATGTATCCTCTCGTTCGGAGAAAGTCGAGCAGTGTGCGTAACAGTTTCACCGTGCATTTGGTGTTGCCGGCAGCCTGCGCGTCGGCGTTCAGTTGTTTGTAACTGAAGGTATGGACATCCTCCCCGATATGCTCCAGAAGGAAACGCTCAAGCCGCATCGGCACGTCGAGTCCCCGAACGACGTTTGAGCGGTCGATGTAAGCCTGCATGTCCAAAGCGTCGGCCAGTATCCCTTCCTGTCGCATGAGGTTGACACAGCGCATCACTGTCCATTTGCTCAAGCCCAGGATGTCGGCCAGATAGTCGATGCGGCTTTCGGCCTCGGCACCCCGTCCTCTGGCTGTAGCCTTGCTGCTGATGAGCGAGCGGATGATGCGTGCGGCGTCCTCCCGGGTGGTTTCGTCGAAGAGTTTCGATGCTGTCAGTCTGTCACGTGCCTCGTCCATGGTGCGCACCAGGATGCCTGTGGCGTAGATGTGAGGCACATTCTCGCCACGATGGACGAACCCAGCCTCTTCGAGAGCCGTGATGGCTCCCTTGACACGTGTCTCGATTTCGTTGACCAGGTCATCGTTCCATCCAGCCTGACGAGCGATCTCCAATGGTGAGCAGCACACTCGTTCACGTTTGGCGGTGAGTTCCTTGATGGCTTTCCATACCTGCTGGATCTCGCTGATGGAGAGTTTGGTCTGGTTGAGCAGTATGAAGTGCTTGTCGAGGTCGCTGTCGCTGTATAGTACAAAACACTGTGCTTCCATCTGCGGGTCACGACCGGCACGTCCAGCCTCTTGAATGTAGTTCTCCAAAGAATCGCTGATGTCGTAGTGTACCACCAGTCCCACGTCTTTCTTGTCCACACCCATTCCGAAGGCGGATGTGGCGATGATGACCTGTACCTCGCCTCTCATAAAGGCGTTTTGGTTCTTCACCTTCTCAGCCGAGTCCATCTTGCCATTGAAGGGCAGTGCCGTTATGCCGTCGCTACGCAGGTGCTCAGCCAGCTCTTTTGTCCGTCGGGTGCGGCTGACATATACAATCGAGGGGCATTGATGACCAAGTATAAGGTTGCGCAGCAGGTTGTATTTCTCGTCTTGGGTTTCGGCGTGCAGCACGGAATAGCGCAGGTTCTTACGCTCCGCGTTTGCAGCGAATATCTTCAGTGATACGCCGAGTTTCTGTTTGAAATAGTCACAGATGTCGCTCACCACCTTTTGTTTGGCAGTGGCGGTGAAGCACGAGACGGGAATGGAATTTTTCTGTTGTTTCTTCTCCTGAAGGTTGCGGATGAAGTCACCGATGAACAGATAGTCAGTGCGGAAGTCCTGTCCCCAAGCCGAGAAGCAATGGGCCTCGTCGATGACGAAACGAACCACGTTGCGGCCCATCAACAGCCTTGTGATGGTCCGGCTGCGCAGCATCTCGGGGGCGATATAGAGCAGGTTGGCGGTACCGTCTGTCACTTGACGGATGGCGGTGGCGCGTTCGAGGGGGTCGAGCAGGCCGTTGATGGTCACGGCGTCAGGAATGCCGCGGTCTGTGAGGTTGTCCACCTGATCCTTCATCAGGCTCTGTAAAGGCGAGATGACCACCGTCAGACCATGGACATTTCGACCAGCCATCAGAGCCGGCAACTGGAAGGTCAACGACTTGCCGCCACCCGTAGGAAAGATGGTCAGTAACGACTCGCCGCGGATGGCAGACTCGACAGCCTGTTGTTGCATGGGCACACCGTCGAACTGACGGAACTCGTCGTAGCCGAAAAACTCTTTCAGTCCTCTATGCGCATTGAGGCGTTCGTTGCAGTACTTGCACTTTCCGCAGGGTGTGTTCCTGAGAAAGGCCATCACATTCCCCACCTTGGGGTAACTGTGCATCACCCATGGCGGTGTTATCGACTGTACATCATCAGTGCCGATCAGTGCCAACGTATAAGCCAGCTCCACGGGATAGTGTTTGACGACCGCCGCAACATTGGCGTTCTCGCAGATTCTCCCATGGTATTCCTGCCGAATCAGGTCTTCGAGGTTTTGTTGCTCGAGCGGCTTTGGTTCTGCGACATACTCCAAGAAGCCACCGAACTCCTGTGTTCCCGAGAGCAGTTGTCTGTAGATTGTGCGTCTCTCCAACGGCAACTGTTTCCAAGCCTCCACTTCATCGTAGAACAGATCCTGCGCTTTCTTGGAGTCATTGACAGGGTTGTTCAACTCATCGACTTGAAGTTTGTCGTCTTTCAGCAGTTTATGGTAGGGCTTTTTCGGAAACAGCAGTGGCGACAATGGCAGGGTGTCGATCACGGTGTATTGTCTTGGGAGATGGAGATAGTTCAGGTCGTGTCGGATGATGTTGTGACCACACAAGGTATCGCAAGTTGACACAAAGGCGTTGAACTCTTGGGCAGACTGGGTATGGAGTACCGCGCCGTCCTCTCGCACCGCACCGTAGTCCTCTACCTTCAGGCTCTCTATACCGACCTCTGTGTCAATAAAAACCAGCATAATACGATTCCCTGTTGATTCTTAGGCAAAATTAGTGAATTGTTGGTATATCAAGGATATCTGAGACGATTTTTTTAGAAAGCCTCTTTATAGGCGTTAGGCCTTATTTAGTCAAGAGTCATATTAAGTTAAGAGTTAAGAATTAAGAGTTAAGAGTTAAAAAATTGTGAAAGGTTATTGGTTATTGAGTTTTGGCTTTAGCTTTTCTCGGCCGCACTACGGCCGAGCACACAACCGATTACACCGCTGATGAATCGGCGCGGGCACAGGCTCTTTCCTTGACATTACTTACGTTAAATGATGAAAAGTATAGACGTTCTCAAGTTTTTTGATTATTTTTGCATCGTAAAAGAGCTAACAGAATTTAGGCTGACGCCTTTTTTTGTCGAGAGTCAAGAGTCAAGAGGCAGTAGTAGGCTTTAGGCTTTAGCTTTTTCTAAGGAGGAGAGGAGGAGAGGAGAGAACGAAAGTTGAATAGTAAAATAAAAAACAGATAGCTGTATGAAAAGATTTACCACTTTTGTAGCGACAATGCTGGTCTTCTGTGCCATGATGAGTGCACAAGAGACGTTGAAACCATTTACCAGCAAATGGACTGCCGACCGAGGTGACGGCACCTATGTCAACCCCATCGTCAATGCGGACTTTCCCGACTGTGACGTCATTCGGGTGGGCGACACTTATTTCTTTGTCGGTACGACCATGTACCACTTCCCCGGTGCCACCATCCTGAAATCGAAAGACCTCGTCAACTGGGAGTATTGCGCCAATCCCCTGGAGCGTATAGACAGCAACGATGCCTATAATCTCCTCAACGGCAGGCACCATTATTCACAGGGACAGTGGGCGGCTTCGCTGAAATACCACGACGGGAAGTTCTACCTTTATTTCATCTGCTACGGTCGTTCGGGAGTTGATGACACTCAGAACATCCTCCTTACTGCGACCGACCCAGAGGGCCTCTGGTCGATGGTGAAGATGAACGAGCACTATTATGACTCGGGATGGATGTTTGACGATGGTGAGAATGGCGATGGCTATCTCTATGTCGCTTGTGGTATTGGCGATATATGGGTGAACAAACTCGACCCTGTGACCTTGCAGAAAATATCCAGCCAACGTGTGATCTCTGTGGGCAACGGTTGCGAAGGTTCCCACATGTACCACATCGGCGACTACTATTACATCTATGCCACCTACGGAGGTACCGAGGGCTCTCAGACCATTTTCCGCGCGAAGAAGCCGATGGGTCCTTACGAGGAGCACAAAGGCCGCGTGTTCGAGAGACAACGTATCCATCAGGGCGCGCTTGTCGAGACCCAGACCGGAGAATGGTGGACAGTTCTCTTCAAGGACAATGGCGCTATCGGACGCATCCCTTACCTTGAGCCCGTGGTATGGAAGGACGGTTGGCCCATCATCGGAAACAACGGCATCGACGTGAGCAGAAACAGCAAACCATACCGCAAGCCTGATGTGGGAGCCACCTATCCGCAGACCTACCTTCCCACGAACGATCCGTTTGTCTCCACCACTTTGGGCAAGCAATGGGAGTGGAACCACAACCCTGTCAACAAGGCATGGAGTCTGACTGAACGCCCGGGATACCTCCGTCTCTACACCGCCTCAGTCACCGACCATCTCGTTTCGGCCCGTAACTCCATCACTCAGCGCATCATCGGTCTTAACCCCGAAGGCACTGAATCCAACAGATATTCATGGTGCTACGGCACTGCAAAGATGGACGTGAGCGGAATGCAGGAAGGCGACGTGGCTGGACTGTCGGTGTTCCAGACTCCTTATTCGTTCATTGCAGTCAAGATGCAGGACGGCAAGAAGTTCTTTTACAGCGAGCGTTGCACGTTCAACAGCCAGAACCACAATGTGGCAGAGACCAAGAACGGCATTGAGTTGACTTCCGACGTTGTCTATCTACGCGCCATGCTCAGTTTCGGTAGTAACACCTGCCGTTATCAGTACAGTTTTGACAACAAGACCTGGCGCTCGTTCGGTGTCACGATGAGCATGGGCTATACGCTCGACTTCTTCGTGGGACAGCGTTTCTACCTCTTCAACTACGCGACCAAGGAGTTGGGCGGTCATGTGGATTTCGACTGGTTCTCTACGGAGAAGGAATTCACAGAGGAGGATTTCTATTCGCCCGAAACACTCGCCCAGATGGCGACGCCTCAGGCTGGTGAAGAGCGTCAGCCAGATGAACTCTTCTTGCTGAAAGACGGGGCTTTCGTCCCCAGCCTCTATCTGTCTGGAAGTTTCAGGTATATGGCTTCTGCCTCAACCTTCACCTCGGGAAGGAATGGTTTCGGTGGATGGCACTATGACAATGCTATCGATGTGTCTCCATACAATTACCTTGTCATCAATCTCCTACGTACCCCGACTTGCAAAGCTGTGCTGAAGGTCTATGACCAGAACACGCTTTGGATGGCCGAGGCCTACGAGGAGGATGTTAAGACGAGGAACATTGTGGTGGATCTCCATCACATCTCCACCCCTTCAGGTCGTGCCATTGACCCTTCACACCTCTACACTGTAGGTTTGCAGTCTGATGGTTCTTCGCCTATCTATATCAAAGAGGCTTTCCTTTCCATGGACGGTGTGAGTCCTGTGACGGCTATTCAGTCTATCCCTGCTGATCAGGTTTCTTCTGGATCGGGAGATGGGGTGTATTACACGCTTGATGGTCGTCGTCTGAACGGCAAACCCCAGCAGAAGGGACTTTATATTGTTGATGGAAGGAAGGTTAGGCTTTAGCTCATTGGCTTCGCCTAAAATGCTCACGCTCGGCATAGCTCGAACGAGTTCGGCTCTGCCCTCGCTCAATCGCATTTTTGAACATTGAGCATTGACCATTAGCTGGTGATTACACCGGGCATGGAAAGCCCGGGCACAGCACTCTTTCCTAGGCGCTAGATTTTTGTCTAAGGAGGGGAGGAGAGAAGGAGGGTCGGCCTGCGGCCTCAAAATTATAAAAAAATGTGATAAAAAATTATAAAAAATTCTGTTTCTGTTGTTTGAAACAACTATTCACAACATAATTACAACAAAGAAAAGCCTGGGGGCTTTGAATCAGGTGGATAGCTATATGACACCCCTTCGGGGATGCCAAAAAACACTGGTGAGATGGCGTCATGAGAACAAGTTCTCCTTCCTCCACCTCACCCGCGTTTTTTTGAACAACCTACGGATGTTCAATATCTATCAACCTGATTCCATTAAAGTCAAGAGCTTTGTTTAATTAAGAGTTAAGAATTAAGAGTTAAGAAATTGTGAAAGGTTATTGGTTATAGGTTATTGAGTTTTGGCGTTAGCTTATCTCGGCCACAATATGGCCGAGCACAAAACCGATTACACCGGGCATGGAAGGCCCGGGCACATGACCTTTTTAGACATTAGGAGTTTGGATTAGATTAGGATTGGGAAAGAGATGAAACGGATTGAGGTGGTGGCGGCAATCATCCGCAAGGAGGGCAAGGTGTTTGCTACTCAGCGGGGATATGGCGAATGGAAGGACTGGTGGGAGTTTCCTGGGGGTAAGATGGAGCCTGGGGAGACACCGGAGGAGGCACTGCGACGGGAGATCCTTGAGGAACTCTCGACGGAGATCAACGTGGACGAACTGCTCTGTACTGTGGAGTACGACTACCCGGCGTTCCACCTGACGATGCACTGCTACCTCTGCTCTCTGACGACGGATGACTTGCACCTGAATGAACATGAGGCGGCTCGCTGGCTCGCCAAGGACGAACTGAACAGCGTACAATGGTTGCCTGCGGATCGGGAAGTCCTTTGTTTATTGAATGGTTATAGGTTATAGGTTATAGGTTATTGAGTTGGCTGGTGATTACACCGGGCATGGAAGGCCCGGGCACACGACCTTTTCGAGGCTTTAGGCTTTAGGCGTTAGCTTTTATTATCACGAATTATCGAGGGAGATGATGAAAAAGAAGAAGAAAAAAATAAAGAAAAAGAAAAAAGGATGGAGCGGATGGAAGACGATAATGGTGCTTATCGCTATCGTCTTGTTCGCGTTTTGGGTGGTGCCTGAACGGAGGATTCCAAACCCTGTGGATGGCTGCGGCCCTGATAGCTATAACCACCAGTCGTTCTGGTATCCGTGGGGTGACCACTTTCACCGTGGCATCGACATCTTCGCCGCGCACGGTACTCCTGTCCGTAGTGTGACGGATGGCTTTGTCGTGAAACTCTACACTGCTGATAAGGGTTGGCCCAGCGGTAATGCGGTGGAGATCTTAGGACGTTCTACACGGGCATACTATTACGCACATCTCAGCGAAATTGATTCTGAATTGTACCTTGGTAAATATGTGCGCAAAGGACAAATCATTGGCAAGGTGGGCAAGACTGGCAACGCTGACAGGGCCAACGTTCCTTGTCACTGCCATTTCTCTATTCATACCTGGATACCGCAGTTCCAAAATGGCTTTGTGAAACCCAAATACCATCGTTGGGACCTCGTGGAGAAACTCTTCTATGTCAATCCCATCATCGCTATGGGGGATAGCGTTAATTAGGCCTTTTTAATGGTTATTGGTTATTGAGTTTAGGCTGACGCCTAAGGTCGAGAGTCGAGAGTCGAGGGTCGGCCTACGGCCTCAAAATTATAAAAAAATGTGATAAAAAAATTATAAAAATTCTGTTTGTGTTATTTGAAAACAACTATTCACAACATAATCACAACAAAGAAAAGCCTGGGGGCTTTGAATCAGGTGGATAGCTATATGCTACCCCTTCGGGGATGCCAAAAAACACTGGTGAGATGGCGTCATGAGAACAAGTTCTCCTTCCTCCACCTCACCCGCGTTTTTTTGAACAACCTGCGGATGTTCAATATCTATCAACCTGATTCCATTAAAGACATGAGACCTTATTTAATTAAGAGTTAAGAATTAAGAGTTAAGAAATTGTGAAAGGTTATTGAGTTTAGGCTACGCCTAAGGTCGAGAGTCAATGGTCAAGAGTCAAGGGTCGAGGGTCAAGGGTCGAGAGTCAAGGGTCGAGAGTCAATGGTCGAGAGTCAATGGTCAATGGTTAGGAGCCGATTTCGATTTGGTAGCCACCGATGAAGGAGGCGCCGGGGAGGAGGTGGTTCATCAGTGGTTTGTCGCGGAACTCACCATCGAAACCACGGTAGTCGCCGACTCCGTACCAGGGCTCAACGCACACAAAAGGAGCATTCTTCTTGTATGGACTCCAGAAGGCGCAGACGGGGGTCTCGTAATAAACTGCCACGGCTGGACGACCCTCTGGGTCGAGAATCTCGGCTTTGGTGGTCTGACATCTGTGTATCTGGATGGAATCCTTGCCCCAGGTTTCTTCGCTGAACTCGATGACGCCGTCCTTGGTGGTTTCGACGAGGTCTTCGGTCATGTCGTGGGTGCCGTCGATATAACTGGTGTAGCGGTAGATGGGCGCTTCGGCATCGAGTCTGATCTTGCCTTGGTGAACATCACCTTCCTTCATTCCGGGGATGTTGAAAGCGGGATGGCCGCCTATCTGGAAGTGGATCTCCTGTTCGTCGAGATTATCGACCTGCCACTCCACGCTGATGGCGTTCTCGTCCAAGGTGTAGGTGATGATGAGGGCGAACTGGAAGGGATAGACTTTGAGCGTCTCTTCGTCCCATAACAGTTCGAATGAAGCTTGGTCTTCAAGTTGGTCGCGCAGCACGAACTCGCGGTCGCGTGCAAAGCCGTGGCGCGGGAGGTGGTATTCCTTGCCGTCCACGCGGTATGTGTCGTTGTTCACACTGCACACGATTGGGAAGAGGATGGGTGAGTGACGTGGCCAGTACTTGGGGTCTGCCTGCCACAGGTATTCCTTGCCTGTGGAGTCCTTGATGCTTTGTAGTTCTGCTCCTGTCTCAGAGATGAGGACAGTGAGGTGTTCGTTTTTTAGTTCGATCATATTATTTTATTGGTTATTGGTTATTGAAGGTCAAGAGTCGAGAGTTAAGGGTCGGCCTGCGGCCTCAAAATTATAAAAAAATGTGATAAAAAAATTATAAAAATTCTGTTTGTGTTATTTGAAAACAACTATTCACAACATAATCACAACAAAGAAAAGCCTGGGGGCTTTGAATCAGTTGAATAGCTATATGCAACCCCTTCGGGGATGCAAAAAACACGGGTGGGGTGACGTCATGAAAACAAGTTTCCCTGCCTTCACCTCATCCGCGTTTTTTTTGAACAACCTGCGGATGTTCAATATCTATCCACCTGATTGGAGTCGAGAGTCCTTTTAGGCTTTAGCCTTTAGCCTTTTTTTGTCGAGAGTCAAAGGTCCTTATTTAGGAGGTGGTAGTTTTGAGCTTGGTGCCGAGGCGGGCTTCCACGACGTTGACGACGTAGTCGCCTAACTTCTCACACTCGTTGATGATGTCCATGTAGGTGGTGCCGACGGCGTAGGTGTACTCGTGATTGTTGATGTCGGTGATGTTCTGCGACTTGAGGTAGTTGCGTAGGTTGTTGATCTCGCTCTCGGTGTTGAAGGTCTTGCTGGAGTCGAACTCTTCCTTGAATCCGCCCATCAGTTCGTTCATGTATGTCAGCGCCTCGTCGGTCAGTTCCATCATCTGTTGGATATGCTTGTACTGGGCAGCGTTGAAATGCTCTTGGTTGCCTTGTACCTTCCGGTTGATGGTTCGTGCGATGTTGTAGCAGGCATCGCCGATGCTCTCTATCTCTGAGATCTCGCGTAGCATGGCTCGAATCTTTCCCTTGGTCTCGTCGCTGAGGTGAGCATCGCTCACGAGCTCAAGATAGTTGGCGATCTCGAGTTCCATGTTGTCGGAGATGTTCTCGTATTTTTCTATTCTATTGAACAACTTGGTGAACTTCTGTTCGTTCTTTTCCACCAAGAGGTCTCTCACCATGCCAAACATACGTTGTATGCGCTCGCAGAAGGACACAATCTCCTTTTGGGCTTCGAGTACGGAGAGCTCGGGTGTTTTCATGATACCCGAGGTGATGAAGTGGAGTCTGAAGTCTTCTTCCTTTCCATCCGCATGCTTTGGCTTGATGGCCCAGCAGACGAATTTCTCGATTTGAGGAACGAACCAGATGAGCACAAAGATGTTGGAGATGTTGAAGGCGGAGTGGAACGTGGCGAGCACCACTGACACCTTCGCCAAGTCGGGCGTCTCAGGGTTGTATCCAGCCAGTCCATAGACCATTTTGAGGAACCAAGGGAGTAAGGAGATCACCCAGATGACGCCCAGAATGTTCACGCTCATGTGTGAGAGTGCTGCCCGTCGTGCCTGTGTGTTGGCTCCGAGTGCCACGATATTGGCAGTGATGGTTGTTCCGATGTTTTCGCCCATGACCAACATGATTCCTTGGTCGAGATGTAGCACTCCCGTGGAGCAGAGTATCATGGTGATGGCCATGATGGCAGCTGAAGACTGGACGCAGAGTGTCAGGACCGTACCTATCAACAGGAAGAAGAGTGAGTTCCAGAAGGTGGGCTCGTTGAAGTGGGCGAAGAAAGCGCTGATGGCTTGGTTGGTCTGTGGGTCATCGACAAGGTTGAAGCCCGTCTCTTTGAGTGTGCCGAGTCCGAGGAACAGGAAGGCCACGCCGAAGAGGAAGTCACCGATGATGCGTCGTTTCTTGAGATAGATGAGGATGATGCCGATGAAGAAGGCGGGATAGACGAAGTCGGTGATGTTGAATGAGAATCCGAGCGACATGATCCACGCCGTCACGGTCGTTCCGATGTTGGCACCCATGATGACGGAGATGGCCTGCTTGAGTGTGAGCAGTCCGGCGTTGACGAACGACACCGTCATGAGTGTGGTGGCTGTACTGGACTGTACGGCGGCAGTGACTCCGACACCGGTGAGCACGCCTGTGAAACGGTTGGTGGTCATGGCTCCGAGTACATGTCGGAGTTGTGGGCCCGCCATCTTCTGTAGCGCTTCGCTCATCGACTTCATACCGAACATCAGCAGTGCGAGCGATCCCAGAAGCTTGAAAAGAATCATATACGACATAATCGCGATAGATAAGTTTTGTTAACGAGAGAATAAAAAAGCAACGTTACTACTATGCAAAAATAACGAAAAAAAGTTGTTTTTCTCTTATCGCCGTTCATTTTTTTCGTCTCTGCACTGATTTTCTTGTTTGTGGGTCAGCTTTGACTTGGAACGGGATGATTATTCCCTCTTCTTACCCGATGATGTTCTTGACCAGGGCGGCTTGTTGGGCAAAGAAATCATTGGCCAGAGCCGTGGTGGCGGCCTGGATGCCCGTCAGCCGTTTCTGTAGATTGAGTTGCTGCTGAGAGATGTGGAAACCGCCAGTCTGGCGTATGCGCATGCTCTCGTTGAGTGTGAAGGCAGCTATCTGTGGATGGCTGTCGGTAAGCAGCTCTGCGAGCTGGATGTAGAGTTTGGTGCGGAACTTCTCTTCTTTCTGTGTCAGTACGGCCTTGCAGAGTAGTGGTATCTTGTTGGCCGGTTGTGTGGCCAGGTCAGCCAGTTCGCTATAGAGGTAGGACTGGTGGTGTCGGTTGAGCAGTTTCTTGTAGATCTCGACAGCTTTCTTGTTGTCGCCGGTGATCTTGTAGATGAGAGCCATGAGTCGTTGGTAGTTCATGTTGTTGCGGCTATGCTTGAGCGCCTCTTCGAGGATGGGTGTGCATCGTAGTCCCATCTCTGCTGTTGGGTTGGCATCGAGTTCGCGATAAACATGGCTGATGAGTCGTGCAGCGATGGATGGCAGTGGATGTCCGTTGGCCTCAGTGCTTTTCCAGTCGTCGTCGGTGAGACTGTCCAAGCCTCCGTTCTCGAGGAATTCGACGATGGAGAATTGGGTTGAAGCCTCGCTCAGGCTGATGGCATGTCGGAGTATGGCATGGTGACCCTTGCCGTCGGCGTCGTCCATGTTGGGATAGAGTCGGATGAGTGCCTGGAAGATCTTGAGAGCTTCCTCGACCTTTTGTTGTTCGAGTCGCAGTTTGATCATGTCGCTGGCGCACCAGAACATGGCGATGGTGGTGTAGTGTCCTTGGTGGGCGGCGTACATGGGGCGTATCGCCTCGTATGCCTCTTCTATCTTTCCTTGTTTTCGCAGTTCGAAAATGTCTTTTACTTCCATAGTCTTAAGGTTGGTTTTGGATTATATGGCAAATTTACCGTTTTTTCTTTTGAGTGCGGGGTTTTCGAATGAATAAAATAGGGTTTTAGCGAGAAAAAATGGTCTTTGCTTGGTCGGGAGGAGAATTCTTTGTTATTTTGCGGAACTCATAGGCTTCGCCTAAGGTCAAGAGTCAAGAGTCTTATTAAGTTAAGAATTAAGAGTTAAGAGTTAAGAAATTGTGAAAGGTTATTGGTTATTGAGTTTAGGCGTTAGCTTATCTCGGCCACAATATGGCCGAGCACCCAACCGATTACACCGGCCTTAAAAGGCCGGGCACAGGGCCGCTCCTAGGCTTTAGGCGTTAGCTTTTTTTGCTGGTGATTACACCGGGCATGGAAGGCCCGGGCACACAACCTCTATATAGGCTTTAGGCGTTAGCTGTTCCTTTGCAATGAGCCTTAGTAGGGGCTGGGTACTGAACTCAAAAGATGAGATGTTATTATGACGACTATTTTTATTGTTATTCCTATTCTTACGCTGCTGATGTTCGAACTCGGACTTACACTCCGTTTGTCGGACTTCAAGTTGTTTCTCAAACGTCCTCGTCCCATTCTTGCGGGACTTGTCGGTCAGATCGTCTGTCTGCCCGTCTTGGCATACTTTCTGGCGTCTGCGTTCCATCTCTCACCGTTCTTCTTCATCGGTGTGGTGCTGATAGCCTGCTGTCCTGGTGGCAGTTCGTCGAACGTGTTCTCGATGCTGGCCAAGGGTGATGTGGCGCTATCTGTGTCGTTGACGGCTTGCAGCAGTTTGATTACCCTTGTCACGCTGCCGATCATCATGGGTATAGTGGTTCCAGCCACAGGCTCTGAGTCGGTGGAGATCCACCTGCCTGTCGGTCAGTTGATTGTGCAGAACATCGTCTTGATGTTCGTTCCTATCGCGCTGGGTGTCTGGGTGAAGAAGAAATGGAAGGCGACCGCATCGAAACTCAATGTGGTCCTCTCGAAAATAGCCCTTCCGCTGCTGGTGTTGTTGGTGACGGTGTTTTATTTCCAGCACAGTGACACGATTCTGGAAAACACCAGTACTTTGGGCTCATGCATCTCGTTGTTGGTTCTGCTGGCTATGGGGACTGGCATCCTGCTCTCGCGGTTGTGGGGACTCACGGGTAAGGAGCGCAAGACGATTGTGATTGAGATCGGGATGCAGAACGCTGCGCAGAGCATCGCTATCGCGAGCAGTCCTTTTGTGTTCAACAACGACACGATAGCGATTCCGGCCATCATCTATTCGCTGATGATGAACATATTCCTAATTGCTTACGTGGGTGTTGCGAGAGCCCTAAATAGGCGTTAGGCATTAGACTCTAGGCTTTAGGTGTCAGCTTTTCTCGGCCGTACTACGGCCGAGCACACAACCGATTTCACCGGGCATGGAAGGCCCGGGCACAGCACTCTTCCCTTGGCGTTAGCTTTTTGTCTAAGGAGTGGAGGAGAAAAGGAGGGTCGGCCTACGGCCTCAAAATTATAAAAAAATGAGATAAAAAATTATATAAATTTTGGTTGTGTTATTTGGAGTCGCCTGACGGCGGGAAAAATGCGATTAAGCGAGGGCAGAGCCGAACTTGTTTGAACTATGCCGAGCGTGAGCATTTTATCAAAATCTCACAAATCTAATCAAATCTTACAAATCTATTTCCGAAGTACCTCGAAAGCAAATGGCTTCTTATTGGAAACAACTTAAAACAACTAGAAACAACAAAGAAAAGCCTGGGGACTTTGAATCAGGTGGATAGCTATATGACACCCCTTCGGGGATGCCCAAAAAACACGGGTGGGGTGGCGTCATGAGAACAAGTTCTCCTTCCTCCACCTCACCCGCGTTTTTTTGAACAACCTGCGGATGTTCAATATCTATCAACCTGATTCCATTAAAGGCGAGAGACCTTATTTAATTAAGAGTTAAGAATTAAGAGTTAAGAAATTGTGAAAGGTTCTTGAGTTTAGGCTGACGCCTAAGGTCAAGAGTCAATGGTCGAGGGTCAAGGGTCAAGGGGCGAGGGCCAAGGGCCTATGAATGGTTATTGGTTATTGGTTATTGAGTTTTGGCGTTAGATTTTCTCGGCCGTAGTACGGCTGAGCACACAACCGAATACACCGGCCTTGAAAGGCCGGGTACAGGGTCGAGAGCCAATGGTCAATAGTCAAAGATCAATGGTCAATGTTCAATGGTCAATGGTCAATGTTCAAAAGCCGATTTTGGAGGTTTTGGCGTCGATGTTCTCGGTCTTGCAGTAGGATTGGATGGTGTCGAGGCGCTGAGGACAGTCACCGTGAAGGATGCAGTTGATGGCGTATTTCCTCGCGATGTTCTCGATTTGTCCGCCACTGAACTCGTAGCTTTTTGCGAGCGACATCGACTCGGTGTCGCTGAGTTCGGGAATCATCTCGTGCCAGATGTGCTGGCGTGCCTCGATGGTGGGTTTGTCGAACCTGATCTTGTAGAGGAATCGGCGTGAGAAAGCGTTGTCGAGGTTGCAGGTGAGGTTGGTGGTGGCTATGAGTATTCCGTCGAGGTCCTCCATCTCCTGCAGGATGATGTTCTGGAGTGTGTTCTCCATCTTGTCAACAGCACTTTGCGCGCCATTCATACGTGTTCCGAGGAGTGCGTCGGCCTCGTTGAAGAGGAGTATGGGTGTGACCGCCTTCTTTTTCACCAGTTCACGGTATTGGCTGAAGAGCGCTTTCACATTCTTTTCGGAGTCGCCGACCCATTTGCTCTTGATTCGAGGCACATCCACCAACATAATGTCGCGTCCTGTGGCCTTAGCCAGCTGATACACCGTTTCGGTCTTGCCAGTGCCAGGGCCGCCGTAGAACAGGCAGGCGAATCCCTGTCTGAAGCCCCTTGCCTTCAATCGTTGGTGTATCTCACGGTACTTCTCGTCGGTGAGGAAGCTGAAGAGTTCGTCCACCTGTTTCTTGACCTCATCGTTGAAGAACAACTTCTTCTGTTGCAGTTCATCGTTTTTGAGGAGTCCAGAAACGCGTTCTTCGGTGACCTGTAGGTTGAAATCGCTGAGCAGGTCTCGTTTGGTTTCCTCAGTGATCTTGAACTCGGTGGAGTTGACCATTCCTTCCTCGCACGTGTGCTCGATGAGTTTATCCCTCATCAGTCTGTGAGTGCCATTGCGAAGGGTGTGTTTTGCACAGGTGAAGTCGCTGTCGTATTCGTACACGTCAGCGAAGTCTCTGAATGTGACTCGGTTGTCGTTGTTGTTCACGCAGAGGTGGCAGAAGGTGAGCATCAGGATCCAGTCTTCGCTGGTGTTGTCGAGACCCAGTTTGCTGAATTTCTGTACAAAAGACAGATGTTTGTTGTCGTTCATCAGTTTGCGCTCCTCTTTTGCGAACTCCTCTGCGCTTATCGTTTCATTGCTGAGGTCTTCGAAGTCTTGGTTGAGCGTGGCGAAAAACTCCTCAATGTTGAGGTTCTCTCGTTTAGGTGCTTGGTACGTTTCGTTGCGCTTAAGTGCATTGAGCACTGCTGAAGGGATGTCGAACGAGCTTTGCTCTTTGGCATTCCGGTATCTGAGCAGTCGTCTTCGTGCCAGTGCATCGATTTCTGCTCCCAGTTTCAGTGCGCCAATCTTGCTGATTCCGAGGTGTGACGAGATGTCGTTGTAGTCCACGTTGTAGGGTCCGTGCTCGACACAGATGGAGAGCACCACGGCTTGTCTCTCAGTGAGTCCCATACGTTCTACCAACACTTTGGTATAGAATCTGATGTTTTCGAATAATTCATCGTTCAGGACGTATCCACGGGTTCGATTGGCTATTTGCTCCATAGCTGTCAATAAGTCGAGGTCTTTGTTCAACTCGTTTTGGATGGCCTCCTTCAATGAAGGCTGTACTTCTGGTTTTGCTTTCTTTCTTGTTGCCATAGGATTTGAATGGTTATTGGTTCTTTGAATGGTTATTGGTTATTGGTTATTGGTTATTGAGTTTGCTGGTGATTACACCGGGCATGGAAGGCCCGGGCACACGACCTTTTCGAGGCGCTAGGCGTTAGGCCTTTGCTCATTGACCATTAGCTGGTGATTACACCGGGCATGGAAGGCCCAGGCACAGCGCTCTTTCCTATGTGTTAGATTTTTATATTCTGAGGAGGGGAGGAGGAAAGGAGAGAACGCCTAAAGGCATTCTTGCCAACAATGAGCGTAGTGAGTTTGTTTTCATTTTTACGGATGTACATATATAATATAGTAATAAGGGTGGAAAAATTTAAAACTTTCTGATATTTTTTAGGCTAACGCCTAAGGTCAAGGGTCAAGGGTCGAGAGTCAAGAGTCATTTTAATGGTTATTGGTTATTGGTTATAGGTTATTGAGTTTTGGCGTTAGCTTATCTCGGCCACAATATGGCCGAGCACCCAACCGATTACATCGGCCTTGAAAGGCCGGGCACAGGGCCGCTCCTAGGCTTTAGGCCTTTTTAATGGTTATTGGTTATGGGTTATTGAATGGGGTTTAGACTTTGGACTTTGGCAAAGATAGGACAAAAGGTTGAGAAGTGCAAATAAATGACAGGCTTTTTTTGAGGGAAGTGTTTTTTGTAGGAACATAAAATCATAAGCAATAGGCATGAAAAACGCACCAGAGGACAATAGCCATCAAAACGCACCAGAGAGTCAACAGCCATGAAAACGCACCACGGCTCCTTCGTGGAAGGAGCCGTGGCAGGGATATGGATTGATGGAAGTGCTATTCCTCAACGACCTTGATCATATCGATCGTCTTGTCGTCAAAACTGAGTGTGAGCGTCGTTCCATCGTTCTTGACGATGTTCGTCTTGGCCAGGCTTTTGCCAATCATCTTCAGACCTTCAATCATCTGTGGTTTGTTCTTGTTGAGCTCAGAAGTGAGCGCATTAATGAACATGCTCTTGACCTCGGCACTGGCGTCCATGGCTTTCTTGACTTCGGAAGAGAGCTCGAGTTTGTTGATCTGTGCGTCGGCAGCTTCCTCGTTGAACGTGTTCTCGATGACGTTGTTGTCAACCATCTTGTATGTTCCGGGCATCGACATCTCGAATCCGATGGTTCCCACCTCGTCGTCGGAGTAATTCACTTGGAAGAACAGTGTGACATCTGTCTGTCCGAAATTAAGGATGATGTCTCCCGTAGCGTTATCGTCGCCAATTTCCATGGCCTTCAAGGCTTCTGGTGACATCTTCCATTTTCCCTCGATAGACTGCGCCATCATCTGCATCAGTGGCAGAATAGCCAGGATGGCGATAGTGAAAAATCTTTTGGTTACTGTCATTTTTTCTGTTTATTTATTGGTCATTAATTCTCGATAGCGGATGCAAAGGTAGTGCTTTTTATTCTTTAATGGAGAAATTTGTGGATTTTTTTTATTTTGGGGTGTTTTTTTTACTCTTCATTTCTTTCGTAGAGTCGGTTAAGGACTTGGATCACGGTCTTGCCATCCTCGGTGTTCTCGAAGAATCCATAGGATTTCTTGGAGAAGTTGAGGTTGATGCCTTGCTTCATGTCCTCGGGGATGATCTCGCACCTAAGGATTTGTCCGAGTTCTATTTCCGTCGTCATGGTTCCTGGGCTGGTGATCTTAGACTCGTTGATGGCAGCGATGTCATCGACTCGCAGATAGGTGGTTCCGTTCTTGGCCTTGTTCTCTATCATGAGCGCATCGTCGTTTCTGGCAGGGCATGCGAAGACGAGGGTCTTGTCGTTGGCGTATTTATAGAGCGTGTCCTTGCGTCGTTCGAGCAGTTCCTCCATATCGACCTTGTTGACCGTTCCGTCGTCATAGACCATGATGAGGTATTCGGACTGTTCATCCTCATGTATCACCAAGGCGAGTCTTGCGGTATCCTCTTCCCAGGTGTCGTCCTCGACCAGCTTGAAGTTGTCGTTGTCCATGAAGTAGATGTATGCCACCACATCGTTGCGGTAGTTGTCCTCATAGTCGTGGAGTACGTTGTTGCGCCATTGGCTGGTCGCCACTTTCTCCACTTCGGTGTTCTTGTGGGTGTTGACACGGGTGTCGTTGTCGTCGGAAGTTGGTGGGGTCTGTACAGGCTCGTCGTTGTCGTCGCTGTCGTCGTTCTCGTAAACCTCATCAGCGATGTTTTGCGCCATGGCCTCCCTGTCCTCCTTGAAGTCGCTGAAGAAGATGTCGGTATCTTTCACCTTTCGTGATGAAGTGCCTCTCCGCTCATAGTACTCATCGTCGAGGCTCACGGGTTCTTTGGCCGGTCGTATGGCGATGTCGATGACGGTGAATCCGTTGTAGGTGTCTTCAGTCACGTTGCAATACCGGTCGGCGCGTTCTCCGAGGTAGTAGCTGATGTTGTTGTTGAGATATACGATATACTTGTCGGTGCTTCCCTTGAAGGCCTCGTACTTGAGGTCGTCGGCGATACCGTTTCCGATGCCCATGTCGTTGACCCCGAGGTAGAGGTGTCCGCCTTTGGCGTTGAGCATGGCGCAGATTTCCTCCAGGATCTTGTGTGTCTGCGCCTTGGCGTCGTACTTGGTGGTGTTCTCGGGTATCACGAGCGACATTTTGAACTCGGTGTAGAGGTCCTCCTTGCCGTAGTATTTCTTCTCCGACATCTCTCCCTTGAGGTTAAGCAGTCGTTTCATCTCGGTGTGGATGACCTCGGCGATGTCGGGCAGGTTGTTATGGTACATGAGGTTGTGGGCCAGTACGCAAGATGCGAGTTTGTGCAAGTCCTTGTAGTCGTCGCTGTTGATGATTTCCCAGAGGTAGAGTTTTGCTTCGGGCGAGTTTGACCCATTGCAGTTGACGATTTGCAGTTGCATCAATCGCGTCTTTAGGAAGCTGAAGTTCTCGAAGAGGTTGCTGTCGATGTCCTTGATTTTGTTGAGTCGTTCCTCGTCGATGGAGTCGTTCATGGCGAAGTCGTGTAGGAGCAGTATCATCTCCATGCGCTTCTTGAAGTAGTTCACTTGTGCGTCGTTGCCCATCATGCGAGCGAGGATGACGGCTATTCCCAGATAGTTGTAGGCCTTGACGTAGTCGTTGTCGAGTACGGAGAGGCGGTCGATGATGGCAATGAGTTCCGTCATGTGTTTCGGCGGTATGATCACGTCGAGGGACTCGCTTTCATCGGTGTCGATGAAAGAGTCGGGGTCGATGTATTCGGCGTCGTCGCTGTAGAAGATCATGAGTTCGCGGAACGCGTCGTTGATGTCGAAGTCCTTTCCCTCCACTTTCCGGACGAAGGTGGTGTGGACGTATCCTCCTTCGAATTTCCTGGGTGCCACCTCCACGATGTCGTTGGGCTTGAGCGTTATGTCCTTAGGTATGCCATCGATGGATATGGATTCGCCCATGAAGCTGACAGCGGGGTATGTCTTCACGTTAGGCGCCTTCAATCCGACAGAGCACTCGATGGTCTCGGGGTATTCCACATCCATCATGACCTCGTTGATTTTCTCTCTCATGCTGAATTCGAGTGTCCCGTCCTCGTGTTTCTCCACCACTTCAACGTCGAGTAGCATGGGGTGTCCGTTGTTGTTGATGAAGCTATGGATATTGGGTTTGGGGTCATATCCGACGATGCCGTACTTGGACTTGTTCTTGCTCTTGCACTGGACGTAGATGAATCCCTCTCCCGTATATTTGTCGTCGATGATTCGGCAGTAGAATTTGTTGCTGTCTTTCAAGTCCTGGTGTGTCATCATGATCTTCACCTCCGCACCGACCCATGCAGTCTGTTTCTTGTTCTCGGTCTTAGCCGATGCGTTGTGTGGGCTGAACAGTCCCAGTTCGATGTCGTTCCAGAGCTGGTGGTACTGGTAGATGTCCTTGATGTTCTTCAATTTCGCCCTTTTCTTGTCGGGGATGCAGACGCGGAACTTGTTCCAGTCGAGCAGTCCCTCGGGCAGCACGTTCTCGCTGATTTCGGCCGCATTGGCAGGGAAGAAACGGAATCCATCCTTGTCGTATGTCATGACTACGCCAGCTCCGGTGAATTCGACATTAGGCGGTGTCTCGCTGATGTTCTGTATGCCCTTGTTGTTGACGGTGAAGTTGGCGAGTACCACAGGATTGGTGGTTTGTCCCTCGTTATAGAACTTTCCGATGGTCCTCACTCCGATGAGGCTCATGAAGGCGCCAGTGAGCAAAGCCTTGATGTCGGTGTCTTTTTCCAGCAGGTGTGAGGACAGTCGCAGGAACGCAGAGCGGTTGACATCGATGTCGAGCAGTTCGTCGTCGGAGTCGTCCTTGGCCAGCAGTAGTTGTAGCGCGAGAGCCGATACGGCGTTCTCGACGGTCTGGTTTCTGGTTTCGGCCGGTGAGATGGTGGGAATGGTCACAGAGATGAAGAACTCCAGCTGTTTGATGAACTCGGTTCGGAAAGGTTCTCGTAGCCAGAGGTGGAAGTCGGTGCTCAGGATTTCGAAAATGTTCTTTATCTTCTCCTGCATCAGTTCGGGGTAGAGCAGGAAGAGGCAGGTCATGATGGAGAAGTTCTTGTTGGGGTGGTAGATGAATCCGGAGCACCTGAGTTTCTCGAGAATGGAGTCGACGAACTCAGATGCGATGTCCTTGTCCTCGTTTTCGCTGTCGCTCAGCATCTTTCGTGCTTCCACGAAATATCCTATACGTTCGATGATGAAGGTGATGCGGTTTTGGAAGAAGTCGCGTTCGGTATCGCTGGAGCAGTTCTTGAGGAGTTCGGATCGTTCGAGGAGGTTCTTGCATTGCTCTCGTATGGCAGGCAGTAGTCCTGGTTTGCTTTCCGACTCCTTTGCGATGTCGAGCACCCATTGGTGACATTCGGCGTTGAACGATCCATGGTTTTCGTTGGACAGCAGCATGTTGGCGAAAGTTCTCACGTCCCATGAAGGAGTCTCCTCTTTGTCGGCCTCTGCCGTGTCGGCGTTCTGCTGAAGGATCAGTCGTTCGATGTACTGTGCGTTGATTTCGGTGTCGGAACTATAGCCATCGGAGAAATATTTGACTATTGGGCGTGAAGTGGTGATGCCCATGATCCTGCACTTGATTTTCTGTCCGTTGATGAACGGTTTGGTGGTGTTGAGTTTTTGCAGATAGGTGGTGAATCCATATTTGTCGATAATCTCGACATAATCAGAGCCATTGGGCCTGTAATCCCGTTTGACGATAAAGTCCTTAATGCTGTCTTTCCTGTAAAGCTCGCTGAGTTTTGACTTGAAATTTTGCCTGATGGTCACATTGCCGTTTTCATCGGTAGTGACGATGCAGGGTAATTCACTGATTTCTTTAATGTTTTTTTGCGAGGGATGCAGTCGGATGCCGAACTTTTTGTTGTCATAGACTACGATAAAACGGTTGTTTTCGATGGATGACACTGGTAGCGTCGTTGAAATGGTTGTTGCTTTCATAATCGTTTTGAGTTTAGGCTACGTCTAAGGTCGAGAGTCGAGAGTCAAGAGTCGAGAGTCAAGAGTCGAGGGGCAAGAGTCCTTAGTAGGCTTTAGGCGTTAGCTGGTGAATGGTTATTGGTTATTGAGTTTAGGCTTTAGCTCATTGAGCATTGACCATTAGAGGCGATAGGCGAGAGTTGAGTCAATTTGGGAATACAAAAATAGTATTTTTCGGCGGATTTGCTGAATGCTTATTTGTTATTTAATGTTTTTTTCGTTTTTAGAACTTGTTTTGTAGCTATTCTTTAGCTGATGAATAGTTATTGGTTATAGGTTATTGAAGGGTCAAGAGTCGAGAGTCAAGAGTCAAGAGGCGAGGGTCGGCCTGCGGCCTCAAAATTATAAAAAAATTGAGATAAAAAAATTATATAAATTTTGGTTGTGTTATTTGGAGTCGCCTGACGGCGGGAAATCTTACAAATCTGCACAAATCTAACAAATCATTTTAGAGTCAAGGGTCGGCCTGCGGCCTCAAAATTGCAAAAAAATTGAGATATAAAAATTATAAAAACTCTATTTCTGTTATTTGGAAACAACTATTCACAACATCATCACAACAAAGAAAAGCCTGGGGGCTTTGAATCAGGTTGATAGCTATATGACACCCCTTCGGGGATGCCAAAAAACACTGGTGAGATGGCGTCATGAAAACAAGTTTCCCTTCCTCCACCTCACCCGCGTTTTTTTGAACAACCTGCGGATGTTCAAAATCTATCAACCTGATTCCATTAAAGTCAAGAGTCAAGGGTCGAGAGTCTTATTAAGTTAAGAGTTAAGAGTTAAGAATTAAGAAATTGTGAAAGGTTATTGGTTATTGAGTTTAGGCTTTAGCTGGTTATTGGTTATTGAGGGGTTGAGGGGATGGGGAGAAGGAATAAAAAAACATAGGACTGCAAAGCGGTCCTATGTTTTGGCTGTAGCGGCATGTGAGGTGGGTACTACTCGCGTGCATCCCAGAAGTCGTCCTCCCAGTTGGCAGATTCATCGTCGCGACGGCCAGCGAGCGCCTCGCCGGTTTCTTCGTCGCTCCACGACATGGCAATGATGGAGTCGGTTTCGTATTCTGCCACAGTGAAGTCGGGCATTTGATATTTTTTCATTCTCCTTTATTAGTTTTATGGTGGCAGTCACTCCATACTTGTGTATTCTCCACCTTTGTTAGACATGCAGAATCGCGAAAGGGCAGTTCTTCTGGCATCCGCCTATCCCTTTCTGGGGTGCAAAGATATAAAATCTCTCAGACACGACCAAGAAAAAAGTCGCCTAAAGTCATTTCGTCTCCTTGGTTCCCCGTGGTAGAGGCTGTCAGAATGTGGTTTGCTCCGTTCGGCAGATGATCTCGTTCTGGAGGTCTTCGCCCAAGTCGTTGAAGTAGTCGCTGTAGCCCGCCACACGTACGATGAGGTCGCGGTAGTTCTCGGGGTGTTTCTGTGCGTCGCGCAAGGTGTCGGCGTTGACCACATTGAACTGTATGTGATGTCCGTCCATGCGGAAGTAGGCACGGATGAGGTGCACCAGGTTGTAGCATCCCTCGTCGGTGGAGAGCAGCGATGGTGTGAACTTCTGGTTGAGCAGTGTGCCTCCCGTCTTGATGTGGTCGATCTTGGCGGCCGATCGTATGACAGCTGTAGGTCCGTTGGTGTCGGCTCCCTGTACAGGTGATATGCCTTCGGAGAGGACCTTCCACGCGTTTCGTCCGTCGGGTGTGGCACCTGTGACCTTTCCGAAATAGACATGGCAGGTTGTAGGCAGCATGTTCACCCGGTAGTCGGCCCCTCGTGGTGACTTGTGTCCAGACAGGGCGTCGTAGTACATGTCGAAGACGGCCACCTCCTGTTCGTCGGCATAGTCATCGTCGTTGCCATACTTGGGCGTGTTGTAAACCAGCTGGTACTGCAGTTCCTCATAGCCTTTGAAGTCGTTGTCGAGCGCCTCCTTGAGCTCCGCCATTGTGACGTTCTGCTTGTCGAAGACATTGTAGCGAAGTGAGGTCAGCATGTCGGTGATGCTGCCCAGTCCCACTCCCTGCACGTAGGTGCTGTTGTAGCGGGCGCCGCCACACATGTAGTCCTTTCCCCTTGCGATGCAGTCGTCGATGAGCACAGAGAGGAACGGCACGGGCATGTTGCGCATGAAGATACGCTCAATGATGTTGTTGCCACTGAGTTTGATGCGCATGAAGTGGTTCACCTGGGCCTTGTAGGCAGCGAACAGTTCATCGTAGGTCTTGAAGTCGGTGGCTTGTCCGGTGTGGAGTCCGAGTTGCTTGCCTGTGCGCTTGTCGAAACCATCGTTGAGGGTGAGTTCCAGTATCTTGGGCAGGTTGAAGTATCCGGTGAGGATATACGCCTCGGTACCGAAGGCTCCCGTCTCGACGCATCCCGAGCAGCCACCATTGCGCGCGTCCTTCACGTCCTTGCCCGCCCGAAGCATCTCCTGCACCAGGGCGTCGGTGTTGAACACGGATGGCTGTCCGAATCCGGTCTTGATGATTTCTACGGCCTGTCGGATGAATCGGTCGGGGTTCTTCTTGCTCACCTGGATCATGGAGCTTGGTTGGAGCAGTCGCATCTCCTGGATGACATCGAGCAAGATGTAGGACATCTCGTTCACTCCGTCGCTGCCGTCCTCCTTGACGCCTCCCACGTTGATGAGGCAGAAGTCGGTGTAGGTGTTGCTCTCTTCGGCCGTGACACCCACCTTTGGGGGCGATGGGTGGTTGTTGAACTTCACCCAGAATGACTGGAGCACCTCATAGACCTTCTCCTTGGTTGTGGTGCCTTCTTCCATCTCCTTCTTGTAGAGGGGATAGAGGCTTTGGTCGAGACGTCCGGGATTGAAGGAATCCCAGGGGTTGAGTTCCGTGACCACTCCGAGGTGGATGAACCAGTAGTGTTGCAATGCCTCGTGGACGGTTTCGGGGGCATGTGCAGGCACCTTTCGGCAGATGCGTGCCATCTCCAGGAGTTCCGCCTTGCGCTGTTCGTCTTGTTCCTGTGCGGCCAGTTCCTCCAGTTTGTCGGCATGTCGGTTGGCATAGGAGATCATGGCATCGCAGACGATGTCCATGGCACGTAGTTCGTCGCGCTTATCGACGCCCTCGGGGTCGTTGACCAAATCGACCGCCGCCATGCTCTCGGCGATGTGCTGTTTCAGTTCGAGCAGTCCGGTATGGAACATCTTGATGCCGAGTGCGGTGTGTCCTGGGGCTCGTTGTTCCTGGAACTCGGTGAATAGTCCGGCGTCGTAGGCATCCTTCCATTCCTGTGGCAGTGAGCTGAAGATGCGGTCCCGGTTGGACTTGCCTTTCCAGAAGGGTATGATGATGTCGCGGTATGCAGCCCGTGTTTCCTCGTCGGACTTGAAGGAGACCTTTGCCCGGTCGTTGAGTATCTGGAGGTCCTTGAGAGAGTGGATGCAGATTTCGGGGTATGTGGGAGTGGCCTTTGGCGCCGGTCCTCTTTCTCCCACGATGAGTTCTCCGTCGTTGATGCAGATGTACTTGTGCTCGAGTATGTACTTGAAGGACAAAGCACGCTGCACAGGCACGGGTTCGGATGCTGCGACGCCTGATTTGTAGAATTCGGTGATCAGGAGGGCTCGTTCAGCCGTGATGCGGTTCACGGCGTTTAGGCTTTGCTCACGCAGCCGCCTGATTCGGTCGGTCATTTTCATTTTTGTTGGCTTGTCTTAGGTTTTCTACTTGTCACGAATTAGCGAATTATAGGATTCTTCTTCTTTTGATATTTACGATTCGCAGGTCAAGTCGTCTTTAATCTTCCACTTTGGGGACCTCGATCTGCGAGCCGTAGCGATGGTACTCGTTGGCGATGGACTGCTCCTTGATGTAGTGAATCAGTTCGATACGACCGTCCTTGACGGGCGCTGCAGTGGCGATGTACTGGTTGTTGGCAGCCGCAGCCACGTAGATGTCGTCGGGCAGTTGGTCGGTGAGTGTGCGTATGCGCTCGTAATTCGGCATGTCGGCTATGAACTCCTGGAGCGTCTGTTTCTTGACCTTTGCGCCATTGAGAGAGGCCGATCCATTGTCGAGCCGGGTGTCGTCGGGCTCAACAGAGATGGTCAGGGGTGTGCCTACGGTCTTTGCCGCGAAAGCCACCATCTCCGCCTGCTCCACGGTGTCGTCCTTGCCGAAGTGTAGTATCATGCCCCCCTTGAGCGGCAGGTAGCGGAAGACGTTCTGCTCACCGCGTATCTTTGGCTGAATGTTGCGGGCATGAGCGAACTCCTTCTCGTACCATATCTTGTAGGACTCCTTGTAGTCGGTGGTGGTTCCTTCCTTGTCGCGGAAATGGAGGAAACAAGCGCAGTAGTTGGGACCTCCGGCCTTCACACCGCCACCGAATGCGCTGAGTTTCATGCCGCCGAAAGGCTGTCGGTTGACCACAGCGCCAGTGATGCCACGGTTGATGTAGAGGTTTCCCGCCATGATGTGGTTCTTCCAGTAGCGTTGTTCCTTCTCGTCGAGTGACTGGAGACCGCTGGTCAGTCCGTAGTCGAGTCCATTGACCAGTTTGACCGCTTCCTCGAGCGTGTCGAAAGGCGCTACAGCGAGCAGTGGTGCGAACAACTCGGTTCGGAAGGTGAAGCTGTCGGGTTTGACACCCAGTTTCACCGCTGGCCGCATGATGTATTTCTTCTCGTCCACGAAAGAAGGCTCCACGAGCCATTTCTCTCCTGGGTCGAGTTGGAATGCACGTTCCAGTTTGTCGTTCTTGTTGGTGATCATCGGTCCGACGATGTTGCCAGCGTTCCATACCGGTCCCACCTTGTAGCTGGTGGCGCAGTCCTTGAGTTTCTCGATGAACTCAGGGTCGTCATAGACAGAGCGTTCGACGAGGAACAAGGAGCAAGCGGAGCACTTCTGTCCGGCGTTTCCGAAGGCCGATCGGCATGCGTTCATGATGGCATGGTCGCGGTCGCCGCTGGCTGTGAGTATCATCACGTTCTTTCCTCCAGTCTCGGCAGAGAGAGGTTTGCGCGGGTTGTTGCGTGCGATGGTCTGTGCGGTCTCTGTTCCTCCAGTGAGGATGATGTGTTTCACCACGGGCGATGATGTGAGGAGGTCGGTGGCCTCACGGTTGGTGATGATGACCTGCAGTGCCTCGCGTGGCACTCCGGCATCCCAGAAAGCCTTGGCGAAGAGCCATGCCACGGGTGCGGCGACTGTGGCAGGTTTCAGGATACAGGTGTTTCCGCTGGCCAGTGCCGCCACCACGCCACCGCATGGGATGGCGCATGGGAAGTTCCATGGCGAGAGGACGAGCACGGTTCCTTTAGCGCTGAACTCGATATCGTCGAGCGCCGCGTATTTCTTCATTGTGGTGGTATAGAAACGGCAGTAGTCGATGCCCTCGCTGACCTCCACGTCGCCTTCTTCCACGGTCTTGCCGGTAATGGCGCACATCGATCCGATGAGGTCGCCTCGCATCTGTCCAAGCAGGTTGGCAGCCTTGTACATGATCTGGTGCCGCTCCTCCACGGTAGTCTTTCGCCAGCCCTTCGGGTCTGCTTCGGCAATGGCGAGTATCTGCTGAGTCTGTGTCTTGTCGGCACGCGACATCTCGCAGACCTCCACCTCTCCGTCCTGGCTGCGGTCGAAGTATTTCACCTTGTCGTCGTTGAACACGGTCTCGGCGCCAATCTGTGTGGGCAGTATCTCACCCGGCTGCCATTCTCCGTCGGTGTGTGCTGCTTTGACGGGTGTTTTGCCCTCGCTCTTCCATTTGGCGAAGATTTTCTCCACCCACTGCTGGTTGACGTCGCGGTCGAAGTCGGTGTCGGGTTCGTTGATCATCTCATCCACAGGCTCCTGTCCCACATACGGTTTGTTGCGGTCCTGTGTGCGGGTGGGGATGTGTGTGATGGTGTCCTTCATGTTGTAGGCGTTGATGAACTGCTGCTGTAGCTCCTTCCATTCCTTGGTGTCGGGTTTGAGGTTGAAGGAGTGGGTGAGGAAGTTGTCGGGCGCAGTGTTCTCGTCCATCCGTCGCACGAGGTATGAGATGGCGTTGAGGAAATGCTCGTTCTTGACCACGGGTGTGTAGAGTATGACGTGGTTTCCGAGTTTGGACTGTGCTCTCCAAACGTGGTTGGCCATGCCTTCGAGCATTTCGAAGCAGAAGCAGTCTTTAGGTGTGCCGTACTTCTGTGTGAGGAGGTAGGCGTAGGAGATGGTGAAGAGGTTGTGGCTTGCCATTCCGATATGGAGCACCTTGGCGTTCTCGGGCAGGAGTCCTCGTTCGATGAGGTGGAGGTAGTTGGCATCGACCTCCGTCTTGTTGGGGCGAACGGGGTTAGGCCATCCTCGCAGGTCGCTGACGATGTTCTCCATATCGAGGTTGCATCCCTTCACGATTCGCATCTTAATGGGGCTTCCGCCTTCCGCCACGCGCTTACGGGCGAACTCGAGCAACTCGCTCTGGAAGAGATAGGCGTCGGGCAGGTAGCTCTGGACCACGATACCGGCCTCATAGTTCTTGAACTGGGGCAGCGAGAGCACATGCTTGAAGAGTCGCATCGTGAGGTGTGCGTCCTTGTATTCCTCCATGTCGAGGTTGATGAACTTGGAACGTTTCACGCCGTTCTCATCGACGTAGGGATTGTCGATGGCGGCTTGATAGAGTTCGGACATGCGTCGCACCAACTCGGGGAAACATTCCTTGTAGTTGAGGGCGTGGGTCTGGGCATAGATACCCGAGATCTTCACGGAGATATAGTTGATGTCGGGTTCCTTGAGCGCCTCAAGGTATGAATAGTAGCGTTTGTCGGCCTCTCCGTCCCCAAGCACCACTTCGCCAAGGAGGTTGACGTTCTGTCCAATCTTCTGATGGAAACGTGTGGCGAGATGGTTGGTGAGGTTTGGTCGTGCGGCATCGATAATCACTCGGCTGGTGTCGCGTCGCAGGCGCCATTTGACGATGGGGATGGCGATCTGCCGGAACGGCGACATGTATCCGAATGATTTGTAGATCTGGAAGAGGAAATGGTCGAAAGAATTGAGGAATTTGGGTATGCCATACTGGTCAATGAGTTCCTTCACACGGATGGCGAGTTTCTTGTTGTCGCGTATCTGGGAGGTCTCGTCGAGCATACGTACGATGAACTTCTTGTCATCGTTTCGCTGGACCATAGTGCCATACATGTGTTGTTCATACTTCTCGGTGGAAGTCAGAGAGGCCTGGCTTTCATCGTAGAGTGTTCTCATCCATGAAAACACTTCTTCGATTGTAGGTTTATCCTGATTCATAATTTATTATAATTAGTTAGGTTAGTCTTGTCAGTAGATATAGGTTATTGGTTATTGGTTATTGGTTATTGAGTTTAGGCTATGCCTAAGGTCAAGGGTTCTTTTTAGGCTTTAGGCGTTAGCTTTATTTAGTCGAGAGTCAAGGGTCGAGAGTCGGGAGTAGGCTTTGGGTGCCCCTGAGCATGGAAAGGCCATAGAGGAATCATATCCATATCAAACCTATATTCAAGCAAAAATACAAACAAAAAAGATAAAACAAGCGTTTTTTGGTAAAATATTTGGTAAAAATTCAAAAAACGCTTGTCTTTTCATCCTTTTCATACTTTGACCTCAAAGCCGGCCTCGGTGAATCTTTGCCGCATGGGCTGGAGGTTATCCTTGGAGAGGTTGGGTGTGTCGCCCATTTCCCAGTTCCGTCCCAGTCGTTTGTATTTGTCTGCGCCTGTGCGATGGAAGGGTAGCAGGTTGACCTGACGGACTTGAGGTATGCCAGCGAGCAAGTTGATGATCGCGTCGATTTGCTCCGTGCTGTCGTTGACATCGGGAACGACGGGTATGCGGGCGATGATGTGGCATCCGTTTTCGGCGATGCGGCGCAGGTTGTCGATGACGGTGGAGTAGGGAGCGCCGATATATGTCTTGAAGGTCAGCTCGTCGGCTGTTTTCACGTCATAGAGGAAGATGTCGGTATAGCGGCATATCTCGTCGAGTAGGGTAGTATGGACCGCTCCGGCAGTATCGACGCAGGTGTGTATGCCTTCAGTCTTGCATCGCTTGAGGCATTCAAGTAGGAAATCGGCTTGCTGCAAGGGCTCTCCTCCGGAGAAGGTCACTCCTCCTCCAGATTCCTCGAAGAAGACATAGTCCTTGCGTATCTCGCGCATGAGGTTGTCGGGGGAGATGGTGTAGCCGACGGTGTGGTTGTCCATGAATGTGCGTTCGCCGAGTTTGCGTTTCTGTGCCATGGTTTCGGGTTGGTGGTGTTGGCTTTCGGGGTTGTGGCACCATCGGCAACGCAGGGGGCATCCTTTGAGGAAGACGGTAGTCCTTATTCCAGGTCCGTCGTGTATGGCGTATCGTTTGATGTCGAAAATGAGTCCTTGCATAGCGGTTGTTTAGAATTTGAATGCGAAAGTACAAAAACTATACTGATTATCGATGAGTTGGCTCGTGTTTTTTCGGTTGTCAGACGAAAAAGGGGGTGCGGAATCCAATTCCACACCCCCTTTGAGGTCTAGAGTCTAGAGTCTGGTGTCTAGTGTCTAGAGTCTTACTTCACGAGCACCTTCTTGGTCACGCTGTTGCCCTTGGCGTCGTACATCTTGACGATGTTGATGCCCTGCTGTGGAGCGTTGGTGCGAACACCGCTGACAGTGAAGTATTCCTTGCGAACTGCGTTGAGTTCAACGTCAGCCTTCATTTCCTCGATGCTGGTAGCATAGTCGAAACCTGGGAGCGGAGCCACGAAGAAGAGGCGAGCGTTGCCGACCTGAGAAGTACCAGTCCAGAAGTCTGTTGGGTTACCGTTAGTGTCGATAGCCTTGCCAGAAACGTATTTCTCGTGAACACCGAAGGTGAGAGTACCTTCCTTCACCTGGATGTCGTGGATCACACCTGTAGGACTTGAGCTTGCACCAGCTGCGCGGTATGGGCGGATGAGTTTAGCCTCGTCGCCATCACCCTGAGCGTAGGAGTACATATCCCATTCACCAGTCTCATCGTTCTGGGCGTTGTAGCCGTAGCCGTTGATAGGCTTGCAGTTGTCAGGAGTACGAGTGTCGATTTCCACTGCGTAGATACCTATTGGGAGGTCAACGAGCGTCTGCGACATGTCGTAGTTGTTGTTACCGTAGCTGTTGATACCGCTTGAAGTCACATATTCGATCTCAGTTGGAGCGCTGCCACCGAAGCCAGGAGTTGTGCCAGTGATGGTCCATCCTGGGAAGCCTTCCTTGCCAAACTCGCGATAGAACTTAGGATTCTGGATGGCACCAGTGAGTTCGACACCCTTCACCACGAGAGAGTCTTGAACGATGTTGTCGTAGAGTTCGGTCATGTAGTCATCTCCAAGCTCGTTGTTGATGATGAGTTCATAGATGCGGTACTTGTTGAGGACGTTGAGGGCGTTGGCCACTTGGCGGTCGTCGGTCACAGCATTGTAAGCTGCGTTGAGTTCTTCCTCACCGTTTGTGCCGAGGATGCCGGCAGTCTGTGTGGCTTTGTAGATACCCCAAGTGAGGAGGTCGGAGCAATCCTTCACCTTGGCGAGTTGTGCAGAAGCGTTGGTGAGTTTCGGAGCGAGCTCTGCAAGGATATCGTCAGCGAGGTCAGATGGGTTGGTCTTGCCATACTCGTTCATGATGTTGCTGGCAGTCTGGTATGCCTCAGTATTCTCATACTTGGTCTCCTGGAGTTCAGCCATAGCGATTTCAGCCTCAACCAGAGCGATGTTGAAGTCGTCGATGTTCTTCATACGTGCAGAGAGGGCAGCTGCCAACTCCTCGAGTTTGGCGATTTCGCCCAATACCTCAGAAGGAGCGTTATAACCACCAGCCTCAGCAGTCTTGATTTCGTTGGTCAGAGCGTTCTTGGTGTCGCCGTTATATGCTGGGTCGGAAGCCTCTTCGAGAGCGGCCTTGGCAATTTCGATAGCCTCGTTGAGTTTCTGCCTGTAGAAAGCGGCCTTAGAAGGCATGGTGATCACCTTGAGGTCGGCGAGCAGCAACTCCTGCCATGGTGCTGGCTGAGCAGTGAAGCGCATCACGTAGTAACCTTCCCTTGGCACGGTGAAGTCTGTGACACAAACGACAGAGCCCTTGACATTGCCTGTTGCGCCATTTACGTTAGGCGCGGCAAGGAAGTCGTTAAACTCAGCATACACATTGCCTTCGAGATCTTCAATAGTGAAGGAGAATTTAGGCTCACCCTTCCATGCAGCCATCAAGAATCTCACTTGATACTTACGTGCTTGGAGTCTGAATGTGATATCCTCTGGCATCTCAGGATCGAAAGTGCCGTCAGCCATCTTGTAGTCTTTCACCTGCTCACCGAAGGTACACCAACCTTCATTATCATCACGTGAACCCCAATACATGGCTTTCACGAAGTCACCGCTGAATCCTTCGTACAGACGAGTACCACCACCACCTGGTTGGGCACCCCAGTTATAGTTGAACTGAGAACCGTCGTCGTTGAAACCATAAAGGTGATAGCCAGCTGAGTTGAAGGTCACCCAACCCACAGGGATGCAGCCTGTTGGCTCGCTTGCGAAGTCGGAGTCGTAAATCACCTCAGAAGTAGAGGTGTCGGTGTCCTTACCAATCTGGAGGCTGATCTTCTGGTCGTTGATGGCCTGCTCACCGAAGGTGCTGGCAATGCCAGAAACGATGATGTCGTATTCACCATCGGCAAGTGTTACAGGAACAATCAGAGTCTTGCCGTCTTCAGAAACGCTGATACCAGTAGTCAAGTCTGTAGTTTTGCCGTTGAAGCTCAACACTACAGAAGTGGAACTGATGTCAATGGGCTTGTTGTAGGTGAAGGTCACCTGATTCAGAGTGGCCCCGTCGAGTTCGAACGACTCGTTCTCAGGATTGGTGCTGACCAGTTCAGGTGCAGTCCAAGCCTCGGCAATTTCCTCGATTCTGCCATCGTATTCAGCAGTTTCATTGGAGAAAGCCAGCAGCACCATCTCGCTTTCCACGTCAGTGGAAGGACGGCGGTCGGTGTTGTACTGGAGTGGGCAGTCAGCAGCAGGAGTGAAGGAAACCTTCACGTCGTCTTCTGGGTTCATCACAAAAGAATCATCCTCGAAGAAGATGTAGAGATATCCATCGGCCTTTCCTTCTACGTAGTCTGGTTTTACCTCATTGCCGTTCACAGTCACCTTCACGCAAGAGGGATCGAGTGCAACAATGCCGTTGTCAGCAGCCTTGGCCAGCTCGTCGATGTTGGTGGGATAACCGAAGTCCACGCGGATGGCATAGTCGTTGTAGTCGATGCCGGCGATGGTAGCCTTTTCCAACACGATGTCGTCAAGATAGTAGATACCAGGGTTGTAGAGGTTGATGGTGATGAAATACTGGTCAGCGAAAGCTGTCATACCGTCGCTGTAGAAGATGGTGTCGCCTTCCTCTGTGATTTCCTTGATGTTCTTGTTGTAGTTGGAGAACCATTTGTCCTGAGTGGCCTTGTCGGTGAAGAAAGTCACGTTGCGGATGTGACGCCAGTCATTAGTCATGCCACTGGTGTAGTTGTAGTAGTACTCAGTTCCAGAAGGTGAGACGATAGGAGCCTCCACGTACTCGAAACCGATGGAGAGTGAGTTCTTAATGGATGTGTTGCCCGACTCATTGTCATCAGTGAGGTAGTCGGGTTCGGCTTTCACCCAATAAGAGATACGGTAGCTGGTAGCAGGCTCAAGGGAGACGTTGCGGATTTTGAAACCACGGTCCCAAGGGTTGCCACGATAGCTTCCAGTGTTGTTCACCTCCAAAGCTGCGTTTCCGGAGTGAGCCTCTGTACTGGCCTCGTTCCAAACGTCGCCCTCTTGAAGGTTGATGTGGTCGGCAAAGAATCCAGCGAACTGTGTAGAGTCCTTAGTGGTATAGACTCCCTTTGATTCGTTAGCTTCGAAGCCAATCTTCAACACCTGCTGTGCACTGGCTGTGCCTGCGAGCATCATCAGTGCAGTTGCCAAAAGTAAAGATTTTCTTTTCATAAGCGTTGCTTTTAGTGAATATTGATGGTTAATGAATTGAATTTTTGTAATGAATTTTCTTGTGTTTGTCTTTCCTGCGCCCGACATGTTACTTGTCAGGGCATGATTAGACGGATGCAAAATTACAACAGGAATGCGAAGCATGTATCATTCTTTGTAACATGAATTTTTTTGTTTGAAACATATTCACAAACCATATTGATTATCAGTTGTATGTGAGTGATTATTCTGGCTTCAAGGAAGTTGTTCGATACAATCCTGAAATCTGTTTGAACAGCCGAAAAAGGCATCAGTTTTTTTGTTAATTTTAATAATCCAAATCTTGATTGCATATAGGTGTTTTAGGGACTTAGCCTATATTTTCCTCTTTATGGGATGTCGTTATGATTAGTATTATTAATACTATTTTTCGTTTTTTTATCACATCTTGTTTGGTAACATGGAAAAATATCACTTATTTTGTCGGTGAATGCACAAGTGATGCCATCTGGTAATGCCCCTCTGTGCATGTTGAGAACGTCTAACCTATTTATGTTGGATCTCGTCAGTCGGTAACGGCAGGCGCTAAAACCTTAATAATGATGAGAAGAACAATCAACACCAAAATTATTATCTTAATCGCTATGGTTTTTTCATCCTTGAACATTTTCGGACAGAAGAGTTACGACAGTCTATGGGGGGAGGTGTCTCAAGCCCGCCAGGAAAGACTGCCCAAGACCGCGCTTTCCAAAGTGAACGAAATCATCGACAAGGCTGAGAAAGAAGACAATTTCTGCCAGTTGGTTCAGGGGCAGTTCGTTCGTCTCTCTCTGAATGAGGAACTTGATCCCGACAGTCTGAAGGGCGACATTGCCAAGATGGAGGAAAGGCTCGCCAAGACCTCCGACCCCGTGCAGAGAGCCATGCTCTCAGTGCTGCTCGCATCTACTTACGAAGGTTACGGCTCTTATTTCAATGTCCGTGACGAAGACACACAGATAGGTGGTGAAACACGTCGTAAGGAGCTTCTTGGCCATGCGCTTGACGACATGGACGCCCTTGCCCGTGCCAAGACCGGCGACTACAAACCGCTTACTGCGTTATATAGCGACAGTAAGTACTTCTTCGGCAACGACGTGCTTTCCATGATTACCTCCATCGTGCTCACTTCCAGCCTGATGGATTCCGAGGAGCGAATGGAGACCCTCAACAAAGTCAAGGACTACTATTCCCAACAGGGGCGAATTCTTGAGGCATCGCTGGTGGAATTGAAAAGCATCGCTGTGGAATGTGCCGATATGCCATTGAAACTTGCCCGGAAAGAGGGCACCAAGTACCACCAGCGCTACATTGAGTTGCGCGACCGCCTGAAGGAGATGCGCAACACGAAGGACAAGGAACTTCTGGCAGATGTTGACATTGTCTATCACCGGTATTTCATCACAGACAAAAAAGAGGAGCTCGACTTTCTCAACAAGGCCATTGCCGAAACCAATGGCACTGATCGTCAGAAATACCTCAAGCAACAGCTCGAGTTCTTGCTGACGCCCTATGCACGTGCTAATATGGAGTATTACCAGGCCCCCTCGGACCGTATTCCCATCACAATCAGTTACACCAATGTGGACCACCTCAATCTTGAGATCAAGGACGCCAAAGGAAAGACGGTCGTGGAGCGACGGCTCAATTACACCAAGAGCGTGTTGGAACAGCGCGACACCGTGTATGTGGCCCTCGGGGTGGGGGATTATTCTGTTTCCCTGACAGGTGGTTTCGAAGACTATTCCATCGCCCATGAGTTGCATATTGGCACCATCTCCTTGGCAGTGGTGGGCGACCCCCAGGACGAGAGGATGATCGTGCATGTGGTAGATAACACGACAGGCGCTCCCGTGCCTCAGTGCAAGGTGGTGAGAAATCTCCGTGAGCGCCGTTGGGGCAGTAAAGACGATAAGACGAAGACTGAGACGGCCATCACCGACGCCAAAGGCATCGCCTATTTCAAGCATCCCGGCAACAAAGACTTCTCCTTCCAAACATTCCAGGCTTTCCGAACCCCCGAAGACAAGTCGCTGGAGGTTGAAGATTGGTTGGGTGTGGATAAAAACGACCCTGACACAAACTTCAGAAATAATTATAAGATATTCACCGACCGTTCCATCTACCGTCCCGGACAAACCGTCCATGCGACCGTGATGGCTTATACCAAGAATGGTGACAAGGTGAAAGTGGCTGAGAACATGAAAGGAGTGTTCACTCTCAAGGATGTGAACAGAAGAGTGGTCGATACCGTGAGCGTCCGCACAGATGCCTACGGCATGGCCTCGGCTGATTTCACCATACCGGCAGAGACCGCCGTGCTTGGCAATTACAGGGTGGAGTTCCGCGACGCCATGGCCACCATCAAGGTGGAGGAGTACAAGCGCCCCACCTTCCAGGCCGAGATGAAACCATACGAGGGTGCATATCAGTTTGGCGACACCATTGAGGCTGTGGGTGTGGCCACCTTGTTCTCTGGTGTGCCAGTACAAGGCGGAATGGTAAAATACACCATTGAGACCTGCAAGACCGACTTCTGGTCGTACTGGAACAGGAACTGGAGTGAACAGGAGGATGGTGAGGTGGAAACGAATGAAGACGGTAGTTTCACCATACCCGTGTTCTTTGACCCGGAAATGGCGGATGAAGACGAGGACGAGGATGAAGATGACGATGACAATGGTTATTATTGGTACAAGCCCGTCAAATGCGTGATGTTCCGTGTCACCGCCAAAGTGACCAACCTCGCCGGTGAGACCCAGACTTGCAGCACCACATACTATCTCTCGGATGATGAGTTCTCCATCTCCGCAGATATCCCATCCGTCATCGACAAGAGCAAGGGAAAAGCGGAATATCATATCTCTGTCTCCAACCTTGAGGGCAGGCCATTGAAGAAGACGGGACAATACACCATTGTCAAGGCTACAGACAAGGACAAGGTGGTGGCAGAAGGACAATTCGACACCGACACAACTTTCGTGCTCCCCTTCGACCAGATGCCAGCCGGCAGTTATATCCTGAAGATGACAGCCCTTGATTCCAAAGGCAAGAAAGTGGAGGGCCAGACGAGGCCGTTCATCGTCTTCTCGCCCAAAGAGAAGACGATGGAACTCACGGAAGACTGGCTTTACTGTGAGGACTACAATATCTCGCCCACCAAGAGCGCAAAGGTTTACTTCGCGCCCAAGGAGAAAGGCTACCTTTATATGCATTACTACCTCAAGTCGGAGAACCGGATTGTAGAGTACCGTCCGATCTCAGGCGACGCTGAAATGAAGGTGTTCGACATCAAGTACAAGGAAGAATATGCCGACGGACTGTCGCTCATGGTCTTCTATGTGAAGGACGGCGTGATGCACAACAAGAGGATGATACTCTATCTGCAGCGACCCGAGAAGGAATTGAAATTGGAGTGGGCCACCTTCCGCGACCGTCTGCGTCCGGGACAGGACGAGGAGTGGGTGCTCAACATCAAGCACCCCAACGGCAAACCCGCCAACGCGCACCTGCTGGCAGCCATGTACGATGCGTCGCTCGACAAGATCTACGGTCATTCATGGTCTTTCTGGCTCAGTTTCAGCCGCAATCTCTCCTACTTTACTTTCTTTGACAGCACCAATGATAGCTTTACCACCCTTTCGTTGTCGAGGAATCTGAATCATCTGCCCGAAAGCGAATACTGCCGTGAGTTCGACAACATGCGGTTCCTGGCAGAGTTCTCAGGGTTCCAGTATTTCTTCGATGTCTGCCGTTCTTACTATGGCGGTTTCAGCTTCTACCGACGGATTTACGACGAAGACCTCATGCCTCTTGCAAGCGCAATGGTTGAGGAGAGTGCTGCGTCCAGAATGATGAAAGCTGCTGGAGGCTCAATGAGGGAAATTGCAGTGGGTTCTCAAAAAGCAAGTAATACATCCCTCCAGGAGGTGGTCGTGGTGCAGAAAAATGATCAAGCAAACGAGGCCGAAGAGCAGGATATTGACAATGTGGATATCCGCTCCGATTTCTCCGAGACAGCCTTCTACCAGCCCAACCTCATAGCTGACAAGGACGGTAACGTGAGCATCGCTTTCCACTTGCCCGAGAGCCTCACTGAATGGAAGTTCATGGGATTCGCCAACACCCAGGACATGGACTATGGCCTCATCACTTCCAAAGCCAAGGCGCAGAAGGATTTCATGGTTCAACCCAATATGCCGCGCTTCCTCCGCGACGGTGACAAGGCGAAAATTGCCGCGACGGTCATCAACCAGACCGAAAAGGCTATCAACGGAACAGCCACCATGCTGCTCACCGATGCTGACACGGGTGAGGAAGTGAAACGGCAGAGCGTGCCTTTCTCTCTCGATGCCAACGCCACCAGTCAGGTGGTCTTCGACTACGACGCCGATGTCAACCACCCGTTGCTCGTCTGCAAGATTGTGGGCGTGGGTGATGGCTTCAGCGACGGAGAGCAGAACTACCTGCCGGTGCTCGATTCCCGCCAGCGCATCCTCGAGACCATCCCGTTCTATGTTGAACAGGGCAGCAAAGACATTGAGGTGAAGGTGCCACAGAACACCTTCTCTGAGGGCAGCACCGACAAGATGACCCTCGAATACACCGACACACCGGCATGGACAGTGATACAGGCCATCCAGACCCTTGTGACGCCGAATGAGGGTGATGCGTTCACGCTCAGCGCCTCGCTTTACACCAACGCCATCGCTCGCCACTTCGTGGAGCGCATGCCTTCCATCCGCACCGTGATAGAGGCATGGAAGAACGAGTCGCCCGAGCAACTCACAAGTCCCTTGCAGCAGAACGAGGAACTTCGCAACATCGTGCAGCGCGAGACGCCTTGGATGCTCTATGCCGACAAGGAGACCGAGAACCGTGCACGGCTTGTGGAGCTCTTCGACGACAACTTGTTGCAGCGCCGTATCAGTCTGGCCGTGGAGAAACTCAAGGACCTGCAGTTCAACACCGGTGCCTGGCCTTGGTTCAAGGGCATGAAAGCCAGCAGTTGGACCACCCTCACCGTGACGGAACATCTTGCATCGCTCTACCAGCACGGATTGCTTAATGACGAGACCACCAAGATGATGAACAAGGCCCTCGACTGGCTTGACGAGGATGTGCTGACAGATTACAAGAAGCGGCTGAAATATACAAAGAAACCGCTGCCTTCTGAATTCGACCTGCATTATCTCTATGTGAGCCTCGTCACAGGCCATAAGCACAGCGCTGAGGTGGAGAAGTTGCAGAAGTACTATCTCGACTGTGTGGAGAAGAGCATGAAGAAGGACTACTCCATCTACGGATGGGCTCAGACCGCCATACTGCTTGAAGCCGCAGGCCGGGGTAAGTCGGCTATCGGACTGGTGAAGTCGTTGCGCGAGTACTCGGTGCTCACACCTGGTCAGGGACGTCACTACAACACTGGTCGCGCGCTCTACTCTTGGCGCGACTACAAACTGCCCACTCAGATTGCGGCCATGAAGGCCATGAAGCGTTTCCGCGCTGAATTCAAGGATTCCGACTCCTATCTCCACGACATGCAGCTCTGGCTCATCAGCCAGAAGCAGACGCAGGCTTGGGACAATGCGCTCAACACCGTTGACGCTGTCAATCTCCTGCTTAGTGGCGACGAGGCACAGGAAGAGTTCTTCCACGACCCGCAACGGCCCACAGTGACCATCAACGACAATGCCGTTGATATGGGAGAGATGACACCTGGACTGGGGTACTTCAAGACAGTCGTGCCATCCAACGAGGTCAAGACCGACAACACCTTGAAGGTGACGAAAGATACCCCGGGACTCTCTTGGGGAGCAGTCTATGTGCAATACACAGCCAAGAGCGATGACGTCTCCGATGTCGGCAACGAACTGAAGGTGACCCGTCGTTATCTCGTGGAGAGCAAGAATGCTGACGGAACGACCACCATGCGTGACCTGCGTGATGGCGAGAAACTGGAGATTGGACAGAAGGTGACGGTTCGTCTGACTGTCACAGCCGACCGCGACATGGACTTCGTGAGTGTGCGCTGCCAGCGTGCCGCTTGTTTCGAGCCGAAGGAGCAACTTTCAGGTTACCGTTACAAGTCGGGTCAGGGCTACTACCAGTCTGTGCACGACAGCAACACCGATTATTTCTTCGACATCTTCCGTCGCGGCACCTGCACGCTCGATATGAACCTTGTGGTGGTGCGCAGCGGTCATTATCTCGATGGACTGGCCAATGTGCAGTGCGCTTACTCGCCTGGTTTCGCCGGACACAGCCGCGGCACGGCAGTCGATGTGAGATGATATTAGCTTTAGCTTTATTTAGTCAAGGGTCAAGAGTCAAGGGTCCTTAGTAGGCTATAGATATTAGGCATTAGATTTTAGTTTTTATCAATTTATGCAGGCTGACGATACATTCAAGACCATCAGTAAGCCTTCTGAAGGCACGTACACGGAGAAGCGGAGCAAGTTCCTTGCTTTCGCTCTCCCTGTGCGTACCGTTGATGAGGTGAAGGATATCGTCAAGGACTACCAGAAGAAATACTACGATGCCCGTCATGTCTGCTATGCCTATATGCTCGGTCCTGAACGGACGGACTTCCGCGCCAACGACAATGGTGAGCCTTCGGGCACTGCGGGCAAGCCCATTCTCGGACAAATCAACTCCTACGGACTGACAGACATCCTCATTATTGTGGTCCGTTATTTCGGTGGCATCAAATTGGGAACGAGCGGGCTGATACAAGCGTATAAGCAGGCCGCCATCGAGGCTCTTGCTGTGGCTGATATCATCGAGAAGACAGTCGATGCGGACATCTCCTTCGCCTTTGAATATCCGTTCATGAACGACGTGATGCGTATCATGAAGGAGGAAGAACCCCAGATCATCGCCCAAGGCTATGACTCCGACTGTACTATGACACTCCGCCAACGACTGTCAGCCATGGAGCGACTTAAAGCCCGCCTCGAGAAAGTGGAGACGCTGAAATTCATAGATTGAAGGGTAATTGACTTAAGTGGGAGTTGACTTAAAAGGGAGTTAAAGTGGGAGTTAAAGTGGGAGTTAAAGAGGACGATAGTTTTTAAGACGATAGTTTTATAGAGGGAGTCATTGAAATAAAAGAATGTATTTTAATGGCCAATGTTCAATGTTCAAAAATGCGATTAAGCGAGAGCAGAGGGCAAACTCGTTTGCACTATGCCGGACATTTGAAGCAGCGAGAGCAATCAAGCTTACTTAGATTGCCGAGTCGCGCCAAATGAAGACAAAGTCACCGTGAGCATTTTAGGCGAAGCCAATGTTCAATGGTCAATGTTCAATTTATCTAATTGCCAATGAATAACAGCAGTTTTGATAGGGTGAAACCCATATAGGTGCCAATGGCATAGCCGAAGAGACCGACGGCGATGCCAGGACCGATGACGGCCTTGTTCTTCAGTGCGCTGCCCATGACAGGTGCGAATGGCGGTGAACAGATGAGGGAGATGCTTGTCGTGAGCGTGGTGTCCGTGTCGATGCGGAAGACTGCGCTCAGCAGGACATGGAAGAAGAGCGACCCCAATGTGGCGACGGTGATGAAGAGGAAGATGTCGGGGTTGACGTCGGTGAGTGTCTTGAGGCTTACCTGTGATGCCACAGCCACGCTGAAGACGAGGATGAAGAATGTACCTGCCTCGAAGGTGCGTTTCAGCCTTCGTACACGTTTGTTGAGTGAAGCGAATATGGATAGCAGGCTGATGCCCAGAATGAAGACGCTTTGGAACGCATCCTTGGGGAATAGACCGGCGACACCCGCACCGAGTGCGATGATGCAGACGGTCAGCAGTAGGCTTGTTCCCAAATCTTTGAGATTGTCCTTTCGGAAGAGTCCGAGGAAGAGTTCTTCCTCGTGGTTTTCCACCTTGACGATATCGTCCTCTACCGTCTTGTCGTCTTTGAAGTCGGGCATGAACAGGCTCAGAAGGCGTTTTCCGAAAATGATGACGAAGAAGAGATATACCGCGCTCAATATCGTGCTGTATGCCGAAGTGAGGATGTACGTCGTGTCATCCACTCCTAGAGCCATCTTCAACGAGGCGAGGTTGGCGTTTCCGCCCGTGTATAGTCCTGTGAGCATGCCGCCTACGTGGGCAAAGAGTTCAGGATTGCTCTTGCCGTAGAGAAGGAAGCCGATGATGATAGCGATGGCGCATCCAAGCAGTCCGAAGATGGTGCTTTTGATGAAAGCCGGTGCCAAGCGTGCCCACGATTTCAGGTCAGCAGAGAAGAGCAACAACGGGATGGCGATGGGGATGGCGACCGAGGCGACGGTGGTCTGCACGGCATGCATATCTTCGGTGTCGGGAATCAAGCCAGTAAGTCCCAAGGTGCAGCCGATGATGTAGGCGATGATGATGCTTCCCACCTTGCGTAGCCACGCGCTCTTGTAGGTGAGCCAGAGGATACCCAAGGGAGAGAATACACAGATCAGTATGACGATGAGGTTCATTTGTTTAAGTGGGAGTAAAAAAGGGAGTTAAAGTGGGAGTTAAAGAGGACGATAGTATAGTTGGTGATGTCCAATTTGGCTTTTGTCAAACATCCGAAATGTTAGAACATATATCCCATCTTGATATAGAGGTTGTTGAACTTGCCGTTGTCCTGTTTGTCGAAGGCAGTGGCCCAGTCCGCGCTGATGACGAAGTTCTCATTCATCGCCACCTTCAATCCACAGCCTCCTGAGAGGTGGAGGTCGTGTGTGCGGTTGCCATCGCGATACTGCGATTCTGGAGCCGTGCTGTGATTGATGAGGTAATCGTGAGGGTCAGCCACCACGTCGTCATAGGGTTGGACAACCATACCAGCATCGATAAACGGGTTGAGTCCAACATAGAACATGTTCCGCCCCATACGGAAATTGACCAGTCGAGTCCTCACTTCTACATTGGCGAATGCCACACCTGGGGCCAAGACCCTGTTGCGCATCACACCGCGCACCGAATTGCCACCACCCAAGCCTTCGCATACGGGACGTTGCAGGTAGAGTTGGTTTAGATAGGTGTTGAGATAGAAAGGACTTTTGCCCAACAGGTTGAGTTGCACGCCCACACGGTAGGCAAACGTCACCTTTTTCGCTATTATTGGCAAGTAATGTCGCCATGCTGCATTGAATTTCAGGTTGTTGTAGTCGCTCATCGTTCCTACCCCGGCATAATAGGTCAGAAAGGCGTCGGCATGTATTCCCCGCTCAGGATTCTGTAGTTGTTCTCTTGTGTCGTAGGTCACGCCGCCATGCAGATAGGGGTGCGCACCGCCCTTTGCCTCGCTGGAGCGGAGGTAGCCTAATGACACATAGTCATCGAAGAGTGAAGTAGTGTCGGGCAGGATGTCGTCGTCCTTGGCGTGTCTGTTCATACGGTCGATATCGACACTGCCGACATCGAAGTAGAGCAATCCTGCTCCGGCATTCCAGTTCCATGGCTCGTTCAATTCCCCCTGAATATCGCCACTGATGCGCAGCAGGTCGCGGTGATACCTGTAGTATGCCCTGGTGATGTAATCCGTTCGGTCCTTTTTCTCGTATTCCTTCTTGTAGTTTGTCGCATAACCGTTGAAGCCATAGAAGTCGCACATCTTGTTGGGGAAGTAGGAGAGGTCTATGCTCAGACGGTGGTCGGGGATAAGATACTTCGAGTCGTAGGAAAGTCGGAAGATGCCGCAATCCTTTGTGGTGTATGCGGCCTCTGCATATAGTGAGTGGAGATAGTTGGGGTATTCGGATCCGTCGCCGTAGTAATAGATGTTCGTCAATGCACCATACTGAAATCCTTGGTCGGCATCAAAAGCCACACTGGGGAGTATTCCGAAGTTCCAGCCTCTTCGTACATGTTTCGTAGAGTCCTCCTGTCCCATGGTGGCAAGGGAAATGATCGATAGGAGTATCGACCACAGAAAGCGTATTCTTGTGCGCTTGTTCATTATGTGTTGTCAGATGTAAAAAAGGTAGTAATATTGCTATCATTAAAAAAACGGTGCAAAGTTATTGATTTTTATTCAAATAGATTAACGTGAATTCGACGAAAATGATTATTGGTTAATTATTGGCTATTTATGTTGGTACTAAAGTTTAGGAAGTTATGAAAAGGAGTTAAATAGGGAGTTAAGTCAGCGTGACACGCTGCCGCCGCTTCGGCAAGTCGATGGCGGCAGAGATGCTGGCTGCCAACTATGACCATTCCTGCGACTCACGCTCACTCTTCACCGACCTGCAGATAGCCAGCAATCCCACATTCGAAGAACACTTGAACAAATACCCGGTCATCTACCTTGACATGACCACATTTATCACTCGCTTCAATGACGACCGTATTGTGTGGCATATACAGGACGAGCTGAAAAATGATATACAAAAGGCTTATCAAGAAGTTCAAGACGCAGTCGGCGCTCAACAACTTCCAAGAATACTCCATGGTGGAACCAGGTAATATGGCGGGTTTCTTTGGTTTCACAAAAGACGAGGTGGAAGCCTTGTCCACCAAGCATAGTGCAGACTTGGACGAGTTGATAAAATGGTACGACGGCTATCAGATAGGTGATGAGCCCTCAATCTTCAACCCAAATTCCGTGATGGAAGCCATCAGGAGAAAAAGATGCCGTAGTTACTGGGCCTCAACGGGTGCATTCGATGCCGTGGCAGATTATATCCGAATGAACTTCGAAGGGCTGAAGGACGACATCATCAAGATGCTGGCAGGAGGACGCTGCATGGTGGATCCAACGGGTTTCCAGAACGACATGTCTATCATACAGAGCCGCGATGACGTGCTGACGTTGCTCATCCATTTGGGCTACCTCTCCTACAACTGGAGAGAGGAGGAATGCTACATTCCCAACAAGGAAGTGTCGGGCGAGATGGTGAATGCAGTGAAAGCCTGCAATTGGAAGCCAGTGGTCGATGCCTTGCAGAAGTCAGAGGAACTGCTTCAGGCCACTCTCGACGGTGACGAGGAGGGGCAGTGGCGCAAGGTGTGGAAAACGCCCATGACGAGAACACCAGCATCCTCTCATACAACAACGAGAACTCGCTGGCCTGTGTGTTGTCTATTGCCTACTTTTATGCTCGCAACGACTATGTGATGCACCGTGAGCTGGCCAGTGGTAAGGGGTTTGCCGACATCGTGCTCATTCCCAGAAAGCATGTGGATTCTCCTGCCATAGTCCTTGAGTTGAAAGTCAACAAGGACGCCGACTCTGCAATCTGTCAAATCAAGCGCAAGCAGTACTCGAAAAAACTGCTCGAATACACCTCGAACCTATTGCTTGTTGCTATCACCTATGACAAAGAGGCAAAGACGCATGATTGTATCATTGAATCGTTGACCGTTGACCATTGAGCATTGACCATTGACCATTGAGCGTTGACCGTTGACATTATAGGCTTTAGGCACTAGGCTCTAGTTTATTGACCATTAGATAAAATGCTCACGTTGACTTTGTCTTCATGTGGCGCGACTCGGCAATCTAAGTAGCTTAGATAAATTGCTCACGTACGACAAACTGAATGCAAGCAATCGTTTGTACTCACTTAATCGCAATTTTGATGGCTCTCGCTGCTTCAATTGTTCGGCTTTGCTCAAGAAAATTAGAAATGTGTTCTTTTGTGTCACAAATTAGAAAATTTATTATGGATATGCATCAGCCATAATGCCTGGGCATTCTGCTAGCAGAAAGGGGATGCAACAGTTGAAGTACGCAGGCTGCCAACTTGTGACTTCTTTTTTTGCAAGCAAGCTGCTTGCGTACCCCCCCCCTGGATGTTCCTGTCTTGTCTCTGCTTTTTCAAAAAACGGCACGCTTTCTTTCATTCAGCGTGAAAAGTTGGAAATCACTGGCGGCAATGGTTGAATATAATAATCTGGGGCGGACTATATTGTTGCCCGCCCTTACGCGTTTTAAATCTTTTCGATTTTGTAGAAACCTGGAAAGGTTGCTTCTTGTGCCTGGCTGTTGTAACTAGCGTTTTTGATGCAATCTTGATTTTGTTGAAATCGCAAGAGCTGGTGCCTCCAGTGTTGACGATGAGCGTCGTACCAGCAGGCATGTTACCATGCTTCTCTTTGGATGTGATTTAAATAGTTGCCATAACTAACTTAATCGTTTCTAATGAGTAGCGGTTGACAATGAGCGATTTATATTCATGATTATCCGTAAATCATTTACCAAACAATTTTGAAAAGAAACCTTTCTTTGGCTTGCTCTCCTCCTCATAAAAATCAAAAAAGAATTTAAATGAAGGATCATTAGCAAAACTGATTCTTGCTTTGTTTATGCAATTGCAAAACAATTGCCAATAAGCCCCAGGAGATGCCATTTTCATCATTTCATCAGGCTCTATTATTGAGCGTTTCTTGTTTTTTGCTAGAGGTTGCAAAGCCGATAAGAATTCCAGCAGATCAGCCCTTGTTCCAGGAACAGGAAAATGAACTATTATTTCGTCTTTACGCCTTCCACTATGAGTATCAAAAGCCTTAGCAAATCCAGATTTTGGTTCCACGTCCTCCAACTTAGCTTGTAGTAGCTCCCATGAACCTGATGTCTCATTTGTAACTGCTTGATTACGTTTCTGTAAAAGGGATTGAATATAGATTTCAAGCTCATCAACATCAATTCCTTCTTTCTGTGCACGTTTTACGATTACAGCCCTTTCTTGATCGGTAAGCACACCATCTTGGAGTGTAATATCGATCAACTCTTTCAATTCTTCTGAAAACATAATACCAATTTTTTTAAGTATATAAATAGATTGTGTGTCCAAAAAAGCGTTAGTTGTGAGGGCATCACACTGGTACAAAGAGTGCAAGCCTTCTTAACTATCTCAGCCTAAAGTTTCTGGAATATCTATGTAAGTAAGAATGAAATTCAGTTCACACCTGCAGGGATATATGTAAACCGACCCCCATGAGGAGCGAGCATGATATATGCAACTGCAGGAGGAACAGCCTTCAAACTTTATCCCCGTACACGATGAATTTTCCAGATTCTCAAGCGGGTCAAAGCCTAATCGCTTTCCTCGATGTCGCCAGTCTTTCTCAACTGACGGTGCGAATATAAGCATAATTTTTGAAAGATGTATCATTGTATGCGTTTTTTTTCATTTCCAAGCTATTTTTTTGCAAAATAACATTATTTTGATTGTTTTTCATTGTTCCATTTTGTCCCTTATTCCTCTATAGAGTACTATTTCTTTATTCGGCAAAGCCAATAGCCAACGCTCATTGATTACAATGATGCAATCATTTGTCTTCGCCAGCCTAAATTGTCTATATTTGTTGACGATTCACCAATATGGTCTTTGAGTTGTATTATTAGTTTAGGGATAGTCGTTTAATTATTTTGTGTAGTCCTGCATGATGTCTTGTCCTTGACACCTTTAGTGCCAACCGCTCTTATTTTGTGGTTTACATTGCCCAGCTTATGCCTTTTGGCCTTTTTTTGACACTTTAGGCTATCAT
>JAFWPH010000016.1 GCA_017509605.1 Bacteroidaceae bacterium | reverse complement strand
TCCAGAGGTAATCTGAATCGTGTAATTCTGATTCATTTTGATGTTATCAAGGGATATGCTTGAAAGTGTCAGTTCTTCCTCCTTTCCTTTTCCGCTCTCAGTTCCAGTTTCTGTTTTATCTTCTGCTTCTTCGTCTTTGGAGCAGCTTGAGATAGTCAATGTCATCACAATGAGCATGGTGAGAAGATGAAGAATGTTGAATCGTTTCATAATCGTTTTGTGGTTTTATGGTCAAAATACATATTTCTTGTCAATCACTATTCAGAGGGAGTGAATGATTGCGGTTTGTTGAGTGTCGTTGGCTGACAAAGCATCGAATCTCATTCTTTGGGATTGCTATTTGACAAAACATCATCTATTAGTTCAGGAAAGTATTTGTTTTCCTTTGCAACCCGTTTCATTGTTTGCACAAATAGATGATACCTTTTCCATGTATTATCATCATCTTTGATATAGATGTGATATAAATCTCTTTCATATTGAATGGCATAATAGGCGAACATGTAACATACATGCTCTGCATCCAAAGCTTTGTTCTCTAAGGCAATCTGTAGCTCCTCATAGAAACGAAGAAACATTTCGTGCTGTCTTAACTTTTTCATGTCTCGATTCCCCTCTTTATCAGTTTTTCTTTGGTTTTGGTCAAATTCAATCAGTTCCTCAATAGTTTCATTGATATTTTTGTCATGTGTAAAACGTTCATTGAATTTAGCCAAAGTCTCTGATTCTGCGCGTTGCTTGTGAAGTTTGTACTCTTTTTTAGCAAAGCGAAGACCACATCCTGCAATAATTGCAGTAGCAATGGTGGCGAGCTCGCCCAAAAACGAAGTCAAATAGCATATTGTCATCATCTTTATCCCTTAATAGTGGTTAGTCATGAATCTTGAAACACGACAAAAGAAGTGTGAGCCTTCAACTAATCTTGCTGAAGGCCTTCGACTGCCCGAATGTTAGATTAGAAAAACAGCTCACACCCTATGTAAGAAATCATTGGACAGCATCCAATGCTATCTATACAGAGGGAAGAACGTCTCTCCTTTTCCAAACATTCTTGAGAGTTGTCGAAGTTCTCAGCATGGAAAAAGCAAAACGCTTCCTATATCATGTGCGAGATGGAATGACCCATTCGCGGTGCAAATGTAGGAATAATTTTTTGAAAACGTTCATTCGTGAGCTGTTTTTTTCAATATATTTTTAGGTTAGAAGCTTGTTTTGTCGCTGTGTCCGCTCACAGAGGGAGGTCGGTCAAGGATGTGGCTTTGACGGCCTCTGAGGACGGACAGGCAACTGTGCAAAAGTAGAGCAAAAAGCATGAATAATGGGTGTCCATTCCGTCCAAATATCGATTATTTTCGAAAAAAAGTGTATTTGGAGTGGTTTTTTGACACGAATGTTAGTTTTTTTTGCTGGTGATTACACCGCCGATGAATCGGCGGGCACGAAGGCTCCCTATCAATAGGCGTTAGCTGACATCAGCCGAACTCGGCTGGTGGTGGACAAAAAACCCGGGCATGGAAAGCCCGGGCACACGACCTCAAAAGCAAATGGCTTTTAAGTCTATTTCAATTCAAACGCTACGGTGCTGCGAACATCCGTCTCACTGGCACAAAGATAAGCCTTGAACGTACCTGGTTCAGACACGAACTGATGCTTGGCCTCATCGTAGAACTCAAGGTCGGAAGGACGTATAGTGAAAGTGGCAGTCTTGGTCTCACCTGGTTTCAGGCTCAATTTGCAGAAGTTCTTCAATTCCTTCACTGGACGGTCCACACTGCACTGTTCGTCACCGATATACAATTGGACAATTTCCTTACCTTCTACCTTACCGACATTCGTCACAGGCACAGAGACCGTGATCTCACCCGTTTTTGTCAATGAAGGCGATGAGACCGTGGCCTTACCGTATTTGAACGTGGTATAACTCAATCCAAATCCAAAGGGGAACTGCGGTCGCACCTTATTAGTATCGAAATAGCGATAGCCTACATAAATGCCCTCTTTATAATACACCTGCTTGTCCACGCCAGGATAACCCTCCTTGCCATACTTGAAGCAAGGGTAATCGTTCATGTTCACAGCCCAAGTCACAGGCAACTTGCCACTGGGATTCACTTTTCCCGTCAACACATTAGCCAAAGAAGTGCCAGCCATTGAACCCAGATACCAGCAATGCACCAGAGCTTTCACATCAGCCAACCAAGGTGTGGCGTAAGGATTACCGCCGAAAGTGACGACAAGCATGTTCTTGTTCACCTTGGCCAAGCCAGCAATCAACTCGTTTTGGCCAAACGACAGGTCGTAGGACAAACGGTCGTTGGACTCGCAGTCCTCATGGGTGTTCTTGTTCAAGCCACCCACGTAAATCACCAGGTCGGCGTTCTTGGCTTTCTCGATTGCCTCGTCACGAAGTAGTGCCAAAGTGTCGGGAGAGATCTTATCGACAAAGTCGTACATGGCACGACCAGAGACATACCCCTTGGCATACTCCACGTCATCGCCAAAGACAGCCTTCAGTCCCTCAAGGGGCGAGATGTCGAACTTTGTTTTCAACTCAGATGAGCCACCTCCTTCAGTCAGGCTACGGGTGGCATTCTCCCCCACCACAAGCACCTTGCTGTATTTGGAAGCGTCAAGAGGAAGGAAATCCTTCTGGTTTTTCAGCAGGACGATACCTTCCTCGCCTATGCGCTGGCAGGCATCGTAGTGTTCCTCACTGCACTGAGAACCGATGGCTCGGTTTGGATTCATCGATGTACGGAAGATTGTTCGCAACACACGGGCAGCCTTGTCGTTCAGCACCTCCATGGGTATCTTACCCTCGTTGATGAGTTCCTCAAAGGGGTCGGCAAGGAAATACTTGTTCCATCCAAGATTGTGATCCACCGTCTTACCGTTGGTGTAGGACCCCATCTCGATGTCCATTCCTCCTAAGGCGGCCAGCCAAGTGTCGGTCACTCCTCCCCAGTCGCTGACCACAGCGCCGTCGAATCCCCATTGCTGTTTCAGGATCTTGTTGAGCAACTCGTCGTTCTGACAGCAGTGCACATTGTTCCAGAGGTTGTAGGAACCCATCATCGTCCAGACATGCCCTTCCTGAACGCACTTCTTGAAAGCGGGCAAGTAAATCTCATTGATAGCACGCTCGCTGACGTTCACATTAACGGTGAAACGGTCAACTTCCTGGTTGTTCAAGAAGAAATGCTTCAAACAACAACCCACACCGCTTTTCTGCACATTCTGGATATAAGGCACAGCCAACTCACCAGCCAGGTAGGGGTCCTCACCCATATACTCGAAGCTGCGTCCATTGAGCGGCATACGTGCTATGGTGGTTCCAGGCCCCAGCAACAAGTCTTTGCCACGGAAAGCGAATTCCTCGCCGATGGCAGTACCATAGATGGCCGACATCTCACGGTTCCATGTGGCAGCAAGGCAAGTAAGTGAGGGGAAAGCCACGATGGAATCGTTATTCCAATTGGCGCTGTTCCATGAGTTCCAATCGACTTCGGCTCTCACACCATGCGGTCCATCGCTGTGATGCAGTTCCCGAATACCGAGTCTTGGCACACCGGCAGACGAAAACTTACTCTGCGCATGAAGGATACGCACCTTCTCATGGGTGGTCATTCTCGACAAGGCATCTTGCACACGAGCCTCTACAGAGGCATTAGGGTCGAGATAAACAGGTCTGTTCTGTGCTGTGGCGTTCAAACAAGTCACACACAGTAGAAACAAATAAAAGAGTCGGGTTTTCACGATGAAATCGATGTTTTTATAATTAATAATGAATTTTTCGATTAGCCTTAATTCGTCTTATTCGTTATAACGTCCTAACGGTATAACGGTATAACGTAATATTGTGCTAAGGGTATAACGTCCTAACGAAATAACGTCCTAACGATTCTTCCGCATTACTGTTGTTCAGCGAATGGATGTCGGGGCCGCACTACTTGCACTGAATATCAATGCGGGCTGGCTCAAGATCGACAGCCTTGGCAGTGAGACGAATGGAGCCAGTGTTCTTACCACTCTGGATGACAGCGAGACATTTGCCGTAGAAGGCCTTGCGCTTGTTGTCCTTGAAACGCTCCATGCTGAACTGGCATCCATTATCGACACCGGCTATCGTGGCGTCGCCCTCCAACGAGAAGAACACCTGATTCTCGGCATTGGGACAGAGGTTGCCGTCCTTATCGACCACTTCGACCGTCACAAACGAAAGGCCATTGATGGACGGGCTATCGACTGTCAAACGCAAATGATGGGGAGCACCAGCCGTGCGAATGGTCTGAGAACGCACCTCTGCCCCACCCTTGCGGGCTATCACCTTTATCTCACCGGGCTGGTAGGTGACTCTCCACATCACATGATAGTCGTGGTCGCCCTTGCGTCGGACGCCCTGACTCACGCCATTCACGTAGAGCTCCACCTCGTCGGCTTGGTTGTAGTAGCACCATAGATCTATCTGCTGCCCAGGAATCCAGTTCCAATGGGGGAACAAGTGCAACACAGGCTTGTCGGTCCACTCGCTCTGGTAGAAATAATAGATGTCCTTGGGGAATCCCGCCAAATCGATGATGCCGAAGTAGCTGCTTCGGGCGGGGAAACCATAAGGAGTGGGCTCACCGATGTAGTCCCATCCCGTCCAGATATACTGTCCGCATACGAAGTCGTTGTGCTTGATGAGGTCCCAGGTCTCCTCGTGGTGGTTGCCCCACGATGCGCGGCAGTTGTCGTAGGCGCTACACTGGAACGAGGGGTCAGTATAAGGCATCCACCATTCCACAGGCGCCTTGATGATGCTGTCGGACGGATTGACATAGAAGCCACGTGTCATCAGCGCGGAATTGCTCTCCGTGAAGATGAAAGGCTTCCCCGGGAAGTTCTTCGGCACGTCAGCCACGTTCTGGTTGTGGTAGTTGTAGCCGATGATGTCCATGGCATTGCCCTTGAAGAGGTGGTTGTTGGGGTTGGGTTCATTGCAGCCGGATGTGATGGGACGGGAGTCATCGAGCGACCTGACGATATCGGCCAGTCGTTCCGCCATCAGCGTGTTCACGCTCTTCTCACCGCTGCTGGCCAGTTGCGAGGCATCGTGACCGAAGTTCAGCACAAGGTTGGCCTGCTCAATGCTCAGTTCGTCCTCCCCGCTCGACGACCACTGCTCCAGCACCTCGTTGCCGATACTCCAGATGAGGATGGAAGGATGGTTGCGGTCGCGGCGCACCATGTCGGTGAGGTCGCGCTCATACCATTTGTCGAAATAGCGAGAGTAATCGTACTTTGTCTTCTTGCGATGCCACATATCGAACGACTCGTCCATGACAATGAGTCCCATGGTGTCGCACATCGCCAACAGTTCGGGTGCCGGCGGGTTGTGGGAACAACGCACGGAGTTGGCGCCCATGTCGCGCAACATACGGAGCTGTCGGTAGAGTGCGTCCTCATGGATGGCGGCGCCCAGGCATCCCAGGTCGTGGTGCTGGCATACGCCGTTGATCTTCATTGACTTCCCGTTCAGAGAGAATCCTTTCTGTGCGTCGAACTTAAAGGAGCGTATGCCCACAGGTGTCTCGTAGGTATCGACCACCTTTCCACCCAGGCTCACCTCGGTGCGGAGGGTGTAGATATAGGGGGATTCGAGGCTCCACAGACGGGGTTTCGATACCGACATCACCGACTTGAACAGTCCCTTGGTGGCACCAGCCTCTGAGGGCGACGAGGACGAAAACTTCGCCTTGGTCTTGCACACCACATGGCCGTCAGCATCCAACAGGATGTTGTCAACCCTCACCTGACCGTTGTAGTTCTCCACCTCTACATCGATATCCACTGTGGCCTTGTTCATCGACGCATTCAACCTGGGTTTGGCAAAAACACCCCATTGCGCCACATGTACTTTCTCCGTCTGCAGCAGATAGACGTGGCGGTAGATGCCCGAACCGCTGTACCAACGGCAGTTGGGCTGCTCGCTGTTGTCCACACGCACGGCGATGACATTGTCGCCTGTTGGGTTGATCCACTGGCTGATATCATATTCGAAGGAGATATAGCCGTAAGGGCGATTGCCAAGTTCGTGGCCATTGATATAGACGGTAGAGTTCATATAGACACCGTCGAACTGGATGAACCACAGCTGGTCTTTCCGACCATCCACTTTGAAATGTTTTCTATACCAGCCTACGCCACCTTGCAGGGCGCCTCCGCCTGCTCCTGCAGGCGCGGATGCCATGAAATCGCCCTCGATACTCCAGTCGTGGGGAAGGTTGAGACGGCGCCATGAATTGTCGTTATAGTCGGTTTGCGACATGCCGGCATCATCAGCAAGCATGAACAGCCAGTCGGCATCGAAATTCTGCCGGTTGCGTGCATATCCTGAGATACACACTGATAAGGCGAAGAGAAATATGTATTTACGCATGTTATTCTTGAATTTAAAGATTTTCAGCTTTTCTCGGCCGTAATACGGCCGAGCACTCAACCGATTACACCGCCGATGAATCGGCGGGCACAAGGCTCTATTTAGGCTTTAGACGTGAGCTCTTTTGCTGATCTAAAGCTTAATTTGCACTTCTTCTCCGTTGTAATCGACGAGTTTGCCAGCGGGGTTGTCGAGATTGAGCGGTTGTGCTTTGTTGGGCGACACAAGCACCACATTGAACTGGCGGTTCTCGAGCATGCCGTCGAACGATCCTGTGCGCTTGCCGATGGTCAACTGACGGTCGGCATCAGCGTACTTGATGTCGATGGTGGTGTAGTAACCCTGCTCATAGTTGTAGTTGGTGCCTTCGTCCTCATAGAGTGTGAATTGTCCGTCAGCGCCGGCATAGACATAGAGGTTGATGAGTTGAGCAGGTTTCTGGTCTGTGTATTCTATCTCGGGTCCAAAGGGGATGATGGCACCCTCGCGAACGAAGACCGGAATCTTCTCGTAAGGAGCGTCCACCTTCAGAGTCTGTCCTCCATTGATGTGCTTGCCTGTGTAGAGGTCGTACCATCCACACTGCTTGGGGAAATAGACATCGCGGTTGCGCGCCTTATAGTAACCCACAGGACAGGCCATGAGGGCTGGTCCGAACATCCACTGGTCGGGTATGTTCTCCACTTTTTTGTCACCGCAGAAATCCATCACGAGTCCACGCATCATGGTGTAGTCGTTGAAATGCACCCATCCAGCCATGCTGTAGAGGTAAGGCATCAGACGGTAGCGCAGACGGTCGTAATAGACGATGGTCTTGTAGCAAGGATGGTCGTCGGGAGCGATGTTCCACACTTCTCGCAATGGCCACTGTCCGTGAGCGCGGTAGAGCGGTATGAAGCAGCCGAACTGGTTCCAGCGAGCCTGCAGCTCACGCCATTCCTTCAGGTCCTCGTTCTCCACGCCCGTCCTGTCGTAAGCCTGCTGTGCTGCCACAAAACGCTTCTCCACACAGAATCCGCCCTGGTCCATGCCCCAGAAAGGCAGTCCGGCCATACAGTAGTTGAGGCCTGCGGTCATCTGTGCACGCATATCCTCCCATCGGGTGCCGATGTCGCCACTCCAGGTGGCAGTGCTGTAGCGTTGCTCTCCGGCGAATCCACTGCGAGTAAGCAGGAAGACACGTTGGTTGGGGTTCACCTCGCGCTGACCGTTGTAGATGGCGTCGGCATTGACAATGGAATAGGCGTTGAAGTATTCGGTGCTGCTGCCGAGGGCTGTCGGTCCGCTCAGTGCCTTGCGGTACCACATGGGCGTGCAGTCGCGCACATTAGGCTCAGAGGCATCCATCCACCAGGCGTCGATACCGAAGTTGTACTTGCTGTAGAGGTTGTCGTTCATTTGTTTCCAGAAGAGCTTGCGCGCATCGGGATCGTAGGCGTCGTAGAAGGAGCCCATGAATCCGAGCCAGTCATAGATGCTGTCGGTGATGGCCTGGTGATAAATCCACCCCTTGGCATCGAGTTGCTTGTAATTATCGACAGTGCAGTAGAACTTGGGCCATACGGAAATCATGAAACGTCCGCCCATCTGGTGCACGCTGTCGAGCATGGCCTGCGGGTTGGGGAAACGTGCGGCTTCGAACGTATGGTCGCCCCAGGAATCGAGCTTCCAGTAGTTCCAGTCCTGGACAATGTTGTCGATGGGGATATGACGGTTGCGGAACTCCGAGAGGACGCTCTCGATGTCGTTGCTGCTTGTATATCGTTCACGGCTCTGCCAGAAGCCCAACACCCACTTGGGATAGACGGGTGCCTTGCCAGTGAGGGTGCGGTAGCCGCTGATGACCTCGTCCATGTTGTCGCCGGCGATGAAGTAATAGTCCATGTCGCGCGCCATCTCACTCCACACGCTCAATCGGCCCTGCTCCTCGTCGGTCTGAGGCACAGCGACACGCAGTCCGCAGTAGCTCACACCGCCGTCAGGCTGCCACTCGATGCGAATTGGGGTCTTCTCTCCTTCCGTCAGTTCGCAAGTGAACTTCCATGCATTGGGGTTCCAGGCCGTGCGCCAACGCTCAGCCACCACCTCCTTGTCACCAATGAACACCTTCATATAGCCAGCGTAGTAGAGGATGAAATGATAGTTGTAGGTCTGGGGTGCCTCCAAATAGCCCTCATAGACCACCTTGGAGCCGTCGAGCCTGAAGCCCTTCGGCAGGTTGTCAACACCCAAAGGGCCATCCTTGAACTTGTTGATGTCGGGCACTGCGAACTCGAAATAGATGCTGTCCTCCTGGCGCACCAGTTTTTTGCCTCTGGCGTCGGTGTATGTGCCAGTCAGTCCACCCTGGTTGCCGTCCTTGTCATAGAGTGTGAATGCACGGTTGAGCTGCAGGTAGTCGTTGGGGTTACCCCAGCGGCAATAGCTGTAGCTGTCCCAAAGTAGCCCGTAGCCCTTGTTGCTCATCACGAAAGGCACGCTGACCTTGGTGTTGTACTGGAAGAGCTCCTCGTTCAAGCCCTTGTAGTTATAGTCCTCGGTCTGGTGCTGTCCAAGTCCGTAGAAAGCCTCGTCGTCGGGACTGTCGAACTGCAGATGCCACGACCATCCATTGCGCTGCTTGTTTGAAAGTTTTCCCTCGCCAATCTCACGTTCCGGCACGACAAAAGGCTTGAATGTCTTGCCATCGGTCTGGGTTTCCGCCAGCACCACCTGACCGTCCTTGAGGAACTCGAGGCGTCCTGTCTGGCGATTCAACACTGCAGCCACCTTCTTGGTCGAGACCTTCACCGTGGTGTCGTTCTCCTCCACATCAAAATCCACTTGTCCATGTTGGGGCACAATGATGAGGCTCTGCTGCTTAGCAGGTATAGCGTTCTCGGCTGTGGCCTGCACTCGGATGATGTCATCGTTGATCACTTCGAGCCTCACAATCCTGGCTCCGTTTTCCTGTGGGTTGTCCACTTTCACTGTCACGCTGTTGCCAGAGGTCTTCACACCTTGTGTGCATGCGCCCAATACCATCACCAGCATCGCTATGGACAACATGGTCATTGTTGTTTTGTTTTTCATAACAGTCGTTTTTGTTGTTTTTGCAAATTTAGTATAATTATTCCATATAATCAGGCATCTATGTTTCCAAAATATACATGATTTGTTTACTAAGATGTTTACTAGATATATAAGGGAAGAAAAGAATCCATACTTCCCAAAAAGAAAAGACATACATGGAAAGGCATGTACCAACAAAATGCCCGCCAGCGATGACGCTGGCGGGCATTCTTTTGTATCTTATGTTTTTCTTTTACTACTTGAATTTCAGTTTCAGACCTACCACCAGCATGCGGCCTGGTGAATAGAGGGCGAACTTTCGGTTGGCGCTGTCGATGCGTCGGTCAACACGATCGAAGATGTTGTCGATGCCGACACTGGGCTCTATCAACGCCCATTTCACAAAATCGAGCGTGTGGGTGGTGTTGAGATTCCACACACCATATCCCGGTGCATTCTCGTAGGTGGGGTAATAGGTTTTCGACTGAAGACGACCGTTGAGGTTGACGTTCAACCCATAGTGTCCCCATGTGTGGTGGTAGTTGGCGGCGATGGTGGCGGCATGTCGGATGCTTCGCTCAAGTATGGTCCATGTGCCCTCGCTCTTCGAACGGGCATAGGTATAGACGTAGTTGGCGGAGATGTTGAATCCTTGGAACGCATTGGCCGACACATTGACCTGCACACCTTTGACATCGCCTTGGTCGCTGTTGCGATAGACGGCGTACTGTGTCAGTTTGGAGGCCTGGTCGTCGGTCATCTCAGGAAATTCATTGCGGAGTTCCGCCAACGAGGCATCGTCGGTCTTGATGTTCTGCTTCACCACCATATCGTTGATGCGGTTGATAAACCCTGTGAGACTGACAGCAATCACCGAAGTGCGGTATTCCGCATTCAGGGAGAAATAGTCGCTCTTCTCAGGTGAGAGATCCTTGCTGCCGATGCTGATTTGGGGTTTCCCGCGGTTGACGGAGAAATAGTGGTAGTAGAGTTCGTCAAGTCCCGGCGCACGGAATCCTGCGGAGTACGTGGCGCGCAAACGAAAGTTTCCTGGCGCGTACATCAGTGACAGTTTAGGCGTCAGGTGCTGGTCGAAGGTCTCGTGTTGCGTCAAGCGCAGTCCCATGGTGGCGGTGAAGTCATCGAAGAACTTCATCTCGTGCTGCGCATAGGCCGCAAGGGTATAGACATGGCGGTCGATATTGCCAGAGGAAGCCTTTAGACCGTCATTACGCCAATTGGCACCGAAGATAGTAGTGGAATTGCGTGCCAGCCCCAAGATGGCTTTCAGATCCACCTCTTCAGTGCGTTGCCTCTTCGACTGCACATAGTCGCCCACGGCATAGTCCTTGGTCGCCACATCGTATTCCTTACCATATCTGTAATTGTCGGCGATGAAGTTGGCTTGCAGCGAGTTGCGGTCAGTGAACTTGTAGATTCCGCCGACGTTCCAACGCAGGCCCTTATAGCGCATCTCGTAATCCGTTCCGCCCGTGATGTCTTCTCGTGTGTCAGGACGGTCGGTAATCTTGTAGGAATAGTCGATGCCGGCATTCAGCGCGAGATGGTCAGTAGGCGCATAGGTGAACTTCTGTCCGAGGATGTCGGAACGGTAGCCCGTGAAGAGGGGTGCTATCGTGGGCTGTGTGTCGGTGTCGGAACCCTTAATGTATTCGTAATGGTTGTTCTGGTAACTGTCAGCCTGGTCGTGAACATACGATGTATAGGATCCGAAGCCGTTGGTATAGATGTCGAGGCCTACTGACTGGGTGAGTTGCCCGTGTCCAGAGACCCGTGTGTCGGAACTGACAGAGATGAGGTTCTGTGTCGGTTGGTCGGTGATGATGTTGATGACACCGGCGATGGCGTCACTGCCATAGAGGGAGGATGCTGCCCCGTCGAGCACCTCGATGCGCTTTACCCTCGACATGTTTATGCGGTTGAGGTCGATGTTGTTGGAGATGTCGCCTGTCAGTTTCTGCCCGTTGATGAGGATGAGGATATACTTGTTGCCCAGTCCGTTAAGGCGTAGGAACGACCCCATGGAGTTGGGTGCCATCGAGACCTGTGGCATCATGCGCGTGAGTGCTCCGTCGAAGGTGGTAATGCCCTGCTCACGTATCTCCTGGGAAGAGAGCACACGCACGGGCGTGGCCGTGTTCTTCAGTCGCTGGTGGTGGCCTGAACCCGTCACGACCACGGGATTGAGGATATAGTTGCGGCTGATCACAGATGAGTCTGTTCGCTCCATCCTATGGATTTGAGCGAAAGCGGCACTCCCCATGAAGAGGAGTGCCACCAACAATGATAATGGCTTTTTATTGGCCATGAGTAGTAGTAGAGAATGGATTTCGTTTATTCTTCAGAAGCGGTGGTTGGTGTTGACAGAGCTTCGTCGGTACCTAACTTGGCGATGGCCTCGTGTGTGTGGTTCATCCACAGTTTGCGTACAGCGCTACGCTCAGCCAGTCCGGGGATATACCCCTCACCAGCCTTGTACTTCTTCCAGCAAGCCTCGGTGAAGTTGGTCTCGTAAGCATTCGTCTCGATGCCTGCGGCATTGAACAGGGAGTACCAGCTCTCATCGTCCTCGTCATCGGCCATATCGTTGTGAGCATGGTCACCGGCGATGGACATCAACACGAAGAGCTGAGCCTTCTTGGCAGTGTTGGCTTCGTAGTTAGCAGCCACTTTCATATCGCCGACGGTAAATGGAAAATCACCGCCCTCGATGTGTTTGAGCACATCCTCAGCGTATGTCTCGTCCATATCGACTGTTCCCACATAATAGTTGGGATTCAGAGAGCGGAGATAGCTCTCGAGCTGGAGGTAGCGGATGTTTCCACCATAGTAGTCATAGCCCTCGGGGTTGCCATGGCCCATGAAAGCCACAATACCCTGCTGCACGGCAGCCTTGACGTCGGCCTCCTTGTTGAGCACGTCGGCCAGTTTCTCGGCATCGTCCGTCTCAGCCATCAGGGGTGTGCCTACCACAACCTGCTTGTCGATACTCTTCATGTAGGTGTCGGTGAAATCACCGTTGCGGTTGTTCATGAAGTCCTTGACATAGCTGTCGCGAACACGGCGGTATTCCTCACCAGGGATAACCTGCAGAGACTGTACGACTACCTGCTTGTAGCCAGCCAATCCGATAGCTGTGAGCCAATGCTCTGGGTCGTAGTAGTCCTTCGGAGCCACATTCTCGCCTGCACGGGCATTGTTGATACAGATGGCAGATGAGAAAGAGAGATATACATCCCAGCCAGAGAAGTTGGCCTTGTAGTCGCTGACCACCTTGTCGAAAGTGTCGTAAGCCTGTTCCCAAGTGGAACCGAATGCGACGAGCAGGATGACCTTGTCACTCTTCTTTTGTGAATTGACGGTCTGGTTGACAGCCTGCTGGTACTTCTCATAGTTCGACACCTTGGCATCGTTGTCATCGTCATCGTCACTACATGCGCTGAAAGTCACACATGCGATGCAGGCCAACATGGCGAGCATCATCGTTTTAATCTTGTTCATTGTTCTGATTTGAATTTAAGTTAGACTTATATTTATTGGAAAGTTTTTTCCCTTGGTTGAAACGGATGGTCATTGAGGCATAGAAGGTTCGCCCAGGCGAGGTGGTTCCGAGGTGCAGTCCGTGGGGTGTGCGGTCCACATAGTCGAAGATATTGTCAACACCTGCCTCCAAACGGTAGTTCGTGCCGAACTGGTGGGAGGTGGAGAGCCGCCAGAGCTGGTAGCCTTTGCCGTTGCCGTCTATCTGGTAGTAGCGCTTGGTGCTCATACGTCCATAGACACCGACGCCAAACTGGTAGCGCTTGGTGAAAGCATGGTTCCAGGTGGCATAGACATTGGCCTTATGGTGCGCCATTCCGTCGATGGTCACCTTCTGCATCACATCGTTCTCTGAGTCGTATTGGTTGGCCTCTGTATCAAGATAGCTATAGGAACCGCCAGCAGTGAAGTTTTTGGTCTGATAGCGGACGGTGACATCCACGCCATAGGTCTTGGCATCCTCCATGTTCTGGTACTTGCGCACTCGTATGGGGTCGTATTTCGTGATCAAGTCACCTGGTGCCTCCTTGGTGGGAATGGTGACCAAGGTGATCATGTCGTTCACTTGATTATAATAGGGAGCGACAGTCATCGTCAGGCGGCCGATGGTGTATTCCAAGCTCATCCCCAAGTAGTTGGAGTACTGCGCCTTCAAGTCGGTGTTGCCGAGATAAAGATAGACCCCGTTCATGTTCTTGATATACTGATAGTGGAGTTCCTTTGGTGTGGGGGTCTTATAGCCTTGGCTCCATGTGGCGCGCAGCCGAAGGTCGGCGAGTTTGAGCATGGCAGACAGTTTGGGCGTGAGCCGTAATCCGAAGCCTTCGTTTCGTGTCAGTCTTAGCCCTGCCGTGAGATAAAGGGGATTGAGCAGCGCCAGTTCATCTTGCACATAGAGGGCCTCAGTGTTGTCAGTGGCCTTTCCTCCCGCCACTCGCATGGGTGCCTTCAGCCAGTCATAGCGATAGTCGAGTCCTGCGCTCAACTTCTGTTCGTATGGTAGGGTGAAAACACCTTTGAGCGAGACATTGGTCAGTTGCTGGTCGCTCTGCAGTTCCTTGTCGCCGGGGAAATAGGGGAAGAAGTTGGTGAAACGTCCGTTGACATACCCATCGGTCAGCGTGGTATCCGTATAGACGTAGTTGTAGGCATGTCGCTTCCAGTCGGCATCGAGGGTGATGATGTCGGTGTCGTTGAGTTTCCACTGTCCACCAGCAGAAACCGAAGAGTTGTCGTATTGTAGGTCCCAAGTTTTCACATCAACCCCGGGATGATGTCCGCATGGGCGGTAGATGCGTTTCCAATAGATGGTGCCGTCGGCGTAGAGTTCAATCTGTCGCGTCAACTGGTAAGTGAGGTGTTCTGCTACCTGCCAGTTGGTATGTCGGTTGACGGTCTTGTTGCGCGAGTCGGTGATGTGATATTCGGTCTGTGATGGTGCCTCCTCGCTGGTGTTCTGCCATCCGTCGGAATGCTGGAGTTGGAAGTTGGTGTAGCTTGACAACTTGCCATAATTCAAGGCGATGCCGTTATGCTGCCTGAAGTCACCGTAGGAGCCGAAGCGGGAGGTATTCTCCAGCATCAGTCCCTGCTCGCGGTGTTTCTTTGTGATGATGTTGATCACACCGGCGATGGCATCCGAGCCGTAGAGCGCGGAGGATGCTCCCTTGACAATCTCGATGCGTTCGATATTGTGGGGGTCGATGAGCGAGAGGTCGTTCTCGCCGCCATTGTCACCATGGAGCCTGCGGCCGTCGATGAGGATGAGTACATAGGAGTTGCCCAGGCCATTCATCTGCAGGCGGGAACTCATGTCGTTCTCGCTGAAGTCGAAACTTGCCGTCAATCCCGAGAGGATGTCCTCGATGGAGCGTCCCGCATACTGCTGGAGTTGCCGGTGGCTGATGACCTCGGTCTGCACAGGGGCATCATTCAGCAGATGCTGTGTGCCAGTGCCGGTCACCACCACCTCCTGCAGGCTGTCCGTCCGCCAGACATCGGTCTGAGCATTCGCGTCAATACCCCATACCAAGAGGCACAGGCCGAAAGCCAGTCTCTTCATATTTCTCATCAAAAAAGAATTTTCCGCGCCGTATATTCCTGTACGGGCATGTTTTACAAATAACTCATCGGCAGGTCTTCTGACTCTCCTAAATCTGTCTTGCCTTCCCGAAGTGAATCAGTGGCTTTAAACAACAGACCAAAAACATAGGAATACAGCTGCAGGTACAGTTCCGGACTCTCACCGGATTCCCTTGCATCGAAGCGGCACTTCCGCCCGATTACCGAATTTGCTTGCAAAGATACGAATAAAATGTGAATAAACTATCTTTATCCAGTTTTTTTTGTATTTTTGCGACATGAAATATCAATTTATGATAGCGGCACCCATGAGCGGCTCGGGCAAGACTACTGTTGCCCGGGGACTTATGGCGCTGTTGAGACAAAAAGGCTACGTGATTCAGCCCTTCAAATGCGGACCTGACTATATCGACACCAAGTTCCACGAAGTGGTATGTGGCCGTCCAAGTATCAACCTTGATACATTTATGGCCACACCGACACATGTGCACGAACTGTTTATGCGTTACGGCAAGGATGCCGATGTGTGTGTGCTGGAAGGGATGATGGGCCTGTTCGACGGCTACGACCGCGACAAAGGTTCATCATCTGAGATTGCCCGCATATTGGGTGCTCCTATCGTATTAGTGGTGGATGCGAAGTCAGCCGCCTACTCCATGGCAGCTCTATTGCAAGGCTTCATCAACTTCAAACGCGACGTGCGCATCGTGGGTGTTATCTTCAACAAGGTAGGATCAGCACGTCATTTCCAGATGCTGCAACAAGTGTGTGAGGAATCTGGTGTGGCTTGCTTAGGCTATCTGCCGAGAGACGGAGCGCTTGAACTTGGTTCCCGTTACTTGGGTCTCGATTTCTCTGAACAACACACGACAGCACCACTCGTAACGTTGCTGGAAGAACATGTGGATTGGGAACGACTTCTCCAGATTTCCGCTCTTTCTCCGGCTGTTTCCACCACACATGACGAGAACACTCTCCACAAAAACGGACAATCTGTATTGATTGCCCGCAATGCCGAGAGCTTCTCATTCATCTACCAAGAGACCATCGACAAGTTTTCAACCGTCCGCTTTTTTGATCCCCAAACAGAGGTTCCTGATTTCCACGGCATTGACATGCTGTATCTTCCTGGAGGCTATCCTGAAAAGCATTTGGAAGCTCTGGCACGGGCCGAAGCCACTCGGGAAGCCATCCGCAGTTATGCAGAAAGCGGTGGAAAGATCTTTGCTGAATGTGGCGGGATGATGTACCTCTGCCGCAATATCGTCAGCGACAACGGTACATTCCCTATGTGCGATGTGCTACCCTACTCCATCTCGGCTCGTCGAACCGACCGCCGACTCTCTTTAGGCTACAGGCAGTTCATGCTCAACGGCAAAGAATACCGGGGACATGAGTTCCACTATACTCAGTTTATCGGTGAAGCACCTCAATCAGTCGCTCAGGTCTATAATGCCAAGGGAGACCCTGTCTGTACTCCCATCATCCGCTATAAGAACGTACTTGCCAGTTACACACACCTTTACGACATCGTATGAGAAAGACACTACACCCCATTATGTTCGCAGGAACAGGCAGTGATGTCGGCAAAAGTATCGTAGCTGCCGCCTTCTGCCGCATCTTCAGGCAGGACGGTTATCATCCCGCGCCCTTCAAAGCACAGAACATGGCACTCAACAGTTACGCCACCCCCGAGGGCCTGGAGATAGGACGGGCACAGGCCGTACAGGCTGAGGCAGCCGGCATTCCCTGCCATACGGACATGAATCCGCTGTTACTTAAACCCCAAAGCGACCACACCTCGCAGGTGGTGCTCAACGGCCGTCCAATAGGCAACAAGAACGCCTACGACTACTGGCGGCGTGGCACGTCGGACATCGACTTCCGAAAGGAGGTCTGCGATGCCTTCGACCGACTGGCCTCAACCTACAATCCCATTGTGATGGAGGGTGCGGGCAGCATTTCAGAAATCAACCTCAAGGAAACAGACTTGGTGAATCTGCCGATGGCCCGCCATGCCAAAGCCGACGTCATCCTGGTGGGTGATATTGACAGAGGAGGAGTGTTCGCTTCCGTCTATGGAAGTATCGCGTTGCAGACCCCCGAGGACCGGGAACTCATCAAAGGCATCATCATCAACAAGTTCCGTGGCGACATGCGGCTGTTCGACGAGGGCAGGCGAATGCTGGAAGACATCTGTGACGTACCAGTTCTCGGTGTTATCCCATATTATAAGGATATACATATTGAAGAGGAGGATTCTATAGCCCTAGCCCAGAAATCTTTTGAGATGGAGCATGGCAAGGTCAATGTCGCTGTCATCATGTTGCAACACCTTTCCAACTACACGGATTTCGACGCTCTGGAACAAGACCCCCGCATCCATCTGTTCTATACAAACAATGTAGATGACATCGGCAAGGCCGACATCATCATCCTGCCAGGAACGAAATCAACCCTCCATGACCTGTATGAGCTTCGCCGCAACGGCTGTGCCCAAGCCATCATCCGCGCCCATCGCGAAGGCGCCTCAGTACTGGGCATCTGCGGCGGCTACCAACTCATGGGCGTAGAAGTGTGCGACCCCAACCATGTGGAAGGAGAAATCCAGCGGTTACCAGGACTCGGGCTCCTGCCCATTACCACGACAATGGGCGGAGAGAAGACGACCCGCCAAGTGGAGTGCGAATACGGGAAAGGCTACGAGATACATAATGGCGAGACAAGCCCTGTGGATGGAGCCAAGCCCTCACCACTACTGCATCTCAGCGACGGACGTGAAGACGGCTACCGGGTTGACAGTAAATGCATGGGCACATACGTTCACGGCATTCTCGACAATGCGGCCTTTGTGGATGTCCTGTTGCAGCCATTCAGTGAGAAAACGCGCATGAAAAACAGGTCGTTCGACTATGCCGCCTTTAAGGAAGAACAATACGACAAACTGGCCGCGCATGTGCGCCAACATGTCGATATGGAACGAATCTACCAAATACTGACCAGCCATGATTGAAGGACACGGTGACGACACCTACAAATACCACCACATCAAGTGCGACTTCTCGTCGAACATCTGTGTGCACTCCAGCCATCAGGCTCTGATGGACCATTTGGCGGCTCACCCAGAAATGGTCAGCCATTATCCAGAGCCAGAAGCATGGTCGTTGGAAAGAATGATTGCCAAACACCACGATATTGAGCCCAAGCAGGTGATTGTAACCAGTGGTGCCACGGAAGCCATCTATCTGATTGCCCAGACTTTTGGCAGGCAACCTGTCATCCCCACGCCGACATTCAGTGAATATGAGGACGCTTGCCGTCTGTTTCCATGCTCTGCCGAAAAAACCGATACAAATTCCGGGAACGGGGAATCGAATCAGATGCTTTGGCTGTGCAACCCCAACAATCCCACAGGAGAGGTCTATGACCAATTATACATTAACCGCAAGATGGCTGAATACGGATTGGTGGTGCTTGACCTCAGCTACGAAAACTACACTGACGCTTTTGTGATGTCACCAAGATGGGGATGCCGCATACCCTATTCCATTCAGATTCATTCCATGACAAAAACGTACGGTGTGCCAGGGCTTCGACTGGGCTATATCACTGCCCATGAAAGCCTGACAAGACAAATCCGCAAACACCTGCGTCCATGGAGCGTCTCGTCATTGGCCATAGAGGCAGGAAAGTTCTTGCTGCAGCACGATGAACTCATCTGCAAGCCCGACCTGCAGGAGGCACGTCGGCTGGCTGTGAATCTGGCACAGATCCCTGGTATCGAGGTGACGCCTTCGCAAACCAACTTCATGTTATGCCGAATGGCGCACCATACCGCAGCGGAACTGAAAGACTATCTGGCATACAACCATCAGATGCTTATCCGGGATGCGTCCAATTTCCGTGGTCTCACCCCTCAGCATTTCCGCATCGCGTCGCAGACTCCTCCAGAAAACGACGCACTGGTGGATGCCATCAACCTGTTCATCACATCAAGAAATGAATAATTGGATCATTGCCATATTGCCTTTGCTGGCAGGTTGGCTGCTCGACCTGCTGATAGGCGACCCACAACGGTTGCCTCATCCTGTGGTGTGGTTCGGCAAGATGATCTCCTTTGGTGAGCACCGGCTCAACAAAGGACGTCACCGGATACTGAAAGGCGCGCTCTTGTCTCTCATCCTCATCGTGCTGGTATTCCTCGCCACATGGTTTATGCGCAGTCTTCTCACCACTTACATCTCACCGCTTGCCTCTTATATCCTGGATGCCATCATCATCTTCTATTGCCTGGCCGGCACCACACTCATACGGGAGGTGAGGGCTGTCTTCCTCGCCCTTGAGCGCTCGCTGGATGAAGGCAGGAAACAAGTGGCCCGCATTGTTGGACGCGACACCTCTGAACTGTCTGCACAAGAGGTAAGAACAGCGGCGTTGGAGACACTGGCAGAGAATCTGAGCGACGGTGTGATCGCTCCGCTCTTCTGGCTGGCTCTGCTGGGCACACCGGGCATGCTGGCCTATAAGATGGTCAATACTCTTGACTCGATGATTGGCTATAAGACTGAAAGGTACAAGGACTTCGGTTGTTGGGCAGCGCATATCGACGATGTAGCCAACTACATCCCAGCCCGTCTGACAGCATTGCTGATGGTCGTGGCTTCAGGAAGACCGAGACTGCTGCGTTTCGTGTGGAAAAACGGAAGGAAACACGCATCGCCCAACAGTGGTTATCCAGAAGCGGCCTTGGCTGGCATCTTGGATTGTCGTTTTGGTGGCCCCCACTCTTACTTCGGGCAGATTTTTGACAAACCCTACATTGGTGACCATGAACGTCCTCTCACCACTGCCGACATGAAAAAAGCCGTCCGAGTGAACCGAACGGCTGAAGTGATGATGGTTTGTCTTGTGATTCTTGTCAGAAGTATTTTGTGATTTTGGCATTGTCGAAATTATTCATCTCATTCATCATGCGGACGGCTGAATCAATAATGGGGAAAGCACAAAGGGCACCGGTCCCCTCGCCCAGTTTCAAGCCAAGGCTGAGCAACGCTTCTGCTCCGACTATGCCCAGCATGTCCCTATGCCCCTTCTCGTCACCACAGTGAGTGAATATCATGTAGTCCTGGGCATCTGGATACAATTTGATGGCAGCCACCGCACAGGCAGACATGATGAATCCGTCAATCAACACAATCAAGTGGCGCTCGGCACCACGTAGCATGGCTCCAATGGCCGTGATCATCTCGAAACCGCCGAAGTATTGCAGCGGCGAAAGGTCGGAAGCGGAAGATGAAGTATAAGCCTCGTAGCGTTCCACAGCCTTCTTCAGCACTTCATATTTATGACGGATACCAGGTGAGTCAAGCCCAGAGCCAGCGCCAATACAGTCTTTGAGTGGAATGTTTCCGAAGAGATGCATCCAGATGCTGCTGGGCGAGGTGTTGGCAATGCCCATCTCGCCAACACATAAGATGCGACATCCCTCGGCCACACATTCATCCACAAGGTCACAACCGACCTGTATAGCCTGATTGAATTCCTCGTCGCTCATGGCTGGCTCGTAGAGGAAATTCTTGGTGCCACGGGCTACCTTGCGGTTGATGACGCCTGGCACTGACGACAGGTCATAGTCAACCCCCACATCCACAATACGCAGTTTGAAACCATGCTGGCGACAGAACATGTTGACCCCTCCACCACCATGGGTGAAATTGATCATCTGTTGCCAGGTCACTTCACGGGGCGAGGCGCTGACCCCCTCACGTTCGATGCCATGATCGCCGCCCAACAACAGATGGCACGGATGATCCAGGCTCGGCGAGAGTGTCTGTTGTATCAGACATATCTGCATGGCTAACTCCTCCAAACGTCCCAAAGCACCTTTGGGTTTGTTCAGGTTGTCTATCTTCTCCTGTATCGCTGCTTGCAGCGACTTGTTGACGGGTTGTATATTGAATGTTATCATTTTAGGGGCCTTCTATAAATTCTACGTTTACGATATGAATAATCAAAATAGGGTTACTATGAACTCTTTGGTAAATATTGGTCTTTCATTGCATCTGGCTGTTTATCAGTCGGTCACAATGCCTGCATTGCTCCTTCCCTCTGCACAGCCATCTGCTAAAGGAATCCTCAATATTTCCTCAAAGACAATTTATAGAAGACCCCTTTATTTTCACTTCTATTCCGCTGACCATGAGTATCACTTCGTCTGCTTTGGAGGCAATATACTGGTTCATCCAACCTTGGAGGTCGGTGAATTTACGCTGGATGGCATTGTCGCTGACCCCGCCACTGCCAATCTCGTTGGTGACGAAGATATAAGTGGCGTCGTGTTCCGTGAACTTGTTGAATTCAGCCTTTGCCAATTCAAGTGACTTGTCGGTATCGGAATTATTGGTGAAGAAAAAGTTGGTGAGCCAAAGTGTCACACAGTCAATGACGGCCACCCTGCCCGTCATGTCGTGACGGCTCAGATTGATTTCCTCTTCTATATTAGTCCATTGGGGACCACGACGTTCCTGATGCCTGCGCACACGCTCCTGGAACTCCTCGTCCCAGATGTGAGCGGTAGCTATATACACGGGATTTGCAGAGAGGCTCAACGCCAGTTCCTCCGCCTTCCTGCTTTTGCCAGAACGCTGTCCGCCTGTAATCAGAATGATTCTTTTCATTGCGCACACACTACTATCAACACTGTCAACTCTACCAAAAGACAAACCGCTCCACAGCAGTCGCCAGTATATCCATGAATCTTTCTCCAGATGAGCAGATAAAGGAAATACATCACGATGCAGGGGATGAAGATGACCATTTCCCAAGAAACACGGGTCATCCACAGAAATGCCACCATCGGCAACATTCCTTGAATGGCAAGGCTGATGCTTGCACGCCAGTTCATCTTACGATAAACCATCTTCGCCTTGGCCTCCTCCGCCCTGCGTGCGTAGGGCATCATCATAACCAGTTGCGCAGCCACCATCCTGGCGTATGGAGTTGCCGCCATAATAGCCAATGCAGCCATGATAGGGGTCATGGAGAAGAGCGTCGCAGCAAGCAACATCTCGTAAAGTATGAGTCCAATGACACCATATGTACCAATGTGCGAGTCTTTCATAATGGCAAGGATGCGCTCCCTATCGGAGCCACCACCAAACCCGTCAAGGAAGTCGGCCAGCCCGTCTTCATGCAGCGCGCCTGTCAACAGCAGCCTCACCACAATAGCCATCAGCACCGCCACCATATAGGGCAGATACAAACTGCCCAGCCACAGGGTTGCCGCCATCACCGCTCCGATGAGCCAGCCGGTCAGTGGCCAGTGCTCAACGACAGTCTTGTAGCACTCCTTGGGTGGTTGATGCAGTCGCCAGAAGGGCAGCCGTGTAAAGAATATATACGAGGCCCAAATCCGGTCATACCACTTCGTCTGGTCGATGTTTGTTTGCATATTTCACAATTTGAATGCAAAAGTACAAAATGAATTTGTAACTTTGCAGAGTGAAACGAAATAATGATGAATAAATGAAGAAAATTGCCTTTTCTTTGGTTGTTGCCGTTTTAATCTGCGCTTGTTCCGGGAGAAACAACAAACCTCGAGGAACAGGTGACAGTGTTACAAATGATTCCTTGGTCACTATCGACATCAAATATGCCACGGGGTTCAGCGTGCGCGATTCTGCCGGCATCCGTCTGGTGGATGTGGGCAAGAACGACCACTTCGCTTTGGTACACGCTGATGACGTTGTGGTTCCTAACGGTTATACCAAGGTTCGTGTGCCCATTAAGCGCACCATTTGCATGACCTCGCTCCAGCTGTCGAACTTCACGGTCCTCGATGCCCATGACGTGGTGAAAGGACTGACCGGCACAAAGAATCTCTTCAACAAGGATATTCTGCAACGGGTGAAGGACGGACGCATCGTGAAGATTGGTATGGAGGGCAATTTCGACCCTGAGATGGTGCTTGCCGCCCATCCCGACATCATCTTTATCTCACCCTTCAAACGAGGTGGTTATGAACCCATCAAGGAAACAGGAATCACACTGGTGCCACATCTCGGCTACAAGGAACTCGACCCTTTAGGGCAAGCAGAGTGGATCAAGTTCGTAGGTATGTTCATAGGCAAAGAACAGGAAGCCCAAGACATCTTCGACGGTATAGAAGAGCGCTATAACGCCATCAAGTCTCTGGCCTCTAAAAGCGAGAAACGTCCAACCGTGTTCAGTGGGGAGATGCACAGCGGCACGTGGCATGCTGTGGGCGGAAAGAACTATCTGGCACAGATTTTCCGTGACGCAGGTGCCGACTATGTGCTCGATGACGAAGAGACGGCTGGCGAGAACCTGGAATTCGAAACAATGTACGCACTTGCCGCCAAGGCCGACTACTGGCGCATTCTGAACAGTTTCCCCGGTGATTTCAGTTATGAGGCGCTGAAATCCTCGGAGCCTCGTAATGAACTTTTCCAAGCTTTCAAGGAACGCAAAGTCATCTACTGTAATATGAAGAAGCAGGCCTACTACGAGATGTCGCCTGTACAGCCCGACATCCTGCTCAAGGACTTTGTGGCTATCTTTCATCCCGAACTCGTTGATTCTGGTTATCAAGCCACTTATTACAAGCTCTTGAAATGAAAACACGACGCGCTATATCCCTGATGTTTGTCCTTATCATAGGAATCCTCTTACTGTTGGTCATCAATCTGCTCATTGGTTCGGTAAGCATTCCTATGTTAGATGTTTGCCGGATTCTGTTGGGGAATGACGCAAATGAAATCTGGACAAACATCATCTATAGCAGTCGTCTTCCACAGGCATTGACGGCTATCGTCGCCGGCGCAGGCCTTGCAGTCAGCGGTCTTCAAATGCAGACCGTCTTCCGCAATCCGTTAGCAGGTCCTTCGGTACTTGGCATCAGCAATGGCTCAGCGCTTGGTGTTGCCTTGGTGGTCTTGCTGTCGGGGCGTCTTGGCGGTGTCGCACTCTCGCGCCTGGGCTACCTTGGTGACGCGGCCATCAGTGTTGCCGCCATCGTAGGCGCATTGGCAGTGATGATGCTCATCCTATGGATATCCCAGCAGGTGAAGGGCAACGTCACCCTGCTGATCATCGGTGTGATGATCGGCTATATGACCAACGCCATTATCGGTGTGCTGAAATTCCTGTCGCCCGAGGAGGACGTCAAGGCTTTTGTCGTTTGGGGATTAGGATCTTTCTCACGTGTTTCAGGTGATGAGATGGTATTGTTTGTCATTATAATGTGTGTGTTGCTACCTTTGGCTTTTCTATTGGTAAAACCGATGAATATCTTGCTCCTTGGTGACCGTTATGCGGAAAACCTGGGTTTGAATATCCGTCGTAGCCGCATGTTGATCATTATTTCTTCCGGTATTCTGGTAGCGGTCGTCACTGCCTATTGCGGACCGATTATGTTCATCGGCCTGGCCGTTCCCCATCTGGCCCGGGCTATCTTCCGCACAGCAGACCATCGCATTCTGATGCCTGCCACAGCCCTTTGCGGAGCTGTCCTCGCCTTATTCTGCAACCTCATCGCCCGCCTGCCGGGTTTCGAAGGCGCATTGCCCGTCAACTCCGTCACCGCCTTGATAGGCGCTCCCGTTATCGCCGCTGTCCTTTTCGGCCGACGCAAAGACGAAATGGGTGAATGAGCTATTTCTTCCTATGGGTAAATCTTCCCGTTATCGTCGATGAGCAGAATGGTGAGTTCGCCGTTTGGGAGCAATGGACGGCAATGTTCCTCACAATGGCAAATGACGGTGCGGGCAAAAGCATCGAGTTGGTGGGAAGGGATCCTTTCCCAGAGTTCTCGGGCCAGGGTAAGTTTTCCGATATCAATGGTAATGCCTGATTCCTCCAGCATCTGGCGAATGAAGTCGAGGTCCATCGTGGTCTTTCGGCTGTGCGTGTCGAGATGCCCTGCAGCGAGTTTTACTGCCTTGCCCAGCATTACCCCGAGGGTGACAGCCTGAATGCCGAGTTCGTCAGCCATTTTCAAGGTCTCGCCGATGTAGTTTCCGTATTCCACAAAAGCCTGATTGGGCAAGTCAGGATAGCGTGTCTTGACAAAACGTTCGCTTTTGGCACCGCTGTTGATGACCACTCGTTGCGCTCCACTTGCCTTAGCTATCATCAGGCATTTCCTGATGGAGTCGATAAAAGCCTCTTCGGAGAAAGGTTTCACTATACCTGAGACACCGATAATGCTGATACCTCCCTCGATACCCAAACGGGGATTGAAAGTCTTTCTGGCGATGTCGGCTCCTTTGGGGACGCTGATGACAATCCTCACGTTCTCCCTGATATTCTGACGCATCATCTCGCGTGGTGCCTTGTTGATGGCTGGTGAGCCTGGAGGATAGTCGAAGCCTGGGACTGTGATCGTACCCACGCCCTCTCCGCCCACGATTTCAAACTGGTCGCTTTGGCAGACACTCGCCCTGATTTCCACCCCGTCAGTGATGTCGGGGTCGTCACCGGCTTCTTTTACACAAGAGGCATAGTCATCACCATAAGTCACGGGTACATGGATGGTCTCTCCATCAGGAAGTATCACTGGCACTTCTGCAGGCGTTCCGCCCTCGAACAACCGACAAGTTGCCGCCACAGCAGCGGCAGTGGCACAAGTACCGGTTGTCAAACCACTGTGCAAAGGATAGAATTCTGGCAAAAGATGTTCAACAGCCCTGCGCAAACCATGAGGACCGTTGACATATTCTATCTGTACAGGATGTAAATCCAATGATTGAGGGGGATATGCCGGGCGCTCTATCACAAACACCTTGACGCCTGCCTTTCGCGCAGCATCCACCTTTTCTGAAAAACCTCCGCTCAGCCCGCTCTCCTTCGTCAAGATAGCCTGTGGATGCAAGTCGTTGATAAGTACATGGGTATCGTCAGATTCATAATAGACCAATCGCTCTACTGGGAAACCCTCCTGACGAGCAATTGTCTGGGAGGCAGGACGGCTGAGTATCCTGAACCAGCAGTTCTCATGCTTTTCCCAATATGGGCGGAGTTTCCTAATGGTTTTCACACCTGTGAGCGCCAGGAGCCGCGACACCTGATGCCCCTCCAACATACGCAGGGCATCATTATAGTCTTTACACCAGATGAGGTCGTCAGTATGTGGCGGATAAATACGGTCGTAGCGAATGACGGGAAGATGAAGCTGTTCTGCAACGAGGAGAAGATGGTGATGCAAATCCTCTGCAAAAGGATGAGCAGCATCGACAATCAGCCGGATGCCGCGCTCTCGGCAGCATGCCATCATCTGCTCCACGTCCATGCCACCTATGAGATGGGTGCCGTTCACCAGTTCCACATGTTGATTGTCGCCGTGTGTGGAGTAATAATATGGAGAACCTGCTTCCTCGAGCGCTTCAACAGCCCTGCGACCTTCCGTCGTTCCTCCGAATACCAGTATCATGAATCGTCGCCTTGCCTGAAAAGATGGGTGAAATGTTTGTTATAGAGCTCCGAGAGTCCTTGTCGGTTGTCGATGGCCTCACCCACGACAATCATCGTGGTGAGCGTAAGGTGGTTGTCGTGCACTATCTTTGCCAGGTCTTTCAGTTGTCCGCGGTATATATGTTGGTCAGGCCAAGTCAAATGATAACAAGCGGCCACGGGAGTATCTTCGGGGTATTCCTGCAACAACTCACGCTGCACATCATCCACAATGGCGGCAGAGAGGAAGATGCACATCGTGCTTTGGCTTCTGGCCAACAGGTGCAACTGCTCTTTCTCTGGCATGGGCGTACGTCCTTCACCTCGTGTCAGGATAATCGTCTGCGTGCGCTCTGGGATGGTGAACTGGCTGCGCAGTTCAGCGGCGGCGGCAAGGAAAGAAGAGATACCTGGTGTGATATGATACGACATGCCGTTTTGGTCGAAAAAAGCCATCTGTTCCTGAATGGCACCGAAGATACAAGGGTCGCCCGTATGCAAACGCACGATGAAATGCCCTTTGTCGTAATGCTCCTTCATCAGCGCGCATTGCTCCTCAAGATTCATGCCTGCACTGCTGCGGACCACAGCCCCAGGCTTATGGCATTCCGTCAAGGCTTTCGGCACCAATGAACCGGCATAGAGGATCAGGTCTGCCTTCTCCAGCATCTTACGACCCCGTACTGAAACCAAGTCCGGGTCACCTGGACCGGCACCGACAATCTCGATATGTCCATGCTGCCCGCTTATGTGCTGGTAGTCGATGGCAAGCGCCGCCGTCCAGTTCTTGCCTTTCAATTTGGGGATGAGCAGCTTGCCGTGATTTGAGCCAAGGATGGCCGCCGCCTCGCAAACGGAAGGCGTACCGACGTGTTTCTCGACTGTGGGACTCGGATTGGGCACCTCAACCGAAGCCAGTTCGTCTGCCGTGAAAAAGCGTACCGTCTCACCCTGCTCTTGCAATATCTTGATGAACGGTTCATTCGCCTTCACATCAATGGTGCACCACTGCTTCGCACAAGGAAAAATATCCCGTTCCATGATGGCTTGCTCTATCTCATTGTAAATGACATCGGCTGGTTCGGCCTGATGTGCAAGACCAAAACCAATGGTAGCCACAAGCGGAATATAGTGAAGTGTGGGGATACTGCCGGCCACGACCTCATTGAATGGCGATACAATGATATAGAGTTTGAAGTAGTTCTCGTCCACCTCATCAATACTGTTCACCAATTTGACATGCTCTGGCAATGTGCGTTCCAGATAGTCTGTTCCCTCATCATGTACTTTCAAGAGCAAGGCCGTAGGTTGGCGGTTGACAAAAGCAAAGATGCAGTCATTGAGCCGCTCGTCATTATCAAGCACCCAATTGAACTTCTGGGTTAGCGTGTCGAGCGCCCACAGCCCAGCATTGTCGCTTTGGGTCGTGATGACCTCACGAGCACCGATGACACCGCTGACAGCATGCGTCAAGTCGTTGGCTCCGCCGACATGTCCGCTCAGCACTGAGATGACATGGAGTCCAAGACTATCGACACAGACCACAGCCGGGTCTTCATGCTTGTCCTTGATAAAAGGAGCGATGGTACGGACACAGATGCCCATAGCACCTATGAAGATGAATGCGTCGAAATCGTTCCACTGGCGACCCACCTCCATGCGAGTAAGCTGTGTGGCACGAAACTCACGCTGCAACATCGAGGCGATTCTTTCTCCTTCCTTACTGATTTGTATGATGGCTATCTTCTGCATCTTAATATCTCTATAGGATTATAGTCATTGATTTGCAAACGTAGTGGAGCATCCTGTCTCAGCCCAAAAGCCATGCATGCCTCATTCCACAAAAGACGGCTGTCTGTGTGGACTTTCGGCGAGGTAACACTATTGAACACGATGACACCGTCATCAGTCAAAACAGACAGCACTTTCTCCATGATTTCCTTGAGATGGCCTCCATGTCCACCGATGAACACGGCATCAGGACGAGGCAACGAGTCGATGTCTGTTTCAAGGAAATCACCAATATGCACATCTATCCCCGGGACGCCAAAACGACGGGCATTCTCCTGGATGATGCTTTCACACTCAGGACGAATCTCGAAAGCGCAAACACGCAAATGGGGGAATTGCAAACGGGCTTCTATCGAAACGCTCCCCGTACAGAAACCTATATCCCAGAAGACTTGCCTCTTGGGCAGTTCGAGGGCTTGGAGTGTGAGCAAACGGATGGGCATCTTGGTAATCATCTTCTCACGGCCATCGAGTAACATGAAATCAGCATCGGGAATACCAAAAGTAGAAGTGAGAGGTGATTGTTGAGAAGTGAGAATCAAACAGTTGGGAATACTGAAGTCGTGCTGTGCCGCTTCTTTCAGAGTGAGGAAGCAGACATACTCCTTTTGAGGATTACCCAAATGCTCGCCAACGTACATAGCATAATGAACGTATCCGTAATCCAACATCCGCTGGGCGATGGCGGCGGGTGTGTGCTCGCGGTCTGTCAGTACACCTATCTTCTCCGCTCTTTCCATCAGCGCCCTGTCGAATTCATGCCAAGGACGACCAGTCAGTGACACGATTCTCATGTTGTGATAGGGCATCACCAACCGATGAGCCAACATCTGTAAAGAGTTGAACGTAGGAAAAAGGACTATCTCTGCCTCGGGCATCTCCCGCCTGATGGTGTTGGCAAAGCCAAAGAACAGCGGGTCTCCACTGGCAAAGACGATGATCACAGGGGCTGTGTATTGCTTAAAGACGGCATCCAATGGCGCCGTGATATCTATCCACTGGGCATCGACTGGCAACAATGAGGCCACAATCTCATGGTGGCGTTTACCTCCGGAAAACACCTTCCCGTTTTTGATGATTTCCTTCACTTCAGGCGAGAAGAAAGGGTTTGGCGAATCCGATATGCCAATGACAACAAACTTCATAAGTCACGTCCGGGTTTTAGTTGCGCGGCATCATCGAAAGTAAGAACAGCGTTGCATAAGGTGGCAGCGAGATTAGAGCCTCCTTTCCGTCCCTCAACAATGATTTTGGGTATATCACGGAAAGGCTTCACCATGTGTTTCGATTCCTTGACATGGACAAAACCCACAGGAGCGGCTATAACACCCGTGGGGTGAGCCTTGCCCTTTCGAATGAGTTCGCACAGTTCCATGAGCGCTGTGGGTGCATTGCCAAAAGCAAAGAGCGCATCAGGATGCTCCTCAACAGCCAGACGTATGCCAGCCTGTGTACGGGTGATTCCTTCGGTGTTTGCCATTTCCGCTACTCGTGGATCAGACAGGTAACACTTGGCCTCAATGCCCAAGCGTTGCAAAGCTCCCTTGCGTATGCCACTCATTACCATCGTCACATCGGTCACAATGGTCTTCAACTGTCCATTAACCACTTTTGTATAAAGTGTCTCCACAGCGCCTCGGTCTGTGTGGAGAATGTCCTCCATCTCGAAGTCGGCGGTAGTGTGGATGGCATGAAGCAAGGCCCATTTGTGGTCTAAGGGATAATCCTGACGTCTCAACTCTCCGGCGATGGTTCGGAACGACTCCATCATAATCTGCTGACCAGGTTTACCAGCTGTAACTTCCTTTTCTCTGAAGTAGCCTCTTGGCGTTATCATCTTGCCGTCGGCCACATACGACTGTGAATTACCGAGAATGATGACAGTAAACATATCCACATCTTCAGGATCGAACTGCGCGAGGGTCGTGACCTTCACCTCTTGACCTTCACGACCAGCCTGACGGACATAACCTACGGGGGTGTCGGCTGAACGCTCCTGCAAGAACAACTCCTGAAGACGGTAGAGTTGCCAATAGCGTCCATGCGATTTCGGATTGTAAACGGCCGTCACAAAATCGCCTGAAGCAGCTGCTTTGATACGGCGTTCGATGACCTCCCAAGGGGTCATCAAGTCGGACAAGGAAATAAGGCAAGTGTCGTGACCAACAGGAGCGCCCAAAAGAGAGGCTGCCTTCTGGAAGGCCGAGATACCAGGCAATGTTTGAATCTCTATGTCAGAATGACTCTCCTGCTTCATCTCATAGATCAGCGGCGCCATACCGTATAGCCCAGCATCGCCAGAGGAAATCACCACGACAGTCTTCCCTTGTTCGGCCAACTGAAATGCCTGCTCGGCACGTTCACGTTCTTTCTTCATGCCCGTGTCGATACACGCACAGCCATCTTTCACATACGCCTCAACAAACTGGAAATAATACTTATATCCAACAACAGCATCCGCCTGCCCCACTGCTTCCAGTACGGCAGGTGTGATATCATCTTTACTGCCAGGTCCTATGCCTGCAACAATTATTTTTCCCATAACTGTTGCAAAAATACATAATTCCGACCGAAAAGACGAAAGTTTTCAACAATTATCAATCTAAATTGAACACACTACCCATGTGTGCTATGATGCCACATCACTTGTTGAATATCAAATTCTCTACATGAGCATCCACGTATGCCGGAACGAAATCGGCTGTCTGGTACCAGCCTGGTTTTCCTGGCATTTTGTCGTAGATAGCGCGGCCATTGATTTTGAGACCCTCAAATGTGATGTTGCGCACCTTGTGGTCCTCATCGTAACCACTGATGATTGACATGTAAGGTTGCTGTCCGTAGTAACGGATGTTGCGGAAGAGGACATTTTCCACACTGCGCCCAGGCGCAGAACAATACTTGCTGTTGTAGCAGGTCTTGACATGGAAGAGGGAACCTTGGTGGATGTTCTCAATACGGATGTTGTCGAACACCACATCTTTCACCACGTTGTTGTCACCGCAGTTGATAGCGAGACATCCCTGGTAATCCACCTGTGGCTCACTTTGGCAGAGAATATCTATGTTCTCATAGCGCAGGTTGCAGATGGAGTCACTCACCTCCGATTTGTCACCTATGCCATGAATGCCTATCATGATGGGGTGAGCCACATCAGCCCAAAGGGTAGAGTTGCGCATGGTCACTCCATTGACACTGCCACGGAACCCCTTGCGTGTGGCATAGGCAGTGGTACAGTCATCGGAGTTGCGGCAGAAGACGCGGTCGTAAAGGATATCGGTACATCCTCCGAAGACATTCAGTCCGTCGCCCCACTGGGGGAAGGAGATGCTTTTCACATCGTGCAATGTGACATCATGGCTCTCGCCAATTGGGCAGGTGTTGAGTATGAGTCCTTCGACCAGCACATTGCGACTGCGATAAACATGACAACCTTCATATCCTTTTTGGGGCCGCGCGACACCTCGGCCCAGTATGTTGGCATCGTGGACTTTGTTGATGGCAAAAGTACCTGTGAAATAAGCACCGCCAGCCAAGTAATAAGTTGTGTTGGACTGAACGACAATGCTATCCTCTGTATAGAGACCAGGTGCATAATAGACAAACTCACGTCCTTGCCGTTTGGCTTCCGCGCGCGCCTCATCTACGGGCATTGGCGGTTTGCTGGTGAAGAGCAACAAGTTGTCGGTGATAGAGCCATCAAACTCCACACTGACATTCTCGGGTTGGAAGAGCAGGAACTGCACGGTGGAATCGTTCTGTACATTGGCAATCACTCCCCTATAGTCGGGACGGACGCGTGCTTGTTTGTATTTCTTGTTCTTGCAGACCACCCTGACAAAGACATCGCCCGTGAAATCGAAGAAAGCATACGATATCTCGCAGACCTTGTGCTTGTTGTTGCCTATAGGCGCGTTGACCTTCGCCATATAGGTGTCTATTCTGGTCCAGTCCTTGCTACCGCGCGGTTGGATGAAGACCTCGTAGTCGTGTTTCAATGGCGCGCCCTCGGGTGCATCGTAGGTAAAGACCTGATGGAGTTTTGTTCCTTCCTTCACACCGGGAACCGTGAAGACACGTGACTCGGTGTTTGCTGTCACCTTGCCTTGTTTCTCTGCTTTTGCCTGCAAGTCAAGGATTTTCTTGACGTAAGGCATCTTCAGCCCTTTCTCGCCCACATAGTGCTGGTAAGCCTCGTTGTATATCTCGCGTATCTTTCCACGTTGCATCGCCCCTGGTTCGGTCCAATCGTTATAGAGTCCTGTGCAATCGGTCCAGCGCTCGAAAGGCACATCATAACCCAAGTTATAGCGGGCAGTGTATTCCAGTCCCTTCATCAGCCGGTTGTCGAGCGCTCCCCAGAGGTCATCACCTTTTTGCCATGCCATCTCACAGGTCTGGCAAAGCGCCTCCAGTCCGAGTTGTGCATGCGCTTGGTCGCGTCCTGTTTCCTGACACTGACCTGTCTCACTAATATATTTGGGCAAGGAACCATTGTCATTGGCATGGAGGTAATAATCCACCGCAGTCTTGTAGAGGTCATCGTCGTGCAAGTAGATAGCACACGCCATCCGCATACGGTTGACGATGGCTCCCCAGTTGCCATTGGCATAAGGTGAGTCGGCGTCGAACTTATCGATGACGGGCAGGAATGCACGTCGCACCATTGCATCCCATTCTGGTGTCTTATGCTGCTCCAGAATTGTCATGGCCCTGACCAAGTTGTAGCCTTGTATGAGACATAGCGGTGCATCGTGCCCATCTATCCGCTGGAGTGTCTTGGCGTAGGCATTCACGATGCTGAGCGCCTGGCGTGTCATGTTGTCTGCTGTGACATCGTAATTGATTTCAAGTCCAGCCTTTGCCAGGTCGTATGCAGCCTTCATGTCGCGTTCACTTCCTCCCTTACTTGCCCTGTACTCACCGTCACGAGCAACTACCTCGTAAGGGCCGGCCATCTTGTAATTTTCGGTGACTTGTGCTTCGGCAGAAGGAGCCAAGAAGAACAGCAAACTGAATAAGAAATAAGTACGCATAAGAAGTTATTCTTTTGTTTTGGTAATTCTAATCCAATCGACATCCAACCATCCACGGCGATCCTTACGGTCACGACATTCAGCCACAAAGCCGAACTTAGATCCAATCCATTTGCCCTCGCGCATCTGGAAGTATTCTCCAGCCTGCTTGAACCGCTTGCCATCGAGACTGTAACTATACGCACAAATACCGTCCTTGACTGTCATACGCAAATAAAGGTCGAGATAGACGGCAGGAGCATAGGGAATGGTATCACGGTCGGTAGGTGGCAGGGAGGCAAGCGTGATCTGTTCTTCCGTTTCTCCTTCATCGGCTCCCTTGCAGGAATGCCGTTGCAACAGGAAGGCGTCACCTTGACGAAGAACGACCAAAGCACTATAGTCACGCCCCATCATCACAATGCCGCCATACTGTTTATCCTCCTTCGATGCAAAACGTATCTTTGCCGTTGCCGTGAAACTGGAAGCAGGTGTCTTTTGCAGCATCAGGTTCGGAACCTCCCATAGGTTATGGAAGTCTTCTGGCAGATCCATCGTATAGAGCCGGTAACATCCGTCTGCTGTGGGTTGTCCCCATAACTGATTGTAGTTGGCGTGCCACTGCCATTGCAGTCCAAGACCGTCTGTGAAGTCATCGCTCTCTTGTGGATTTACAAGACGAGTGCTTGAAGATTTCGGCTTGCGATGTCTTGTATAGGGTTCGCCCTTATTGCCGATTATTGGCCATCCCGATGACCAATCAACGGGTTGGAGATATACCACACGGCCATAAACACCTTTGTCGTTGAAGTGCAAGAACCAATCTTCGGCGTAGGACGTGTGTACCCAACCGCCTTGATGTGGACCGTTGACATCGGTTTTCCCCTGCCACATGACCTGTTTCCATTCGTAAGGTCCATAGACAGACTGGGAGCGCATGGCCAGTTGCCATCCTTTCTCCACACCTCCTGCTGGACAGAGAATCCAATACCACCCATCCCGTTTGTAGAACTTTGGCCCTTCGGCTGTATGGTTTTCCTGACCTCCGTCAAAGACGATGCGAGGCTGTGAGAGAGCATGCGTTCCGTCAGCACTCAATTCGCGCACGGAGAGCACAGAGTTGAAACCTACCCGTGAGTTGGCCCATCCGTTCACGAGATAACATCGTCCGTCGTCATCCCATAGTGGACAAGGGTCAATCATTCCCTTTCCCGCTATCACACAGGTTGGTTTCGACCACACGCCTGCCGGATCTTTTGTCTTTACCATGAAAACACCGTGGTCGGGGTCGCCCCAATAAATGTAAAATTCCTCATTGTGATAACGGATGGATGGCGCCCATACACCCTTGCCGTGTTGGGGCTGGTTGAACAACTCGCATGGCTCCTGCACCTGAAGGGCGTGACCGATGATTTCCCAGTTCACAAGGTCACGAGAATGAAGAATGGGCAATCCAGGCACACAATTGAAAGAGCTGGCTGTCAGATAGTAATCCTCGCCTACAGCACAGATATCTGGATCTGAGTAATCAGCATAGAGCACGGGGTTGGTGTAGGTTCCGTCACCATTGTCGGGCGACCATACTTCTGAACGGTACTGTCCATTCACAGAGAGCGGACACAATGTCAAAAACAGATAAATGGGCATCAACTTGAACAGAGTTGCGTTCATCTTTTTCATTTCCATGTATTACGATAGTTATTGAATCGTGTCAATGCTTCAATGTAATAGTAGTCTGCGTAAATGATGCTGGCGTCAATCTCACTGCCTGCAGGCATATTGCCAACAGAATGAAGGAGGAAAGCGGGGTTACGGTCGCGGCTCTGGTAGTCGGCTGACGAGAGTGTTTCCAATATGGTTTGAGCCTCACGGATATACTTTTGCGCCTTGTCTTGTTCTACGTATCCTGCCAATTCGATGAGCGCCGAAGCAATGATGGCTGCCGCAGAGGCGTCGCGATAGGTATCGGGAATCTTCGGGTCGCGCATGTCCCAATATGGGATATGGTCTTCTGGCAGTTGCGACAGCATCACATCCGTGACCTTCTGAGCGAAGTCGAGGTACTTGGCATCCCTTGTATAACGATAGACCATGGTGTAACCATAAATCGCCCAAGCCTGTCCGCGGCTCCACAAAGAATTGTCGTCATAACCCTGATGGTTGCAGTTTCGGATATGCCTGCCTGTGATTGTATCATAGACAGCGACATGGTTGATGGTTCCATCTTCCCGGAAATGATACCTCATCGTGGTGTCGGCATGACTCACGGCAATCCTGGACAACCTTCCGTCGTATGTGCTGCCTTGCCCTTCTTTAAGTTGCTGATCGGCCCAGAAGAGCAATTCAAGATTGATCATGTTGTCGATGATGGTGTTATGTCCGCCGAACATGCCCACATTCCTTGGCCAGGAGAGCAAGGTGCCTACACGGGGATTGAAGAGGGTGGCCAAAGTGTCGGCCGCATCAATCAGCACTTGTCGGTAATGGTCTTTGGTGGCCTTGTCAGCATCGCTTTTCTCGTCGAGACACTGCCATCCCTTGAGGAATGACCCAATCATCTGGAATCCAAGGTCATGATCGTAAGCCGGTCGGTAGGCAAGACATTCCAGTTCTTGCGTATATCGTGCTGCCTGTTCTTTCTCGCCACACATCCACAGTATGCCTGGGAAAAAACCAGAGCACCACTCCTCGGATGTCTTGGCGTCCTTCAGGTTCCAGTGTGACTCCTCTGGTCCTATGTTGCGCGGAGTCTGTGTATAGTCAATCGGTGCAAGTTCGCTGAGCGAGTGCTTCACCTGTTGGTGGCAGTATCCGATGTGCTGGCCGACATCGAACTGCTGGCTGCACCCCGTCAGCATCACCAGTCCTGCGACCAATAGAAAACAACTATTTCTCATTTTCTTATCTTATATGTTCTGCCATTGCTGTCCCTCACGATGGTCACCCCCTTCTGTGGTTCGTTGACCCTTATCCCGCTTAACGTGTAATATGCCTGTTGCTGTTTAGTGAAAGGTATATCGTTGACGGGGGTCAGTTCTTCGTCGTTGACAGCGAGGAGTTCAAAAGGGAACTCATAGAGCAGTGTCTGTTGTCCGAGTATCAGGTTGAGTTCGTCATCAACCTCCCAGTACTGGTTGTCGGAATTGCTGAACGTGCAATAGTCGGCACCCTGTGCGAAGACAATTCGGTGTGGCCTGGCCTTGACTTGGTTCATATTACCGTTTTTGGTCATGTAGAGTGAGTCGGAAAGCGACATGAGGTTGTATTTGGCAGCGTAGAGTCGCTCGACGTTCCAAATCTGTGTTATGTCGTTTTCCTTGAATGGTTGAAAATCGGCCGAATCTCCCTTATTGGTGAGATAAGAATCGGTGGGGATATGGTGTATCCGGTAGTTGCCCACCTCTGCTAATCGGTCGGGGTCAGCGTCGTAAGGGTTGACGTAGATATGGAAGGTGTGCCAGGTCTTTCGTCCTCCCTGGTTTTGGAAACATCCTTTGATTGTCTGTGACTCCTTGATGTTAGTCAGGGTGACGGACTGTGTGGTCTTACCGTTCTCCCAAAGGAAATTGCCCCAACCTTCACGGCAGTCGATTTTCAGCGTCACAGACTTACCAGGTTTGATCACCACGACATCTGTTTCTGTGGTGGTGCCATTGTACGTAATGGAAGGTGTGATATGGCAGTCATGGCAATCGCCCTGCACGGCAATAGAGAAACAGAGTTCGCTCTCCACCCCCTGCTGGTTGGTGTAGGTGACGCGATAGACAAAGGAGCGGTTGGCAGTGACGGTGATTTCCCGTGTATTCTCTCCAGTGTTCCAAATCCATTTCCCAGTGTCTTCCTCACCATCGGGCAAACAAGGGATGAGCGTGAGTACTGTTCCTTCTGCCACAGCACGGTTGTTCACGGCAGTGGTCTGGTAGGTGTTGGTAAGTCCTCCTAGTTCGTTGTGTTTAATGGTCTTGGTTCCTTCTTTGATCTGTGGAGTGAGTTCTGTTGGCGGATTGGGGTTGATGTATTTGCCCTTGTACTTGGCATCCCCGAAAGTGTTCATCAGGACGGAATAGCCCAGATGGTCATAGCCACCGCTGGTACCGCCCTGTCCACCAGCATCGATGCCCATTGCGTCGAGACATTTCTCTGAGAAAGGCATCTTTACGCCCTTCACCCCCTCATAGATTCCAGTGACAGTAGCCCAATATGGACGTATCTGGGCTCCCAAAGCGGGTTCGGTCATGAGCCATGCACGACTGTCGGTGTAATAATAACCGCTGCTGCCGTAATGGTAGTTAACCCAAGGAAGACCAGACACACTCTGACACTGGGCGGCCACATACTCTATGCCAGCGGCCAAACGATGGTCCATATAGGCGAAGAGATCGTCGCCCTGGTTCCATGACATCCTCGCAATATCGACTGCCAATCCAAGTGCCATGGCGCTGTGTCCGGTGTCGCGGCCGCTCTCGTTCATCTGCCCTACCTTGCCGTAAGCACCCGTCTCTTTTTCCCATTCCGTGGTGGTGACGATGAGGTTGCCCCAGAACTCGGTCAGTCCGTCGTTCAAGATGGGATTGGCTGTCCGTGGGTCTTTGAATGTGCCCACTTGGTCGTACTTTATAAAGGAGAGACCTTGGTTGTAAATGAACACATCGTCGCAGAGCACGCCGATGCTCAACAGGGCCATGGCATTGCACAGTCCCCAGTTGCTCCAGTAGTGTCCAGGAGCCTGCCACCACCTGCCGGCATTCTCCCACGTGCCATTACGACTACGCAAGAAACCGATGCATCCAGGATACCAGACATCGAGCATCCACCGCTGGAAGGCCTGGAAGTCTTCGGGTTTCCATCCTTCGTAATCACGCATGAGTTCTGCAGCCTGTGCGAACTGGTAGCCGTAGAGCCCGTATGCCAAGCACTGGTCGCTGTTGCCACTGATAGCCTTAGTGGTGTTACACCATCTCATCAGCACCTCAACTGCGTGGTTGGCGCATGCCTTGTTGCCCTCGATTTTCCACCTCAACGCATTCTGGTAGGCGATGGTAGCTCCACGTGCCGCATTGATATAATTCTCGCCTGCCCCACCTCCACGGACGATGGTTTCCACAGGGCTGGTCCCTGCCGACGACTGGGCATATGCCGCTGTCTTGAGTACGTTGTATGCCGCTATGACTCTCTCGTTGCCATCCGCAATTTGCTGTTTGACCCTTTGGAAGTCAGCGTCAGTGTAAAGGCCGCCAGGATGACGGAAACCGCTTACAGTCTGTGCATAAATGCCAAGTGGAATAAACTGGCATAGAAAGATAATTGTCAGAAAATACTTTTTCATAGGTTCATCAATGGTTAGTTCAACGCAAATTTAGTGAAAAATAATGGAAATGGGTGCATCTCCGTGAGGATTTGCACCCAAATCCATCCACATCCAAAATCAATCAATACAATTACTTAACCAAAATCTTAGTCGTCACGACGCGTCCGTCGCTGAGTTTCTGCCTGCGGATGTTCACCCCCTTCTGAGGTGTGTCGATCCGGGCACCCGAAATGCTGTAGTACTCTGTAGCGGTCACCAAAGCGGCATTGGTCTCTGGCAGTCTGATGCCCGATGCCTGGTCGATGGTCATGTCGGAGAGCACGAACACGTAATTGGGTGTTGGTGTAGTCGCCACCTTGTCGTATGGACTGGTCCAAGAGAAAGAGGAATTCCAGTAGAGTCCGTCCTGGTTCATGATGGCCATGGCCTCGTCGTCAGCGTTGTACTTAAAGAAACGGAAAGCGGGAGCTGCCTGCTCGTTCATCGATGTCTCCACATATCCAGCCACAGTCACATATCCGAAGTCGTCATAGATGGAAGTCTGTTCCACTGAGTAAGTGATCTCGTCACCTGTCACCTCGTCGTACTCTCCCGTAGGAATCTCCTTGGTAATTTTCTTGAAGGTGAAGGTCCAGCTGTACTCTGAGATTTCAGCACCGTTCTTGGTGGCGTCTGCCACCACTCCATCGTAGTTGGTGAATGCGGCATAGTAGTTGGAACCGTTTGCGTTCTTATTCTTGCGTGTAAGATACTTGTCGGTGTCAATCACATTGATGGCGTATGTACCTTCAATGAACACCTCGTATGGCATGCGCGATGACAGGAACGTCTCGGCGGCCTTGTTAAGCGCGATGGCCAGGAGATCCATGTTGTACTGAGTGTCGCCATTCTCTACCATAGCCTGTGCTGTCTCTATCAAAGTGAAAAGTTCATTGTAGAGTTCCTCGGAATACATGCCACCATCGCTGCCAACCATGTCCTTGTAGTTGTTGATCACTTCCTGAGCAGCGGCAATAGCCTCGTTGAGTGCGGTTGGGTCGCCCATGGTGTAAGAGTCGAAGAGGTCGATGCCACTCTCCTGAGCATATTCGAGTGTGAAAGGCGTGTCCTCGTCAAGCATGGAGCAAACCATCAATTGAGTAATCTGTGTGCCAGCGCTGGAGTTGCGGTTGGTGGTATAGCAATCCACTTCCCAAGTGATCTTGTCGCCTTCTTTCATGTTGACAAAGTACTGCATGGTGATAGGTGCCTTTCCGCCTTCACCGTCGTTAGCTACCGAACCGTATTCCTTGGCAAACATGAAAGCCTCCTTGGGCTGGGTGGTGGTTTCCTTGTCCATGAACCTCGCGCGGATGTAGAGCGGGTTCTCTACTGAAGCGTTGGGGTTGGGACGGTAGCAAGAGAAATCAACTTTATAGACACCATCCTTGGGAGCAGTGAACATGATGGCTGGGGCAAAGTTTGTCATCGGGTGAACTGAGCCGTTGTCGGTAATGTAGAGCCAGTCGCCACTTCCCTTGTACCAAGCGTTGCAACTGTCGCCAAACTTACTGCCAGTGTCGTGGTTAGCAAACTGATGATAAGTACCATTAGCCACCTCGTAGTAGTAGAAGCCCCACGGATCATCGGAGTTGTTGGCCAGCATAGCCTCATCATAACTCACCTCGCCTGTCAGCACATCGGTGGAGTACAATAGATAGTTGCCGAAGATATCAAGATTGACATCCACTTTCGACTCCAGGAATTTCCTCCACAGTTCCTGCAGGTCGTCGTAGTAAGACTGCGCGTTGAAAGCATGAATCTGACCTTTCTCGATGGCCTCGTAAATATAACCTGTCAATTCCGAAACCTGGTTACCCAATTCGAAGTTGTACTGACCGTATTCGTTACCATAGTCCACATCACCGAGGAAGTCCTCGTACTCCTCCACCAGTGCGAGCAATGTCTTGATCAGATCACTCTCGCCGTACGTATCAGCGAAGTTATCGTTCTGACGGGCAAAAGTCTCTGTCACCTCGGAAATGGTCAGGTTGTTGTAGAAGGTGCGTCCGTAATAGTCGCGTGCCCAGGAACTCATGACGTATGTGCTGTCGGTGTTGACTTCGAAAGAAATGATATCGCCAGCCTTGGCCTCGAACGACATACTGATGTCTTGTGGCTGTTGAGCGATATAGCGTTGCTGCCCACCTTGGTTGATGTGGGCTGTTCCTGCGATGAAACCGTCAATTTCACCGCCGATTTGTCCAAAGTACATGGGCGTCATACCATAACGGGGATTGGCATAGTTGATATCACTGGCAGTGCTGTACCTGTAACGAGGCACTACGCTCAACACACCTCTATCGGCTGGGACATCCTGTCGAACCATCGTGGCATCCATCTGGTAGAAACCATCCTTGGGCACCACAAAGGAGATGACGCTGGCGTATTCATCGTTGGCATACACCTCGTAGCCGAATTTGGGATCGCGAACGACATAGCAGAAACGCTCCTTGCTGTTGGCGGTGGTACCACCCTCATTATAGACGGGGTAGTCACTCCATCCCGAACGCAACACAGAGGCAAAGGTATTGTTGACCGAGAAGGACTCGATGCCGTCGATTTCCACGATTCGCTCTCCAGCTACACGATCGGGTTGATAGACATCCACAAAGTTAGCTGCATTGGAATCAGAGTACTGCGTGAAAAGTGAATAATCACCTGTAGCATAATTGAATTTCTCAAATCTCCATTGTCCGTTCTCGGTGGGGTTCTGAGCGAATTCCTCTGCCGTGAGGTCGTTCAACTTATAGACAGCGATGGGTGCGTACTCTTCCTTGGTACTTTCCAGTTTCCAGACGAAAGAACCTTTTCCCGCATTCGTCACGTCGTAGCAAGGATAAGGCAGGTCAGCGGAGGTGTTGACTGTCCAATAGCAGTTCTTGGACCATGACTGCCAAACCGTCTCATTGTCGCAGGTAGCATTGGTGCAACGCACTGCATAGACATACTCGCCACTGTGCTGTGCATCCTCACGGGCGTACCATACCTGACGCTCGAAGTCGTTACGGTCGTTCTTGCTCTCGGCCATGCTCAGATGGTCTTGGCCGTCGGTTGCGCTGTTGCTACCATTGGAGAAACGGTAGGTGTCATTGTAACTAACGCGCCATGCCTCATCGGCGAACTTGGCAAGTCCGGTCTTGTACTCAAAAGTGTACTCACTGGCCACATTCTTATCTGCAGTGAGCAACACATTGCGCTCCTGCGAGTACAGATAATACTTCGTGCCGTTCACTTCAGTGTAGATCCTGTAGTTACCGTCACTGATGGTCTGGTTGGCAAGCACACGTTCTGCCTCAGTGGGTTGTACTGGCTCGTCAGCCATGACATTCGAGGAGAAGAGCATTCCAATCGAAGCCAACAATGTAATAAGTAAAAATTTAAGTTTCATAAAAGTCAGGAATAAGATTAAACAGTTATTATTAAAGTTTCAGTGCAAAATTACATACAAAACAAGTATGTAGGCAATTTTCTCCTGACTAAAATAATCCACGATAAGCGTATTGGAATAAAAACAGTCCAACATATTAACATTCAATAAGTTGGACTAATATCTCAATAGTCTATTGAAATTTATATGGACTAAGGTTTTGCAAAATACTTTGATTTATATATCTTTGCAATGCAGTTGAAAAAGCACAAAAAAGATGAAAAACCATTCTTGTCATATTTGCCAGATAATAGTCCAGACGTTTCTATCGCTATTGTTGGTTCTTGTTGCGACCACTCCTTTGGCGGCCCAAGACTACGGCACACATATTGAACTGCACGGTGAAAGCGTGACACGAATTTTCAAGGACAGCCGTAACTTGATGTGGATAGGTACAAGCAACGGCCTACTCTGCTACGACGGACAACTTCAGATACGTTTCACGACCGACGACTGCCGTCGTCCGCAGAACTTCGTGAACGATATATGCGAACTGTCCGACGGGAACATTCTCGTGGGCATGCGAAACGGACTGTACAAAGTGGATTTCCCATCCAAGACTTGCAAGCGAATCAATGACGAACTGACTGGCGTCACTTCTATAGAGAAGGTGGAGGTCGTTGGCAAACAACAACCAGCTGCCGTGGTGGTCGGTTGCCAACAAGGTATCGCCATCATGGATGGTCAATGCAGGAACATCTCCAGAGTAGTGCTGGTCAACCCCACCAACATCACCTCAAACGACAACCATATCGCTGGTGTCAGTTATGACGGAGCACACACGGTATGGGCTTGCAACGAACATCATACGATTGTGGCTTACGACATGAACACTGAGACAACACGGCTCGACACTATCCCAGAAACTCTCCTCTCCAGTTCTGTCAATGACATTCAGGCAGTAGGCAACCGTCTCTACATGGCGACAAACAACAATGGTCTTCTTGTATATGACACACCCACTCACACAAGCCTGCGACTCGATTCCATACCTCCTTCCATCAGACAGTTATCACTCGTCGGCGACACCCTTTTCGTATGCACAGACGGTGGTGGACTCATTGCACTCTACAACAATCATGCAGAACGGCTACAAGCCTTGTCGAACTCAGTGTATTCATGTTATTTCGACACGACTGCATCCACCCTGTGGTGCGGCTACTATCAACAAGGATTCAGCTACTCATCCCAGAAGGACGCCCCCTTCAGTATCTACAAGTACAAGGACTTCACAACAGAGGGACTGTTCGTCAGGAGTTTCCTACGGCATGGCCAACAGACAGTCATTGGCACAAGAGACGGAATATATCTGGTCGATGAACAACGAGATTTTGTCCGTCATTTCACGCCACAAGAGATTCAGGGCGCCATCATCATGGACATCAAGTATTTCGCCGACAAATACATCGTTGCCAACTACGAACATGGGCTCTTCTCCATCGATCCCGTCAGCGCGCGTCTGATGCCATTGCCGCTGGATAAACGGCACCAAGAATCCAGTTGCAGTCGCCTGGCAGTGTCGCCCGACGGCAACCACCTCTATGCTGCAAGCAGCGTAGGACTTCTTGTCCTCGACAAACAACTGCAAGTGGTGGAGGAATACGACGACCGCCATTCCGACATCATCTCTACCTACTTCTATGACATCATGTTCGACAAGACAGGAAAACTTTGGGTAAGCACCTCCAAAGGCTTGTGCCTATTCAATCCCCTAACCAAACGTTTCCAGAGCAACGGCTTTCCAAAAGGCTACTTCAACAATGTCCCCAACATCACCCTCTTTCAGACACACAACGGGGATATCCTCGCAGCATCAGAACAAGCGCTCTATTACAGTTCGCCAGACTTGGCACAAATGCGAGAATATCCACTTCATGAGACATTGGGACTTGGCTACATCAGTTTCATTCAGCAGATGGACATCTCCGGCAAACCATACCAATTTATCGGCACCGATTGCGGCCTATTCATCACTGACATGGATTTCCAGACCTTCCACCAATATGCCCAACATGACAACATCCCGTCACCACAGTTCCAACGTTTCAATGCGTCCGAGGATGAAGAAGGCAGGCTATGGATGGCCAACGCCAAGGGCTTGGTCGTCTGCACTAAGGAGAACAGGTCGCTTCTGACTGACTCGCTGAGGTCAAAGGTATTTATTGACAGATACACCATCGACCGCAAGGAGCAGATCACAAATCCTTTTTCCGTAGATAGCAACACCATCCGCATCGGATGGAACTTCGGCACAGACGAACTGGTCATCATGCCTATGCTGCTTGACTACAGCGCCCATCAGTCTCAACGTTATTACGAGTGGAGTTTGGACGGGGGAGAACCGCGTCTGTGCTATGAGGGCAACCCTATTGCACTGAAAGACCTCAATCTCGGAATCCACCGGATTCGTATCGCGTTGGCTGGGCACCCAGAAACGGCTCTTGACGTGGAAGTGAAAGTATGGCCATCTATCAAGTTCTACGGGATGTTGTTCGTCATCGTTTCGATGATAATCATGGCCGTTATGATAATGCAAATTCTTAAACGCCGCAAGCAATACCACAAGATCCTGAAACAGAAGCACCAGATAGAGTTGGAACTGGCTTCACACAATGCCGTCCGACTGCATATCCAGCGCCAAGAGCAAGAACAGGCCAAGGTGGAGGAAGAGCGGCGTCAAGAAAAGGCCGACAAGATGAAATACAGGTCGTCGGAATACAAAGAACTTAAAGCCAAAGTGAAAGCCTATATGGAAGCGGAAAAGCCCTACCTCAACAAAAACCTCCGCATCACAGAGGTGGCGGACAAAGTGGGGAGCAATGCTGGAACACTGTCGTTGATGTTCAACGACTACATGCACACAAACTACTTCGACTTCATTAACCGCTACCGCATCGACCACTTCAAGAAACTGGCCCTTGACCCTGATTATGCGCAATACACTGTCTTGGCCATCAGTGAGATGTGCGGGTTAAAACGATCAAGTTTCTTCAACGTATTCAAGAAGTTCGAGGGATGCACTCCCAGCGAATGGATCAAGAAAACAAAGGAAAGTTAAGAAACAGGCCTACGACCACATCCTTTTCTGCGGCTACAACCTTCTTTGGTGCGAAGTTAGAAACTGGCAATTCAATTTTCAGCGACGGTAATCGAAGTGCTGATAGTCTTTCATGGTACGCCAATTGCCTCCCCATGAGAATCCTTCGGCTATAAACAATTTATAGGCGAGGTCGTTGGTGTCGATTTTATAGGGGATGTCCTTCCTTTTGGAGCGGTTGAAGGCATAGTCTTTACCATTCGCTGGCTCCACCATCCTCACACCGTTTAGTGTATGAACATAGGGATTATAGCGAGGATTGAGGTCGATGGCCAAGCCGTATCCATGTTTCGACACCGTTTTTGTCCCAGAAACAACCCTATAGTTGAAACACGACGTGTTGTTCGCCGCCATGGAGCGTTCGTCATCGGCATCAAAGTCATCGATGAGGCACATCTTCTCAATCTTATATCCTGCATCATAAAGTTTACGGAAGATACGCAACAACTTGTCTGCGATGTTCACATTGCAAACCAACTCTCCAAGTTGGGTTTTCCCGTCAGCATTGCGGTGAAGCACTTTCAGGTAGCGCAAACGCTCTCGTCCTATTGGACAGCCTTCCTTATAGGACTTGTTCCACATTCTATTGAGTGTCGCTCCCTTGATGATCTCAGCCTTGAAACATTTGTCGATGCCGTAGGCTTGAACCTCAGACTCATCGACCACTGTACCAGCCTCCCATTTCTCAAACTTGATAGCTGCTGATACAGAAACAGACTGTGCATACATCCCCATTGACATGAAGAAGCAGCAAGTAAAGAGTAAAATGGAGTTGAAGAATAATGTCAGTTTCATTTCTCAAGGATTTGGTCAGCATGAATCTTAGTCTTAATCTCTTTCGGAGAAAAAATCTTCTCCACCTCACCATTCTCGTTGATGATGAATGTGGTGCGCAGTGTACCCATATAACTGCGGCCATACATCTTCTTCTCGGCCCATACACCGAATGTCTCAACAAGTTTCTTCTCCGTGTCGGCAATCAAATTGAAAGGCAAGTTGTTTTTCTCAATGAACTTCTGATGCGACTTTTCACTATCAACGCTGACACCAAGCACTTCATAGCCCGCTTTCTGCAATTCATCGTAACGGTCACGTAAACTACAAGCCTCAGCAGTACATCCCGAAGTGCTGTCTTTTGGATAAAAATACAGCACGAGTTTCTTGCCTGCGAAATCACTTGCCTTTACTTCTTCTCCTTTTTCGTTCAAACCGAGGAGCGACGGTATTTTGTCTCCTATAGTCATATTAGCCTTTATTTGATGTTTTAATGTAAAAAGGATGCCAACTGATTGGCATCCTTTCTATGATTGTGGAACTCGTAGATTTAGAAGTTGTACTGCAAACCCAAGTTGAGCGCATTGAACACATTCTGGCGTGCAGAAACTTCAGAAGAGCGAAGCATGTCGTGATGACCGAAGAATGTGTAAATATTATGCTGGTAGAACAGCGATATAGGCTTGCTGACCTTAATGCTGAAGTTCATACCTGCGTGGAGTCCGAAGTAAGCTCTCGTAGAGAGATCCATGAAGTCATGATGATAGTACTTGTCAGGATCGAGGTTTGTATCATACTTGTCGCTTTCGCCACAATAGATACCAAGAGTCGGACCCAGCATCAGGTTCACATTAAATAATGAGGATGGCTTACCGCATCTAAACAGGTTGAGCATATTCACCTGATAATCGAGAGAAGTCATGCTGAGTGTAACTGTACGTCTCATGTGAGCATAATACTTCACTGTCTTTCCATCAGACTTACGAGTGAAGTAATATGGAGTCAACGCATCATAATAAGCGTCATTGAAGATCTCCTCATTCAGACGTATGGCATTGATGTTGTCGAATTGATATCCACCATAAATCAAACCATTGATCTTGTGCTTGCCTTCACCCGTGTAGTATCTCTGCTGGAAGAAGAAGTTGGTACCTCCGCCTAAACCGACGAACCATCCTTGTTGCTGAGTGTAGTTCTCTGCAGACTCACGTGGGTAATCCTTGTTGAGGAACACTTTGAGACCAGCCTTGAGCGCGAAGTAGTCATGACGGTATCTTTTATCGACAAATTTCTTGCCGACCTTTGCAGGTTGCTTATGAATATAATGAGTAAACAGAGGCTCAATTTCGAAGTGGAGGTTGTCGGAAAGACGAACCCAAACCTGTGTTCCATAACGATATCCATAGTACCAACGACGTTCCTGCTCGATACGCCAGTCATTGATCAGAGGATGAATCATAGCCAACTGACCGATTTCAAGGCCTGCAAGGAAATTGATGCCTACAGGTGCGTTCCAGTTGTAACGGCGTGTGAAACCGAGGGGATTGAGCAAAGCGTCGAAGGAAGCGGAGATGGAACCGAAGAGGTGCCTCTGTTCGTAGGCTGGCATATCTCTACGACCACGTACATCATATTCCTTCCACTTGTTGAAAGATGCATTGGCACCAAGACGGATACCTGTCGCACTCGACATCCACCAACCTGCGTATGCAGAGAATGAAGGACCCCAACTGTCAGAAGGCTTGATGTTCTTCATGTTGCCGAACATAGACATACCACCTTGATATTCCAGGAAGATAGGTCTGCGTTCATTAACTGATTCAGCATCGTCGCGGAAATAACGCTGGAAATCCTGGAAATGCTTCTTGAACTCGCCTGCATTGAACTTGTAGGAGAGACGATTGTCGAAGTAGTAGATATACTTAACGTTGGTCTTGAAGGCCACATCATACTTATGGAAATCGGGTTGTGTGAAGTCCATGTCTGTGTGGTTGGACATCAACATTATCTGTGGCTCAAAAGCCAGACTGGAATGTGTACCTGCAAAGAATTTGAACTGGAGACCTGCATGAGCATTGTAGTCCCACTCATGCTTTGGATTGTTCAGATTCGCGTTGAGTTTCTGGTATGACACTCCGACACCGAAGAATGGGGACACTTCAAAAGGACGATCAGGACGGTATCCATAAAGATAGGACGAAAGGTTGAGCATGTAGTCGATATCACCTTCGAAATAGCGGTATCCACTAGGTTTTCCTTTGAGGAAAGCCAAGCCTAACTCACCACCAAAACGGATGGAGCTGACCCAGTTAATCTGCTTGCCAAGGTGAACATGTCCAAGAGTCATAGGCGTGAGTTTTCTACGGGAATCAGGTTGTGAGAACAACTGCACTCCCGCACCTCCTTCAATGAACCAATTGTTCCAGAAGTTACCTTTCTCGAAAATGTCACCCTTGAAGTAGTGACGACGTTCAAGCGCATAATCGAGTGCATTGAAACTTTCTGCTGTTCTCACGAAGTAGCCGAGAGAGTCAACAATAATGGTGTCGTTGACATTCTCATCCACATCAGTGAAAGAGGCAACACTGTCGATATCCACTTCCTCGACATGATCGACAGCATTTGCCATCACAAACGCGCCTATACTCAATATTGCAACTAAGGATCTCTTTAACATAGTTTCTTTATGTTTAATTCAACAGGAAAAGAATTTCCCCCTGAAATTGTGTTTATATCAATCTTAATTGTTCTTAATCGCTTATCAGTTGTTATTCCTTCTTGAACGTCTGGATCTGCGTGAGGAGTCTTCAGCGTTATCGTCCTCGTTCTCCACAGCCTCGTCGTTATTCTTCCTCATCATGAGTGCGTTGAACTTAGCGCGGTAAGCGTTAGCACGACTCTTGACGTATGGATGAGCCTCGCGTATCTCATCAGAAACATTAGCGTCAGTGAGATAGTACTTGTAGTACGACTGATCCAAATCGAAGCTATGCTGCAAGTAAGCGAGGAAATTAGGAACAGAGTCCTCCACAATCTTCATCGCTTCGTCAACACCGAGCTTGTTCATCAGTTCCATCACCTCTTCTTCGCTGAATTCAGCCTCAGATACGGACCTAACACCCTTGATGTACCACTTCTTGGGACTGTTGTCAGGAAGAGCGTCCACCAACCGGTTGACATATTCATCACTGAGTCCCAACTCAGACTGTAGCTCGTGGCAAAGCACGGCGTTATTGACATCGTTGGTGTTTCTCACATACTCAAGTGCCTTCATGGCCCTTTGCTGCTCATCAGGAGTCTTGCCCTGCTTGAAGAACAAAGTCTCGAGGTCTGTAAAGGCCTTGATCTCGTAGTTGTCCTGAGTGTCAGGCAAGAGGTTAGCCAAGTGTGCGGCCTCAGCAAGCTTGCCCTTCTTGAAATACATGATAGCCTGGTTAGCCACGATAGCCGGACGGTTCACAGTGTATTTATAGTCGTTGTCAACAGAGATAGGTCTCACCACATTGAGTCCGACGTTGAAATCCACGAACGGTGCAAGGATAGATATATCGGTGGAGTCGTGCTCGATGCAGTAAACAGCCATTCTGTTGGCCACGTAAGCGGCGAAAGGACTATACTTGGAAGTACTTCTGTCTTTCAGTTCGTTGTAGCAACGGATGGTCAGTTTATCAAGTTCAGCTGGATCCTTGATTTGATTGAAGAGGTGATAGTAGTCACCATTTGAGAAGATATTCTCGCCGCCTTCACGATAAGAACGGTCGTTGTAATAAAGCCAAAGTGCTTCCTCCGGCTCAAGGATCTTGTTCTGACGTACTGTATAAGTACATTTCATGATACGCTGATTCTTGAGAATCTGCTCAATGACAGTAGGATAGATGGCCATATTACGGATAGCACCCTCGCTGTTGGTGGTGGCATAGCCACGAACCTGGTTAGCCTCCTCACGATAGCCGCGTCTGTCGAGAGAATCAGCCACGTCTCTCCAAGTGTAAACATGAGGAGTGGTGCTACGTACACTTGCAGAACTAACGTACGGACGAATCATATTGAGTGCGGTCTGTGCACGGGATTCGGACAGACGGACATTGAATGCGTCACTACCTTCAGGTGATGCGGTACCCATGATGGTCACATTCATCAGCGAACGTCCATAAGAGCGCAACTCCCTGATGAGATAGTTGAGGTTCGACGTGTTGATGGAGTCCTGTGTGAGGCGGTTGGTACCAACGATGAACTTGAGTTCAAGGTCACGTGGCACCTCACGTGTCATTGAGTGAGGTATCTCATAGAATTCCTCAGTAAGTGGCATCTCCTTGCGTGCGAAACCAGCGTCGAGCATTCTCCATGGTCTTCTGGCGTTGCAAGAACCCATATTCGTCTTACTGTCATAATAGATATGTGTGTAATCGGAGAGGCATACTCTTGACACCCACTTGTAGTTCTTATCGACATCAGGCTTTGGATAAGTGTATTGCCAGTTCAGGACAAGTTGGTCGCCGTTGAGAACAGGGTTGTCATAATAATAAGGAGCGATGGGGTCGTTTCTATCATAATCAAAACTCTTTCGGCGCTGCTGAGTGTGATGATATTGACCACCCTCATACACCAGTGGAGTGAGATACTGAACAGTATCCTCTGTCTGACAGTCGATGACAGCAGGTTGGAAAATCAGACGGGACTGCTTACGTGTATATTTCTCTGGCAGAGCAACAGTCACATTCCAATGCAGGTCGGAACCTTCATCCACAGGAGGCAACTCACGTATGGACACATTGGTGTAATCACCAGTCACCTCTACGTTGCGGAGGATAATACCATCTTCATCGGTAAATTCAATATTGTATGTGAGCTGGAGACCATTGATGGCCACATACTTCACAACACCCTCGTAGAAGACAAGCAGAGCTCCATCTACCGAGACGTCGGCCTCGAAGTGTCCTTCATAGTCGGCCTTCACCACATCATTAGCACTGATGTTAACGGTGTTCTGCTCCTCTTTGCTTCTCGCGCGGTATTGCTGTGCCACCACCTGTGCTTCTCTCGCATTATCGAAAATATAGACATTCTGTGACAAGGGTACACTCACGCGTTCACCTGCAGTGTTCTTCATGGTCTTGGAAACCTTACCATTGATGTGCACCACCTGCGCGGCAGCATCACTTGCATACCCAACAAGGAATAAAGTCAGTATGACTGATAGTCTAAGTATATTCTTAAAAGTCGTCATCTTGCTGTCATTTATTATCATTAAATATTATGCAAAAAACTTGTTCGCCAAACATGCGGATTATCGGAATATGTACATGAGTGAGATACCGATCTTGGTTGGGATGATGGCGCTGCCCATTTCAGACTTGTAGGCATCTGGACGGTTGTAGAGTTCAGCTCCATTAGCTCCCGGATAGTAAACCTTCTGGTGATACCACACATACCCGAGTCCAGCATGGCAATCAACGGCCAGCCTTCTTGAGAGGTTGAACACATAACCAAAAGTCAGGCCCAGGCCAGCGGCGTCGCCTTTGTGCATCTTGTCTTTCCACTCGGCATTGTATGTAGCGAGCAAGCCTCCAATACCCACGAAATGGTGGTTCATAGGCCTACCTCCGAACCAGTATCTGTATTCAGGCTGTATGGCCAATCCTTTAGCATGCTTTCCGTAAGGATGATATCCACCGAGGACGTTCACTCCGACAGTACTGCGGTCACCAATGACCATTTCCACTCCGAGATCTGGAATAGCAAGGGCGTCGGATGCAAGGTTGGTATTCACTGCTATCATCTGTGCCTTGGCACAAACCGAGCCCACCATTAAAGCCAATATTAAATATAATTTTTTCATCTGAAGTATCTTTTATGCTTTAGTGCTTGCTGTATCTTAATTAAGTGAATTCTAAAAGGGAACTGTGTTACCTGTTGCGCTTAGCGGCAGCTTTGGCTTCCTTGGCAGCCTCTTTCTCTGCGGCTTTGGCTTCCTTGGCGGCCTCTTTCTCTGCAGCCTTGGCTGCCTTAGCGGCTTCCTTATTGGCTTTCAGTTGTGCCTTGGCGCGTTCTTTCTCGGAGGCGTTAGCACCCTTTTGTGCTTCCTTTGCGGCCTTCTTGGCCTCTTTCTCAGCAGCCTTCTGTGCTTTCTTCTCCTCCTTGGTCAGTTTCACACTCTCACGGCCCTCATCCCTCTCGATATAGTCCTTGTTGGCCTTAAGTCTCTTGGCCTCTGCCTTCTGAGCTTCCTTCTCAGCCTTCATTTGTGCCTTGGCGGCCTCTTTCTCGGCTTTCAGCTGTGCTTTGGTGGCTTCAGCCTCTTTCTTCTGCTGCTCTTTCAGCACTTTGGCCTCGGCCTTGGCAGCCTGGATGGAATCATGACGGATCTGACGCTCCCTTTCGGCGCGCTCATGAGCGAGCTGACGCTCGTTGACTCTTCTTCTGTAAGCGTCGTCCACCACTTCTCTCTTCCTGTACCTGTCCTTGATGCCAGGTCCAAAGCGGTAGATGAAACTCATGCTGAGGTCATTAACCATTGGAATGACATGCCAATCTTTCTCGGGCTCATAGATATACTGGTCGGCATCAGTGTCACGACGGAATTTCTGATCCTTGGTGTACATGGCACCGAGGTTCAGACCCAGTTCGAAATCGACATTGCTGCCATTGCGGTATGCGTAAAGACGCTTGGCAACACCTAATGAAACACCGCCCATCCAGCCTTTGCCTTTGTAACCGTTTCTGGAGAATTTGACCTGGTAGTCATCGTAACTGCCGTAAAGACCGACATAATAAGCGACATACTTAGGTGTACGCCAGTACTTACGCAATTCCGCACGGAGTTCCTTGAGGTCATACACGTTATAGGTGACTCTTGGATGTCTTGTGTTTGGATTGTACCTTCCGTACACGCCAATGGTCCACTTACTCCAGTTGCGGTTGGCCAAATCGAACTCAAAGCCGATGTTAGGAGTGAGTATCAACCAATCGAACGCATTCGTCTTGATAGCAAAACGTTCACCGAAACTCAATGTGTCAAGTTTATTTGAGTATAATCCCGTATTCTGGGCTGACACACTCACAGGTTGCAACAAACCCATAACAAAGAGCAGTCCTGTAAACAGGCACTTTCTGAAAATCTTCCTTGTCATCTGTATTTCTTATTGTAGGAAACAATTAATATTATCGATAAAAAAGCTGTTTCAAAAATGTATATACTTTGCAAAGTTAAACCTATTTTTATTTATAGACAACTCTTTTCCCCTTTTTTTACTCAGAAACTGCTTTTTTACTACAAACCATATGTGTTTTTACCTTTTTACCGCGTTAAATCTTGTTAAATCTTGTTTCCCCTGCTTTTTTCTTAGGAATGAGTAAAATAACAGATGGTCTATGTTTTTAATGAAAAAAAGGCAGCCGGCGCGCTGATGTCGCCGGCTGCCCTTGTTTGGCTTGAGCAGATTGCTTATTGCTTCTCTGGAGTTGTCATGCCAACCTCGATGCGGTTTCCGCTTTGGAACACCTTCTTGGCCATTGCCTGTACGTCGGCAGATGTGACGCTGTTGACAAACTCCAGGTAACCCGTATGGAAGTCGAGACCGCGGCGCACCTTGCTCTGGATGATGCTGGACCAGTAGCCGTTCTTCTTCAGGTTTTCGGTGTATGTGCGGTTGAGGTACTCACGCACCTTCTGCATATTCTCCTCTGACGGGCCGTTCTCCACCATATCCTTCACGCCCTTGTAAATCACTTCGGTCATGTAGGCGCGTTTCTCGGGCGCTGTGGGCAGTTGGATAACGAAGACTGCTTCTTGTTCGGGATAAGGTCTGATACTGCCTTGGACACCCACACTGTATGCACCGCCCTCATCCTCACGCACGGTCTGTGTGTACAACATGTTCATGGACTGGCTCAGGTAATCCATGAGCACATCGTTCTTCATGTTGTACTCCATCGGGGCATGATAGAGGTAAAGGACAATGGCATTGGGCGTCTGTTGCTCCTTCTCAAAGATGTTTGTGACTTCGCCCTTGGTCATTTTCATGCTGATTTCCTTGTAGTTCTCCTTGCCCTTGAGCACAGGCAGTGTGGCGATGTACTGGCAAAGCATGGGGCGTAGGGAGTCAAGGTCGATGTCGCCGATGAAGAAGAAGTCGAAGTCGTTGGCGTCGGCGAACCTCTCCTTGTACATTTCGAGCAGACGGTCGTAGTTGATCTTATCCACATCCTCACTCTTAAATCTCAGCGCACGAGGGTGATTATTATAGACCACCTTGATGATGGTATCATTCAGCGCCGTTGTCGGGTCGAGGTCCTGGTTCTTAAGCTGGTCCCTGACACGCGAGATGTTTGACTTAAACACTTCGTCATCCCTCCTCGGCGCAGTGAAGCGGAGATAGGTGAGCTGCATCATAGTCTCGAGGTCTTTCTTCACGCACCCTCCATTGACAGTCTCCACATCGGTTCCAACACCTGGACTGGCGCTGGCTTGTTTGCCTGCAAGTTTCTTGTTTAGTTCGATGGCACTGAAGTTGCCTGCACCACCAAGGGATACCATCGAAATATTATCTGAGTTGTAGTGCTCGTCATCAGCATAGAGCGAGTTGCCTCCCCAGCTGACAGCAGTCATGGAAATCTGGTTGGGGGCGAAATCGGTCTGCTTCACCCATACCTTGATGTCGTTGGAGAGTGTCAGCACCTTGGTGCCGAATACCCCGTCCTCTTCCTTCTTGATCTTGCCGGGTTTGGGCAGGTTGGAAACAAGTGGTTCATCGCTCACTTCCTCCTTGTAGGCCTCGATGTCCTCTGCCTCAACGTCCTTGAGAATAGAGATCAGTTCTTCCTTGGTGGGCAGGATGATGCCATCCTTGTCGGGTGCGAAGACAGCGATCACGAGGTTGGAGTCGGACACCATCTCGCCCAGCATCTGATTGATGAGCGCCACTTGCACATTGTCGGCGATGAGTTTCATGTTGGTGTGCTCCCACTCAATGCCCGTAACAGGCTCTCCGTCAGTGAAGTTGCTGACCAATTCACCGACATAGCGTGTGTTGGTGATTTTGTCACGTTGCTCGTAGGCATTGTCAAGACGAGACTTATACTCTTCCTTGTACCTTTCATACTCAGTCACGGTGAAACCATGTCGAGTGGCACGAAGGATTTCACGGTAGAGTGCTGCGACAGCATCCTTATGTCCGTTCTCCTTGCAGACCACAGCACCCATGAAGGCATCCATAGTCTTGGCAACGAGGAAATCATCGTCTCCCACCTGAGCACCAAGGAAAGGCGGGTTCTCTTTCTGCAGGATCTCGGAGATGCGGTCTCCGTACATACCGGCGATGGCATTGTTCATGTATTCGTAAGCCACGTACGCCATCGTGTTCTTCATCTCCTCGGGGAAGGGCTCATGTTTCCACATCAGCATGATCTGGGTCGTCTCCTGTTCCTTGTCCTTAGCGATAGAGACAATGGGCTCTGCATTCTCGGGCACGGGGTAATATTCCCTGACGGCGGGATTCTCCGGCATTTCGATGTCGGCGAAGACATTCTTGATTTTCTGTTCCATCTGGTCCACATCGAAATCTCCAACCACCACGATAGCCTGCAGGTCGGGACGGTACCATTTCTTGTAATAGGCACGGAGTACGTCGGGCTTGAAGTTCATCACCACGTCCATGGTTCCGATAGGCATACGATGAGCGTACTTGCTGCCCTCGAAAATGGTGGGGAACGATGCCTCATACATACGCATCATGGCGCTGCGTCGTGCACGCCATTCCTCATTGATGACACCTCTTTCCTTGTCTATCTCCGCATCCTCGAGCAGGAGGTCGTGACTCCAATCGTGGAGGATGAGCAGGCTGGAATCAAGCGCGCCCTCAATCTCCACGTTCACATTATTAATATTATAAACCGTCTCGTCGAAACTGGTATAGGCATTGAGGTTCTCACCAAACTTCACACCGATCTTCTCCAGATAGGTGCGCAGACTTGTGCCCGGGAAGTTCTTGGTTCCGTTAAAGCACATGTGCTCCAAGAAGTGTGCCAGTCCGACCTGGTCGTCCTCCTCCTGCATGGAACCCACCTTCTGCGCGATGTAGAAATCGGCTCTTTTCTCAGGCCATTCGTTATGGCGGATGTAGTAAGTGAGCCCGTTAGGCAATGTGCCCTTGCGCACATTGGCGTCGAAAGGCAACGCCGGCATCTGAGCAAATGCAGAAACAGCCATTACCAGTGCTGCCAGCGTGAATAATTTTCTTAAGTTCATTTTTTAGTGATTTGAAACATTATAATAATACATTTATATACTAAATCATTGAATTATCAAGATCTTCCAGAGAAGATATTTTTCTTCTTGTCGCAGGCATGCTTTTCATAGTCCACGGTGTAATGGAGTCCACGGCTTTCCTTGCGTTCCAGTGCCTGTCGTGTGATGAGGTAGCCGACATTGATCATGTTGCGCAGTTCGCAGATGTCCTTGGTGGCCTTGACACGTTTGAAGAGGTCCTCGGTCTCCTCATAGAGCAAGTCCAGACGTTCCCAAGCGCGTCGCAGGCGCAAGTCGCTTCTGACAATGCCCACGTAAGTACTCATGATCTGGCCCACTTCACGGACATCCTGTTTGATCAGCACCTTCTCTTCATTGCTCATGGTACCCTCATCGTTCCATTCAGGAACTTTCTCGTTGAACTCGTAATCATCGACCACAGACAGACTGTGCTTGGCTGCCGCGTCGGCATATACCACCGCCTCAATGAGCGAGTTGGAGGCCAGTCGGTTACCGCCATGGAGTCCGGTGCAAGAGCACTCGCCCACAGCGTAGAGTCGGCGGATGGAGGAGCATCCGTCAAGGTCCACCTTGATACCACCACACATATAGTGGGCGCAGGGCACCACTGGGATATACTCCTTGGTGATGTCGATGCCGATGCTCAGGCATTTGGCGTAGATGTTTGGGAAATGATGTTTGGTTTCCTCAGGATCTTTGTGTGTGACATCAAGGCAGACATGGTCGAGACCATGCACCTTCATCTCGTTGTCGATAGCCCTTGCCACGATATCGCGGGGAGCCAAACTAAGACGTTCGTCGTACTTCTGCATGAACTCCTCTCCTGAGGGCAGTCTGAGAATACCTCCGTACCCACGCATGGCCTCGGTGATGAGGTATGCGGGATGCGTCTCTCCCTGGTGATAGAGAGCGGTGGGGTGGAACTGCACAAACTCCATATCCTTGACCAGTCCCTTAGCACGATAAACCATGGCTATGCCGTCTCCTGTGGCGATGTTGGGGTTGGTGGTCGTTGCATAGACAGCACCTGTCCCTCCCGTGGCCATCACAGTGACTTTGGACAGGTAGGTGTCGATTTTTCCTGTTTCGGGATTGAGAACGTATGCTCCATAACATTCAATGTCGGGCGTACGGCGTGTGACACGCACTCCGAGATGATGCTGTGTGATGATTTCCACTGCGAAATGGTTCTCAAAGACCTCTATATCAGGATTATTCCTCACTGCCTCAATAAGGCCGCGTTGGATTTCGAAACCAGTGTCGTCGGCATGGTGCAGAATACGGAACTCAGAGTGTCCTCCCTCACGGTGAAGGTCGAACTCGCCATTCTCTTTCCTGTCGAAATTCACGCCCCAGTTGACAAGTTCCATGATTTGCTCGGGTGCGTTGCGCACCACCTGCTCCACCGCGCTACGGTCGCTGATATAGTCGCCGGCAATCATGGTGTCTTCGATATGTTTGTCGAAATTATCGACAAGCATGTTAGTCACTGATGCCACACCACCTTGGGCCTTAGCCGTATTGGCCTCGTCCATTGTTGTCTTGCAGATGATGGCAATCTTTCCTTTCTTCGCCCTCGCTACCTTGAGAGCATAACTCATACCGGCCACACCTGAACCGATGATGAGAAAATCGAATCTGCGTGTCATTGGCTTTATTCTTAAAGTTATCTTTCAACCCGAAAATGCATTTTCCACCCCTCATAAAGTGTGTAATTATGCTAATCAAATGCAAAACTAATAAAAACCTTTGTTCTTTGCCCAACATATTCGGAATAATTCGCATTTTTTTTGTACATTGCACCCAAAAACGCAGAAGATGAACCGTGTTTTCCAGTCAAAAACCGATTTTGGCAGTTATTTGCTCCTTGCTTTCGCCCTGACTGCGACCGTCTGGTCCATGTGGAACAAGACGGGGCTGATTTATGGTCCCTGCATCGTGCTGGTCGCATTGATTGTGGAACGCATCATCCACACCCAATACGTCATCACTGAAAGCGGAAAACTGATTATCCAGAGAGGCAGGCTGGCCAAAGAGAAGTCAATTGTTCTCCAGTCCATCGCAAGAATCGATCAAGTCTGCCGTTTCCACATCGGCGGTAAGCCCTTTGGCCAGTATCTCATTATCGTCTTGGGCAGTGGTGAGCAGGTGGCTGTGCGCCCTAAGAATGAGACCGCTTTCGTGGAATTCATCACCAAACGCCGACGGCAGATAGACCATGAGACGGCAGACTCCGGCATCACAGACAGCGACACAAGAGAAGAAGCAACAGAAGAATGAACACAAAAGACACCATATCGAATACAAACATCCAATGAGACATTTCGTTTTCACCATACTGTGCCTTTACTTCGGCACCACAGCCATTGCGCAAAATACTGATAACCGTAGCAAAACTGACGCTCCCGGCAGGTATGCCAACACCAACACCCTTTCAAACGACGATGTTCTACCCGACAGCCTTGGAACCGACAGTCTCGTCAGCGACAGCCTGCCTGTGATGGAGGGCATTCCATGGGACGTTCAACTGCGCCACGACCTCGACGCACTTGCGACCGAAGCCAATGGCCAATCGTTCACTACGGGTTTTTACGTCTATGACCTCACTGCAGACAGTGCCATCTATGGCTACAACGACTTCAAGGTGCTGCGTCCTGCTTCCACCCAAAAGATCATCACCGCAGTCTCAGCGCTCCACCTTCTCGGAGTTAATTACCAGTACAAGACACGGGCGTGTTACACAGGCGTTTTACAAGACAGCGTGCTGCGTGGCAACATTTACGTCATAGGCGGCTTCGACCCTGTCTTCAGCGAGAGCAACTTCTCCGATTTGGTGGACGCAGTGTGCGAGTTGGGCATCAAGCGGATCGAAGGCCGTGTGCTGGGCGACATCAGCATGAAAGACTCCACCATCTGGGGTGAAGGCTGGTGCTGGGACGATGCTCCGTCCGATGTGGAGCCATACCTCTCTCCTTTGATGGTGAATAGAGGTTGCGTAGTGGTCAGGGCATCAGGCAACAAAGCCACCACTGAGCCCCAGTCTTCGTTTGTCACGATGAACCCCCTGGGACCCGGCAAGTTCAGCGCCACGCGCAACTGGATTTCCAATGGCAACATCATCACCACCACAGGCACAGGGTCGAAGTCCATCAGTGTCTATCGTCCTGACCTGTTTTTTGTCTGTACCCTCTGTGACCGTCTGAAAGAACGGGGCATCACCATTGCCAGCCCTGACTCTTCCAAACCCATTTACGGAACAGGCACCCTTCCCACCTCGAAGACGGTCGAGTTTTTCTGTATGACTCGCAGCCTGGGCCAATTGCTCAACAAGACGCTCAAGGACAGCGACAACCTCTATGCCGAGTCCATGCTTTACCTCATCGCCAATGCCAAAGCGGGGAAATGGGCTACTGCTGCCGACGCTCGCCACGCCATCGACGCCATTATCAAACAGGCGGGTGAATCGCCATCTTACAGCCGTGTGGCCGACGGAAGTGGAGTGTCGCTTTACGACTACACCACACCGCGCACCCTTGTCGCCATGCTGCGTTTCGCATACAAGGACCAGAATATCTTCAGCAACTTCTACCCCGCCCTGCCCATTGCCGGTATGGACGGCACACTCAATTCCCGAATGACTCAAGGCAATGCCTTCGGCAATGTCCGGGCAAAGACCGGAACCGTCAGCGGTGTGAGCTGTCTGGCAGGATACGTCACAGCCTCCAATGGCAATATGCTGGCTTTCAGCATACTTTGCAATGGTTGTTTGAAAATTGCCAACGCCAAGGCCTTGCAGAACAAGTTATGCCAGGAACTGGCAAGATAAAATGATTGAACATGACAATCACCATCCATAAGCCCGAATCCGCTTTCAACGGCACCATTCATCTGCCATCGTCGAAAAGCATCAGCAACCGCGCCTTGGCTATCAACGCTTTGGCGGGTCAATACGGCAGTCTGCCTGACAATGTCTCCGACTGCGACGACACTCGTGTGATGATTAACTGGCTTCAGGCGATGCCGCCACTCATCGACATCGGCGCAGCGGGCACCGCCATGCGTTTCTCCTCGGCCCTTCTTGCCGTGACCGACGGCACCAGGGTAATCACAGGGAGCGAGCGTATGCGTCACCGCCCCATCTCCGTATTGGTGGATGCGCTGCGACAGTTAGGCGCTGAAGTGGATTACATTGGCGAGGAAGGTTTCCCCCCCTTGCGCATTACTGGCAACAGCAGTCTGCAAGGTGGTGAGTTGCTTCTGCCCGGCAACGTCAGTTCGCAGTATATCTCAGCCTTGCTCATGATAGGCCCCGTACTCAAACAAGGCTTGATCCTGCACCTCGATGGCGACATCATCTCGCGTCCTTACATCGACCTCACACTAAAGGTTATGAGCGATTTCGGTGCCAAGGTAGGATGGGATGATGACCGCACCATCTCTGTGGCTCCGCAAGGCTACACCCCCACCACTTATCAGGTGGAAAGCGACTGGAGTGCCGCTTCCTATTGGTATGAGATTGTAGCGCTGTCGCCTGACTTCAAAGTTTGCCTGCCTCTCATGTTTGCCAACAGTTACCAAGGCGACAGCGAGGTGGCACATATCTTCAAGTTCCTGGGTGTGAAGACAGAACATACAATCGATGCCACAGGCGCACCATGTGTGGTCATCAGCAAGACAACTTTCAAGACCGAACGGTTCGATTACGATTTTGTCAATCAGCCTGACTTGGCCCAGACTTTGGCCGTGACGTGTTGCATGATGGGCATACCCTTCAGGTTCAGTGGCTTGCAGAGCCTGCGCATCAAGGAGACAGACCGCATCGCCGCCCTGGAACGTGAACTTGCCAAACTCGGCTATCATGTCACCCATCAAGGCGACTCCATAATGGAATGGGACGGTTCGAAACAAGATTTTGCATCCCTCGAATCCATCGATACCTATGAAGACCACCGCATGGCCATGGCATTCGCCCCTTGCGCCCTCTGTCTCCCCCATATCAGCATCAACAACCCACAGGTGGTCAGCAAATCATATCCCCTTTTCTGGGACGACCTTAGAAAAGCCGGCTTCACCATCTGCGAAAAACCATAACAAACAAAAGAGAAGATGTTTTACCTCATCCTATCCTTATTCATTCTCGCCGCCGTGGCCATGGCCGCAGGTTTCGTCCGCGAGAAGCGGAACCAAAAGAAACTGGAAAACGGAGAAATCGCTGAACTGCCCTCCATCAAGCAGGTGGAGGACATGACCTGTTGCGGGCAACATGAAGTGTGCGAGAAAGAAAGCCTGCTGGCCGCTGTCAGCAAAGAGATAGAATACTACAACGACGAAGAACTCGACAGCTACAGAGGGCGTTCCTCCGATGACTACACAGAAGACGAAGCAGAGGAATTCCGTGAGGTGCTCTACACAATGAAAGAAACCGAGGTGGCTGGTTGGGTGAGAAGCCTTCAACTCAGGGCTGTGGAACTGCCCGACCAAGTGAAGGACGAAGTATTTCTCATCGTTGGAGAACGTCGTTTCTCCAAATCATCGTGAAAACAATAAAGCGAAAGGATTATCGTTAATGATTACAGGGGTACCTGGTAACCCGGAAATTCCAGGGAGGACAACATACTATTGCCTTGTAATCACCCAGCATCGCAGCAATGAGAAGACTTGCTTACTACATCTCTCTGATGGCATCAGTGCTGATGCTTGTGGCGTGTTCAAATACCAAGAACACGGCACTCACCCGTGCCATGCAGTCATTCAAGGCAAGATACAACACCTACTATAACGGTCACGTCGCTTACAAGGAAGGTTTCGAGGCCCAGGAGAAAGGCAACAAGGACAACTACACAGAAGTGCTGCCTATGTATATGACCGGCAACAAGGCCACCCTCAATATCGGGTCGTCAAACTACGAAACGGCCATCACCAAATGCCAGAAAACCATCAAACAGCACACCATCACCAAACGTCCCGAATGGAACAGCAACAAGCCCAAGAAACCAAAGGACAAGATATGGCTGAGCCAGAAGGAATACAATCCCTTCCTCTACAAAGCTTGGTTTCTCATGGCTGACGCACAGTTCCACAAAGGAGAGTTCTTTGAGGCGGCCACCACATACGCCTACATCCAAAATGTCTATTTCTCTCATCCCAACATCATCGCCAAGGCCCGTATCTTAGAGGCCCGTTGCTATGCGGAGATGGGATGGAACTACGACGTGGAGGACTTACTCCGCCGCACCCGACGCGACAGTCTGCCACGCAAATATGAATCCATAGAAGCCGCTGTGAGAGCTGATGTTCAGATACGCCAGAAACAATACGCTGATGCCATCCCCAATGTGGAGAAGGCCATCAAGTCGGTAAGGCGAGGACATCAAAAGGCCAGGCTCTATTTTCTCTTGGGACAACTCTACCACAAAGTGGGTGAGGACACAAAATCGTACAAGGCCTTCAATAAGGTCATCGCGAAGAACCCTCCCTACGAGTTGGAGTTCAATGCCCGTATCCAACAGACAGAAGTGTTTTCAAAAGGCCACAGCAAACAGATGATCAAGAAGTTGCAGGCCATGGCCCGCAACCCCAAAAACAAGGACTACCTCGACCAAGTCTATTATGCCATCGGCAACATTTACCTCTCACAGAACGATACCCTCCATGCTATTTACGCTTATAAGGACGGTGTAGAGAAAAGTACCCGAAACGGACTTGAAAAAGGTGTGGTATTGCTCCATCTTGGACAGCTCTACTATGAGAAAGAGGAATTCGTGAAAGCCCAGGACTGTTATTCAAAGGTCATCGGCCTGCTCGACAAAGACCGCGAAGACTACAATAGCATCAATGAGCGGTCCAAGATTCTCGACGAGCTTCTCCCCCATGCCCAGGCGATAGAACTGCAGGATAGTCTCCAGACCTTGGCGAGGATGGACTCCGTGGAGCGCATGAAAGTTATCGATCGCATCATCGATGAATTAAAGAAGAAAGAGAAAGAGGAAGCTAAGAAGGCAGCGATTGCCGAAAATGAGGCAAATCGCCCCACGCAGGGAAGGGACAACAGACCTGGCGTCAACCCCATCCAGACTGGCAGGCAACAGACCGGAGAGTGGTATTTCTACAATTCCGCTGCCGTGGCATCCGGCAAAGCCGCCTTCCAGCAGAAATGGGGCAAACGCGAACTCGCCGACAACTGGCGACGCAACAACAAAACCGTACTCGCTGACTTCAACGAACCAGAGCATGAGGGCGACGACCTCGCCACAGATTCCATCAGCACCGATTCAATCGGCAATGTAGAGCAGGAACAGCCCACCGACACACTCGATGAAGAAGCGAAAAAACGAATGGAGTATGAGAACGACCCCCATCGTCCAGAATATTACCTCAAAGACATTCCTTTCACCGAGGAGCAGATGGAGGCATCCAATGCACTTTTGGTCGATGGCTTGTTCAACGCCGGCATCATCTACAAGGACGAGATGGAGAACTTCCCTTTGGCAGAGCGCACTTTCCAACGCATACTCGATATCTTCCCCAACTTCGAACAACGAGACGAGACCTTCTACAACATGTACCAACTCTATTACCGACTCGGACGAATGGACGAGGCGGCAGTAATGAAAGACTCGTTAGTGCTGGGTTATCCTGAGAACAAACACGCATCGCTTGTGAACGACCCCAAGTTCGAGTTCAAGGCCCGCTACGGAAAACATATCGAGGACTCACTCTATCAAGAGGCCTACCAATCCTTTATAGACGACGAGTACCAGCGTGTGGTCGAGCTCAACGATTACACCGGTAAGGAGTACCCCGATGGTCAGAACCGTCCACTTTTCATGTATCTCACAGCGATGAGCCGTCTGCAGATGGGCGACCGCGCCCAGTTCCTATCATCGCTGAAAGAGATTGTGGAGAAATATCCACAAAGTTCTGTGAGTGAGTTGGCGGGCCTTTACGTCAAAGGTCTGCAGGAAGGACGTTTACTCGCCAGCGGTAAGTTCGATACTGGCTCCATTTGGGAACGCCGCATGGGTATGGCTCTGGGCGAGGACTCCCTGGTCGCAGACACCAACTTCAATGCCGACAAGTTCGTGGAACACATCTTCGTTGTAGCCTACCCGTCTGACAGCATCGACGAAGACCAACTGCTTTACGAAGTAGCCAACTACAACTTCAGCAACTTCACTGTGAGGAACTTCGACATTGAGATAGTGAAAGGCGACGGGATCAACATGCTCCAAGTGAAGTCGTTCCAGAACTTCGACGAGGCTTTCATCTATCTCCATCGTCTGAACAATGATGAGGGGATGGCCTACAAACTCGAGGGACTGCGTACCTTCATCATCTCGACCAACAACCTCAACCTGCTGATGAAAGGCAAGAGTTTCGCCGACTACTTCGACTTCTACAAACACTCGCTTGGTGTGAACGCCAAGTTCATCTACGACGAGAACTCGCTCGACGAGCCCACCGACATACCGACTCCTGAAGAGCAAGAGGAAATGGAATACGACGATCCTTACGATGACGCGGAGGAAGACGAAGAAAACTACATATTCTGACACAAGAAAACCATCTATACAGCGAGAACATGAGCAACGGAACACTTTTATGGGTGGACGACGAGATTGAACTGCTCAAGGCCCACATCATTTTCCTGCAGAAAAAAGACTACGAGGTAGTGACTGCTACCAACGGGCAAGATGCCATCGACCTTGTACGGGAAAGGGCGTTTGACTTGATTCTGCTCGATGAGAACATGCCTGGACTGAGCGGACTGCAGACACTGATGGCCATCAAGGAAATCAATGGCACCATCCCCACTGTGATGGTCACCAAAAGCGAGGAGGAAAACATCATGAACCAAGCGATTGGCGCCAAGATTGCCGACTACCTCATCAAGCCCGTCAACCCCAACCAAATTCTGCTGACTCTGAAGAAGCACCTGCATAAAAGAGCGATAGAAAGCGAGGTGACCAACACCAACTACCAGCAGAACTTCTCCAAGATTGGCATGCAGATCAATGACAGCTACACTATTGACGACTGGTGCGAGGTTTACAAGAAATTAGTGTTCTGGGAGTTGGAGCTCGCTGATTCCAACAGCGAGATGTCCGATATGTTGAAGATGCAGAAAGCGGAAGCCAACAACGAGTTCGGCAAGTTCATCAAAAACAACTACCTCAACTGGGTTCTTCATCCCGAAAGCCGCCCGCTGATGAGCCCCGATGTCTTTAAGAAGAAGGTCTTTCCCCTGCTCAATGAAGGAGAGAAAGTGTTCCTCATTGTGTTCGACAACTTCCGCTACGACCAGTGGCGAGTCATCAGCCAAGAGTTGGCCAAGGATTTCACTTTCGAAGAGGACCTCTACCTGAGCATCCTGCCTACAGCTACCCAATATGCACGAAACGCCATCTTCGCAGGTCTGATGCCCGACCAAATCGCCAAAATGTTTCCCGACTTGTGGGTGGATGAGGACGAGGAAGAGGGCAAGAACCTCAACGAGGAGCCCTTGGTCAGGACACAACTCGAACGCTACCGCCGCAAAAACACCTTCTCGTATCACAAGTTCAACGACTCCGCCGAATCGGAAAAAATCGTGCAGCAATTCAACAAACTGCTGAACAATGACCTGAACATCATCGTGGTGAACTTTATCGACATGCTCTCGCATGCACGTACCGAGTCGAAGATGGTAAGGGAACTGGCATCCAGCGAGATGGCATACCGCAGCATCACTGACTCATGGTTCAGACACTCACCCGTTCACGACCTGTTCAACGCCCTTGCCCAAACCGACTGCAAGATCATCATCACCACTGACCATGGCAGCATCCGCGTGAACAACCCGGTGAAAGTGGTGGGTGACCGCAATACCAACACCAACCTCCGCTACAAAGTAGGCAAAGACCTGAGTTACAACCGCAAGCAGGTGTTCGAAATCACCAATCCCAAGGAAGCCATGTTGCCCGTGCTCAACCTCACGACGAAGTATATCTTCGCCACTGGCGACAACTTCTTCGCCTACCCCAACAACTACAACTACTACGTACGCTATTATAAGGACACCTTCCAACATGGAGGCATCTCCATGGAGGAAATGCTCATCCCCATGATTACCATGCAGAGCAAAAGGGCAAGACCTGCCACTCCATGATGCGCTTTTCACCGAAAAAATCTCTTATTATCTTTTTTTAAGAATCTCAGAAAGGTGAAACTCAATAAAAAGACGTAATTTTGTAGCACACTCGATTGGACATGACATGTAACATTCCAACGGTTACAGACAGAACGAACAAGCAATAGTATTAACATCAAGAATAAGAAAGGAAACAAGAAATGATTATCACAGACGAGAATTATGCCGAATTGGCAGCAGGCGACAAGCCATTGGTGATTGACTTCTGGGCCACATGGTGCGGACCATGCCGTATGGTAAGCCCCATCATCGAGGAACTGGAGAAGAAATACGAAGGACAAGTGGTCATTGGCAAGGCCGACGTTGAGGAGGCTGTTGATTTGACAGGAAAGTTCGGCATCCGCAACATCCCCACTGTGGTCTTCCTCAAGAACGGCCAGGTGGTTGACAAAGTGGTAGGCGCCGCAGGCAAGGATGTCTTTGAAAGCAAGGTACAGGCACTCATAGGCTAATAATAACGAATCATCCACACTAAACAACTTGCATTATGGCAGATATTGATAACGACATGCTACTCGACGCTGAGTACGACGCTCAGGAAGTGGAGTTCATCAAGAACTACCTGCCGTCGGAGATCAAGGATAAGTTCACTGAAGAACAACTTTACTATATCCTTGACGTGATTTGCGAATACTATGTCGATAAAGGCGTGTTCGATGAAGACGCCGACGATGATGAAGAAATCGAGATCGACCTCGACGATGTGACCTCGTACGTGGCAAAGAAAGCGAAAAAGGAAGGTATGGGCGACTTCGACCCAGAGGACCTGCTTTTTGTCATCCAAGGCGACTTTGAATTCAACGACCCCGAAGACGAAGACGACGACGAATAAGACAATGAGAAAACGAGAAGAGACCTTCTCGTTTTCTTGTTATTTCGCCGATAAACCACTGTCAAGATCTGTTATCAACCATTATTCACAAACACCACAATGGAAATCCACATTCCATCTCTCGACCACATCCATGAAGCCGCTACCTCTTTCATCGAGGCCATAGGCGACGCCCGCATCATTGCTTTCTACGGCAAGATGGGAGCAGGAAAGACCACTTTCATCAAGGCTGTGTGTGAAAACCTTGGTGTCACCGATGTCATCAACTCTCCTACCTTCGCTATCATCAACGAATACATGGATGGCGAAGGACAGCCCATCTATCATTTCGACTTCTACCGCATAAAGAAAGCCCAAGAAGTACTCGACATCGGTTTCGAAGACTATATCTACAGCGGATGCCTCTGCCTGATGGAGTGGCCCGAATATATTGAGGAACTATTGCCGGAAGAAACCGTCAAGGTAAAAATCGAGGAGAACCTTGATGGCAGCCGCACCATCGTCCTTCCACCATCGCACCAATAATCAAGCTTACCTTCCATTGACAGAGAAGGACAGTTCTTCATGCATGTTGAAGAAGTTGATGAATTCCTTTCCAAGGGTCATCTTCAGTGATATGGGTTTGAGCAGCACGTCGTTGAGACGGTCTGGTGTGTTGATGTGGAAATAGACATCCGTATTCCCAGGGTTGTTCATCACAATATCTGATAGTTCTTCCACCACGGTAGGCGTGAGGTCGCCAAGAGAGATGTCGATTCTCACCTTCTCTATCAAAGTGTCCTTCACGTCTGACAGCAGTTCTACTGTCTTGATTTGCAAGTCTTGCCTGTCACCATACTTCGACTGAACAATCTTGGCTCTGATGAACAAAGAGGTTCCCACAAGAAATGAGTTATGGAAGGTGAGCCAGTCTTGTCCGAACAACGCGATTTCGCCAGCCCCCGCATAGTTTTCCATCTTCACTATACCATAAGGATTGCCGTTCTTAGTGCTGCCTGTCCTTATGTCCGTCACAATTCCCCCAAACAACAGTTCATCCCTATCAGCCAACTGAGGGAGATTATCTTTCTGAAGCTCGGCAAGTTGTGTATTGCACACATAATTGAGCACGATGAAGTATTCGTCCAAAGGATGTGCGGAAAGATAGATGCCCACCAGGTCGCGCTCCTTATTGAGTCGTTCCAAGTCAGACCATGGCTCAGGCTGTGGAATGGCAGGCAATTTGATGGTATCGTCCATGCCCATCATACCAAAAAGAGAGTTCATGTTCTGCTTGAGGTCGGCTTGGTATTTTTGTCCGAAACGGATGAGAATGTCAAGGAACGGCTCGTTGTTGCGGCCTGATGGGGCGAAGAAGGACTCTCGCATCACGCCGAAACTGTCGAACGCCCCGGAAAGGACCAAACTCTCGAACGCCTTTCGGTTGACGGCGTTAAGGTTGACACGCTTCACGAAATCGAACAAATCTTTATACAGTCCGTTCTTCTTACGCTCCGACACGATGGCATCGACCACCGACTCGCCTACCCCTTTCACAGCTGCCATACCGAAACGGATGTCACCGTTCTGGTTGACCGAGAATTTGAGTTGACTCTCGTTGATATCAGGACCGAACGTACTGATTCCCATCGCCTTGCACTCATCCATAAACTTACTGATGTCAGAGATATTGTTCAGGCTTCGGCTCATGTTGGCCGCCATGTACTGAGCAGGATAGTGTGCCTTCATGTAAGCCGTCTGATAGGCTACCCATGAATAGCAGGTGGCGTGGCTCTTGTTGAAAGCGTATGAGGCGAATTTCTCCCAGTCGGCCCAGATCTTTTCCAAAACCTCTGGGTCGTGGCCGTTATTCTTACCGCCCTCTATGAACTTAGGCTTCATCGCATCTACGATGTCTTTTTTCTTCTTACCCATCGCCTTTCGCAGGGCATCGCTCTCACCACGGGTGAAGTCAGCCAACTGACGGGAAAGTAACATCACCTGCTCCTGATAAACGGTAATGCCGTATGTGTCCTTCAGGTATTTCTCCATACAAGGAATAGAATAGGTGATGGGCTTGCGGCCATGTTTGCGGTCGATAAAGTCGGGGATGTAGTCCATAGGACCGGGTCGATAAAGCGCATTCATGGCGATGAGATCCTCAAAGACAGAGGGCTGCAGTTCGCGCAGGTACTTCTGCATGCCTGGCGACTCAAACTGGAACGTACCGATGGTACGTCCATCACAATAGAGTTGGTAGGTGGCAGGATCCTCGATGTCAATTTCATCCACATCCACCTCAATACCAAGACTGTCTCTGACGTTCTCAGCCGCCTCCTTGAGGATGGAGAGAGTCTTGAGTCCAAGAAAGTCCATCTTGATCAGTCCTGTCTCCTCGATATAGTGTCCATCATACTGTGTGCAAAGCAGTTCCTCCGCAGTTTCCTTATCTTTGGCCGTGCTTACAGGCACCCAGTCGGAAATGGGGTCACGGCAGATGATGACACCACAGGCATGCACACCGGTATTGCGGATATTGTTCTCGAGCATCACAGCATATTTGATGGTATCGCGCAGAACGGGGTCGTCAGAGTTATAGGCTCGCTTGAGTTCCTCAATACATTTGATGGCGTTGGGCAGCGACATCTTATCCCCTGAGGGCAGTCTGTCGGGTATGGCCTTGCAGAGCGCATTCGACACCGACAGAGGCAGCTTCTGCACCCTTGCCACATCCTTGATGGAACTTTTGGTGGCCATCGAACCGTAAGTGATAATATGGGCCACCTTCTCTGCTCCATACTTTTCGGTCACCCACTGCAGCACCTTGCCACGTCCGTCGTCGTCGAAATCGACATCGATATCGGGCAGTGAGATGCGGTCGGGATTGAGGAAACGCTCGAACAGGAGGTCGTACTTCACGGGATCGACTTTTGTGATGCCCAGGCAGTAGGCTACAACCGAACCTGCTGCTGACCCACGTCCCGGACCGACCCAGACACCCAGTTCCTTCCGTGCAGTATTAATGTAGTCCTGCACAATGAGGAAGTAGCCAGGGAATCCCATGGTTTTCATGATGTGGAGCTCGAACTTGATTTGCTCAGACACGTTCTCAGGCAACGGGTCACCATAAATGGCCTTGGCGCCATCGTATGCCAGTTTTGCGAGATAGTCAGCCTCAAACTTGATGCGATAGAGTTTATCATAGCCACCGAGTTTGCTGATTTTCTTCTCACCATCCTCACGCGACATCACTACGTTGCCGTTCTCGTCCTGAGTGAACTCATTGAAAAGATCCTCTTCAGTAAGCCGTTGACGATATTCCTCCTCCGTGCCGAAGTCCTTGGGTATCGCGAAGTTGGGCATGATAGGAGCATGGTCGATAGAATAACACTCCACCTTATTCAACACCTCCACCGTATTGGCCAACGCATCTGGCACATCAGAGAAAATCTCGTTCATCTCAGCCCGTGTCTTGAACCATTCTTGTTTGGAGTAGAGCATGCGGTTGGGATCGTCGAGGTCTTTGCCTGTGCTGAGACAGATCAAACGGTCATGAGCCTCTGCGTTCTCTTCATCAACGAAATGGACATCATTGGTACAAACGAGTTTCACATTATGCTTATGAGCCAATTCTATCAGCACCTTGTTGATTTCCTTCTGCAACTCGTAGGTTTCTCTGTTCGCCCTTTGGTTGGGGTTCTTCACCTCATGGCGCTGCAGCTCAATGTAATAGTCTTCTCCAAACAGCTCCTTGAAAAAGGCGATGGTTTCCTCCGCCTTGTCGATTTGTCCCTGTCTGACATAGGAAGGCAGCTCACCAGCGATACATGCGGAGCAGATAATCAGTCCTTCATGATATTTCCTCAGTTCCTCATGGTCGGTACGAGGGCGGGAATAGAAGCCATCGACCCATGAATGTGACACCAGTTTGACAAGGTTGTGGTAGCCTTTCTCATTTTTTGCCAGGACAATCAAATGCCATCCACTGCTGTCCAGCTTCGTCTCTTTCTGGTACATGCTCCTTCTGGCACAATACATCTCGCACCCGAAGATGGGCTTAAAGTTGAGTTTGGGTGTGGTCTTGGCGATGGTCTGCTCAGCTTCCTGGCGCAACTGGTCCACAGGTTTATGGTCAAATTTGTCTTTTCCGTCGCGGTCTAATCGCTGTAGTGTGCCATTGTCTATGTCCTCAATGAGTTTTTTGGCGGCTTTCACTTTGTCGGCGTTCTTCCCATTAACCTTGTTAACAGTATTGAAGAACTCCTTGATACCAAACATATTGCCGTGGTCTGTGACAGCCATGCCTTTCATGCCGTCACCGATGGCCTTGTCGATAAGTCGTGATATGCTTGCCTGGCCGTCGAGGATGGAATATTGGGTGTGAACGTGTAGATGAACGAAATCTTGCATAGAATGATGGGACTTTTGGAGTGAATGGGTTTGCAGGAATGAATGGGCTTGACTGCTTTTATGAGGATACGGCCTACTGATATGTGGCAATGGTTCCCCCGTTGCTGTCAGCGCAATTGCGTAGTAGTTGCTGAATCATCTGTGCAGTCTTCATCACGGTGTCGGCATTTCCGTCGTAACCGTTGACAAGTGCGAGGAGATGACAAGTCGAGGAGTCTATTTTGGTGCGTTCGTTATCGCTGGTAGGGGTCCCTATTCCACCTTCTGCGTCGCGATAGACAGGAAGCCCCTCAATGTTGAGCATACCTCGCCCTATTCCCTCGTAGGGCTCGCCTTCCCTTCCAATGCCAAGCACAATGCGCTCTCCAACAATCTTGTCATAGTCGAATCCGCCTATGCTGTAGCCATAAGCGATGGAGGCCAAATTGATGAGATCAACCGCGGTGTCAATCTGATACAGTCCCTTGCCTTTGAGCACTCTGCGGATGAGGGCCTCTCCCGATGGGCGATAACGGCTCGGATCTTTACCGCAACGCCGATAGACGGCCCTGGTGGCCTCAATGGCAGGGATGAGCTTGATGGTATCGACTGTCTGAGTCTTGGTGTATTCAGCGAGGTATCGGTCTATCTCCTGCCACAGCGCAGTGTTATAAGGGGTATTGACGAACTCTGCATATACGGCAGCGCCCACGAACTGTGGACACACCTCATGCATCTCGTCGGAAACAATGATGGTCTTTTGTTCCAGCAACATGGTTTTGTCGTTCTTGGCTTAGTAGTTGGGGTTCTGCAGTGAGTCGATAACGACTGTCACGACAGCGGAGTCGCTCGCTGCCTCATTTTTCATTTGGTCATATATGGCTTTTTGGCGGAAGGCCAGATACCACATCAGCGTCACCACAACCAACAGGACAAAACCTATGGCCATAATGAGCCGTAGGAAATTCCGGTTCGAACGCTGTGCTTTCTTATACATTTCTTTTTGGTTTTATAGGTTTTGTTGGCTTAAGTTTATAGGGTCCAATCATTTGGATGGTCAATGGTCAACGGTCAAAAATGCGATTAAGCGAGGGCTATCAAGTTTACTTGAATTGCCGAGCGTGAGCATTTTAGGCGAAGCCAATGGTCAACGGTCAACGGACTATTGCTGTGGCGGTGCGAGGATAGACCGATATCTCGACGGTTCACGAAGGAGGTTGATGGCCGCTATGGCATCATCGTCGTCCTTGAGTTGTTCCTCGGAAATGCCTCTCTGGAAAAACCAGCGCTTGACAACTTCCTGCCTCATCAGTATCATGACGTCCTTCTTGAAGTGATTGAACTCCAGTCCCAAGTTATGCTGGAGTTTTTTCTCCAAAGCATCGAACTCCTCCTTGGCCTCGTTGTAGTATCCTTCGAACTCAGCAGTAGCCTTGAGGTCTTTCAACCGTCGTTCACTTAGACGGTCGTACTTGAATCCGCTCTCAATAGCCATCTGCTTGAGATCCTCGAAATCCTGGTCTGTCATGGCAAACTGAGCCACAGAAGCAGGCTTCGGGTGTGTCTGCACATAACGTGTTCCATAGTCAAGCAGAACATCATCGTTGGAGAGATAATAGAGGAGATTGGCGAGTGTGTCGTGCTTCATCTCCACATCAGGTTTGACACCCCCTCCATCACGCACCTCGCGTCCGCCAGCTGTATGAAACACATGGGTCAGGCTATCAGGCACCCGTCCGTCTGCACCTATACGGCCTTCTCGCCGGCTCTTGTAATCGATGGCCTGAATGCATCGTCCGCTGGGGATATAATACTTGGATGACGTGAGTTTCAGACTACCGTTGTAAGGCAGCTCACGAGGTACCTGGACCAGCCCTTTGCCAAAGGTACGTGTTCCTAAGACCACGGCACGGTCAAGGTCTTGCAACGAACCAGCCACAATCTCAGCCGCAGAGGCGGTGTTGCCATTGACCATCACCACAAGGGGGATGTCAAGGTCAAGTGGCGACGACTTGGTCTTATAGACCCCGTTAGCGGCCTGCATCTTGCCCCTCGTGCTGACAATCTCGAGTCCTTTGGGCACGAACAGATTAACGATGTTGATGGCTTCTTGTAGAAGTCCGCCTCCATTGCCACGAAGATCGAGAACAAGGCTCTCGGCACCCTCCTCCTTGAGTGATATCACCGCCTTGCGCACGTCCTGCGCACAATTCTCCGTAAAGCCTGTTAGCAAGATATACCCTATTTTGTCGGCTATGAGACCTTGGTACTGTATGCTCGGAAGTTTGATGTTCCTGCGAGTAATGTTGAAAGTTCTCGGCTTGTTCTCTCCTGGTCTCTGCACTTTGAGTGAGAACGTTGTGCCTGGCTCTCCACGTAGCATGTCGCTGACCTCACCGACGGCCTTTCCCTTGAGGTCGGTATCGTCAATCTGAAGCAGAACGTCACCCACCTGCAGTCCAAGTTCAGCCGCAGGCATGTTCTCGTAAGGCTCAGCAATAACCACGGTGGAATCTTTCCTCATGCGTATGATTGAACCTATGCCGCCATACTTGCCAGTGGTCATGATCTTGAGTTCGCTCATGTCCTCCTCTGGGTAATACACCGTATATGGGTCGAGTTCCTCGAGCATGGCGTCAATGCCCATGCGTATAACTTTCTGGGCCTCAAGTGTATCAACATAGAAGAGGTCGAGTTCACGGTAGAGGGCGTTGAAAATGTCGAGGTTCTTGGCTATCTCGAAGTTGTGTTCATTCTTCTTGTTTCCTTCCTGCGCCCAAGCAGGGATCAGCAAAGAAACAGCCAAAACGCATAAAATCAGTCGTTTCATTCGTTGACAATCGTGGTTGATGGTTCATACGCTACAAAATTACCAATAAAATTTCAGATGACACCCGATTTAAGAAGAAAAAGAGAAAAGAACAATGCTTTTTTGGGAAGTTCACAGATTATTGCTAACTTTGCAGTTTGTAATGAGCATAAAATCACTATAACAATGATATTAGAGAAAATCCAAGAGTTGCTGCAGCGTGTTGACGGCCTGCAGGCAACCACAGCTGAAGAGATTGAGAAACTGCGCATCCAGTACTTGAGCAAGAAAGGCGAACTGAGCGCTTTGATGAACGAGTTCCGCAACGTACCCGCTGAACAGAAAAAAGAAGTGGGTATCCGCATCAACGAACTGAAGCAGAAGGCTTTCGACAAAATCAACGCGCTTCGCGATGCCTTGGGCAGCGGCAACGATGCCAGCAACGACATTGACATCACCCGCACAGCCTACCCTATCAAGTTGGGCACACGACATCCACTGACACTGGTAAAGAACGAGATCATCGACATTTTCTCCCGCTTGGGCTTCTCATTGGCTGAGGGTCCGGAGATCGAGGACGACTGGCATGTGTTCTCATCCATGAACTTCGCTGAAGACCATCCCGCCCGTGACATGCAGGACACATTCTTCATCGAGGCCCATCCCGACATCATCCTCCGCACCCATACCAGCAGCGTGCAAAGCCGGGTAATGGAGCGTCAGCAGCCTCCCATCCGTGTCATCTGCCCGGGACGTGTTTACCGCAACGAGGCCATCAGCGCCCGAGCTCACTGCTTCTTCCACCAGGTAGAGGGACTCTATGTGGACGAGGATGTGAGTTTCACCGACCTCAAGCAAGTTCTTCTGCTTTTCGCCAAAGAATTGTTCGGACCCGACACAAAAATCCGTTTGCGTCCATCCTACTTTCCATTCACTGAGCCATCTGCAGAGATGGACATCAGTTGCAACATCTGCGGCGGTGTAGGTTGCGGCTTCTGCAAACACACTGGTTGGGTCGAGATTCTGGGTTGTGGAATGGTGCATCCTCGTGTGCTTGAACTCAACGGCATCGACAGCACCAAGTACAAGGGCTACGCCTTCGGTATGGGCATCGAGCGCATCACCAACCTCAAGTACCAAGTCAGCGACCTCCGTCTATTCTCCGAGAACGATGTCCGTTTCTTGGAGGAGTTCGAGGCTGCCAACTAATGTTTCCATTAACCTCTAAAAGCCAAATGAGAAAATTCCTCATACCATTTTTGGCATTGTGTCTGGCTGGATGCAATGAGGCAGGCAAGTTCCACATCAAAGGCAATATCTCAGGAGCAGAAGGAAAGACCTTATACTTCATTGCCAACAGTATCGATGGTGTGACTTGTCTCGACTCCACCAAACTGAAGGGTGAAGGCGCCTTTGACTTCTCAGCCAAGAACGAGGGACTATGCCCGGAGTTCTACACTTTGAGCCTGGAGGGCAACCTCATCCACCTCTCGGTAGATTCCACCGAAACCATCACCATCAAGGCCTCTATGGAGACGATGGCGACAGATTACTCTATTGAAGGTTCCGACAACTGTCAGAAGATCAAAGAAATAAGTGCACGTCAACATCAGCTGCAGAACCAGATAGTGGCCTTGGAGCAGAACAAATCGATGTATCCTGGCGACATCACCGACAGCATCAAGTCGCTCATTGACGCCTACAAGCAAACAATGACCAACGATTACATCTTCAAGGAACCCATGAAGGCTTACGCTTACTATGCCGTGAGCCAGGTCATCCGAGACTTGACCGGTGGATTCCTGCTTTTCGACCCCTACTCCGACCGCGCCGACATCAAGGTCTATGCAACTGTTGCCACCGCATGGGACGGAGCCTATCACGACGCGCCACGCACCGAACAACTTTGCAACCAAGTCATCGAGGGCATGAACAACACTGCCCGCCCCGAGACCAGGGTGGTGGAGGTTGACCAAGACAAAATACAGGAAACAGGACTCATTGACGTGTCGTTACCCGACGTGGATGGCAACTTGCACACCCTCACTTCGCTCAAGGGCAAGGTGGTGATGCTCGACTTCACGCAATACGGTGCCGCTAAATCCAATGAGCGCATACGCCTGATGAGGTCACTCTATGAGAAGTATTCGCCACGTGGCTTTGAAATCTACCAGGTGTCGCTCGACGACGACCTCAGTTTCTGGCGGTATCAGTCGGAGAATCTCCCCTGGATTTGTGTACACGAGACCAACGGCACCGCCACCAAAGTTTATGGCGTGAGCATACTGCCCACCTATTTCCTCATCAGCCGTGGCAATGAAGTCGTGAAACGCAGCGAAATGGTCAGCGATGTGGAGAAAGAAATCGAAGCGTTACTGTAATCACACAAAATACAACTAAAAACTATATACTTATGAGAAAGAAAGCATTACTGATGATTCTCGACGGTTGGGGAATCGGCAAGAAGGACAAGGGCGACGTGATTTACTGCACCCCCACGCCTTATCTCGACTATTTGAACGCCACCTACCCTCATTCACAACTGCAAGCCAGTGGTGAGAACGTGGGATTGCCCGACGGTCAAATGGGCAACTCAGAGGTGGGACACCTCAACATTGGCGCCGGACGCGTGGTCTATCAAGACTTGGTGAAAATCAACCGCGCCTGCGCTGACGGCAGCATCATGAAGAATTCTGAGATTGTGTCGGCCTATGAATATGCAAAGCGGACGGGCAAGAGCATCCACCTGATGGGACTGACTTCCGACGGAGGCGTGCACTCATCGCTCGACCACCTCTTCAAACTCATCGACATCGCCAAGGAATACGGCATCGACAACACCTATGTACACTGTTTCATGGACGGACGCGATACCGATCCCAAGAGCGGAAAGGGTTTCATCGCTGCCCTGCAGCAGCACTGCGATGAGCAAACAGGCCACATTGCCAGCATCATCGGACGCTTCTACGCCATGGACCGCGACAAACGCTGGGAGCGCGTGAAGGTGGCCTACGATCAATTGGTCAACGGCATCGGACGTCAGTGCACCGATATGGTGGAAGGCGTGCAAGGATGCTACGACCGCGACACTGAGGAGCACAAGGACACCGACGAGTTCATGGAGCCTTTGGTGAACGCCAATGTTGACGGACGCATCAAGGAAGGCGATGTGGTCATCTTCTTCAACTACCGCAACGACCGAGCCAAGGAACTGACCATCGTGCTGACACAGAAGGACATGCCCGAGGCTGGAATGCATACCATACCTGGCTTGCAGTACTACTGCATGACTCCTTACGACGCCAGTTTCACAGGCGTGCACATCCTCTTCCCCAAGGAGAACGTGCAGGACACTCTGGGCGAGTACCTCAGCGGTCTCGGTCTGAAGCAACTGCACACCGCTGAAACGGAGAAATACGCTCATGTAACCTTCTTCTTCAACGGCGGACGCGAAGAACCATACGCTGGTGAAGAACGCACGTTGGTGGCCTCGCCTAAGGTACCAACCTACGACTTGCAACCTGAGATGAGCGCCTACGAAGTGAAGGACAAACTCGTAGAGTCCATCAAACTCGACAAGTATGATTTCATCGTGGTGAACTTCGCTAACGGCGACATGGTAGGTCATACAGGTGTCTATGAGGCCATCGAAAAGGCTGTCGTGGCTGTCGATGCCTGCGTGAAGGATGTGGTGGAAACCGCTAAGGCCACTGGCTACGAGGTGATCATCATCGCCGACCATGGAAACGCTGACAACGCGCTCAACCCTGACGGCACACCCAATACCGCCCACTCACTCAACCCCGTGCCTTTCATTTACGTCACAGAGAACAAGAACGCCACCGTCATCGATGGTATTCTCGCTGACGTGGCCCCCAGCATCCTTCACATCATGGGGCTGCCACAGCCAGCCGACATGACCGGCAAGGATCTTATCAAGGACTAAATACCGACGAGGTTAGCTGGTGACTAATCGTCTTATTATTGCCCCACATTCCGACAAGCACACGCTTCGAAGATATGCGGGGCATCTTTGTGCAAATTTGCCCCATTAGATGTTCAATTTTTATCTAAATGTTATCAATAAGTAACATTTTTATAACATATTTTAAGGGGAGATTTGGCTGTTACTCAAAAAAGGTTTAACTTTGCTTGGTTTTTTATATTCTATAAGGAGAAACTCTTATCTTTTGACCGACAAGATGAACCAATCCAAGAGCCCATCGTCATCAAAAAAGAAGGCCATCGTCTCCTAAGACACTTCAAACGGAAATTCGAAAAAGATATAATTATAATTATGAAGAAGAATTGCATGAAGTCTGTGCTTGCATTAGCCCCTGCCGCACTGTTAATGTTTTTTACGGGCTGTACCAACGAGGAACTTGTCAGTGAACAAGTAACCAAATACGAGTCTAAATTCAAAGAGAAATTCGGTGAGATCGATCCTAATCACGACTGGTCAATGGCTACTCCCGTGACAGCTAACATCGACCTCTCTAATGCACCTGAAGGCACATACGAGGTGAAAATCTACTCTCAGAAAAATGGCTATCTCCTCAAGAAAGCCATTGTGGATGGTTCAGCTAAACTGCATTTCGACGCCATCAAGGGCGAGAACTCTGTGCGCATACTTGCACGCAAGACCTCTGCACTCGGATTGACTCCCATCAACGGATACTTCCCCGTGGAAAAAGGAGTGGTCAACACTACTACTGCTACAAGAGCCAGCACCGCTGACAACTGCCAAACTACTGTGGGTGAAAAACTCGACCTGGGTACCAAGAGTATGGGAGTCAGCACATACGAATACAAGGCCGCAGCAGGTGATCATTATTCGTTTGTTTTTTCGCTACCGGACGATAACAAATACTATATTACAGCAATTGAAGGGCAGGATTACTCCGATGGCGCAGATGGTAAGTATCTGGTAACACAGAACGGCACTTCCTCCCAAAAGACTATGCATGAAATCGACGCCATCATCACATCTGGTAATTTCTTGATGTATCAAGCAACAACAACAACACTTAACTCCTATTCAAACCTTTGGAATACAGAATGGAATGAATTACCCGATACAAGATACGTAGGAAATGAATATTATGGCTATTATGAAAGAGATGTAGAAGGATACAACTTGGCAGGAGGAACCTACGTAACACCCGCTTACTATCATGCAACGACTGTAACTACAGAAGTGAAATGGGCTGGTGACTTCTACTTGCTCAACGATGTTTATAAGTCGGTTGACCAGAAAACACAGATGCCGTTCGAGGATTTGTTGCCACTCGTTAGTTCCGCTTATGAGAATCCTTACTTCCATGAAACTGACGACAACCGCACCAAGTGGGAAGACGACCTTGATTTCAATGTGGAACTCGTACTCACAGAGGATGGTCCTATGACCTACACCTACGTGTTCTACGGCTCTATCTATCACAACATGCTCGGTTATTTCTACTGGTTCGAGGAAGAGGGCATGACCGATGCAGAGAAAAAAGCAGCACGCATTGCCGCTCCACGCTATGTGCTGATGAACGACACATGGCCTGAGACTGTCACCGAAACAGGCAAGCACAATCTGGAATGCTATGGCGACCAAAATGGTAGTAACGCCCACACACCTGGAGGTATGGATATGCCACAATGGGTTGACGGAGGAATTGATTTCCATAAAGGTCACTATCTTCAAGGAACTACCTATCACATGACCTATTTCGGCGAGAACTACGACCAGCCTGCCTCTTACACTTTCCCCAAGGGTGCACACGTGGCTTTCTTCCTCATCACTAAGGCTACAGCAAATAGTACAAATAATAATGGTACCAATCAGAACACCAAAGGTAATGGTCTCTTCTATTCTATTCAGGACATGAACGAAGACCAGGAGGTATTCCTAAATAGTGATGGAGAGAAATGCATCCTCAACAACAAACACTGGTGGGCATCACAGGTGGGTAGCACATGGGATCCATCACAAGAACGCCCTAATGAAGGAGAGGTGGCTGCCGTGTTCTACAACTATAAAGGCTCGATGGTGTTAGGATTTGAGGACGATGTGGACAAAGACGAGAACGACATGCTCTTCTTCGTCAGCGCTCCTATCAATCCTCCACATGAGATTACTGAGCAAACCGATGTGGAGATGTCTTGGGTAGTGGCTTGTGAAGACCTTGGAGGCTCTTACGACTACGACTTCAACGATATCGTCTTCGACCTTGGTCAGGTGGATGTTACATACATCACAACAACTGACGAAGCTGGAACTACAACCTCTTCTACCTCTGTGGAGAAGTCTGAACTCTATCTCCGTCCATTGGCTGCTGGAGGTAGAAGAAAAGCGTACATTTACTACGACGCTAATGGTGACGGCGCCTATGCCGAGTCTGAGTTGATTGGAGAAATCCACGACCTGCTGAAGAAAGGCGCACCATATAATGTGCCTATCAATGTGGGTGGTAGCTGGGATATCGATCCCACCAAGGTGGCACGTATCAAACTTGCTGATATCGACTTGACGAATTACGAGTCAACCACTACTGGTGAAGAGTATGTGGAGAGTGTTAAGGCATTAGTTGCCAGTGAACTTGAGAAGATTAAGATTATTGTAGATAATGAAGGTCAACAAGAGGCTACTGAAGTGACGGCACCGAGAAAGGACGGCACCAACATCCCTCAGATGCTGCTTTTGCCTCGCGGTTGGGACTGGCCAAACGAGATGGTGTCTATCTTCACCGTTTATCCTTCATTCAAGGATTGGACCCAAGACCAAACAAAGAACGGCTGGATCACCACACCTCAGGGCAATTATCACACCAATCCACTGAAGAACACCAACAATTAACGACAAATCATCAATTTCTTCAAATTTCATTTTTATCCAAGCCTCCCTCGTCAACAATGACGGGGGAGGCCGTTTTTTGAGGGTACTACAATACCACCCTGTCTGAATAGTCTGACATATCCGACGAGCCGGACTGGTCTGACGAAAAAAGAATAAGCCCAGTGGCTAACGCCTCTGGGCTCATATCTTCAACATTTGATTGTTGGAATTGTGAGAGAATTGAAACTTCACAGCCTCTTCGGTCTCAAAGCATGATTGTTATTTTGGTTTAAAGTTTTGGTTTCTACTGTTGCTGGTCGTTGGCTAAGGGCGTAGTGTTAAGCGGCATGATCGAGTCAATACCTGTCTCAACGGCCACATTGTCAACATTGTTGGTGGCAGTGACCACATCCGTTTGCCTGTACGTCTGAGGATAAGCCATATAGTCTGTCTGCACTGGTGTGGGCATGTCCTTAAGTATGGATTTCTCGGTAATGGAACCAATGATCAAGACGATGGCAATGGCTGCAGCTGCCTTGAAGATGGGGGCCAATCTGCTCCACATGGTGATTCGCTTGGCTTTGACCGCTGGTTTCTCCTCCACCATGGCGATAAGACGTGCGTCGAAATCGTCGCCGAGCTGGTTTTCCTTGTCCAACTCCGGGAAGGTAAATACTTCCTTGTACTGCAACAGGCGCGCAGGTACATCCTTCTGGTTGAAGAAAGAGCGCAGAATCTGCTCCTCCTCCAGACTGGTCTCGCATTCCCAGTAGCGTTCCAGCAGTTGTTCAATGTACTTATAATCCATACCTGTTGAGTTTTACGTATTGTTCTTTGATTTTCTGTCTTGCCCTGAAAAGACTCACCTTGACATCTGATTCGGTGATTTGTAGTATCTCGGCTATCTCCTTGTACTCTTTCCCCTCCATGTCGCGGAGTTGGATGATGGAACGTTGCTTCTCGGGCAGTTGTTCGACAATCTCTTGGATGATGCTTCTTCCTTCCTTGGCGATGAGCATCTCGGCCGGTGAAGTGCCGTTGTCAGCTGTTTCATGCAGTTCAGGGTCGAATGCGACATTCTGTGCCTCCTTTTTCTGCATTTGGTCGAGTGCGAGATTACGGCAGATGGTGAATCCGAGGCTTTCCATACCCTCATGAAGTTCATTCCTCTTGTCCCAAAGCCTGATCAGTGTTTCTTGTACGATGTCCTCGGCCTCCTCTCTGTTGCGAGTGATGCGAAGGGCCAGTCTGTAGAACTTGTCTTTGAGTGGCAAAACATCGTTTCTGAAACTGATTTCTTTCATCGCCTTCTAATATTAATACGGGTGAACTAAGTAAAAGTTACAAGGGAAATGGATTTTTTTAAAATTTTTTGGGCATGATGGATATTATAGGTCAGATGGGTTATACTCCGCCCATGATGCCCATGATACCCATGATGCCCATCAAATCCACCAAGGCCAATTAAGCCTCGATGATAGTACCTTGTTGGCCGTCGATAGCTGTGGCAAGCGTTATAATGACTCGCTTTACGCCGGCATGGATAGCTGAGAAAGCATTCTCGAGTTTCGGAATCATACCTCCCTGAATCACTCCTTCACTGGTGAGACGATGGAACTCAGACTCATTGATATGAGGAATGAGGGTGGCATCGTCGTCGGCATCACGAAGCACACCTTTCTTCTCAAAACTGTAGATCAGCGTCACGTCATAATACTTGGCAAGTGCTTTGGCGGTCTCACCAGCCATGGTGTCAGCATTGGTGTTGAGCAGGTTGCCCTTGCCGTCGTGTGTGAGGGGAGCAATGACTGGCACCACACCAACCTCAACCAACCGTGAGAGCATCTGGGCGTCGCAGGCATCAACATCACCCACAAAACCGTAATCTACGTCCTTCACCTCACGCTTATGAGAGCGCATGATGTTCATATCAGCACCGGTCATGCCAAGGGCATTGGTACCACAAGCCTGCAGACGAGCCACTATATTCTTGTTGACCAAGCCGCCATAAACCATCGTCACAACGCGAAGCATATCACTGTCTGTGATGCGACGTCCATTCACCATTTTGGTTTCGATACCCAGTTCAGCGGCTATCTTAGTAGCTGAACGACCTCCACCATGCACCAGAATCTTACGGCCATCGATGGCTGAGAAGTCGTTAATCAATTGTTGGAGGGAATCCTCGTCCTCCACAATCTTGCCGCCTACCTTGATGATTGTCAGTTTGTCCATAATTGATGAAAATTTCAACTCTATAGAAACTATTGAGACTATAGAGACTATAAATTTCTATTCCAAATAAGTATAGCCGTAGAGACCTGAACGGTAGGTGCTGAGGAACTCCTTACCCTCGTCAGTGGTGATGCGACCCTCCTCAATGGATTTCTTCACCCATGTCTCCAGGGTGCGAACCATCTTCTTGGGTTCGAACTGCACATAGTCAAGTACCTCTGCAACAGTTTCTCCATCGATAATCTGGTCGATAGTGTACCCCTTGCTATTGACAGAGATATGCACGGCAGTGGTGTCGCCAAAAAGGTTGTGCATGTCGCCCAATATCTCCTGGTAAGCACCCACAAGGAAGACACCGAGATAATAGTGCGGGTCCTTCTTCTTGTTGAGCGTATGGACAGGAAGGATGTGGGCGATGTTCTGGTTGGTGACGAAATTGGTGATTTTGCCGTCAGAATCACAGGTAATGTCCTGAATAGTGGCAGCATTATTGGGCTGTTCGTTAAGACGTTGGACGGGCATGATGGGGAACATCTGGTCAATGGCCCAGGCATCAGGAAGCGACTGGAAGATGGAGAAATTACAGAAATACTTGTCGGCTAACAGTTTGTCGAGCGACCATAATTCTTCTGGTGCATGTTTCATGTTGTGGCTGAGTGCATTGACCTCGCGGGCCACCGACCAGTACATGCTCTCGATTTCTGCGCGTGTACGTAAATCAACCAATCCATGTGAGAAGAGTTCGAGGGCCTCCTCGCGTATCTGCTGAGCGTCATGCCAGTTCTCAAGCATGGTCCGGGGATTGAGATTATCCCAGATTTCATAGAGGTCCTTCACCAGTTCATGCTCGTTCTCGTTGGGCTCATACTCCTCGGGCATAGCGGGTAAACCGGCTGTCTCCAGAACATCCACCACCAATACGGCATGGTGAGCGGCCAATGAGCGGCCTCCCTCAGTAATCAAGTTGGGCTGTGGGATGTTGTTGTTGTCGGCTGTCTCGCTGAAGGTATAAACACAGTTGTTGACATACTCCTGAATGGAATAATTGACACTGCTCTCGCTGTTGGATGAGCGTGTACCATCGTAATCCACTCCCAGACCGCCACCGCAATCCACGAAATCTACACCATAGCCCAACTTGCGCAACTGCACATAGAACTGGGCAGCCTCTCTCAACGCATTCTGAATGCGGCGAATCTTGGTGATTTGGCTTCCGATATGGAAATGGATGAGACGGAGGCAATCCTTCATGCCGTAATGCTCCAGACGTTCGAGGGCAATGAGCAACTCGCTGGATGTCAAGCCGAATTTGCTGGCATCACCGCCACTCTCTTCCCATTTACCGCTACCTGAAGCGGCAAGTTTGATACGTATGCCGATATTGGGCCTCACATTCAGACGTTGGGCGGTTTCTGCTATGATGTCGAGCTCATTGAGTTTCTCCACCACGATGAAAATCCTCTTACCCATTTTTTGTGCCAGAAGCGCCAACTCGATATAACTCTCATCCTTGTATCCATTGCAAATAATGAGGGAGTCAGAGTCCATGTTCACTGCGATGACGGCATGAAGTTCTGGTTTGGAACCAGCCTCGAGTCCGAGGTTGTACTTCTTGCCGTGACTCACCACCTCCTCCACTACGGGGCGCATCTGGTTGACCTTGATGGGATAGATGATGAAGTTCTGACCCTTGTAACCGTACTCCTTGGCTGCCTTGTTGAAGCAGACCGAGGTCTTTTCTATACGGTTGTCGATGATGTCGGGGAAGCGCAGGATCACTGGCGCCGTGACATCGCGTTTCTCCAGTTCGTCCATCACTTCGCGGATATCCACCTCTACATTGTCCTTGCAGGGTGTCACCACCACATGTCCTTTGTCGTTGATGTGGAAATAGTTCACTCCCCAGCCCGATATGCTGTAGAGTTCGGCTGAGTCTTCAATACGCCATTTTCTCATTCTATTCGTGTGTGTGTAATGATTATTCTATTGCGGTGTTGTTTGCGAGAGGCTTGTTTGGATTTATAAGTTGAGCATCTTCTGCAGTGTCTGAACAGCTTCGTAGACTTTGCCCTTGGTGGTGAGTTTCTCAATGGGCAGGACATATTTGGCCTGGGAGTAGAAAGGCTCCCTGACTGTCAACGACTCTCGGATGTAAGCAATCAGTTCGTCGGGAGACTTGCCTTGTATAAGAGGGCGTTTCGACTTTCCCATCATCAGATGTGTCTGCAACACCTCTGGTTCGGCCTTGAGGTAAACAGTATCTGCCTGCTTGTTCATGAATTCCATGTTGTCGAAGAAACATGGGGTGCCTCCTCCTGTGGAGATGACGACATCCTCAAATTCTCCCACCTCGTGCAACATTCTACGTTCCAGTTGCCGGAAGGCGTCTTCGCCTTTCTCTTCAAAGAGTTTGGGGATGGTGGTGCGGAAACGGTCCTCGACATACCAGTCAAGGTCGAAGAATTCCAGTCCTGTATTTCGTCCCAGAATACGTCCTATGGTGGTCTTTCCTGCCCCCATATACCCAATCAGAATGATCCTTCTCACGTTTTGCTTGCGTTATGATGTTACGTCGCTATTTCTTCGTGTTCTTTTTCTTCTTGGCGGAAGAGGGTTTCTTGGCCTGCTTCTCGATAATCTCCATACACTGTTCGAAGGTAAGTTCAGCCGGCTCGGTTGTTGACTTCGGAATCTTGTAGTTGGTTCCCTTATAAGAGATATAGGGTCCGTAGATTCCATTGAGGATCTCAAGTTCGGAATCCTCGTCAAAACTCTTGATATGCTTCTTCTTGTCCTGCAACCTCCTTTGGTCAATGAGTACCACACTCTGCTCCAAAGTGATGTCAAGGGGATTGAATTGCTCGGGGATGCTGATATACTGCTTGGCATACCTCACGTAGGGACCGAACTTGCTGATGCCCACAGACACAGGTTCACCTTTGTAATCACCCAGCTCGCGTGGCAAGGCAAAGAGTTCGAGAGCCTCTTCAAGAGTGATGTCAGCCAAACTCTGTCCTTTCTTCATCTGGGCGAAGAGCGGTTTTTCCTCGTCATCCACCGTGCCGATCTGAATCACAGGGCCATATCGTCCAATCTTGGCAAACACCTGCCTGCCAGTCTTGGGGTCGGTGCCCAAAAGGCGCTCACCCACCTTGTGTTTCTCCTTGAGCTGCATGGTTTCCTCCACCAGCGGTTCGAAACGGTCGTAGAAGTCGTGCATGGAGTCTTTCCATTCCTCCTTGCCTTCGGCTATCTCGTCGAAATCGCGTTCCACCTTGGCGGTGAAGTTGTAGTCCATGATTTCGGGGAAGTGCGCCATGAGGAAATCCACCACTACGGTGCCGATGTCGGTAGGCAGGAGCTTGCCTTTCTCCGCTCCGTACTTCTCCGTTTTCTTCTGTGTCTTTATTACATCGCCAGCGAGGGTGATAGTGACGCATTTGCGTTCCTCGCCTTTCTTCTCGCCTTTGTTCACATATTCGCGCTGCTGTATGGTGGAGATGGTAGGTGCGTAGGTGGATGGTCGTCCGATGCCCAATTCCTCCATCTTCCTTACAAGACTGGCTTCCGTATAGCGTGGTTGATGCTGAGTGAACTTCTCTGAAGCCACAATATTGTCATAGACAAGCTTGTCACCAACCGACACCGCTGGCAAGATGTTGTTGTCTTCATCCTGTTCCGTTTCTTCATCGTGAGATTCACGATAGACACGAAGGAAACCATCGAAAACCACAACTTGCCCCGAGGAGATGAACTGCATGGACTCGCCCTCTATGTCGATGGTGACCACTGTCTTCTCCAACTCTGCGTCAGACATCTGAGAGGCGATGGTCCGTTTCCATATCAGCTCGTAGAGCCTCCGCTGCTGCACATTGCCTTCTATCGATTTCTTGTCAATATAGGTGGGACGTATGGCCTCATGAGCCTCCTGTGCACCTTTCGCAGTGGTATGGAACTGCCTGGTGTGCAAATATTCCTCACCCATGGTGTTGATAATCTCATCGCGGCTTGTCGACAGGCAGAGCGATGAGAGGTTAACGGAGTCGGTACGCATATAGGTGATGTGTCCAGCCTCATAAAGGTTCTGTGCCACAAGCATCGTCTGCGAGACTGTGAAGCCCAGTTTGCGGGCGGCCTCCTGCTGCAGAGTGGATGTAGTGAAAGGTGCGGCAGGGCTTTTCTTGAGTGGTCGTTTGCTGATGTCGGCTACTGTGAAATTGGCATGACGGCATTTCTCCAGGAATGCCTTGGCCTCTTCTTCGGTCTTGAAACGGGTGGAGAGTTCTGCGCGCATTGTCTCGGTAGTGCCAGACTTGGTGGTCACGGTGAAGACTCCCGTCACTCTGTAACTCCCCTCTGGAACAAAACTCTCTATCTCGCGCTCACGCTCCACAATCAACCTGACTGCCACGGACTGTACACGACCTGCTGAAAGCGATGGCTTGATTTTCTTCCACAACACTGGGGATAGTTTGAAACCCACTATACGGTCGAGCACACGACGTGCCTGCTGGGCGTTGACCAAGTTGTAGTCGATTTGACGTGGGGTCTCGATGGCATTCAGTATCGCCGACTTGGTGATTTCATGAAACACAATACGCTTGGTTTTCTCAGGTGTCAAAGCCAGCACTTCGTACAAGTGCCATGAAATGGCTTCTCCCTCACGGTCTTCATCGGAAGCGAGCCAAACCGTCTCTGCCTCTTTGGCGAGCGATTTAAGCTTCTTCACTATCTCTGATTTGTCTTCCGGTATGACATACTCAGGGGAGAATGTTTCGAGGTCGATACTGAACTCCTTCGACTTCAGGTCGCGGATGTGTCCGTAACTCGACATCACTTTATAGTCCTTGCCAAGGAATTTCTCTATGGTCTGGGCCTTGGCAGGCGACTCCACTATTACCAAGTTTTTCAGCATTGTGCGTCTATTCCTTTATTACTGTTATTCTAATGATTCGAGGTGCGTCTAAAGTTTCTATAGCCACAATTCCTCATTGAGTCCATGACATGATGCCTTTGAAAGGCATTTCTCGCCTTGGACTCACAAATTTGGCGCAAAAGTATGAAAAAAAGCAGACCCATCACATTATTATATAGTGATAATCTGCTTTTTTTAACATTTTTATGATTTTCGAGTAGGTCTTTTCACCTTTTGGCTATTATTTCCGCTCCCTATTGAGTGCTTTTTCCATATCCTTGCTGGTGAGCACAGTGTAGAAAACTTTCTCGCTTTGCGTGCCTGAAAAACGAAGGATGAGGTTGGCTTCTTTCTTCACGCATAAGTTAGCAAGAAACCTCACACCTTCATTATAAGGTAAATTGTTGAGGATATTGTTCTTCAATTGGTTGGCGTTGCGTATCAAGTCGTCAATATCGATAATGGCATCATCAAGTGAGTTTTCAATGATGATGTTGTCGTCGCTCTTGCTGGCAGAGGTGATGAAGATTCCATCAAGCAGCGGGAATGGAGCTGCACTGTTGATGATAACGATAAGGTTCTCGAGGGTGAAAAACTCCATAGGTGCTGCTCCATTGGCACTGAGAATGCTTTTGGTCTCCTCTGGTGTGAATGCACACGATGCTTTCTTACCCGTCTGGCTGCCCACGCATACCATCTTGAAGGCGGCTCCACTGTTGCTGATTAGTGAGAGCATCTGGCGAGTGCCCTCTCCACTCTTGATGTATTCATCGCGAAGCAGGGTTTTCCAATACTCATTGTTTTCAATGAGTTGGTCCATGTTGAAGTCGGGTTCCTTCAACTCAATGTTAAACACTATCTCGTTGCCAATGCATTCGGTACTAACCAGTTTTGAACGGTCAGTAATTTCCACTGGGCATTTCACATTCATCTTGTCAGACATATACTTCAAAGACATGTTCTGAGCAAGACAAGGGGTTGTCGAGGCTATCAATGCAATGATAGCGAGGACGAGGTTCTTCAATGGTGTTGTCATAGGTCTTTATATTTTTTAGTTTATTGGTTTTCGTATTCTTTCAGAAAGTGACTGCCGCTCCAGCAATGACATTGATGCCTGGTGCCTTGTAGGCGTTATAGACATCGAATTTGTTGTTGAGGAGGTTGTTGCCGCGGGCGAAGACTGTGATTTTTGCCAGATCAACTGGAATCTGATAACTCAAACCCAATCCGAGGTCGTACCTGTCGGGACGCTTGTAGTCAGACTGGTCATCATTGTCGTAGGTCTGCAAAGCGAAATCAAGGGTGGCGACAAGCCCTGGAATGATTTTCACGTTAGCTGACCAGTCGGCGTCGAAGACCGGACGAAGAGCACCGATAAAGTCGGCGTCAGTGCCCCATGAATTCACTTGGTTGTTGAGTCTCACATCCACGATGTCCTTGTAGCGGTAAGCAAGGTTCAATTCACCGTAGAATCGGTTGCCATCAGCGGTGAAGAAATGGTGGTAGAGGTAGGGAGACATGTTGTTGGTCACAGTCTGGCTGGTTGGATTCGTTTCGGCATCGGAAATCATCTCCAGTCGGTTGTCCTGCATGTCGAAGCCGATGGCGGCGGAAAGGGTGAGTTGGTCTGCCGCCTTCCACTCGATGCCGAACTTAGAGTCGAGTTGGTCGAACTGGTGGGCGAACTGCACTCCTGATGGTACAGGCAATGTATATGTCGCCGCGGGCGAGGTGGCATCAGTGCACCAATACGGGCTGAGGGCATTGAGTGCGCGGAAGCCATTGCTGCGCTCCCCGCCGGTGATTTGCGCCTTGAGGTCGATATTGTCGGCGGCATGATAGACGGCAGTCACATCGGGTGCGATATGGAACTTGCTCACGAAACCGGAGGAAGCGCTGAGTGTGAGTCCCAGTTTGACGTTCCACAGGTCGTTCATGAACGAATAATAAGGACTGCCCCAATAAGAGAAATAATTGTCGGCATCACGGTTGTAGGCCTCGTACTTTAGCCCGAGGTCAAGACCTATCTTTTGGTTATCATCCAATTCATAGGCACCGTTCAGTCCTGCATGGAATATGTTCTCCGCATCGGGTGTGGTAAGCCATTCATCATGCATCTGCTTGAAACCTTGATAACCTAAAGAACCGCCTAAGGCGAACTGTCCGAAACTGTAAGGTGTGATTCGTGCCGACACATCGGTGATCAGATTTCGCTGTTTGTCGGTCTGAGGTCCGCCAGTAAATGTATTTGGAGCGAAACGCTGGTAGTTGTAAACTTGTCCCTCGATAGAACCTTCGAGGATGAGGGAGGAGACAGGAGACAATCTGTGCAGGTAAGAAAGGTTGATATCCGACTGGTAGAAGCGGCTCGTCCAATCGGTGTCGTCCAAGTAGTCCTTGACCTTGCCGTTATAGCCGTCGATACCGAGGCTGAGATTAAGACGGTCGGCGCTGGTCAGGTCGGCGCCATAACTGACACGCCCCGTGAGGTTACCCATACTGCCGTAGCCCAGATGCACGTAGCCTTTGCCCTCACCCTCTGCAATGGCGTCACTTTTGGCAGCCCACAGTGGTTGGAACACATACGACTGGGCTGCGAGCGGGGTTTTGATGTAATCTACCTGATAATGCACAGCAGGCTGCTCCACTTTGTTGGGTGTCAAGTTGATCTTGTTGGCGTCGCGAATGATGGGTACATAGCTGTTTTCCACCTCCACAACGTCATTGATTTGCGCACCGGCCAAGCAGGGGGAAAGGAACAAGGCCGCGATGATAGTATATCTTGTTGTATTCATTGTCTCAAATAATTGCTTAATCTTCATGGGTCAAGAGTCAAGGGTCAATGCTTCAATCGTTCCTCAATCATACGGTTGATTTCCTCATTCTCGTTGTAGTTGCTCTTGAGTGACAACAGATATTGTTTCGCCTCCACATCCTTACCTGTCTTGCGATAGACATCGGAGAGGGTGATGAATCCCCGAGCGAGCCAATAAGTGTGGGGTGTTCCTGAGTCTAAGAACTTCAGAAGGATGCTCTCTGCCGACTCGTTCTGACCTGTCTGGTAGGCGTATTCGGCGAGCAGCACGTTGGACTGGGCACCGTATTCGGTCTGGGCATCCTGGCTCAAGGTCGTCCAATCCTGCACGGCAGCCTGCATGTTGCCGGTGGCAGTGGCGCAGGCGGCACGGTAGAACAGCGCTTGTACCCTCATGTCGGGCGACACCTTCACGTTCTGCAACATCCGGTTGGCAACGGCTGTCGTGGTGGTGTAGTCCTTAGCGTTATAGGCACTCTCGAGCAGTCCTTGCTGAGCCTCCAATCGCTTCTCTTCCGACGAGGTGAAGGCCTCCAACTGGGCAAACAGCCTTGCGGCCTCAATATAACGGCCTTCGGCAGTGGCTCTTGAGGCGGCTGCGCTGATCATGTCCTCTTGTTGTTGTGGGGTCAGAGGTTGACCTGCCTTAGAGGCGATGTTGTTGTACTCGTCAATCCTTCCCTGATTTGTGAAGACGTCGCGCAAGGCGGCAAGAGCGGCATGTGCTTCCTGTGTGTTGGGGAAGTTGTCAATGACATGGGTGAAAGTGTTGACAGCGGTCTGAGTGTTGCCAGTCTCGGCATAAAGCATGCCAAGGTTCACTCCTGCCCTGGCTGCGTTCTTTCCTTGGGGATGGCTTTCTATGAGCGACTTGAAGACATTCATCGCCCTGTCTTTCTCTCCACTTTGCATCAAGGCGAGTCCCTGCTCATAGACGGCATCGTCAGCGAACTGCGACTCCGTGTATTCCGAACGCAGCTGGCTCAAAAGATCCACCTTGCCGGCATAGTTGCCATTGACACCTGTAATAAGTGCCTGCTGATAGAGGGAGTAGTCACCTTGGTTCCTGTCTGCAGCCAATGCCTGTCCGTAGGCCTGCTGTGCGGCATTGTAGTCCTTGGCCGAGAGCAGGCAGTCGCCTATACGGTTGAAAGCATCGGCCAACACGGTTTTGTTCTCAGGATTACGTTCTGTGAGACGTCTGAAAGCCGTTGCCGCGTCACTGTATTTCTTCTGCTTGAAAAGTGCGTATCCCAAGCTGTAAAGCGCGTTGCCGTAGTTGGACGAAGTGGGCGTTGTTTGTGCCACGCTTTGGCTGAGGTCGGACGCGGCTTTGACATAGTCGCCCATCCTGTATAGTGCCTCTCCTCTCCAATAGAGGGCGTCGGCTTTGGTTTGCTGGTTGTGAGAACCGAGTTGCAGCGACTGGGTCATATAGTCAGCGGCTGCCTTGAAGTCGCTGTTGGCGTAAGCCTGTGTGCCGAGATGATACAGCACCTGCTGTTTGGCAGCGAGAATTTCCCTTGTGGGCTGCTTGATCTTGTTGATGCTGGCCAGTGCTGTGGCATAGTCCTTGGTGGTAGTATAAACCTCGGTGAGGTACTGTCCTACCTTGGATGCGTTCTTCGACTGAGGATACTCGTTGAGAAAGCGCTCCATCACATTGACTTGCTCACCAAAACCGCCTGTATGTCCTTCATGCAGGCAGAGAGCGTAGTTGTAGAGCGCGTTCTCGCTTGCCGCGCTCTTCCCTCCCATCTCGGAGGCCTGCTGGAATGCCATCCGCGCTTGCGTCTTGTTGCCGCCGTCCAGGTAACTGATGCCGGCATTAAGATAAGCGCTCTGCGCCAGTTCGTCGTTCTCGGTGCCGGCGCTGCGGACGAAGTTATCGGCGGCCTGAACATAGTTCTGGGTGCGCAGGTAACTCATGGCGAGTTTGTAGAGAGCTGTTCTTTTGGGGGTATCTGTCTCTTCGGAATATTGCTGGAGCCTTTCTATGGCTTTGTAGAAGTCACCCTTGTCGTGAAGGCATTCACCTTCTATGCGGTCGGCCTCTGGTGTCAGTTCGTTCTGACCATAGCGGTTCTTGAATTTGAGGATGGTGCTGAGCGCGTCCTCGCTCTTGCCGGTGAGCAAGAGACAGTCGGCGATATAGACGGGAGCCTTGCGGTGATAGTCGAAAGACTTCTCCGCCGTCCTGAACTTATCCAATGCCTCGTCATAACGTCCCTCGGTATAATCGATATAGGCGGTATAGTAAAGTACATCCATGCTGTGACGCTCGCAGAATCGCAACTGGTTGAGCAGGGTCTTGGCCGTGGAGATGTCGCCGGTCTGTATGCTGGCGATGGCATAGAAGAGTTTGGCATCGGCCAGTTCGTCTTCACCGATATTATACATGTCGGTGACACGGTAGATGGCAACTGCCTCTTCGTCGTTGCCGCTTTGAACCAAAAGATTTGCACGCATCAGCCTCAAACGGTCGCCATCGGAACAGAGGGGATGGTTGTTCAAGTGAAGTTCAATTCTCTCTACTGCATCCGGCTCCTTGAGATAGTACTTGCAGATCATCAGCATGCAATCGGCATCGCCCGACAGTGCGCGCTGATATCCTGAATGCGAAAAAACGGAAGCATCTTGTCCTGTCTCACGCAGAAATTTCTGTAAGGTTTGCTCGGCGGCATAATAATGTCCGTCGGCCATCTGTTTGCGAGCCAAACCGTAAGTGTTGGAGGCATCGGTGACGGAAGATTGTCGCTGTGCCATCGACAACGTAGGAGCGATGAGGGCAAGAAGTAATATGAATAGGTATCGTCTCATTGTGATTGAATGGAGGTAGGGTGTTATAGGTCAGTTGGGATTATGGGGTGAATTGATGTGAGGTAGGCTTGATTTCATCATCTGAATATAACGGATCACCCCCTCTCGGATAGAGTCAAGTCCGAATTGTTCGGGATGGAGTTCGGAAAGGGATGTCCACCGGCAAGAGGCCACATCATCATGTGCCGTGATGTGGGATTGCGAGGAGACCCTGCAAAGGTAAAAGAGGTCCATGGTGTGGATGAGCATCCCAGAATAGAGATAGGTGTTGGGCCTTGAGAACAGATAATGCATGTTGTCCTGGCTGATATGCATTCCTGTTTCTTCCTCAATCTCGCGTTGCATAGCATGCTCTGCTGTCTCACCACAGTCTGCAAAACCTCCGATAAGGTCAAGTGTGCCTTTGGCTGGGTCCTCTGCACGAGTGGCGACCAGAAGTTCGTCACGCTCATTCACTATCAGAGCCACCACAGCACCTGCAGGGTTGAAATAATAGACAAATCCACAATCAAGGCAACGTTTCGACTTGAAATCATTGACCTCGAAATGGGGAGACCCGCATACAGGACAGTAGTGGAATTTCTCCAATAGATGCGTCTTGCTCATTGTCGTTTCATTCACTGATTGTGTCTGTTTTCACCAAATAATTAAAAGCAAATTTATGATTTTAAATTAAATAATTAGACATCAGTAGGTGTTTTTTGACATCTTTGTACTTGATTTAACATTCAGTCAGTTTTTTTAGGCATGTTCGTTTCTTGTTTTTCAGGAAAAGCCTTTCTTGAGGAGGTCTGAAAAACGCAATAAAGAGTAGCTGTGAACTTGTCCGAAATGAGTGTTTTTATGAATAATGGTAATTTTTTCGTATAAAATTTGCTTTAGATGAAATAATATTACTATATTCGCAACCGATATGAGCTGAATGGGTTCAGCGACTGTCAACGTTACCTACAAAAAAACACTAACTAATTAATCTAATATGTATGGGTAGATATTATAGTTTCGACGCTAATGTCCGTCTGCAGAAGATGGAAGGTGGAAGAGCAAATGATGAAGAACTCGAGAGCCAGGATGTGGTTGCGAGTGTTTTTTGGGAAGAGCGACAAGTACAAAAAGTGGTCAACTTCATCGTTGATTCTGACGGTGATGCCGACATGGAATATTTCCACCACAAGCATCCCGACTTGTATCACGAGATGTGTGAAGCGGCCAAACTGGAGTATGCCGACATGATGGCCAGGTTCAGTCCTGGAGAGGATTACAAGATACAGTCGGTTGAGCCCACCTTCCCAGATGAGATTTACTACACCGCCGAAGGCATCATCGCGGAAAGGCTGTCCGCGGAAGTCAACGATGTCTATGCAGACGCTGGCGATCTTTAAGGCTTTGACTACTCTGCTGTAGATGATGTAAGTCTGAAAGGTTGAATAGCTTTGCTCTCTTGTTTTAAGATGATAAGAGCGCATGTTTTGTGCAAAAAAACATTTTATTTCGTGAAGAAACATGATGAAAGTTGCACAAAAGGGAAAAAATAGGTACTTTTGAATCGCAAAACAAAAAACATAAAACATTATGGTTGATATCAAGCAATATTTGGAAGAAGCAGAAGAGAAGATGGAGATGGCTACAATGTATCTTGAAGAAGCATTGAGCAGAATACGCGCCGGAAGGGCTAATGTACATATACTCGACGCCATTCGTGTGGAGTCATACGGACAACAAGTGCCGCTCAACAACGTGGCAAGCCTTTCCACACCTGATGCGCGTACCATTGCCATCAAGCCTTGGGACAAGTCGATGTTCAAGGTCATAGAGAAAGCCATCATCAACTCCAGTGTCGGAATAATGCCCGAAAATAACGGAGAGATCATCCGACTGGGCATACCGCCCCTCACCGAGGAGCGCCGTCGCGACCTCACCAAGCAGTGTGCAAAGGAAGAGGAAACAGCCAAGATCAGCATCCGCAACGCCCGCCGAGAGGCCATCGAGAAGCTCAAGAAGAGCGTGAAAGAGGGTGTGTCGGAAGATGTAGAGAAGGACGCTGAAGCTGATTGCCAGAAACTGCACGACAAGTATGTGAAGAAGGCCGAGGCTATACTGGAGGCCAAGAACAAGGAAATCATGACCGTTTAGTGTCTGCACGGAAGATAGAGACTGTGACTACTGCTTCCATGCACGGATTAGTCATTAAGAACACAGGCAGTTGGTACACCGTCAGAACCGACGAGGGGTTGACGGTGGAATGCAAGGTGAAGGGCAATTTCCGTCTTAAAGGCATCCGCACCACCAATCCCGTCGCCATTGGTGATGGGGTCGAGATTGTGAGGGGTGCTGATGGGCATGCCCTCATCTCAAGTATCGACGACCGCAAAAACTACATCATACGAAAGGCCACCAACCTTTCCAAACAATCGCATATACTGGCCGCCAATATCGACCAGTGTATGCTTATTGTCACAATCAACTACCCTGAGACCTCCACCACCTTCATTGACCGGTTCCTTGCCAATGCCGAGGCCTACAGCATACCCGCTGTACTGGTCTTCAACAAAATCGACCTCATCACTGACGAGGAGGAACGAACGAAACTGGAGGAATACACCTCACTCTACAGAAGTCTGGGTTACGAATGCCTGCAGACCTCAGCACAAACCCATGAAGGCATGGAGGCGCTGATGGCCATGCTGAAAGGGAAGGTCAGCCTGCTGTCGGGCAACTCTGGCGTAGGCAAATCGACCATCATCAACACCCTGTTTCCCAACCTCCACCTCAAAACCAGCGAGATTTCTGACGCTTACAACACAGGCAAGCACACCACCACTTTCTCGGAGATGTATCCTTTGGGTGACAATGGTTACATCATCGACACGCCTGGCATCAAGGGCTTCGGCACCTTCGACATGCAACGGGGCGAAATCAGCCACTATTTCCGAGAGATATTCGACACGTCCAGCCTCTGTCGATTCGCCAACTGCACCCATACCCACGAACCAGGATGCGCTGTCCTTCAGGCTGTGGAGGAGGGACGAATCGCCATCTCCCGTTTCAACTCCTATCTCAGCATGCTCGACGACCAGGACGAGGACAGGTATCGTCCGGCGGTGAAATGAAATGACCCCATGAAAAAAATCATACTGACCATCACTGCGGCTCTCTGCTGCACGATTTCTTACGCCCAGCCAACCTACGAGAACTATGTGGAACGAGCGATTCAAGCCACATACGCTGACAGTCTCGACAAAGCCGAATCACTGTTCAAGGAAGCATTGAAACTGTCTCCTGCCGACCATCGCAACAGCTTAGTGTATTTCAATTTGGGAAAGATCCAGACCAGCAAAGGTCTGTACGACGAGGCCATCGAATCCTATTCGCTCGCACTGAACAATGTGCCCTTGTCGGTGCCGATTCTCATGGCAAGGGCGAACCTCTATCTGCAGATGGGCAAGAACGAGAAAGCCTACGTGGATTACTGCAACATCCTCGACACCAATCCCGACAACATCGACGCACTGGCCTACCGAGCCTTCATCAACAAGAACGCCCGACGATATGACCAGGCGAGAATGGATTACGAACGATTACTGACCATCCAACCCGACCACTACGTGGCCAATCTCGGCATGGCGTTACTTCAACAAGACACACACCATCTGCCCAAAGCGCTGGAGCGGATGGAGCAACTCATCAACCTCTATCCCGACAAGGCTGAGCTCTATTCCATACGCGCGGACATGGAAGCGGAGAACAAACAACCCGAACTGGCCATCATGGATCTGGACAAGGCCGTGGAACTGAACCCCACGAACAGCAACTACGTCCTCGCGCGAGCATACCTGCACTTGGAGAAAGGGAACAAACACTTGGCAAAAAAAGACTTTGAGACCGCCATCAGTCTCGGAGTGCCACGTAGTGGTTTACGAGATGAACTCAAACAATGCAAATAAGATGCTGAAACCATATCTTGACCCCGAATTGATTGAAGCAGGCTGCGACGAGGTGGGACGTGGCTGTCTGGCCGGCAGTGTCTATGCCGCGGCGGTCATTCTGCCCAAGGACTATGTGAACGACACTCTCAACGACTCCAAACAACTCACGCCTGCCAAACGATATAAATTGCGTGAGGAAATAGAACGAGATGCCATCGCTTGGGCCATTGGCGTGGTGACGGCTCAGGAAATCGACCGCATCAATATCCTCAATGCCAGCATACTCGCCATGCACCGTGCGCTCGATGCTTTGAACGTGCGTCCACAGACCCTCATCATCGATGGCAACAAGTTCAAACCTTACCATGGACTACCCTACACCACCATCGTGAAAGGCGATGCCAAATACCTGTCCATAGCGGCGGCCTCAGTCATTGCCAAGACCTACCGCGACGACTACATGAAAGAACTGCACCAAGAATACCCCTACTACGGCTGGGACCACAATGCCGGTTATCCCACAACCGAACACAGAAACGGCATACGGCAGTACGGACTGACGCCGTACCACCGCATGTCGTTCAATATTCTCGGCGACCGTTACCGGCAGCTGGAACTCGACTTTAGTGAATAACCACCTGTCTCATTCTCTGTTGCCCGTATTTCGCCTTGATTTCGGGCAAGTGCGTCTGGATGTCCGAGATACGGCGGGCATCGCTTGGGTGGGTGCTCATAATCTCTGAGGTGGATCCGCCACCGCTTTTTGCCGCCATCTTCTTCCAAAACGTCACAGCATAGTCGGGATTGTAACCAGCCATCGTCATCAGCACCAGTCCCATATAGTCGGCCTCGCTCTCATGCTTGCGGGAGAACGGCAACATCACACCCACCTGACTGCCTATACCATAAACCTGGCTCGCCACATTCTGCACAGCGGCTGTCTGGCCTGAGAGGCCGATGCTCAATGCTGCAGCGCCATACTGCTGAAGGATTTGCTGGCTCATGCGCTCGTTGCTGTGCTTTGCCACGGCGTGTGCAACCTCATGGCCAAGCACCACAGCCAACTCGTCGTCATTGTCGAAGAGCCTCATGATACCCTCATACACCACAATCTTGCCGCCTGGCATACAGAAAGCATTGATCTCGTCAGATTTCACAAGGTTGAACTCCCAAGCGTAGTTCTGTAAGTCAGCCTGCATGCCGTTCTCAGTCAAGTATTTCTCCGTGGCAGCGGCAATGCGCTGGCCGACACGTGTAACGGTTTCCGACTGGGTCTTTTCTGAAGAAACCTTCGCAGTGCTCATGAAGGATCTGTACTGGGTAAGACTTGACGACAGCACGTCGGCATCCGACACGAGGTTCAATTGCTTGCGGCCCGTGATGGCCACACTTCTGCATCCTGTCAGCACTACAGCCAACAGCAACAGGGATAGGATATTTCTAATATTCATCATTGTTATTTAGTTTTTTAATGTTTATTCAAGAGATTGATCTATTATCTTCATTTAGAGATTTTTAAAAACCTATGAACGTTTTGAGATTTTAAGGGAACTAAGTTCAAAAAGCCGATTAAACGAGTTCTATTTCAGCTCAGCCATCAATAACCTATAACCAATAACCTATAACCCTTCAATAGCCCTACTCCCAATAGAGCTTCTGGGGATTGATGTCCCATTTGTGGTCTTTGGGGAAGTCATCACCCTCCCACGCCTTCTTGCTGGTCCATTTCTCTGCGGGCGCCGTCCAGAAGTCGTGGGTGGCAGGCAGTCCAAGTGGCATGAAAGCCAATGAGGTCATGTAAAGCGAACCGTTGTTGGTGTACCAGTCAGCCACATTGGGATGGTTGCCCATAAAGCCGATGGTGAGATAACCTCCCTCGTTGAAGTTGTTGGCCTTATAGAACATGTTCTTTGCCACGGCAGTCATTGCCGCGCGAACCTGCCCGTTGTGCAGTTCCTGTGGTAGTTGCTGCCGCCATGCCAGTTGTGCCAAGGGTTGCAACACCGCCAAACGGTAAGGAATGGAACGTCCGAAAACGGGATAGGTGCCTTCAGGCGAGATGAAACGCTCAAGGATGACGCTGAACTTCTGCATACGCTTCAGTACCTCCGCATAGCGCGCCTTGGAACCATTACGGTTGCCAAGATTGCGCACCATCCAGGTGTCGTTGCCCTTCTTGGCGTTGATCATCTCCAAGCATTCCAGATACATGGGTTGGATAACGTAAGCATTGTAATAGTCGAAAGCGAAAGCGGGTCCGTCAGAATACCATCCGTCGCCGATATACCACTCCTCAACCTTGTTCATCGCCATGTGGATGCGGTACTGGTCGTAGGTAGCACCTACATACATGAGAAAGCACTCCTCCATCGCCACAAACAGATGCCAGTTGGTATAGGGCGGGTCGTAGCGGTGCAGCCCCTGCAGTTCCTTGATGTAGCGTTGTTTGGTCACATCGCTCAACGGCACCCACAACGAGTCGTAGCCACGGTAAAGGCTCTCCACCAGATAGGCCGCATCAACGAGTGTCTGTCCGCCTGAATTCCATCCTAAGTAATCTGAACTTTCAGGATCAACGGCATTGGTGTAAGCTTGCCGTGCCCATTTGCGCAGTTGTTGGCGTTGCTTGCACTCAGGAGTGTCATCGTCGGGAAGGTTGAGCCAAGGTGCCACACCCGCCATCAGTCGGGCGAAGGTCTCCATATAAGCCACCTTTTTGTCGCGGTTGTCCCAAGTGGGTGAGAGTTCCAACACCATGTTCTGCTGTAACTTGCCCTCGGCCATGTTGCGCAACACAGGTTCCGACATCTGCCAGCAGATATCTGCCCATATCTCGCGATCTGTCATCTGCTCCACCTTATTGCCGCCTTTCTTCTTGTCTTTTTTCTTCTGTGCGTCTGCTGTTGTCGGCATGAGGAAGATGACGAGCAATGCACTGAGCACTACTGTCCATGTCTTGCTACGTCTTGTCATCATAACATAGTTGTTTGGGTTTTCGAGTGTATGATGCAAAAATAAAGATAAATTCCGAAAAAAAGACACTTTCACTCGCAAATATTCAAAAAAACGTAAAAGTTATAATTAAAAGCGCTTGCTACTCCGCAAATAAGTCATCCATGGTAACAGTAGCGGAGAACAACCCCGAGAAACTGTTCTCCTTCGGCAAAGAAATCCAATATTCTTTTGCCGAATCTCAAATTTTCGATCTTTAAGATTGGAACTTAAGGATGGCATACTGTATATGCACCATTCAGACGACCATCAAGACACTCATAGAAAAGCAGATTGTCACTGAAAGCCTCGGAACAAATCAAGTCTATGATAAGTTCTTTTCCATCTGGTTGAACAGAACACTATGAAGGTTTGGTATATATACAATCCGTGGGTGCACTCCACATTGTTTCGTGCACCCACGGTTATCAAATGAATTCCCTTCAGGGATAAATACGCTTACTCAGCCTCTTTCATTTCCTGACGGTAGTTGTCGAGCTGGGCTACATCCATACGGTTGATGTAGTTGAAGTGCTTCTCCACCTCCGACTCGGCATGATTCATGAAGACGTTGAGGCTCTTAGCGAAGAGTTCAGGAGCCTTCACGGCATCTGCCAGGATGAGGTGGCACATGATGGTGTAGGCAGTGATCTCATAGAGCTTGCGTGAACAGAAATCGAGAACTTCCTGGCTTGCTGTAGCCTTCACTGTATTGGTTGCCTCTTCGAGTTTGGCAGCCATGTCCTTCATGCGAGAGAGGTAAGCTTCATATACAGCATTGCCGGCAACGAGAGCCTCGTTCTCAGCCTCATACTCACGGATGATGCTCAGGTAAGTGCCATTCGTGATGTAACGGAGTGCGGCAACAGTCTGGAGCTGTGTAGTACCCTCATAGATGGAGAAGATACGGGCATCACGGTAGAGACGCTGGCTCTTGTACTCCATGATGAAGCCTGAACCACCATGAACCGAAATGGCATCGTATGCGTTCTGGTTAGCGAACTCAGAGTTCATACCCTTTGCCAATGGAGTGAAAGCGTCAGCAAGACGAGTGTAGCGCTTCAACTCAGCACGCTCCTCTGGAGTGAGCTTGCGGTCGCGCTGAATGTCCTCGAGTGCCTTGTAGATATCCACATAGCGAGCGGTCATGTAAAGCAATGAACGACCTGCATCGAGTTTTGCCTTCATGGTTGCGAGCATGTCGTAAACAGCTGGGAACTCTATGATCTTCTGACCGAACTGAGCACGCTCCTTGGCGTAAGCAAGGGCCTCGTTGTATGCTTCCTGCTCCACACCTACCGACTGAGCGGCGATGCCCAGACGAGCGCCATTCATCAGAGCCATGACGTACTTGATCAGACCGAGTTTGCGGTCGCCACAGAGATAAGCCTTAGCGTTCTTGTAAGTCAACTCGCAAGTCGGGCTACCATGAATACCGAGCTTGTGCTCGATGTGACGAACGTTCACACCACCGTCACGCTTGTCGTAGATGAACATCGAAAGACCACGTCCGTCCTTCGTGCCTTCCTCAGAACGAGCGAGCACAAGGTGAATGTCGGAGTCGCCATTGGTGATGAAACGCTTCACACCGTTCAGGCGCCAGCAATCCTCCTTCTCGTCGTAAGTAGCCTTCAGCATCACGCGCTGGAGGTCAGAACCTGCATCAGGCTCTGTCAAGTCCATCGACATGCTTTCGCCCTGGCATACGCGGGGGATATACTTCTGACGCTGCTCCTCGCTACCAAACTCATAAAGAGTGTCGATACAGCTCTGGAGGCTCCAGATGTTCTGGAAACCGGCATCAGCAGCCGAAATCACCTCGCTGAGCATGGAGAACACAGCATTGGGAATGTTGAGACCGCCGTAGCGACGAGGCATCGAAATGCCATGGAGACCTGCCTTACGGGTAGCATCGAGATTCTCGAATGTCTTGCTCGCATAAATCATGCGTCCCTTCTCCAAATGTGGACCTTCGAGGTCAACATCCTCTGAGTTGGGTTCTATGATGTTGGCAGCGATATCGCCTGTAATCTCAAGCAGTTGCTTGTAGTTTTCGATGGCATCGTTGTAGTCAACAGGTGCATCCTCAAACTTATCCTTATCCTCGTAGTCTTTTTCCTTCAAATCTACGATGCGCTTCATCAGCGGATGATCCAAGTGAAACGCAATTTCTGGATGGTCGCTATAGTAATTTGCCATAATTGTTCTTTTCTTCTTTTTTGACTCTATTTACTATTCTGCTTGTAATACTTGATGAGCTTAGGAATCACTTCCTCCACTGTACCTACGATCACATAGTCAGCAATCTTGTTGATAGGAGCGTCTGGGTCGCTGTTCACAGAGATGATGATACCAGAGTCCTGCATACCGGCGATGTGCTGAATCTGACCCGAAATACCACAAGCGATATATACCTTAGGATGAACTGTCACGCCTGTCTGACCAATCTGACGGTCGTGGTCACAGAAACCAGCGTCCACAGCGGCACGAGAGCCACCAACCTCACCGTGGAGAACCTTGGCGAGATCGAACAACATGTCGAAACCTTCCTTCGAACCCATGCCGTAGCCACCAGCCACAACAATAGGAGCACCCTTCAGGTTGTGCTTTGCAGCCTCCACATGGTGGTCGAGTACCTTCACCACGTATGCCTCAGCAGATACATACTTGCTCACTTCTGGATAAACCACTTCCTTGCGGCATTCACCTTCATACACCGACTTCTGCATCACACCCGAACGAACGGTTGCCATCTGTGGACGGTGCTCAGGGTTCACAATCGTAGCAACAATGTTACCACCGAAAGCAGGACGAATCTGATAGAGAAGGTTGTCGAAGTGCTTGCCAGTCTTCAAATCGTCGTACTCTCCAATCTCAAGCTGCGTGCAGTCGGCAGTCAAACCGCTGGTCAGCGATGAAGACACGCGTGGACCGAGGTCACGGCCGATGACAGTCGCGCCCATCAGGCAGATCTGAGGTTCTTCTTCCTTGAAGAGATTGACGAGGATGTCGGTGTGAGGTGCGCTCGTGTAAGGGAAGAGATCCTTGCCGTCGAACACGAAGAGCTTGTCAACGCCATAAGGCAGAATCTGCTCCTCCACCTTGCCCTTGATGTCAGTGCCGGCAACAACAGCATGAAGTTCCACCCCTAACTGATTGGCCAACTTGCGGCCTTTGGTCAACAGTTCCTGAGAAACCTCCTGAACGGTTGTACCCTCAATTTCGCAATATACAAATACGTTATTCATATCTTAGCCAATGATTTTTTCGTCCAACAATTCCTTGATCAAACTCTCAACGTCCGCGTCGCTGGGAGAGAGTGTCTTGCTCTCCTTTGCCTGGAACACGATGTTCTTCACAGCCTTCACCTTTGTGGGTGAACCAGCAAGACCGCACTGGTTGGCATCGCCATCCACGTCGGCCACGCTCCATTGGTTCAGCGTCAGGTAAGGACGCTCTTCATACAGATAGTCGTAAGGAGTGCCCTCTGCAGGACGTTCCATCGGACAAGTAGCACGCTTATACTTCATCACGAGTTTTGCATTCTGAGGACGACAAGGAGCCGCACTGCCATTTACCGTGATCACGACGGGAAGTGGAGCTTCAACAACCTCCACACCACCATCAATATGGCGACGGATGGTGGCAACACCATTTTCAATCTTGAGGATTTCCTCAGCGTACGTCACCTGGTTCAAACCCAGTTTCTGAGCCACCTGAGGACCCACCTGAGCTGTATCACCATCAATAGCCTGACGACCACCAATCACAATATCCACATCGCCTATCTTCTTGATGGCTGTGGCAAGCGCATAACTTGTTGCGAGAGTGTCAGCACCAGCAAAGAGGCGGTCGGTCAGCAACCAACCTGTGTCGGCACCGCGATAGAGTCCCTGACGGATAATTTCACCAGCACGTGGAGGGCCCATCGTCAGGACGCCTACAGTCGAGCCAGGGTTCTGCTCTTTCAAGCGTAGAGCCTGCTCAAGTGCGTTCAAGTCTTCGGGATTGAAGATGGCTGGCAAAGCCGCACGATTGACAGTACCTTCGGCTGTCATTGCGTCCTTGCCCACATTTCTTGTGTCTGGTACTTGCTTGGCAAGTACAACAATTTTCAAACTCATATTAAAATATTAAATATGTATAAATGATGATTTTACAATAAAAATCAAAGAAAAATCAAAGGGGTCTTCTATAAATTGTCTTTGAGGAAATATTGAGGATTTCTTTAGCAGATGGCTGTGCAGAGGGAGGGAGCAATGCGGGCATTTTGACCGACTCACAAACAGCCAGATGCAAAGAAAGACCAATATTTACCAAAGAGTTCATAGTAACCCTGTTTTGATTATTCATATCGTGAACGGGGAATTTGTAGAAGGCCCCTTAAAAGCTTTTTAGCGAAAATCACAATTGCGGTGCAAAGTTACAACTTTTTGGGCAAACAGCAAAATTATTCTGAAATATTGCATTCCTAAAGCGGTTTATGTGCAATTTTCAGCCCCCAAACCTTCGTCCACACAATAAAAAAGCGATTTGTCAGTTAATTATATAATGTGAACGGAATGGGTTTCCGTTAAAAAAGATGAAAAATAAGATCAACGACATAGCAAGGATTGTGGTGATGACGCTGACGGCATGGCTGACATCAGCCACGGCCCTCGGACAGATGGACGTGCAGTTCTCCGACTTCACCTCCCTCCGTTCTTACTACAATCCTGCGGCTGCGGGAACCGACGGACTGCTGAGTGTCCACCTCGCCTACTCCATGCAGATGGCCGGCTTCGATGACGCGCCCAAGACCATGTATGCCGGAGCCGACTGCCCCATCTATTTTCTCAGCCCCCGTCATGGAGGTGGCGCCAGTCTGATGAGCGACAACGTCGGCATATTCCGCACCCAGAGGATAGCCATCCAATACGCATACAACGTGAAGATTGGCAAGAAAGGGCGGCTGGCCGTCGGTGTCCAACCTTCGCTGCTCACCGAGACCATCGACCCCAAGGGTCTGGAACTCGACGACCCCGGCGACCCCGCTTTCCCCTCGGCTGAAGTGAGCGGCAATTCCTTCGACCTGGGTGGCGGACTCTTCTTCTACCATCCCAAATTCTGGGTGGGCGCTTCCATGCAACACATCATGTCGCCACACATCGAACTCGGCCAAACCAACATGTTTGACTTCGCTCCCGTATATTATTTTATGGGTGGATGCAATATTAAGTTGAAAAATCCGTTTTTATCTTTGCAACCCTCCTTCATGGTCATGTCCGACATCGACACCTGGCGTGAGGACATCCAGTGCAAACTGACCTACAACAACGAGGGAAAGCAGTTCTGGGGAGGCGTGGGATACAGCCCCGACATCTCCACGACTTTCATGATAGGCGGCAACTTCCAAGGCATCAGCCTGGGCTACTCCTACCAGATGTACATCAACGGCATCAACATGGCCAACGGCTCCCACGAGATTGTGGTCAGTTACCAGGCCGACCTTGACCTCTTCAAGAAGGGTCGAAACAAACACAAAGCAGTGAGAATACTATAATCATCATACGGCAGCGCGCAAGAATCCTGACAGGGATGACATCCTTCGCCGCTCATAGATAATTAAGGTAAGAATTGAAAAAAGAATCAAGTAATATGAGAAAAGGAAATGTGGCAGTTGTGATACTGCTCGCTATGCTTGTGCTTACCTCATGCCTGGGTTCCCGAAAAGGGTCTGAAGCTGCAGGCGGTGAGGTGACCGGTATCGGCGGTTCGTCGATATCCGAGCCTGTACCTTACGGCATGGTGCTTGTGGAACGTGGCTCTCTGAAGATGGGAAGCGAGAAGGTGGACAGTCTGTGGGGCAAGGATGTGCCTACACGCGACATCTCTGTCGATGCCTTCTGGATGGACGAGACGGAGGTGACCAACGCCAAGTACCGCCAGTTCGTCTATTGGGTGCGCGACTCCATCATCCGCGAGCGTCTCGCCGACCCCGCATACGGTGGCGATGAGTCGTACAAGATTGAGGAAGACAAGAACGGTGACCCCATCACCCCGCACCTCAACTGGTCCAAGTCCATTCCATGGAAAAACCCCGACGAAGACCAGCAGAGAGCCATAGAGAGCGTCTATACCATCCACCCTTACGACGGGACCAAGATGCTCGACGCCAGCCAGCTCAACTACAGATACGAGACCTTCGACTATGCCATGGCGGCCATGCGCAAGTACAGACTTGACCCCAATGAGCGCAACCTCAACACCGACGTCACCGTCGATCCCAATGAGGTGGTGATGATCTCGAAGGACACCGCCTATATCGACGATGAGGGTGTGATCCACCGCGAGACCATCACTCGTCCGCTGTCGAGCATGTGGGATTTCGTCAACACCTACATCGTGAATGTCTATCCCGACACCACCTGCTGGATCAACGACTTCCAGAACGCCGACAACGAGCCTTACATGCGACTCTACTTCAGCCATCCCAACTACTCCGACTACCCCGTGGTGGGTGTCACCTGGGAACAGGCCACCGCTTACTGCAACTGGCGCACCGACTTCCTCATGCGCGGCATGGGAGGAAGCGCCAAGTTCATCCAGCGCTACAGGCTGCCGACCGAGGCTGAGTGGGAATACGCCGCACGTGGCAAGGAAGGCAACGAGCTGCCCTGGGAGAACCCCGACGTGAAGAGCGACAAGGGATGCTACTACGCCAACTTCAAACCCGACCGAGGCAACTACACCAAGGACGGCAACCTCATCACCTCGAAGGTGGGCATCTACTCCGCCAACAGCAACGGGCTTTTCGACATGGCGGGCAACGTGGCCGAATGGACCAGCACCGTCTATACGGAGTCGGGTGTGCTCTCCATGAGCGACGTCAACCCTGAACTCTACTATCGCGCCGCCAAGGAAGACCCCTACGCGCTGAAGAAGAAAAGCGTGAGAGGCGGTTCGTGGAAAGATCCCGAGAGCTTCATCAAATCCGCATGGAGAAGCTATGAGTACCAGAACGTGGGACGTTCGTTCGTGGGATTCCGCTGCGTACGCTCCCAGGTGGGCACTGCAGGCAGAAAGAGAAAATAAGAACCAACAGACATAACCAAGACACTACGTAACTATGACCAAGATAAAAGTGAAGAATCTTCTGAAGATTCAGAAGTGGATGGACAGCGAGAATGGACAGATGTTCATGAACTACGCTTACAGCTGGGGCGCTTCCATCGTGATTCTCGGCGCATTGTTCAAACTCACCCACATCGCCGGCGCCGACCTCATGCTTTTCATCGGTATGGGCACCGAGGTAATCGTGTTCTTCATCTCTGGTTTCGAACGTCCCTATGACGTGAGCGAAGACACAGAGCATGTAACCACTGAGATTGAAGGTGGTGGCGAACTCGACGAGAACGCAGCCGCCCTACAAGGCAACGGCGTACAAGGCGGTGGCGGCACCGTCATCATCGGTGGTGGAGTGCCTACAGGCGGCACCGTCATCATCGGAGGAGGTGGCGGCGGCACTGGCACCAGCACCGGCACAGGCGGTGGCAACATCATCATCGGCGGTGGCGGAGGAGGTACCAACGCAGGCAGCGAGGAAGGCCAAGGCGGCATGATCGACGCGGCCGCACTTGCAGGCAACATCTCCTCATCACCTGTCATCAACGCTTCGACAGCAGGCATGACACCCGAGATGGAAGAGGCCACCAAACTCTACGTGGAAGAGCTCAACAACCTCACCGACCTCCTCAAGAAGGTGGCAGAGCAGTCCGCTCGACTCACACGCGACTCAGAGGAGATGGAGAACATGAACCGCACGCTCACCAGCATCAACTCCATTTACGAGATGCAGCTCCGCAGCGTCAGCTCACAGATCGGCACCATCGACCAGATCAACGCCCAGACCAAACGCCTGGCAGAGCAGATCGAGGAACTCAACCAAGTCTATGCACGCATGCTCGAAGCCCTCAAGGTGAACATGAAACCGTAGTTTTATATCAAGATCACATTTCTTACGCCATCGGAAAACGACTCACACCTGTGGCATGAAGAACAAAAACAAGTGAAATGGCTATAAAGAAAAGAAAAGTCTCGCCACGTCAGAAGATGATCAACCTGATGTACGTTGTGCTCATGGCTATGCTTGCGCTCAACGTCAGTTCCGACGTGCTCAATGGCTTCAAACTCATAGGTGAACGACTGAAAAGCTCCACCGACAATTCTTCTCTGCAGAACAAGGCCATCTACAACACACTCTCGGACGCCATGAAGCAGAACCCCGAGAAGACACGCCAATGGTATGAGAAGGCACAGGCCGTGAAAGTCATCTCCGACTCGCTCTACGACTATGCCGAACAACTGAAGAAGAAGATTGCAGTGGAGGCCGACGGAAAGAACGCCAACCCTTATTATCTCAGGAACAAGGAGAACACCGAGGCCACCACCCACGTGATGCTCGCTCCCGGTGTGGGACAAGGGCGAAAACTCTACAACGCCATCAACTCCTACAGGGAGAATGTGCTGGCTATGGTCACTGACACCGTACAGCGACGCATCATCTCCAACAGCCTCTCTACTGAGGTGACCCGCGCCGCCAGACTGCAAGGCAAGAATTGGCAGGAATATATGTTCGAAAGCACACCCACCATCGCCGCCATCACACTGCTCACCAAACTGCAGGGTGACGTGCGCTACGCCGAGGGAGAGGTGCTGCATACCTTGGTATCGAACATCGACATCAAGGACGTGCGTGTGAACCAAATCAACGCCTACGTCATTCCCAGCGCCCGCACCGTGGTACGAGGCGGCCGCTTCTCTGCTCAGATTATCATGGCAGCAGTCGATACCACCCAGCGCCCCGACATCTATGTGGGCAACACGCTGCTCAAGTCGAGCAACGGCACCTACGAGACCGTCTGCAACTCTACTGGCGACTTCACACTCAAGGGCTACCTGATGATGCGCAACGGCGACGGAGAGGAGATAAGGCGCGAGTTCTCACAACCCTACACCGTGGTGGAACCCTCCGCCACCGTGTCGGCCACTATGATGAACATGCTCTACGCAGGCTACCAGAACCCCATCGCGGTGTCAGTGCCAGGAGTGCCAACCTCCAGCATCAGCCTGAGCATGAGCGGAGGAAGTCTGACACAGACCAAACCCGGTGAGTATGTCGCCGTGCCGTCGAAGGTGGGCGAGGATGTGGTATTCACCGTGATGGCCACACTCGAAGGACGCTCACAGGAAATGGGCAAGTTCCCTTTCCATGTGCGTAAACTGCCTGACCCAATGCCGTACATCGACGTGACAGGCGCTGACGGCAATACCGACCGCTATCGTGGCGGCAAACCCGTGTCAAAAGCAGCCTTGCTCAAGGCACCGGCCATCGGAGCCGCCATCGACGACGGATTGCTCAACATCAATTTCAAAGTGCTGAGTTTCGAAACCACGTTCCACGACCGTCTCGGCAATGTCATCCCCGAGGTGTCGCAATCCACCAACTTCAGCGAGCGGCAGAAAGCGCAGATGCGCCAGCTTACACGAGGGGCACGCTTCTACATCACCCGCGTGCACGCTGTGGGACCCGATGGCATCGAGCGTACGCTGCCATCTGCAATGGAAGTGATAGTGAACTAAATTTATACAAGATATAGATTATGAAACGTACATTAGTTCTGATCATAGGAGTGTTGCTCACACTGGGCTTGGCGGCACAGCCGACAAGGACCCGTGTGCAGCGTAACAACAATAACCGCAACACCAACACCAGTGCGACGGCAGGCAACGACAGGGCAAGCCTGATGTTCCCCACCTCTGTGAAAGCCGCCGATGATGTGGTGTGGAGACGCGACCTCTACAAGACTATCGACCTCACCAAAGACCGTAACGCGGCCCTCTACTACCCCGTCACGCCTACTGAGAACCGCATGAACCTCTTCTGCACCATCTTCCGTCTGGTCAATACGGGCAAACTGCCTGTGTATGAGTACAAGATGGACGCCATCGAGCACTTCGACAAGGCCAGCCGAATGCACTTCAAGGACATGCTCGACCGCTACGACATCCCATACGAGATTGACGGCAACAGCATCAAGGTCGAGGACGTGGACATACCGTCGAACGAGGTGCTGAGCTACAATATCAAGGAGAGCTCCTACTACGACCAATATACTGCCACTTACCACTCCAAGGTGGTGGCCCTCTGTCCTGTGCTGCACCGTGCCGATGACTTCAGCATGGACGATGTGCGCACCTCGCCCCTCTTCTGGGTGAAATACGAGGACCTGGAGCCTTTCCTCAACAACGTCATCGTGATGACCAGCGACATCAACAACGCATCGACCATGTCGGCTGCCGACTATTTCGCCTCCAACCAGTACAAGGGCGAGATCTACATGACCACCAACATGCAGAACAAGTCGCTGCAGCAGATCTACGACAATGACTCCGACATGGTGAAGGCGCAGAAGAACATCGAGAAGCAGATGGTTGATTTCGAGAAGAACATCTGGGCCACTCCCGTTCCCGTTGACACCGACACAGTGGCTGTGGATTCCCTTCAGGAAGGCAAGAAGGTCCGCGCGGCAGCAAAGGCCCGTTCCCGTTCAGCCCGCCGTAGCTCCACTTCCAGCAGCAGTGCCAGCTCCAGCAAGCAGAGCAAGCCGAAATCCTCTGGAGGCGGCAGTTCCGGTGCCCGCGTCTCCGTCCGCCGAGAACGCCACATCTACTAAGGTAAGTTGCAGCAAATTGATGTCCTGTTCCTAAGGACACCTTTCAATAACCTATGGGTGCATTCCGCCAGCCAGCGAAATGCACCCACAGTTTTTTACTCAACTTTCGTCAGTTATGAAGTTGAGTTTTTTTATTTTTCCTAGAAAATATTTGTGGAATAAAAAATAAACATTATATTTGCAGTGCCGAACGGGCGGGGTGCCCATAGTAGCATCCCTATCCGTAGCGACCAGATTAGCGTAAAGCTCTCATTCCCTGTTATAGAAATCGCCAAATTTCGTCAATGGATAGAAGGAAAGAGGCCGACCGACGCTCCATGTCTGAGTATATTGTGGACAAGCGGATAATCCCCGCCATGTGCCATGATGTTCTACAGCGTGAGTGTTTGTTCTCCAAGTTCATTTCTACCAGGGTGTTTGGCGATACCTTATAACAGATGAATAAAGAGAAGAGCACTCACGTTTTTTCTGTGTCCATCCACCACGTGCACAGGCATACGGAGGAAAAACACCCATGATGGCACAGCGCAACTCAACTAACCACCGCGCCCCTTAACCTTGTCCTCATTTTGTACCCCGCTACAAAACGACAGCAAAAACACAAATAAACCATCATTTCCCTCACCCCTTTGCATTCAACACGCCCAAAGAGTGGATATATTTGCGAGAACATAATAACAGAAGCCTATGGCAAGATTTAGAATTACCACAAAAAACAGGAAGAACACCAATGGCATCATGATTGAGCCAGGAATGTCAGTAGAGGTTGTCACAGTTAGCATGAGCAACCCCGTAAGTACCAACGGAGGCCAGACCGTCATCGATGCGTTTATGCGTATCTACGGCATAGACATCAAACGAGCAGGATGCCTGAACAATAATGATCTAATCGTAGAAAGAATTTGTTAATAAAATAATGTGTTAATATATATGTGTGAAAATTTCGATTTACTGTTTGAAATTGCCCAGTTCCTCGGACTGGACAATTATGAAGAACAATTGAACGCAATCAAAAGTCGTTCTGAACGAGAAGACACGACCCTGCTGTTGCCTTTTGTCGGTGAGTTCAGTTCGGGCAAGACCACCCTTATCAACGCCTTGACTGACAGCAAGAAATTGGAAACAGCCACTAAACCTACTACCGCCACCATTTATGAGATTCATTTCGGCTGTGACTCCTGCTATGCAAAGGTGCTGACCGAGGACATGGAACTGCGTGAAATCAAAGACATCGCAGATCTCAAAAACGAGGAGCTGGCCGACGCCAAAGTGGTCACTGTATTCGACACATCCAAGAAGATACCTTCGTCAACCATTATCGTCGATACCCCGGGCCTATCGTCCCCAGACCCCAAACACAAGCAAACGCTGGTCAATTTCTTGCCTTTGGCAGACGGTATTATACTCATAGTGGATATCAACCAGCAGATTACACGGTCGTTGACCGACTTCATCAATACGATGAAGTTGTCCAAACGTCCGATTTTCTTAGTGCTCACCAAGAGCGACACGAAATCCCAGTTCGAGATTGAAGCAGCCAAGGAATATGTGAGCAAGAACTGCGAGATACCCTTGAAACAGGTGTCAGTAGTCTCGGCTGCCAAGGGTTATCTCGACGAGTTGTATAAATTGTTCGAATCCATCCAGAAAGACAAAAAGAACATCATCCAACAGGTCGATGCACAAAGAACCCAGAACATCGTCAACAGTCTAATAGACCATATAGATGAATTGATGAAGGCCTCTTCATCCGACAAAGACCTGGACGATGCCATCCGAAAATGCCAGTATGAACTGGACAAGATCAGCAGGAACATCGATAACCTGTTGAACTCGATTGGCGACGACATCGAGGACCAGACACACATTACATGCAGGCTATTCGAAGACAACATCTCCTCCAAACTCAATGCACTGATAGGGAACAAAAGCAACAATTTCGATGCCGATGCCATTTCGGCTATCAACACCACAGCTTCGTTGTTGATGGGTGATTTCCGCTCGAACATCCAAAAGACACTCTTCTCCCACGCCAACAAGAAAAAGGGAACAGACGACGAGATACCACTTGAATCACTGAAGAACATGGATCTCTCTGGTGTCCAACTTTCAGGACTCAGCTACGGACTCGACCTCAACAGCATGGGACATGAATACGACGGCATGATCAAGACAGGACTCATTGCAGTGACTGCCGTAGCCGCGACAGCCGCTGTCGTCGCCACCGCAGGAGGAGCAGCGGCTGTGGCCGGAGCAGCGACCATAGACAATGTAATAGACGTGGCTGATACTGTCTCGGATGTCGGCAGCATCATCTCGAACAAGAACACTGCCAATAGGATTGAAACAGCCACACGCTTTGTGGAAAAAGCTACAGAAGAGTACGGCAGAATGAGCCAGCAAACTCAGGACAAAGGTATGATAGATTCCCTTATCGGACTGGCAACAGAGAATCTCATGTCCAAACCCAAACGGGCAAGGGCTGTACGAGTCTATATTGACGAGACACTCACACCTGAATTCAAGTCGCAACTCAACTCTATCTCCGAACGTCTGAAATGCGATGTTAGCGCGTCCCTTCATAACGAAGCATCACAGATGATCACCCAGAAGGCCGATGCGCTGAAGGAACTTCAGGCAGAATACAAGGAGAAGAAAGATAAGTTCAACGAGAGGATGGACAAACTAAGAGAATATAAGTCAAAACTACTAACCCTATAAACAGACATAACTATGATAGAAGGAATTGTATGCCTTGCCATTGGCGGCGTCGTGGGCTATTCTATGAAAGATAAAATAGCAGGCACAAGCTCAAACACCAACGACAAGCAGGGCTCCAGGAATCAGGAAATGGAGTCGCTCTATAAAGAGAATGAGAAATTCAGCAGACGCAACAAGGAATTGGAACGTCAAGTGGAAGACTTACTGGCAGAACTGAAGAAACTTCGTTCACAAGCCAAGGAAAACGACGAAAATCAAGAAGACCTTGAGGATGAACTCGACAAGACCAAACGGGAATTGAAGAACCTTCGTTTCCAGAACGATGAACTGGCCAGCAAAGTGAAAGAATACAAAACTGCGTTTGAATCCCTTGAAGCAGAGAATGCCTTGCTTAAGGAAAAAATAGGATAAGATGGATGTCACATTAGTTTTACTAATAGTGGGTGCCTTTATAGTAGGTGTTGCTGTCACATGGCTCTTCATGGGAAGGAACACCAACAACTACCATAAAGGCACTAAACAATTTCCTGTAGAACTTACAGAACAAAGAACAATAGAACAGCAACCGACAGATCAACTATGCGGAAAGAACACGCCTATTGCTGCCGATGAGATTAAGCAAAAGTACGAGAAACTCCTTGCTGAAGCAAATAGTCAGAGTGCTAAACTAAACGAACAGATCAAGGCTCTATCCAGTGGCAAAGGAGACAACCTATCGAAGCAACTGGCAGAGGAATCCGATAAGCTGAGGAAAGAGGCGGAAGCACTAAAAAAAAAGATTAAAGACCTTGAAGACGAAATCGATGATAACGAAGATGACATCTCAGACCTCAAAAAGAAAATCAGTAAAAAAGATTCTATCATTGCTACTACACAAGACGAGTTGACCAAAGAGCATAAGCGCTCAAAACAACTAGATGAGGACTTGTCGGCTGTGAGGGAGCAACTGAAAGAGAAAGAGTCGGAACTGAACCTGAAGATTGGGTCGTTGAAATTCATTCAAGAGATTCTGTCGGCCAAGGAGTCTTCTTCCGAGGATACGAGAACACTATTCCGCAACATCGACTATTTTGAGTCGTTCGTCAAGAACAATTTTATCGACCTCAATGCATACCTCTTCAATAAGTACGTACTGAGATTTCAAGAGTATGGAGGAGATCGTGGACTCGACAACCAACGTAAATACTATAGTGACGGCTTCGACCAATGGGCATCCACAAAACGAAAGAGTTGGTTGGACAAAAAGACCACCATTGCTTTTGTGGGTGAATTCTCTGCGGGTAAGACATCTATCGTGAACCGTATCCTCTCACAAGACCGAAAGGACATACCCCTCTTGCCAGTCAGCACCAAAGCAACGACCGCCATTCCTACATACATTGCAGGAGGTCCTAAAGTGACTTATAGTTTCATTTCCGGCGATGGAAAACAGAAAACAATTTTAGAAAATACGTTCAAGATGGTTTCGAAAGAGATTCTTGAACAGGTAAAAGGCGTATCAGCACTGATTAAGTATTTCGTAATGACTTATAAGAATCCTAATCTTGATGGTCTCAGCATCTTGGACACCCCGGGATTCAACTCCAACGATAAGGAGGATCGCGATAGGACTATTGATGTCATTAATGAATGCGATGCGCTATTTTGGGTTTTTGACGTGAATGCCGGAACAATCAACAGAAGTTCCATCTCCGTCATCAAGGAGAAACTCAACAAGCCTCTCTTCGTGGTCATCAACAAGATTGATACAAAATCCCCATCTGAGGTGCAAAAGGTGGAAAACCTCATCAGAAAGACATTGTCCGAAGAAGGATTAAATATACAGGGTGTTATCAGATTCTCTTCAAAAACCCCGCTTGCCGACATCATGAATCCTATCAAATCGGTTAACAAAATCACTACTCGAGACAAATTCGTAGAGGAACTAAAGAATGATTTCGAACAATTGATAAAAGTATTGAACAGCGAAATCAAAAAGAAAAACAAAGAATACGAGAAAGCTCTTAATAAGGCTCGTGATATTGAAGATAATTTTGTCAATGCTATGAAATTGATGAAAGATAATTGTGAAGAGGCTGAAAGTATTCCACATTTTGAGACACATTTTTGGACTGCTGATGTTTACGAGATGAATTTCTCAGAGTACAACCAACTAAAAGAATTATTACAAACGATTGCAAAAGATAATGTTAAAAGTCTTAATAATGGATTCAATAACAGGGTTGAAATTCAAGGCACGATAAAAAAGGCTTGGGAGGATTTAAAAGATATTCAAATCTCATTGCAAAAAGTCGAAGATTGTTATGAACAATACAAGAAACTTACTACAAACCTATAGAATATGGAAACAACGAATTTTTCACATTATTTGAACAGTCTACAAGAGAGAAAACGATGTCTTCTGGACCTTGCGCAGTTGGCATCAGACTATGGATGGATTCCCAGGGGGAAAACAACCACTGAAAAAAAACGAGGAGTCATCTCTTATGATGAAATCGTGGAGAAACTTGAAAGCGACACGCTGACGATAGGAGTGATTGGGCAGATGAAATGCGGTAAATCCACTTTTCTCAATGCCTTTATCTTTGAGAACAATATTTTGCCCGCAGCCACAACCCCCATGACAGCGGCACTCTCAGTCATCACTTACGGCGAGAAAGAACGTATTGTCGCTGAATTCTATACCAAGGACGAATGGGCAGAGCAGAAGATGCAGGCAGCCCGCTCGTTGGATGATGTGGCCGACTCTTTAGACGAATCGAAAGTGAAAGCAGCCAAGGAATTGGTTTCCAAAGCATCGAAATTGGGTTCATCGCTTGAGAGTTACCTCGGCGGCACGAAAGAGGATGAATTCACTAACTTGATAGAATATGTAGGAGCTGATGGTAAGTATGTGTCTATTACCAAATCGGTAACCATCTACTATCCGAAAGAGTACTTGAAGGGAGTTGAGATTGTGGACACCCCTGGTTTCAACGACCCTATTGTTTCTCGTGAGGAAAGAACCAAGGAGTTCTTGAAGAAAGCCGACGTGGTATTGATGATGCTCTATGCTGGTCGTCCTTTCGACGCGACCGACCGCGACATCATCTTCAAGAATGTACGTCAGTGCGGCATAGGCAAGGTGCTGATTGGTATCAACAAATACGATATACCCTATTGCAGCGAGGTGAACCCTGAAGATGAGAACCAGATCAAGGACTACGTGAAAGCCGAGCTGAAGAAAGCCTGTCGTGACTGCAACGACAATACACTTGTTGAGATTTTGAATGAAGTAGAGCCTATACCTATCTCTGCAGAAATGGCTTTACTTTCAGAACTTCCTATGACCAAAATCAGTAACACAGAGGAATTGAATTTCTCTTGGAATAGACACTGTAAGAACTTCGGCATTTCAACACAGAGTGAAATGAAACTTTGGAGCCATATTACAATACTGGTAAATGCTGTGAAAAAGATGTTGGATGATGAGAAGGGAAAAATATTGTTTGTAAAGCCGCTAAATTCCATCATTGCAGCAGGTAACGAACTTAAAAACGAGAATGAAAATGAACTTAATCTCGTACAGGATAGAATAAAAACACTTTCTATGCCAGATTCGGAGAGAGATGATAAAGAGGAGAAACTGAGGAAGATAAACAGAAAAATGTCCAAACGTATTGAGGAACTGGGAGATTACATTAATTCTGACTTGTATAACCTCGTTTATAAAGGCGGAAATGAAATGGAAGATGCTTTGGACAAAACCATAAAAAAGATGATAAACATTGTTGAACAAAAGTGGTCAATTTGGCGTGGTAATGATATCCTTAAACCAAAGTTAGAGGCTGAACTTCAGACTTTGTTTGGAAGATCGCTTAAAAGAATTAGCCAAGATTTATCTGATAAAGGAAAGACATTAATCTTACGCACAATTGAAGATTTCTTCCAAGATGCAGAAGACAAACTGATGAAATATCTACCTGACTTTGATTTGAGTCATTTTATAAAAGGATTTAAGAATTCCATCCAAATCCAATTGAAAGATAATGATCTTTTTGCTTTTGATGGTTTTAAAGATGATTCCTTATGGGGAGGGATTGTACGATTCTTCTCTGGTGAAGACGAGTCTCGGCGTAAGTTTTACCTTCATCTTGATTCGAAGAAAGATGCTTTGACGTCTATTAATAATATTAAAAATGATTTTGATACAACAAATTATCTACAAAACATATTTCATACAAAAGATGCCATAATAGATGAAGTCAAGCAGAAATTTATAACTAAACTCTTAGCACCTCTTCAAAATCAAATTGAAGAAATCCGTTCTGGAAAACTGGATAAGGAGAAAGAACTCGAGATAGCACAGTCAAAATGCGCAGAACTTGAAAAGAAGATGAAAGAAATAGCCTCACAAATAGAGAAAATCACACAAATGAAGGCATCACTTCTATAAGGTTCTATTGGTTTAAGTTGGCGTCAATGCTTTAATGGCAGAAAGCGTACTCTATTGTTGGACATGCTGATCGTGCGTAAAGAAGAACGCCATAATCCATTGTCAGACCAGTATCGTTATACAAGATAACAAACGATTAGTGGGAAGGAGTGACAGGAGACACTTGAAATGCGGTTTTCCGCTATTTTCAAGTGTTTCTATTTCGTAATATCTTACGAAGCGCAAACAAATTTCTTCGTCTTATCTTTTTGTTCCATAAAAACTATATGTTTCTCTTTTTGTTAATGATATATTTGCAATGTCGGATGATGGACGCTGAAAGCATCGTCCGAGTTATCACAAATCAATAGCATGTAAATATGGATTCAAGAACAATCTTATGGATAGGATAGGTCTATGCTCAATACTCTATGTCTAATTTCTCGATGTGACATTCGTGAGTCTTCTGCTGCTTGTTGTAGTTGATGCCTACAAGCAGCAGGTTGTCGGTGTACTGCGCTACCTTGGCGGGATATTCCTTACGCTTAATCTGATCGATAGCGGCATCTGCATCCTTGTTGTCTTTCAGTTCCACCACCATGGCGGGCTTATCGACATGCTTCCTAGGAATGAAGACCAAGTCGGCAAAACCTTTTCCCGTTGCCAACTCACGATGGATAATGTATTCATTTCTTGCATAGTAGTAGGCGATATTCAGCACGCAGGCCAGTGAGTTCTCATTGTTGTAGGAGAGGATGCTGGTCTGTTCGTCATGCGCGGCCTCCACACCTCTTGCCACTGCCTCGCAGTCGCCGTCAAGCGTGTCTTGAAGCAGTTGTTCCGATTGCTGAAGGGCATTAATCACTGGAAGCCAGTTTGTGGTCTTCACGGCGTTCTCCATCTCGCCGGCCACTTCCTTGTTTGGAATATACCATTCATCTTTGCGCCAATCGTATGCAAGGTAACCCAAATGTATAAGAACTGTAAGTACGTCATCACGAGTTCTCACGATAGACATGTCGTTCTGGAAACCAGTTGGATTCACCTTGCAACGTCCACCTGCCAACATCTTGATGATATCGTCTTTCAGTCCCTCATAGTTCATTTGGATGTAATGAGCCACAGCATCAAAGGCACCCGTAGAAGCCCAGTAGCTGCGGCACTGTTTCTTCTTGATGGCCTGCATGACGGAATTAGGGTTGAACATGGAAGGTTCATCGCCTATTTGGTAGCCATCGTACCATTTCTCCAACTCGTCGAAATCTGCGTTGTGCTTCTCTGCCAACGTTTTGACTTCTTCTTTTGTGAATCCGAAGAAACTTGCCATATCCCCAGGGTCAACCATGGAATACTCGATGAAGTTGTTGAGCCCAGATTCAGTACTATATTTCTTGATGGGCAGGATACCCGTCATATACACGCCAGCGAAGACCCTGCTGGCATTCACCCCCTTGAACATGCGTCGCAGCCAGTTGACATAGCGGTCCATGGCATCACTGCCAGACTTGAACTCACGGCAGATAGCATCCCACTCGTCGATGATGAAGACGAACTGTTCGCCTGTGGCTTCCATAATACGGATGAGACAACCCATCAGGTCATCGTCTTTCTCTGTTTCCACATCAGGGTAAGTTTTCAGCACATCGTTTTTCAACGTAGCATCAATCTTGCCCACGATATCGTCATCATGGAATCTAGTCACAAACTCCGTCATGTCCAAATAAATCACCGCGTATTTGTTGAGGTGTTCCTCAAACGACGGGGCGTTTGCAATTGCAAGGTCAGTGAACAGACTGCGCGAGTCGCAGGAGTGTAGTAAGCACATAGCATCTTGGCCGCCATCGACTTGCCGAAGCGACGGCAACGCGTCACGCAACTGAGACTTTGTTCAGTGAAGAGTGTGCTGTTGACTACGGCAATCAATCCCGACTTGTCGATGTACTCACTTCTGCGTATTCGTTGAAATCCGGCGTTCCCAATGTTGATGTATGTGCCCATAATTACCTGTTATTCCTTTTCAAACACAAAAGTATGACAAATCCGACAAACCACGAAACATTTTATGTAAATCATAGTGGGGCGGCTTTTGAACACATTGTATAGCAGCCCCACCCGAACCATTGTCCACCTTTCATCTTAACCCGAAAGGGAGTACTGGCAATCGAAATACTGTGAAAAAACGTCTATCGATGCTATGAGTTTAAGGGAATAGCTGTAACTTGCACACGAAAACAAAATAAGGGGCGATTATGATTTATCCCATAGGCAATGGAACAGCTGGGGTCATTGAACGCGCTTGCGAAAAGTCTGGTCAGAAGGTGGTTATCCCGACGACTACATCTATATCTTCGAGTTCAAACTCGACAAGAGCGCAGACGAGGCTTTGCAACAAATCGAGGACAAGGGCTATGCCCTGCCCTACACCTCCGACCCACGCCGTCTCTTCAAGATTGGCGTGAACTTCACAAGCGAACAGCGACGCATCGCAGAATGGAAGGTGGTGGAGAGATAGTCATTCTATGCCTTTCACTCGCTCTATGCCGTATTTTTTGAGTTCGCTGTCGGTGATGGGAATATAGAGCAGGAACTCGTCGAAGGCGAGATAGGTTTCATCGCCCATCTTCAGTATGCCCACATTGTCACCTATTTGAATACGGTCGAATCCTTCTCTTGAATCGCGAGGCACCTTGAAGTATTCCCCTTCGTTTTCCGAAGAAATGTATAAATGGGTGCTCGTGACGGCATATAGTTTCTGAAGGAAAAGATACCGGTCTTGCTCATACACGTCAATGACAACACAATCCTTGTGGAGCCAACGGTTGTAGAGAGCCAAGGTCTTCTCGTCGGTCACGCGCGTGAGGTTAATCTCATGTTTCCAAACAGAAGAAGGAAGCAACCGCTTGAGTGGTAGCTCGCTGGGATGGAGACTTTCTGGGGCAGGCATAGTGTACCAAGCATGATCGATATCGGAATATGCTTTTCCCTCTATGCGGTGCCTCATGCTCAGTGGGTGCATCATATAGACAACCATGTTGCCGTTATCACCTTCCATGCAGAAAATGGTGTAGCGAATCCCCTTGAGGTTGTTATCTGCGTCTTTCTTCCACAAGGTTGCAAAATAACACGCATTGGATTCCGTTTGTTCAAATTGCCAGAAACGGGTGAGTTGAGATGTACCACCACATTCATTCCATATCCCTTCCAAGTCAAGAGGAAGCAAAGAAGCCTTAAGATCAGTGGAAAGGTCGTACATGTTCATCTTTTTCGTAAATGAGCGATAGACATTGAGAATGCATAACACATGATAGTAAAGCATCAAACGTGTCTTATTCTTCTCTATTCTCGCTCTGTTGATGGCTGGCGGCACCTCAAAAACACCCGACCCAGAGAAATTCTCGAGCAGTTGCATGACCTTCTCATAAACCACGGCGAAATCCTCAACGTCGCCCTCCTTGGAGTCGTAGCCAGGCAGAGCTTTCATCTGCAGCAACAACAAAATGGTGAAATCCACATCCTGCTCAGCCGCCATTCGGAAGATTTCCTGACGCTTCTTTGGAACTGTATCACCCATGTTGGGCGAGCAGAAGAAGTTGAGCAGGTCCATGGGTATTGTCTCGGGGTTGGTTCGGCGCGCAAGTTTGTGCTTATAGAATTCCCAGGCCTTCTTGTAGTCGATGAGCAGTTGGTCGAGGTAAACGGAGTAGTTGGTCTGTTCAAACGCCTCAACCATGAGGTCGCGGAATGCACCTCTCATGCGCTCGTAAGTAGGGAAGCTTCGCTTCATGCCATTGTTATGGATGGATTGGATGTCGAACATGTCCTCCAGTTCTTCCATTCGGTTGAACAGCAACCGTGTGTTGGCGATGGTGGTGAGCCATGCCTCATATTTTTTGTCATTGTCGTTCATGCTACGAATTTAGCAAAAAGGACGGAATGACCCAAATAAGGGGGAATAAAAAACGGAATAGCACGTTTAGTTTGCGCACATTTCGTATATTATTACGTTTGAGATACAAGCGTATGTTTTTTGTAATAAAAACCTTAAAACGATTTCTTTATTACCGAATGTTTATTTATTTTTGCACTGCAGATTTAGCTTCTGTTATAAGAATCGCCAAATCACCTGGTAGGACATATATATGCCCATCGGGAATCGCCCGAGGTCAACTGCCTCGGGCGATTGTTATTTTGTGAAAACCAAAGATTCGGGGGAAAAGGATCTTTAGGGATTTCATTCATACACCAAAGCGGAGAGGCGGTCTTCCGCCAACATTTCGCAGGCTGTCTGCTGAATCAGTTCGGGTGTGAGTGCGGAGAGTTGGGTCAAGGTGTCGTCGATGCCTTCGAAGATGTTGTAATGGAGAAACGACTTCGCCATGTCGAGGGCGTAGCTCTCGAAGTTGTCGCAGGCCACAAGTATCTGTCCTTTCATCTGCTTGAGGGCAGCTTGCATCTGTCGCTGCGACAAGGGTGTGGCAATGAGCTTGTCGAACTCCCTGCGGATGATGCCCAGACACCGTTCCACATCTTTACTATCGCATCCGAAATACAATCCAAAGGTGCCAGTGTCGGTATAGTTGGTCAGTGAACTCTCCACGGTATAGACCAGGCCGTTGTGCTCCCTGAGGGCGATGTTGAGCATGGTGTTCATGCTGGGGCCTGCAATGATGTTGTTGAGGAAGTACATGGCGATGCGTCGCTGGTCGCTGGCAGGATAAGCCCTGCCTCCCAACATCACATGTGCCTGGTGGGTGGAACGGTCTTCCCTCTTTCTCTCGGGCAGATAATCCTGCAAAGGCAACCTCCATTTGTCGCCCTTGAAAACAGACCCGCGGGTGTCAGTATCTGTCAGCAGTCCATCGATACTCCATTGGGGAGCGCCTCCACAGTATTTCTCCACAGTACTGACAACCCTGTTGAATGGAAGATGACCGAAGACAAAGAACACCATGTTCTCGGGCCTGTAGTAGCGATGGGTGAACGACATGGCGTCTTCGGTAGTGAACCGTCTCACCCTGTCGGCCTTGCCAAGGATGTCGTGACCAAGAGGGTGTTCATGGTAGATCATGTTCTCGAACTGGTCGAAGATGAGTTCGGCTGGTGAGTCGTTGTAGCTCTCAATCTCCTCTGCGACAACCTCCACCTCCTTGTCGATCTCATGCTGTGGGAAAGTGCTATGGAAGACGATGTCGGCTATCAACTCCACAGCGCGTGCGAAATGCTGTTTGGTGAACGCGGCATAAACCACGGTCTCCTCCTTGTTGGTATAGGCATTGAGGTCGCCTCCCACAGAATCCATACGGTTGATGATATGCCACGCCTTTCTCTTGCGAGTGCCTTTGAAAAGGAGGTGCTCGCAAAAGTGGGCGATGCCATGCTCGCCATCTCGTTCGTCTCTCGCCCCTGCGTCGATGGCTATGCCACAATACGCCACATTGGTAGGCGAAGGCAGGTGGATGATGCGCAGGCCGTTGTCGAGGGTCTGGATATGGTAGTTCTCCATCACTTCAGGGTAAGCAGTATCTCCTTCAAATCCTTCATTCCCTCAGAGGCTCCCTTTTGAATGGTGTGAACATCTATTCCGTAGGGCACCTTCACGGGCTTGGGGTCGATGAGGTAGATCTTCGCCTCGCGCGGGACATAACTGATTAGTCCAGCGGCAGGATAGACATTGAGTGAGGTGCCTATCACAACGAAGATGTCGGCGTTCATGGCAGCACGCGCGGCCTCATCCATCATCGGAACCGCCTCACCAAACCAGACGATGAAAGGACGTAGCTGGCTGCCATCCTTGGCCTTGTCACCGATTTGTATGTCGAGGTTGTCGGGAGTGAGCGTCTGTATGCACCGTTTGTCGTTAGGGTTGTTGGTCGAAGTGGCTTTCATCAGTTCGCCATGCAGATGGATGACATTGGTGCTGCCAGCGCGTTCGTGTAGGTCGTCCACATTCTGCGTCACGACCGTGGTGTCGAAGTGTTCTTCAAGCGATGCCACCAACCTGTGTCCCTCATTCGGAGATGCATCCACCAACTGATGGCGCAGATTATTATAGAAGTTGATGACGAGAGATGGATTGCGCCAGTAGCCCTCGATGGAAGCCACATCCTGCACAGAATACTGCTCCCAGAGTCCGTTCGCATCCCTGAATGTGCTGAAGCCGCTATCAACCGATATGCCTGCTCCGGTAAGAAAAACCAACTTTTTCATCTTATTCTACTTTTTTGATGTTATTCAATATGATATAGAGTAAAGATAACGTCGAATTTGGGCAAAATAGGCCATTTTTTGAATTATTCTTTGCAAATTTAACAAAAAATATACCAAACAGCAGAAAGACAAGAAAATAAAAGCGTAACTTTGCATGATTTTAGTAATATTACACAAAAAAGAGACATTTTTATGGATAAGTTAAGTTATGCTCTGGGGCTTGGCATAGGTCAGCAACTCCGGAGCATGCTCAGAGGTGGCGACCTGAACGTAGATGACTTCGCATTGGCCATCAAGGATGTGCTGAACGGCAATCAGCCGCGTTTCTCCAGTTCCGAGGCACAGCAAATCGTAAACTCATATTTCAGCCAGCTTCAGGACACACTGAATGCCGAGAAGGCAGAAAAAGGCAAGCAGGCGCTTTCTTCAGGCAAGGCTTTCTTGGAGGAGAACGCCAAGAAAGAGGGTGTGACAGTGACGAAGAGCGGCCTTCAGTACGAGGTGCTGCAAAAGGGTACCGGCAAGACTCCCAAAGCCACTGACACCGTACGCTGCCACTACGAAGGCCGATTGATTGACGGTACGGTTTTCGATAGCTCCTACCGTCGCAACCAACCCGCTGACTTCGGTTTGCAACAGGTGATTGCAGGCTGGACCGAAGGTGTGCAGCTCATGGCAGAAGGAGCCAAGTACCGTTTCTACATCCCCTACATGCTCGCCTACGGAGAAGGCGGTGCCGGTGAGTTGATACCACCTTTCAGCACCCTGGTTTTCGACGTGGAGCTAATCAAAGTACTGTAATCCTGTGAATTACCAAACCATAGACTATAAATCCAACAAAATAAAAATCTTAAACACAATGAAGAAGTATTTGCTTATGACGGCCGCAGTAGCCGCCTTGGCTTTCACATCTTGCAACAACACAGAAGTGAAAGCAGATTTGAAAACAGACGTTGACTCACTGGCTTATGACCTCGGTGTCGCACAGTCGGAGAGCCTCCGCCAGTACATGACCATGCAGCTGGGTGTGGACAGCACTCAGTTGGACGCTGTCATCAAGGGCATGAAAGAAGGTGCCACTCAGGACGAAGACAAGAGCCGCGACGCTTATCTCAGCGGTATTCAGATTGGCAAGCAGGTGAAGCAGATGGCCAAAGGCATGTCGAACGAAGTATATGCCGGCGACTCCACCATGCAGGTGAACCCACAGCACATCCTCGCAGGACTTGTGGCTGGTCTCACACACAAGAACACAAAGAGTCCTGAAGATGCTTACAACGACTATCAGAAGAACCTCCAGCCTATCGTAGAACGCAATACAGAGAAGCAGTACGGTGAGAACAAGAAGGCCGGTGAGGAGTTCCTCGCCAAGAACAAGACCAAGGAAGGCGTGGTGACGCTTCCCAGCGGCTTGCAGTACAAGGTCATCAAGGAAGGCACTGGCGTTTTGCCTAACGACAGCTCGACCGTGACTTTCGACTACACAGGCAAGCTCATCGACGGCACCAAGTTCGACTCATCAAAAGACGAAGGCCGTCAGCCACTGGAACTGCGTCTGGACCGTCCCGGCTTCATCCAGGGTGTGACCGAGGCCATCAAACTGATGCCACAGGGCTCTGTATGGGAAGTGTATATCCCCTACGACCTCGCTTACGGTTCACGTCCTGCCGGCCAGCAGATCAAGCCTTTCTCCGCATTGATTTTCGAGCTTGAGTCAAAGAGCGTGACCAACAAGAAATAAATAACAAGGGAGCAACTTTGCAATGAAAACGATTCTTATAGCATTCCTTACGTTCTTCCTGTGCTCATCCGCAGCCAATGCCGGAATAACCGAAGTGACTGGCGACAGCGTGAAGGCCACTAAGGTGAAACCAGCGAAGGAGAAGAAAGCAAAGAAAGACAAGAAGAAGGGCTCCAATGTGTCGGAAGAGGCTTACGACATGACCATTCCACAACTCATGACCCGCGAGGACTCCATGACCTATATTTTCGGCTGCTCACAGTCGAACGGTTTCATGAACTTCGTGGTCAATCAGTTGAAAGTGGATACCGCCAACTACCTGAACGACTTCATACGGGGCGTGATGGACAGAATAGAGGCCGACACCCTTGACAAGGCGAAGGCAGCCTACTATGCTGGCACAGAAGTGGCTACACAGATAGCAAGGGTCAGCCAGCAGTTCAGCGCCGACTACTACGCAGCAGAACCAGGCAAAATGATATCAACCAGCCTGCTCGCCAAGGCCATCATCAACAGCTCACTGGGAAAGACCGACCTCAAGGGTGAGGAAGCAGCCAAAGAGTTCCAGCAGAAGATGGAGGCACGCCATGCGGAGAACAAGGAGGCTATGTACGGCGCCAACCGCCTGGCAGGCGAGAAGTTCCTTGAAGAGAACAAACTCAAGGAAGGAGTGGTGACCTTGCCCAGCGGTCTGCAGTACAAGGTGCTGACCGAGGGTACTGGCGAGAAGCCCAAGAGAACAGACAAGGTGGAGGTGAACTACGAAGGCCGTCTGATTGACGGTACGGTTTTTGACAGTTCGTACGAGCGCAACAAACCCTCGTCATTCCGCGTGAACCAAGTCATCAAGGGCTGGACAGAGGCATTGATGCTCATGCCCGTCGGCTCGAAGTGGGAAGTGTATATTCCCCAGGAACTGGCTTACGGTGACCGCGAGCAAGGGCAAGGATCCAAGATCAAGCCTTACTCGGCCTTGATCTTCACCGTGGAACTGCTCGGTATCGACCAACCGGCAACAAGCACACCTGCCACCGACGCCAAGCCTGCAGGCATTCAGCCTAACGCAGTGCTGCCCACCTCTAAGAGACCCGCTGCGAGAAGAACTAAATAAGAATAACCATACTCCCTGCCTAAAGGCGGGATAAGCAAAGAAATCACCGACAGGACGCTTCCTACCGGTGATTTCTTTTATTGTAGTATTGGCATTCGCTCATAATAGTTATACCACCAAAATAATAAAAACACTGAGCAAAGAATCACTGGAACAAGCTATCGAGAGTGATTTCCATTTGCGCTATAGAGGAGTTCTTACCCGGCTTCACTCCATAGGTGGTGATAAAAGTGTTGATGATACCATAACGAGTATGTGTGGACGACCTAAACTCGGCAATACGATTGCGTATCTGGTCAGCATACTTAGAGGTAATCTCGTATGGTTCGGTACAGAATTTCATTTCACACGCATTGATAAGCCTATCAGCCCTTTTTATCAACAGGTCTATTTGTCCGTTTTCATTACGCCAAGTACTGCATTGAGTGGATATGCCATCAATACGCAATGCCTTCTTAATGGCATCCACATGTGTCAAGCAAATGGACTCAAAAGTCAGTCCCTGCCAAGTGTTCAGTTCTGGTTTACCGATGAGATGAGTCCAAAAAGCCTTGTCTTTCGACCTGTCACTCTCTATAAACTTTAAATAGAACAATGTGAAATTGTCAGTTAGACGATAGACACTGTTACGGACAGTCCGACCAAAATACGAATATATGGAGATGAAATTGCACAATTCAAGATTCCTTAGCATCTTGGAAAGCATACCTCCTTGTATCTTCGTTGCGTTAACGATGTCATCACGAGTCATTCCACCTTTCTTCTTGTATAGCGCCTTTATCACATCAATATATTTTTCGGCATTATTGAAAAGCGCATAAAAGAGTTCATCAAATTCTCTGCGTAGCCTCGGATTTGCCCCGAAGAATAATTCATCTATATTTGAAGGCAATCCAAATTCGGGACGTAGCATGCTCAAATAATAAGGCACTCCACCCATAATCATGTAAGTCTGCACTATCGTGTATCTGTCCCAACTAAAACCTCGGGATTGTAGATAATGTTCCGCCTCTTTCAAGGTGAAAGGAAGCAGAAACAATCGTGAGGTAATACGATTATGTAGCCCGCCTTGGTTGTTTTCCAACTTATCGGTCATCCAAGATGTGGCTGATCCTGTTGCTATGAGGACTATGTCCGAGCGTCGCACGGCCCAACCGTTCCAGAAGTATTCCAAAGCACTTACAAATTTAGAGTTTTTATTGTCAATCCAAGGCATTTCATCAATGAACACTACCTTACGACTCTCCGTGGATTGTTCAAGCAATTGTTCCAAAGCATGGAAAGCTTCTTGCCAACTTGAAAGACGAGGAGTAAAAGGACTGCCACTGTATTTTTGCAAAGCCCAAGTGAAATGCAGAAGCTGTTCTTCCTGTGTGAGATGATGACCTCCAACATAACTAAAGGCATACTTCTGATGAAAATACTGTTCAATCAGGAAAGTCTTACCTATTCTCCTTCTACCACATACCGTAATAAACTCTGACTGTCCAGACTTCATGCATCTGTCCAGTTCCGCTATCTCTCTTTGTCTTCCAATTAGTTGCTGCATATAATAATTGTCTTAACCATCAACAAACAAACATTCAGAAACTTAAAATAAAAAAATTGTATTCCCCTTCGTGGTGCAAAAATAGCAAATCTTCCTGTTAAAACAAATAAACAAAGGGGAAATCTTGACCATAAGTCGAAAAAATAAGGAGTTGTGGTCAAAATCTCCATAAGAATACTGACCACAAGTCGATAAAAATATGACTTATGGTCAGCATTCATTTGTGGAATTATGACCATAAGTCTATATTATGGTCACATTACCCAAGCAGGTACTTTAGAATACATTGAACTCCATAGGGCGTTAGAGCTCGCGTTTGAACGAATAGCCGACGCCATGGCTGGAGATCTGCAATTGCTCGTTGTCGAGTTTGGTGATGGTGAAAGTATCGGACTTCAGCACCGTTCCTAACTCGCGGTTCTGAGTCTCCACGGGATGGGAAAGCAAGAAGGAACCATCACGGATCTCCCATTGCGTGTAACCTGTGGTGGTGCTGTCGGTAATGACCTTGCCATCTGGGGTGAGCCACATGCCCAGTTCCTGACCTTGACTGTTAACCTGCGCCCACTTCGACATCATCTGGGTAAGATTGACCACCACGGAGGCCACATCCTCGTCTTCAATGGTGTTGTAGAAGACGCTCACTTTCTGGGTGGCGTAGAGGTCACCGACGAAGTTGGCACCCGAAGTGCGGAGCGAGAGGGTGTCACCTTTTTCGGTGACGAGCTCAAGATAGTTCATCGAGGTGCCGTCGCCCACGGTGCCTCTCACCTCTTGGAACTTTGGCAAATCAACAGGGATGATGTTGAAGGTATCGGCAGTGGTGGAAGCAGAATCGATGGAGTCGGTGACTTCACCTCCGCCTGTCTTGAACCATTCACAGGAATAGAACGAGAGACATACCAATGCCAGAATGCATAATGACAGTTTTTTCATTGATTATGATTGATTGTTGAGTTATTCTTTCTTTGGATCGATAATCATGTTGGTGACACGCTCGGTGGAGATCAGATGTCCGTCCTCACCTACGACATCGACGTTCCAGACATGGGTGGAGCGCCCCAAATGAAGGGCTGTGGCACGGCCATAGACCCACCCCTCGGTAGCAGACATGCCAACGTGGTTGCCAGTGACGCTCAAGCCGCAGATGCGTTTCTTCAGTCCCACGTAATGAGCTGTGCCGGCACCGGCAAGTGTCTCGGCAAAGGCCAGAGAGGCTCCACCGTGGAGTATTCCAAAATACTGGCGTGTAGCGGGAGTGATGGGCATACGCGCCAGCGCCACCTCATCATCAGACGGCAGAAACTCCACACCCATGGCCTCGACCATGGTACCACGGAGGTTTTCCTCCAGCATCTTACATTCTTCCTTGCTGAACATCTTGCGCGTTTTTATCTCGACAGATACTTCTTGCCACTCTGAATATTCACGCCGCGGAAGGGAGAAGTTACACGCTGTCCCTGAAGGTTGTAAACGGGCGCTTGAGTGGCATCAAGATTAATGGCATTGACTGCGGTCGGAATCTGCCGTTGAACCTCGGGACCGTAGATGGTGGCCCATTCATCGTGCATAGACACGCCTATCCATCCGTTCTGCTCACATGCGTTCTTGCATTTTTCAGCCTTTGAGGGATTGCCGAACTCGCGGTCGGTGTCGTCACAAAGGAGACAGAAAGCAATGGAAGGATAGGGATTGTCCACGGTGATGAACTCGAACATGGGGAAGTCGCCAGTGGAGTTGCCCCAAGCCAGGATGGGCTTCTGAGCCAGTTCCCTCGTGATGGCATCCACCTTATTGAATGAGGTGCAGAGGTTCTTGAAGGCTCCGCGCACCACACGCTGCCCTTTCAGTTGGTCGAAACTGTAGCTCTCGAAGAAAGGAGCTCCCTTGTAGTCCTTCTCTTTCAACAGGTTCTCAGGCAAGTAATAAACATCGGAAGCCATGATACGGTAACGGGGAATGTCGTAGATGTCCTTGACAATGGCGTGGCAGACATCGCGATCGACACCGCTGCAGATGTACACTTGGAAGTCGTTGGCCACCAAGTAACTCACCACCTCAATCATAGGCCAGTAGAGGGCTGTGCCCCATGTCAGGTTGGAAAGGTTCCAGACTGGCTCTGTCTCAATGAAGTTGGTCACATAATCCTCCACCTCCTTCTGGGTTAATCCTGCGAATCCCATAGCCTGCTCTTCTTGCTGGCGGTCACCCCAACCTTCTGGCATGGACTTTTGGTTCATCACGCAGTCCTCAACTTCCTTAGCGAAAGACAGCTGTTCCTCTGTGGGCGAGAAAGTGTCGTCATAAAGGAAACGGTGGATAAAAAGTATCCAGTTGAAATAGTAGGGGGCAGTTTCGCAAAGGAGTGTGCCATCGACATCGAAGGTGGCGATTCGGTCGCACACTGGAACAAATTTGTCACTGTTCTCATTGGTGACGTCAGCCACAAAATCTTTAAGTTGCTGCAAAGCGGGGGAGTTGCTGTTCCAGTACTTAAAGTTTCCTTCTTTCGACACTCGTATCTTGGCGAGGTCGGCTCTTGTGGATTGCGCTGACAAGCCTGTGGCAAAGGCCAGCAAACATAAAAATGCAACGAGCAGATGTTTCATCCTTCTCGAATCCTTAGAATGTGTTGGATAAGTAGAATTGCTCATATTTCTGATTTTTATTACCGCGGCATGCCGCATTTGTTTTTTATACAAATTGCAAAGTTAGAAAATTCCAATGATAAATCATTATTATTCCCTAAAAAACTATTGCTGGATGTAGATGCGCTGGACGCGGTCGCTGACAGAGGTAAGAATTTCGTAGGGGATGGTGTCGAGAGCTTCGCTGAGGACGGTGACGGGCAGTTCGTCGCCGAAGATGACGGCTTGGTCGCCTTCCTCACAGTCGATGCCTGTGACATCAATCATACACACGTCCATGCAGATGTTGCCGATATACGGCGCTTTCTTACCGTTGACCAGACAGTAGCCATGACGGTTGCCCAGGTGACGGTTGAGCCCGTCTGCATAGCCTATGGGGATGGCGGCGATACGGCTGTCGCGCTCCACAAAACTCTTGCGGCTATAACCGATGGATTCGCCCGCGCGCACGTCGCGTATTTGTAGAATGGTGGTTTTCAGTGTGGCGATGTTGTTCAGTATCTTGTTGGTGCGCGGGTTGATGCCATAGAGTCCGAGACCCAGTCGAACCATGTCGAGGTGATACTGCGGGAATTTCTCGATGGCCGCCGAGTTACAGATATGCTTGATGATTTTGTGACTGTAGGCCGACTGCAGTTGCGAGCTCGCCTCATCGAAGATGTCGAACTGCCGGTGGGAGAAATCGTCGAAACTGTCACCGTCACTGCCCACGAAATGTGAGAAGACGGAGCAAGGTACGAGAGCGGTCTGACGAGTGAGTTTCTCTATGAGACGTTCCATGTCGCGGCGTGGGTTGAATCCCAGGCGGTGCATACCCGTGTCGAGTTTTATATGAATGGGGAAGTTGGTCATTCCCTCCTTTTCAGCCGCGCGTATCAAGGCATCGAGAATCTGGAAACTGAACACCTCGGGCTCCAGACGGAAATCAAAGAGTGTCTTGAACGACGTCAACTCGGGATTCATGATCATGATGTTGGCTGTAATGCCCGCCTTACGCAAATCAACACCTTCGTCGGCTGTGGCAACAGCCAAGTAATCGACCTTGTGGTCCTGGAGGGTCTTGCTCACCTCAAGTGAACCTACGCCGTATGCCGCGGCTTTCACCATACACACTATCTTGGTCTCAGGCTTGAGGAAGGAGCGGTAGTAGTTGAGGTTATCGACCAATGCGTTAAGGTTCACCTCGAGAATCGTCTGGTGCACTTTCTTGGTGAGTAATTCGGTAATATGGTCGAAATGGAAGTTGCGTGCGCCCTTGATTAGTACGAATTCATCGGAGAGTTTACGGAAAACGTCACTTTCGATAAGGTCCTCTGTGGTGCGGAAGAAATAACGCTCCATGGGGAAATAATCGGCACAGGAGGCTATCTCCTCTCCCACTCCGATGAACTTCTCTATACCGCGGCTCTCGGCCAGACTTGCCACTCGGCTGTAGAGAGACCGGGGTGAGTCGCCGCTCTGAAGGATGTCAGAAAGGATGAGCGTGCGTTTCTGCTCGCGTGTGTCGGGACGTCGCGACATGAAGTCGAGTGCGATGTCGAGCGAGTGAATATCAGAGTTATAGGAGTCGTTGATGAGTGTGCACCCGTTGCGTCCGTCCTTCACCTCCAGTCGCATGGCCACAGGCTCCAGTCGCTGCATGCGCTGGGCGATGGCGTGGATATCCACCCGAGGGCGCAGTGCCAAACAGGTGGCGAAACAGGTGATGGAGTTCTGTATGGCGGCATCGTCGATAAACGGGATGCGGTACTGGCCAAGTTCACCGGCAATCATGTACTTCACGATCGTGTTGTCGCCTTCCTTCTCCACTGAGCGTATCTTCAGGGTTGAATCGACCTCGTCGCTTCGCCATGTCACCACCTTGGACGTCTTGGGTATCAGTGATGCAGAACGGCGGATGACATGGTCGTCCATGTTCACCACCACCTGCTTGCAATCCTTGAAGAGCAGCATCTTCTCAGCGCATTTGGTCTCGAGAGTGTGAAAATTCTCCTGATGTGCGGCACCGATATTGGTCATCACTCCTATGGTCGGTTTGATGATACGCTCAAGGCTCCTCATCTCATCGGGCTGAGAAATGCCGGCCTCGATGATGGCGATGTCATTGTGGGGATTGATGAGCCATACGGACAACGGCACGCCCACCTGAGAGTTATAACTGCGTGGTGAACGGCAGATGTTGAAGTCGGGTGAGAGCAGTTGGTAAAGCCATTCCTTGACAGTGGTCTTTCCGTTGCTGCCGGTGATGGCCACCACTGGCATGTCAAACTTGGCGCGGTGGTAGGCGGCCAACCGCTGCAGCGCCTCCAGGGTGTCGCGAACCACGAGGAAGTTGCAGTCCTGCATCAACCTTGCCACCTCAGGGATATGGTTCACCACGAAGTTCCTCACCCCGCGGTTGTGGAGTTCGCTGATGTACTTGAGGCCGTCGTTTCGCTTGGTCTTGAGCGCGAAAAACAATGTCTCCTCAGGAAAACACAGTGAACGGCTGTCAATCAGCAACCAGTTCACAAGGGCATCAGTACTGCCATGACGTTCAGCGCCAATGATGTTGGCTATGTCTCCAATCTTGTATTGCATATTCTTAATTCTTGTTCCACATCCAAATACGGATGCTTGTTCTTGATGTTTATAATTTTTTCGAGTAGTGTTTTCAGAAACTGACGGTAGGCGTCTGTGTCGGCATGAAGTGGACGGTGGGCAAGTGCGAGCGCTATTCCTCTCCATTCTTTCACCAGCGCCATGGTGGCCTTACTGAAAAAGGTGTCGGAAAACCGCTCCCAGATATGATCTACGGCTTTGCCAGAAGGATGAACCATGTCATCGTCATAAAAACGGTAGTCGCGCAACTCATCCATCATGATCTCGTAGGATGGGAAGTACTCACACACTCCCTCGCTCGAGTTCAACACCTTGTCAACAGCCAACAGCAGGGACGCCTTGCTGAGTTGGTTGGCATGAAGTCCGTCGCGCAGATGACGGATGGGGCTGACCGTAAAAATGACCTTAGCCTGAGGACGGACAGAACGCACCACCTCCAAAGTCCGACGAATACAAGCCTCCAACGTATCGACTTCCTCCATTCGCCGCAGGAAAAGACCTTCATTCTGCTTATGACAGTTGGCGACTACTCTTTCAGGGTGTTCGGCCAGCCGATACACCCAGGCCGTACCGTAGGTAAGGATGAGCACATCAAGACGGGTCAGTTGTTCCCTCGCCTTTTCCATGCTTGCGTTCATCATGCCCAAAGACTCATCAACCGAGGAAGAGGAGAACGAGCCGTGATGGGACCAGCTATGCCACAAACCTTGTGACTGGAACAGGTCGGAAGATGTGAAGACCTTGCCCTCAGCCATCATTTCCACCGCAGCGAGAATGGACAACGGGTTGTAGAGTGTGCCGAAAGGATTGACCACACAAGAAAACTTGCAATCGGCCAGACGGTATCCTATATTGTCGGCAAAACATGAACCCAGGACAAGGATTTTGTCGGTATGACTGACGCAAAAAGCGCTTTTGCCTGTCTTTATTTCAGTATAAAAGTCCACAAACGTGCAATTATTTGCTGCAAAATTATATATTTCCAATTAATTTCGTAATTTTGCAAGGATATAAAAACTCTGTAATGGTAGAAAATTCTGAATTTGAGCTTCTGTCGAAGATAGACTACCCGTCCGACTTGCGACTTCTGAAGGTGGAACAACTGCCAAAACTCTGCGAGGAACTGAGGAAAGACATACTGGAGGAACTGGCCAACAATCCTGGGCATCTGGCTTCAAGTCTGGGTGTGGTGGAACTGACGGTGGCCCTTCATTATGTATTCAATACTCCTTACGACCGCATCGTGTGGGACGTGGGGCATCAAGCATATGGGCACAAGATACTGACCGGAAGGCGCAAATCGTTCTGCACCAACCGAAAACTCGGTGGCATACATCCTTTCCCATACCCTGAGGAGAGCGAGTACGATGCTTTTGTGGCCGGTCATGCCTCCAACTCCATCTCAGCGGCATTGGGCATGGCGGTGGCTGCGAGGCTGAAAAAGGAGAAACGCCATGTGGTGGCAGTGATCGGCGACGGCGCCATGAGCGGTGGACTGGCTTTCGAAGGCATCAACAACACCGCAGTGATTCCCAACGACATGCTGATCATACTCAACGACAACAACATGTCGATTGACAACAGTGTAGGCGGCATGCGCCAGTACCTGCTCAAGCTCACCACCAACACCACATACAACACCCTTCGTTACCGTGTTTCGCGTAAGCTGTCGAAATGGGGCATCATGACCGATAGCCTGAAAAAGAGCATCCTCCGTTTCAACAACAGCGTGAAGACTTTCTTCATCCGCCAGCAAAACATGTTCGAAGGTATGGACATACGCTACTTCGGACTTGCCGACGGGCATAATGTCGTGGAGTTGGTCAGGATCCTCAAGGTTATCAAGGACATGAAAGGCCCCAAGATGCTGCATATCCGCACCGTGAAAGGCAAGGGATATGCTCCGGCAGAGGCCAACGCCACCGTGTGGCACGCTCCAGGAAAGTTCGACTATGAGTCGGGAGAGCGCCTGGAATCGCCCGAGAGCATGAAGAACAAGGCTCCCAAGTTCCAGGATGTCTTCGGAGAGACTCTGCTTGAGCTGGCAAAGGAGAATGAGAAAATCGTGGGCGTCACACCCGCCATGCCTTCAGGATGCTCCATGAACATCATGATGAAAGAGATGCCCGACCGCACCTTCGATGTGGGCATAGCTGAGGGGCATGCCGTCACTTTCTCAGCAGGAATGGCGAAAGATGGATTGATGCCTTTCTGCAACATCTACTCATCGTTCAGTCAACGTTCCTACGACAACATCATCCACGACGCTGCCATCATGAACGTCAACATGGTCCTTTGTCTCGACCGCGCCGGTATTGTGGGCGAGGACGGACCTACCCACCACGGGGCTTTCGACCTCGCATTCCTGCGTCCCATCCCCAACCTGACAATCGCCTCGCCTTACGACGAGACGGAACTGAGAAGATTGATGTACACAGCACAACTGCCTGACAAAGGGGTGTTTGTGATTCGCTATCCCCGTGGACGAGGGTCTGTGGAAGACTGGCGCTGTCCATTGGAAGAGGTTCCTGTGGGCAAAGGCCGCAAACTGAAAGAGGGCAAACAAATGGCTGTCATCACCCTCGGACCAATAGGCACTGAGGTGGCAAAGGCCATCAAAATGGCTGAGGAAGAGGGTGCCAAGGATGGCTTGAGCGTCGCTCACTACGACATGCGTTTCCTCAAACCCATCGACGAGGATATCCTGCAGGAGGTGGGTACACATTTCGACAAGATTGTAACGGTAGAGGACGGAGTGGTCAAAGGCGGACTGGGCTCAGCAGTGCTGGAATACATGAACAGCCACGGCCACCATCCCGACATCAAGATGATAGGACTGCCCGACTCATTCGTTGAACAGGGTTCTGTGCCTCAACTACGGTCACTCTTAGGTATGGATGCTGAGCACCTTGCCGAAACCATCACCCAAATGGCAGGACTCGAATAACCCTTAAGACTCTAATCAGAATAAAGAACAACACCATAAAGCACAACACCCGAGGCTTATGAACATAGTTATTGCAGGAGCGGGGGCAGTAGGCACGCATCTCGCGAAGCTGCTGTCGAAAGAACGTCTCAACGTGGTGCTCATCGACTCTGACGAGACGAAACTGAGCAAGGCGGGGGCGGAGCTTGACATCATGACCTACAACTCGTCGCCCAACTCCATCAAGGCGCTCAAATACACCAATGTAGATAAAGCCGACCTTTTCATCGCTGTGACACCCTTCGAGAGCGTCAACATCACGTGCTGTATGCTCGCCCACCAACTGGGCGCGAAGAAGACTGTGGCACGCATCGACAACTACGAGTACATGAGCGCCGCCAACTACGGGGTGTTCGTCAACAATACAGTTGGAATCAGCTCACTCATTTACCCTGAAATGCTGGCTGGAAAGGAGATAGCCGATTCATGCCAGTACACATGGGTGCGCCAATGGTGGGAATTTAACAACGGCGAACTGGTGTTGCTGAGCGTGAAGATGCACCAAGGAGCCGACATCATCGGCAAGAAATTGAAGGACGTTGCCACTTCGAGCGGCAGAAAGTTCCATGTAGTGGCCATCAAACGCGACGGTGAAACCATCAGTCCGCACGGTGACGAGATGATCAAAGACAACGACCTGGTGTTCTTCATGGTATTGCGCGACGATATCGACTTCATCAAGGTCTTGACAGGCAAGGACAATGACTCCTACCCCAACGTGCGTGACGTGATGATCATCGGTGGCAGCAAACTGGCTGTGAGGGCAAGCTGGGCCTTTCCCAAGACTGTGAACATCAAGATTATCGAACCCGACGAGGAACGTTGCAACCGAATCAGCGAACTGGTACGTGAGGGAACGATGGTCATGTGTGGCGACAGCCACGACATCACACTGCTGGAGGATGAGGGCTTCGACCATATCGACGCGCTCATCGCATTGACAGAGAACGACGACGAGAACATCCTGGCCTGTGTGTCGGCGCGCCGTCGAGGTATTCGAAGAACTATCGCCCAAGTCGAGAACATGGACTACCTTGAGATGGCAGAGGACCTCGATGTCGGCACAATCATCAACAAGAAAACCATCGCCGCCAGCCACATCTACCGCATGCTGATGAAAGCCGATGTGGATTCGGTGAAGATGCTCAACGTGGCCGATGCCGAAGTGGCTGAATTCACGGTGAAGGCCAAGTCGAAAGTGACTGGCAAGCAAATCAAGGACATCGGACTGCCCAAGGGCGTGAACCTCGGCGGCATGATGCGCAACGGCGAAAGCATGCTCATCAACGGTCTGACCGAATTGCAGGAAGGCGACCGCATTGTGGCTTTCTGCGTGGAGAACACACTCAAGAAACTTGAAAAGTATTTCAGATGATCAACTGGAGAGTCATATCCAAAACCTCGGGCATGCTGCTCATCGTGGAGGTGCTGCTGCTCTTAGCCTCCATGGGGTCGGCTTTGTTCTACCATGAGGATGTGATGCCTTTCGTCTGGGCCATTCTGGCCTGTGCTGCCGTTGGCGGCGCCGGTATCTACTACGGACGTCACGAAAGCCGTATGGTGGGACGAAAGGACAGCTACATCATCGTCTCGGCCATATGGATTCTCTTCTCCGTTCTTGGCATGATTCCTTATCTCGTAGCGCAAACCTTCCACGACGTGGCAGGAGCGTTTTTCGAGACCATGTCGGGGTTCACATCCACAGGAGCCACTGCGTTGCCCAACATTGACGACCAACCGCACAGCATCCTTTTCTGGCGTAGCCTGACACAATGGATCGGCGGTATCGGCATCATCTTCTTCACTGTGGCTTTCCTCCCCGCTGTGGGACAAAGCGAGGTGAAAATATTCGCCGCTGAATCCACAGGCCCCATCCACAACAAGATACAGCCACGCATCTCTGTCACCGCAAGGTGGATAGCCTCCATCTACATCATGCTCACCATCTCCTGCGCAGGTTTACTCTACCTGCTTGGCATGAGCCTCTTCGACGCTATCAACTTCTCCCTGACAACCACTGCCACAGGCGGTTTCGCACCCCACTCAGCAATGCTGCACGAACTCTACGACTCGCCGGCCATAGAGTATGTCATCACCTTCTTCATGTTCGCCTCCGGCACCAACTTCACCCTCCTCTATTGGGCCATCTTCAAGGGGCAGTTCAGCAAGATCTTTCAGGACCATGAGTTCCGTTGCTACTTGGCCATCTGCTTCGGAGCCATTATCGTGGCCACCACCATCATGTACCTGCACCCACACACGCCGTTCAACCTTGAACTGTCGTTCCGCGAGGCGGCTTTCACCGTAGTCTCGCTACAGACCACAACTGGCTATGCCTCTTGCGATTATATGCTGTGGCCCTCAATGGTACATCCCGTGCTGCTCATCGTCATGCTTGCAGGTTCCTGCTCTGGCTCCACCTCTGGAGGTATGAAGTGTATCCGTCTGTCGATAATCAACCGAATACTCCGCAACGAGTTTATCCATATCCTTCATCCACGCGCCATCCTTCCCTTGAAGATCAACGGTACCATCATTCCACAGTCCGTTCGACAAACCCTCCTCGCTTTCCTATCACTCTTCGGCGTGTTCTGCGTGACCGGAACCTTGGCGCTTTCTTTCTGCGGACTCAACCTGGAGGAGGCCATGAGCATCGCTATCTCCACCCTGAGTAACGTGGGACCCGCACTTGGACGATTCGGCCCTACACAATGTTGGGACATCATATCACCTACCGGTAAATATGTGTGCTCCTTCCTCATGCTTATCGGCAGGCTTGAGATATTCCCAGTGGTCATCATCTTCACCCGAAGTTTCTGGATGAAGAATTAGAAACGAATGTGACATAAGCACACTTTTTGTCCGAAAACCGCCACCAAAAGCAAAAAGTAGTTAACAAATTAACTTTTTCTGGAGTTTTAAGGCGGTTAAGTGACTAATAAGTAGTAACTTTGCACCAATTTTTATGTATATACATTTTTTTACAACCAATTAAGATGAACGTTATTACAAAGAAGGTCTCATTGCCCGATGGAAGAGAGATTAGCATTGAGACAGGAAAACTGGCGAAACAAGCCGATGGAGCTGTGATGCTCACGATGGGCAAGACAATGCTCCTGGCCACTGTTTGCGCCGCAAAAGATGCAGTTCCGGGAACAGATTTCATGCCTTTGCAGGTGGAGTACAGGGAAAAGTATTCGGCATCCGGCCGTTTCCCCGGTGGCTTCACAAAAAGGGAAGGTAAGGCATCGGACGAGGAAATCCTCACCTGCCGCCTTGTGGACCGTGCCCTGCGCCCATTGTTCCCATCCAACTATCACGCCGAGGTGTATGTGAATGTCATTGTCTTCTCGGCTGATGGTGTTGACATGCCCGACGCTCTTGCAGGATTCGCCGCTTCGGCTGCGCTTTCTGCTTCAGATATACCTTTCGAGGGACCTATCTCGGAAGTTCGCGTGGCGAGAATCAACGGTGAGTTTGTTATCAACCCCACTTTCGAACAGCTGAAAGAGGCCGACATGGATTTGATGGTCGGTGCCACCGAAGAGAACATCATGATGGTGGAAGGCGAGATGAAGGAAGTGAGTGAGCAAGACCTGCTTGCTGCCCTCAAGGCCGCCCACGACGCCATCAAGCCAATGTGCCAGATGCAGAAAGAACTGCAGAAGGAACTGGGCACCGATGTGAAGCGCGAGTACTGCCACGAGGTGAATGACGACGAGTTACGCGAACAGGTTCGCAAGGAATGCTACGACAAGTGCTATGAAATCACCAAGGAGGGCAACCGCGACAAGCATGCCCGCGAGGATGCCTTCACTGCTATCCGCGACGGTTTCAAAGAGGCATACGCTGCCGCTCACGCCGACCTTAGTGAAGAAGAGCTGGAAGAGAAGAACGGCATGATTGACCGCTACTACAATGATGTGGAGCGCGACGCCATGCGTCGTTGTGTACTCGACGAGGGTACCCGTCTCGACGGCCGCGCCACCACTGATATCCGCCCGATTTGGTGCGAGGTGAGCCCGCTGCCCGGACCTCATGGAAGCGCCATCTTCACCCGTGGCGAGACACAGGCACTGGCCACTGCCACTTTGGGCACCAAACTCGACGAGAAACTCGTCGATGGCGCACTGGAACGCTACTACCAGCGTTTCCTCCTCCACTACAACTTTCCTCCATTCTCTACTGGCGAGGCCAAGGCTCAGCGTGGCGTAGGCCGTCGTGAGGTGGGTCACGGACATTTGGCTTGGAGAGGCATCAAAGGACAGATTCCAGAGGATTATCCTTATACCATCCGCGTGGTTTCCGACGTGTTGGAGTCGAATGGCTCATCATCAATGGCTACCACCTGTGCTGGTACACTTGCCCTGATGGATGCCGGTGTACCCATCAAGAAACCTGTGGCTGGTATTGCCATGGGTCTGATCAAGAACCCAGGTGAGGACAAATATGCTGTGCTTTCCGACATCCTCGGAGATGAGGACCACCTCGGAGACATGGACTTCAAGACCACAGGCACCAAGGACGGTCTGACTGCCACTCAGATGGATATCAAATGCGATGGCCTGTCATACGAGATCCTGGAGAAAGCGCTCATGCAGGCCAAGGCTGGACGCGAGCATATCATGGGTGAGATGATGAAGACCATCTCCGAGCCTCGTCCAGAACTTAAGCCACACGTGCCACGTATAGAGCAAATCATCATACCGAAGGAGTTCATCGGTGCAGTGATTGGCCCGGGTGGAAAGATCATCCAGCAGATGCAGGAAGACACCCAGACCACCATCACCATTGACGAGGTGGACGGTGTAGGCAAGGTGCAGGTATCGGCTCCTAACAGGGAAGCCATCGAAGCAGCACTCGCCAAGATCAAGGCTATCGTTGCCATTCCTGAGGTGGGCGAGGTCTATGAGGGTACCGTTCGCAGCATCATGCCTTACGGTTGCTTCGTGGAGTTCCTTCCTGGAAAGGACGGATTGCTCCACATCTCAGAGATAGACTGGAAACGTCTTGAAACCGTTGAGGAAGCAGGCATCAAGGAAGGTGATAAGATCTCAGTGAAGTTGCTCGACATCGACAGCAAGACTGGTAAGTTCAAACTCTCTCACCGTGTGCTCATCGACAAGCCTGAGGGTTACCAAGAGCGTCCACAGCGTCCTCGCCGTGAGGAACGTGGTGACCGTGGTGACCGCCGTCCACGCCGTGACGACCGCCGTCCACGCCGAGATGACAATCACAACCAGAATGGTGGTGACGACCAGAACGGTGGAATCAAGAGCAGCTTCGACGACTTGATGTAGAAAAGCTGACTGTTACGCTGACACACCATGTCAGTGAATATGATAAAGAAGAAAGCCTGAGGCTCCGAGCCCCAGGCTTTCTTTTTGCTTTTTTACTGTATTTCCTCGCTCGTCAGGAACTTCCGCTCTATCTCATCGAGAATGTCGAAAAGCTCGTCCTTCGTTTCTGCACGCAACATGCGGATGCGGGTGGAACGGAAATCGGGAATGCCTTTGAACAAGGGGGAAGAAGCCAGATGCCGACGGATGTGGAGGATGCCTCCGAGTTCTCCTTTTGGCGAGCATTCCACGCTCTTCACTATTTCATCACGGAGGATGTCGAGTTTCGAATGCGTGGTGAGTGTGGTGTCCACCTCACCCGTATCCAGAAAATGACGCACCTCGCGGAAAATCCATGGACGACCGAAAGAAGCCCTTCCGATCATGATGCCATCGACACCATAACGGTCGAAACACTCTTTTGCGCGCTGAGGCGTGGTCACATCACCATTGCCAATAATGGGAATGGTCATTCGGGGATTGTTCTTCACTGCGCCGATCAATGTCCAGTCGGCCTCGCCTGTGTACATCTGGCTGCGTGTGCGTCCATGTATGGTGAGCGCCTTGATGCCGCAATCCTGCAACTGCTCAGCCAACTCCACGATAATTTTGTTCTCCATGTCCCAGCCCAAACGAGTCTTGACAGTCACAGGCAAAGACACAGCATCCACCACAGCACGGGTGATGTCGAGCATCAACGGCACGTTCTTGAGCATACCGGAACCCGCACCCTTCCCAGCCACCTTTTTCACGGGACAACCGAAATTGAGATCAATCACGTCGGGATGAGCCTGGGACTCAACCATTCGTGCTGCCTCAACCATAGAGGCCACATCACGACCGTAAATCTGAACCGCCACAGGACGCTCTTCCTCACTGATGGAGATCTTAGTCAACGAACGGTTGACAGAACGAATCAAAGCATCGGCACTGACAAACTCGGAATACACCATCGAAGCGCCGAAACTTCTGCATAGAAGTCTGAAAGCCTTATCGGTGACATCCTCCATTGGTGCCAGCATCACAGGGCGGTAGCCCAAGTCAATATTGTCTATTTTCATGATTGTTTCATTGAAGTGATTCCATCCATTCGCTTGCAAAAACAGCCGCACCCCTGTAATTGAGATGGGAAATGTCACCATAGCATGAGTCAGGCAATTCCAGCAACTCGAAATCATGGAATGGAATTTCGGGGTAAGTCTGAGAGACGTATTGATGTAATTCGCTGTTATTCTGTTTGACGGTCTCTGTGGGATAAGAGGGCATGTTGATGAACTCCAGTTCGACATTATTGTCACGACAATAATCTATTATCCGTTGGAGATAATACTGTTGTAACTGGTCCTTTTGAGGTCTCCCAGAACCATCTCCCCCCACTGATGCTTTACCCTCGTTCTGAATGGATTCTTGCAGTTTGTCTCTTTGGAGTCTGGAGTAACCACCTATCCCCAACTCTTTGAATGAAACTGGAGCCCATAAACTTTTGACAGGATATAATGTTTTCACCCAGTCTAACGGATACATGAGGATTGTCCTGTCGTTCTCGATAAGCCTTAGCCAGTCTCCTGCATCCATCTGGTCCCAATAGTAGGGATGAAGTTTATACTCCACACCCTTGAAGTAGGAATTGAGGAGTACATCGTCAACTTCAAGTAAGACTTTCTGAATCTGAGGATTGCATTGATGCAGCATTTTCAGCTTCCAGTAAATGATATTGTAGTTGTCGGCATTCAAACCCACATTCCACATCCCACTCATCTTGCTGTCGTCGAACCCGTACTGGATTCTGCTGTTTCCCATCACCAAAACCCTGGCATTGGAATTATGGCATACTTCACCCCGTGTAGCGGTTACTACCGTCCACAGGCCCATCACCAACAAAAGGACGAGGAGCAGGAACAATAACAAAATCAATGTGAAACGCCGGATATTACTCATTGTTATGGATTCTGAATATCATCATTAGAATTGGAAATAGATGAATGTCTCTGACTTGCCGGGAAAAACCAACAACGAGAGGACAAGTAAAAGATAGATACACCAACGAAGCGGTCTGTTCGTCGGCAGGTTGACCAATGGGTGGGCCTTGTCTTCTGTGAACAGCTCACAGATCATCATAAGGAGAATAAAGGCCGACACTCCGATTACCTGGATGGAGGACAGGGAAAGTTCAGCAAACGACATCCCCGACTGCAACGTGAAAATACCACCAATATAACTGATGGCCTGAGAAATGCTCTCAGCACGGAACAAGATCCATCCAAAGACAACCAATATCAGTGTTGTCAGGATGGTCATAGCATTACGGCGGTCAAACCATCCTCCTTTCCTATGAAAAGCCACAAAAAGGCCATGATACAATCCCCATGCCACGTAAGTCCAATTGGCGCCATGCCATAAGCCACTCAAACCGAACACGACCATGATGTTTCTGATTTGCTTAGTCCTCCCTTCACGATTTCCACCCAATGGAATATAGACGTAATCGCGGAACCAAGTGTTCAAGGAGATATGCCATCGCCTCCAGAACTCAGGTATGTTGCACGAGAAGTATGGGGTCTTGAAATTGGCCATCAAATCGAAGCCAAAGAGACGGGCGCAACCAATGGCTATGTTGGAATAACCGGAAAAATCGCCATAAATCTGGAACGTGAACATCAAGCCGCCCAGAACCAGCAACTGCCAAGAAACTGTAGCATAATGATCGTAGATGGCATTGACGATGCCGGCACAATTGTCGGCAATGACAACCTTCATGAAAAAGCCCCATAGAATCTGCCTCATCCCATCCACAGCTTTCTGATAGTTGAAAGACCGTGGACGCAAGAACTGCGGCAATAAGTTGGTGGCCCTTTCAATAGGACCAGCCACTAACTGCGGAAAGAAACTGACATAAGCGAAAAAGGCTATGACATCCCTTGTCGGTTTGATTTTTTGATGATACACATCTATCGTGTAGCTCAGCGCCTGAAAAGTGTAGAAACTGATTCCGACCGGCAAAATCAATTGCAATGTCCTCATTTCCAAATGAATGCCAAACACATCTAACAGTCCTACAAGGTTGTCAATGAAGAAATTATAGTATTTGAAGAGGCAAAGGATGAACAAGTTGACCACTACATTCGCCAGCATGATTGACTTTTGAGTGATAAAACGAATAGGTTTCTCTGCTGTGCCTATCTTCTCTATATACACCCCCGACAAATAGCTCAACAAAGAAGTGAGGGCGATAAGAAAAAGCAATCTGACATTCCACCAGCCATAAAACACATAACTCACCAACACGATGAACGCATTCTGTATCTTAATGCTTTTGTGCAGGCTCCAATAAAGCAGGAACACTATAGGCAAATAAAGAAGGAATTCTATCGAGTTGAATTGCATTGTGAATATCTGAAGTGAATAATGATGTTGTTTTGAAGTAAAGAAATCGGTTTCAATTTCATGCTGCAAAAATGGTTTCCTCTAAGAGGAAGATGTTCTTTGTCGACCACGCCAAATAAGAAGACATTGCAAATTTAGATAAAAATTGTGAATTTATAAGCCAGTCGAGATAAAAATGCAAACAAATTGCCCCTCATTGGAGGTTTGTTTAGAAATCAAGGCGCACATACGCTCAATCCTAATTATTTCCGTGCTCTAAGTCACAATTA
>JAFWPH010000015.1 GCA_017509605.1 Bacteroidaceae bacterium | reverse complement strand
TGCGTTGCAAAGGTAAGCGGATTTTTGAGAACCACCAAAAAGCAAGTCTGAAGTGTTAAAAACTAAAAGTAGTTGATATACAGAGGTTTATCTCTATGTGTTTTTCATTGTTTATTGTTGTTTCGAGGGCTCTAAATACAGTATGCGAAAGCAAAACTTCCTATGCTAGTGACGGAGTTCGGAATCTCGACGCTCGTTAAGCCAGAACAGTTATAGAAAGCATTTTCCCCGATGCTATTGACGGAATTGGGAATCTCGATGCTCGTCAAGCCTAGGCAGCTAGAGAAAGCATAATTACCGATACTGGTGACAGAGTTGGGAATCTCGATGCTCGTCAAGCCTTTGCAACCAGAGAACGCACTACCACCGATTGATGTGACTGAGTTGGGAATTACGATGCTCGTTAGGCTGGAGCAGCCATAGAACGCATAATCTACAATTCCCAGCGTACCTTCCTTAATCGTTATAGTACTTGGCATAGTCCCTTTATAATTGTATGCCAATTTACCTACATAAACCAATCCATCAGGCTGGCTATTATACCATGCAGTACCAGAGAATGCATATCCTCCTATACTGGTGACGGAGTTGGGAATATCAATACTCGTCAAACCTGAGCAGTCAGAGAATGCATATCCTCCTATACTGGTGACGGAGTTGGGAATATCAATACTCGTCAAACCTGAGCAGCCATTGAATGCACTATAGCCAATGCTGGTGACGGAATAAGTTGTTCCGTTGTAATTTACTGTTTTGGGGATTGAAACATTCCCTGAATATTCATTACTATACGAGCCGGCCATATCGCCTTGGTAAGTGACAGCCACGGTTTTGTCGTCCCTCGAAATGATGAGGTAGTAGATGGTTATACCATCATCGTTTTGAGCCTCAAAGTTATGTGCTGAGAGGGCATTGGTCATCACACAAAATAGGATGATGAGAGAAAGTTTAAGTTTGTTCATAAGCTTGATATTTTAGTTAATAATGTTGTTAGCTAATTCTCGTTTAGTTTTATCAATGTCACATTGGTTGCCGTCTTCATCTATCAATTCTTTGTTTCCCAAACTTGTTTGGTAATGTAAGACAGGGATGTCTTTTAGCAAAGCTTTCAATATCATGAATTCAGGAGTTTCTTTATACTCTTTTAATTTCGGGAGACAAAGTATCACAGCCACAAGAGAATCCTTGCAAAAATTTAAATTCAGGTCTTTGTCTTTAAGGAGAAACCTGAACTCCTGTTCATAACTCCAATCACTTGATTTCGTGAAGAATAAAACATCTATTTTGTTCATGATATCATTTTCAACTTCACTTTGAGTTTTCCCATTGATTACTGTTAAATGGTGGGAATCTTCCAAATAATTAATAGGGCGGGGTTCAATATCATTACCAAATTGTCGTTGATACTGATTAATCAATTTATCTTTGTCAAACATCAAACATACACCATTTCCCTTTTGAGCGTAATGTCCCCATAATGGATTAATAAAAAAGCCACGTTCTGGTGTATCTAAAGTCATACTGATTGACTTATATTTTCTCATTTCTTCCTCAATCATACTTTCTGAAATGTCGCCTAACAAATCTCGTTTCACTTCAGCTATATCGTTCATATTGTTGAAATCTCCAAATTTTAGAGAATGAGTGGCAATAATCTTTAATGCAGACTCAAAATTGGTGAAATGAAACAAATAGTTTCCATCGTAAATCTTTTTTACTTCAGTTACTTCACATTTAGTGACATCCCTTTCTGATGACAACTGAGGTTCATTCAATAATTCTTGTTCTTCTGCAATCGCTTTTTCATAAAATCGACGTGCTTTTGTTTCCATATCTCTCAAATCAACATGATATTTAGTGAGGTTTCCTTTAATCTTGTTATATAGTGGTCTCAACTCGTTAACTTTAACATCAAGTTCATTTAGTTTATGCTGTTCTTTTTCATAGTCACCTTCATCTTTATCACTCAACGGACTATATTTCCAATGTCCAGAAGGTGTTTGTTTATATCCCATTAAACTAATGTCTCCTATTTTTTTAACGAAGGTCACTATATCATCTTTCTCTTTTCCAACATATTGAAATGAGTCTAAATCTACCCATCGCAATTCTCTCCATAATGCATCTCGTATAATAATGGGATAACGGAAGAAGTCAGTTATACAATTAAACGAAAGAATACTGAAAAGTGATTCCAGTTCTTTTTTATTCCACCTATACTTCTTCTCCGTATCAACTGTTTCCAAAATGGCGCCACTCTTGTGGAATGTAAGGATTGCATAAATACAAGTAACTACGGAAATCAAAATCCCGCATATTTGCAAGCCCTGTTCCAAACTAATACAACATAGCATCGTTTTATTCTTTCAATGTCGTCCTATGATACCCAAGTTCGGACTTCCTTTGATTTTTCTGTTTTATCTACACAACAAAAAAGCGGGGTATCATTCACCGCTTGTCCGTGCTATTTGGTCGTAGGAAACCTTAACAAATAAACAAACAGATCTTGACACCCGCGCTTCGGTATATATACCCGTAGAGTGTGCATGAGGGTACAAGACCCTCTGCACACTGAACGAGACAGGAATATACCTACCCGCAGTATCTACTTCTGCCATGCCTTTGATTTGTTTCATCGAATTTCCTACGTTCAATAGCACCAAAAACAAAGCGTTAGCAAACACTTTTCCCTTTATGTAGTGTTCCGTCCTTCTGCGACCAGCCTTCCTCTATGCGCCTCTACGCACCGGATTGAACGAATGCTCACTGCTGGTCAACCTTTGCACCCTAACCATAGGTAGTCAAATGCTCTAAGACGGAATCCAATTGCAAATATATACCTTTTTCAGAATAGGGAGCAAAAAAGTTAGGAGAAAAAAGGGAGAGATGAAAAAAGTTTTTACTTGTTCAGTAATTCTATTGTTGAAGACGTGCCATCTCTTTCTCTCTGTCAACGAATCTCATTGTTCAGTTAATTATGCTTGACAAACATAATGTTCTGGAAACATAATATCATTAGTGTCTCGTTAAAATTGGGACGAGTTAAAATATTAATCAAACAACCCCAGAATAAGGGGACCAAATTGCTATTTGACATCATTGGAATAAGTCTTATCGAACAGTTCTCTGAGCGGTGTTTTGTCCGTGAGTGAAATGCTGAGGATTTGCAGGACCTCATAGGTTGAGCGTTTCAACAGCATGTCATGCTGGACAATCGCCACGGGGCAGTAGGCAGTGATGGCTGCACTGAAGACAGCCGACCGAATCATGATGCTCGGTCATGGCTGCGAGGACGGATTGTTCTCTACGCCCGACAAGAATGGCATGTACCGACCATTGGTTTACAACCGTCATGTGGAGTTTTTGCGGAGAAAGGAATGTATCGGCTGAACGAAAACGTTGCGCGTGGAAGGCTTTTTTCACGAAAAGTTTTGTGCTTTGGATGTTAGGATTCTTACTCAAGTTTCGGATTTAATGAAGTTGTTGTATATCAGCGGCCTGAAAGGGCATCGAGCCATTAATCCCAGACGTTGCCCTGGGCTATTGGCTATTGGCCTTTCGGCCGTCCTAAGGCAAATCCAAAAGTTGAGTAAGAAATCTATAATTCTCAAATTCGTGACAGAAATCAAAAGCCTAAGAATCACCGGTCGCTGTCAATCCACTCCTTGGTCTTGACCAGTTTGCCCTGCTTCCATTCCCACTGTTGCATCTCCGCTCCATCGGGTATAGGACGGCTGCCTTTGATGATTTGGTTCTCGGTATCGACCTCCGGCCATGCGATGCTCCTGAACTCGGGGATGCCAACAAACACGCCGTCCTCATCATCCCAGATATAGCCATCGAAGAAGAGCGTCTGGTTGCCTCCGAAACGTCCACGGCAGACAGCAAGGTCGCAAAAGCCATCGAAATTGAGGTCGATGAGAATCAAGCGTCCTACCTCCTGTTTGTCGGCAGGCCGTTCGGGTAGTTCTTCATGGAGCGTCTGCAGATGCCGATGGTCGGCACCGATGTTGATGTCATAACTCAGGACATCGCCTTCGTCCCAAATGTCATCTTCATCCCAAGTGGGGAAAATGAGTCCTTCTTTATCACTTCCCTTCGAGTAGTCGATTGGCTGATCACTCTCAGTATTCGGAATAAGCGCGACCACATTATCATCCACTACTTCATCATTCACTACTTCTGTTGTTGTTTCAGATGCTAATGATACAACGGTGGAGTCCGTTACCTCGACAGTCTTGTCGTTCTTATTAGTCTTATTGTCACAACTCAAAGCCATCGCAACCATCATGGTCACAGACGCAAATAAAAACACTTTCTTCATATTTTCGGATAGATTAGTTTTATTTTTCGCAAAGTTAGATAAAAACTCGGACTTTGGAACCTTTCAAAGTGAAAAAAAAATTACGGTCTAAGCCATGTATTCCTGCGCGGGATAAATGGTCGATATAAAACGCCCCTCACATTAAGGGGGGGGGGACCACAGACCAGCTAAAGCCTAATGCCTATAGCCTATTTGTTCTTCTGAGTGATGATGACATAGATGATGACGGGCGCACCCATGAGGGGAGTGACCGCATTGAGGGGTATGATGCCCGCATTGCCGGGGAGGACAGTAATGATGTTGCAAATCATCGCTACAGCCGCTCCAGTGAGGATGGTGGCCGGCATGAGCGACTTGTGGTTGTCGGTGTTGAGGATCATGCGGGCGATGTGGGGAACAGCCAGGCCAATAAAACTCACAGGACCGCAGAAGGCAGTGGAGATGGCCGTGAGCAGTCCTGTCACAAGCAGGAGGTTGTTGCGTAGCATCTGGGTGTTGACACCGAGGTTCCTGGCGTACTTCTCTCCCAGCAGGAGGGCATTGAGTGGTTTGATGAACAATAACGAGCAAGCCAGCCCAATGACGCTGACGATAGCAAATGCCGGCATCTGCTTCATGGAGACGCCGCCAAAGTTACCCAGTCCCCAAACCATATACGACTGCACGCCCTCCTCCGTAGCGAAGAAGTTGAGCAGTGAGATGGCCGATGATGCGATATAACCAATCATGATACCGATGATGAGCAACATCACATTGTCCTTAACAACAGTGGAGAACAGGAAGATGACCAGCATCACAGCCATGGCACCGACAAATGCAGCTGCCAGCACAGCGAAGAAACCTGTCAGGGAGAAAGCCCCAGCAGTAATGCTTCCACCGAGATAGAGCATGACCAATGCCACCCCCAGACTGGCACCGCTGTTGATACCGAAGACTGACGGTCCGGCCAAGGGGTTGCGGAAGGCAGTCTGCAACATCAGTCCGCTAATGGCGAGCGAACTACCGCAGAGCATGGCTGTCAGCGCCTGGGGGAGACGCGACTGAAGGACAATGTAGTCCCACGAGGGCTTGCCACTGTCCTTACCGAGGATGATGTCAATCACCTTGTCGGCTGGAATATCCACCGCGCCCACAAGGAGGCTGACACCGAGCAGCACGATGATCAGCAGTGTAATAAGGATGCAATATGTAAGGCCTCTGCGCATTATTTAATTGGGAGTTAAAGGGTCAAGAGTCAAGAGTCAAGAGTCGAGGGTCAAGAGTCGAGGGTCAAGTGTCAAGAGTCAAGGGTCGAGGGTCGAGAGTCAAGGGTCAAGAGTCAAGGGTCAAGAGTCAAGAGTCGAGAGTCGAGGGTCGAGGGTCAAGGGTCAAGAGTCGAGGGTCGAGAGTCAAGGGTCGAGAGTCGAGAGTCAAGGGTTAATGGTCAATCTTGATGAAATATTGAGTGGTACCAAGTGAATCCAGATCAGGATGTGCCATGATGATGAAATCGCGCAGCAGGAGATTGGGATGGAAGGGCGTGTCCTCATAGAACGTGGAAGTAACCGTATTGCATCCATACATCTCATGATTCTGGTATGCCTTGAGTTGGCTGTATCCATGATGCTCGCTGAGGATGGATGCATAAGTGGCCGGTGAAGGACTGCTGTATCTGAAAGCCCAGATATCACAGTCGCCCGCTTTCTCCAAGACACTCTCAAACGGCAGAGGCAAACTGCCGCTGTGTTCATCTCCTGCGTAAGGGTATTCGATATTCGCGTCAGCGATAAGTCGTCCGATGGTGCTACTTCCGCCCGGTACATACCAGACAGCTCCCGTCTGTTTGTCCATGACCATAGAGGGGCGTACACCAGAGGTTTTTGCCAGTTGTTTGAGCCTCAAGTAGTCGCTTTCCACCTGCTGGAACATCTCCTCCGCCTCTTTCTCCGCTCCGAAGAGCATGCCGTAGTACTTCATCCACTCCGCACGCCCGAGCGCGGAGGTTTCCATATAGTCGGCGGTCTCGATAATCGGGACATTGATGTCCTCCAGCTTGCCGTAGCCTCCGTTGTTCTGGAAAGGCGAGAGAAAAATGGCGTCGGGCGAGAGGTCGATGATTGTCTCGATGGTTGGAGCCAGTCCACTTCCGCAATCAGCTATGGTTCCCTGTTTGCATTGTTCAACCACCCACGGCAGGTTGATGTACTGCAAGTCGCAGACGCCACCGATGCACTCCTTCTTTCCCAACGACTCCACCAGTCCGCAGTGCACACTGGTGGCGATGACCGCCTTTCTCAAAGGGATGCTGACCAATGTGCCTTCAGGCAGGTCATGGGGTTTGGGTTTGTCGGTAGGAACAAGGATATACGTATGTAATGTCTTGCCGCTGTTCCAAGGGTCGGCAAGTTCAACGGTGGTATAACCATCATAGCGAACCACCGTAAGATTCGTGGCGTATTTCAGGTACAGCGTGTCGCCATCGCAGCGTGTCGAGCGGTTCCCACCGCCCGAACACGCCGTTAAGATGGCTGGAGCAAATAGTATGAATAATTTGGAAAAAAGTCTCATTTCATTACTTGAAGAACACAATCTTGCGGGCACCGAGACCAGTGGAGCTGAACTTCTTCTTGAAGTTGCCGTTAGCATCGAAATGATAGATGACGCTGTTGTTCACATAGTCGCTCGTCATGATGTAGAGGTCGCCATTGAAAGGATTGGCGCTCATGCCGCAAACAGAAGCCGAGGCCAGTTCGGTGGGCATGTTCTTCAGGTAGTTCGCCTCTTTGTACTCGTTTGTGTTCGTGTTGTAGGTGGAGAAATAGTTGATGGTTGGGTAAGAGCCATCTTCTTTTTTATTGTTCCAGTCTGTCACTGAATTGATCATATAAATCACACCACCGTATGTGGTCCAAGATGAGGCATTGCCAATCTGCTTGAACTCACCGGTGGTGGTGTTGAGCTCACCCCAAGGATAGTCGTAGTAGTCACCATATCCCTGAACGAAGATACGTCCGTTGACATTCAACAAGTTGTCAGGGTTGGTCATTACAGTCATGAATGAAGCCTTGTCGAACTTGTCGGCATCGATGATGGCCACACGGTTGTCGGCACCCCATCCAGAGTTGGTGCAATAGATCTTGCCGTCCTTCTCGACGATGCGCTCAGGATTGGCACCCACCTGAACTGACGACACGTACTTCATGTCGTGTGCCTGCACCTTGGCCACATAACCACCGTAGCAGGTAACGAAAATATAATCGTCGTATTTCACCAGATAACGTACGTCGCCCAGTTCGGCCGGCAGTTTCACTGTAGCCTGCTCCACACCCAAACTATTGAGTTTGGTGATGTAGTTAGATCCATAGACAGCGACATAAATGAATTCGTCGTCGGCGATGATATCCTGACCTGTGTCACCCAGTTGCTTGCCATTCTGAGCCAGGAAGAGGTCGTAGTTGAAAGTGGTGTCGGCCTGCCAGTCGAAATAGGTGATGCCGGCGTTGTTGGCATTGTAGGAGCCTTCATTGAGCACAAACGCGCGGGTCTCAGCCACATAGATTTTCGAACCCTCATCGAGCGGATTCCACTCGTCATCGTCGCTACATGCAGTGAAAGTAGCGGTCACTGCCAGTGCGCTGAGCACTGAAAACATTAAGTTTCTTAGTTTCATCTTTTTGTTATTTTTTTGAAGTTGTTTAGATAGATGCTATAGATGTTATCGATTAAATAGATGTTATAGAAGCTATAGATAGAGCGTGGCGGAGAGGTTCCATGAACGCCCCGGCATGGGGAAGTACTTGATGATCTCGTAGTCCTCATCGGTGAGGTTCTGCACCTTGCCCGTGACGTTGAGTCGGCAACGGCGGAAGGTAAACAAGTGGCTGAGCGTCAGGGTATGTTCCCAATAAGCCTTGATGAGATACTCTGGCGTGTTTTGCGCCATGCTCCATCGTTTGCCTTGCATGAGCACGCTGTAGCCCACATCGACCCAAGGTGTGCGTAGGATGGCCGAGGCATTGGCCGCGTGTTGGGGTGTATATGGCAGCTGCCTGTCGTAGGATGCAGACCCCTTGGTCTTATCGACCGCCTTCTGGTAGGTGTAGGCCGCGCTCACGAGCAGATTGACCTTGCTAACCAACGGGATGTCGGCCGAAACTGTGGCATCTACACCATGAATGTTCACATGACCGAAATTGGCCATCTTCCAAACGTAGGTGGACGGAAAGGCCACAATCTTGTCATCGACATCATTGTAGTAAGCATCAACGGTGGCGGTGATATCCGCATGGCCTATCCTGATGCCTCCCCACGTCAGTCCGAGACTGTACTCGTGTGCCTTTTCGGGCCGCAAAGCCGTGTTGCCCATCCTCAGGTAGTAGAGGTCATTGAACGTGGGCATTCGGAAGGTGCTCTTGTACATCGCCCTGACGTGCAATGCCTCGTCACCCAGCAAGCGGTAGGTGACTGCCACTGTAGGCGAAAGCCGTTTCCGGTCGTCAGGATTGGTGCCTGTCTCCACGCGCTCTGTGGCGTAGGTCGCCACGAGATTGGCCCAGACATCAGTCCTTGGCAACGACCATTTGGCCGTGAGCGCCGTGAGCGAGGTGAACCTGTCGGGGTTGGCAGGCCGCTGACTGCTCCCCACATTGATGTTGTTGCGCAGGTTGTTGAAAACCAAGTCCTGAGCCACCGAAAGCCCGAAATTCCGGACTGGTGTCCATCCAGCGGTCACCGAACCATAGTATTCGTTCTGCCGGTCGATGTCGTTCTGTTGTCCGCCTTGGTACTTGGGGTCGGTGTCCTCGTATCTCGACCACGAATGGGTGTATTTGACGCGTGCGTGGATTTGCCACTGCTGACTGAGTGTCTTCCGATAAACCGCCTGCGTGAAGAAATCCTCATCGTGGAGTCGCTCGTTGCTCACCGGGTTGTAGAGTGTGACCGCTCCTGGCAGCCCTCGGTGCGAGTAGTACCAATAAGCCTTGACATCGAGTTGGCTCTCATCTCGGAAGGTCTGGTAGAGGTTGGCCTCGCCGTTGATGGCGTAGATGTCGGAGTTGTAACGCTTCTCCTCACTCCTGTACCTGCCATTGACAAGCGTGTATTTGTATGTTCCGTCAGCCCTCATGTAGTTGCCATTGACCGACAGGGCCGTCTGACGGCCTATTTTCTGCCAGTATCTGAGCGAGGGATTGACCTGTCCGAATGAACCGCCGTTCAATCTGAATCTGAGGGCATATCTGTTCTCATCCTCGAATACCGGTCTTTCCGTCTGTATGGCGATGATACCCGCGCTGGCGAAATGCCGGGCCGTCTGCATGAGGCGGTCGTCGGCTCCAATGGCGAGGCTGACCGTCTGGACATTGTCGAGTGAGAAACGCCCCACATCGATCTGTCCGGCCTGGGTGTTGCTGACAGTCACTCCATCGTAACTCACCGCCGTGTGGTGAGCGCCCAAGTTGTGGACGGACACCGTTTTCATGCCCCCTATTCCACCATAATCGCGAACGTTGACACCAGCGAATCTCTTGACAGCGTCGGAGAGATTGGTCATGCCCAGTTGCTGCATCACCTCCTTATCGACAGTCTGCAACGGTGTGGCGGAGCTGACACTCCTCTCCACCCGCTTTCTTTCCACCCTCACCTCTCCAATGTGATGTGTCCTGCCTGTGATGGTATCGTTGAAGGCCTGCGTCCATGCCCTCAGGGTGAAGGCACACAGCAAAACCATCAAGAGCAATCGTTTGACTAACATTTATTGATATTTATCTACAGTGCCTATCCCCCGAGTCACGGATCAGACATCATAACTGGCAGGTCTTCTGACTTTACTGTCCGATAGGCGAACGCCTTCCCAATAGCGACAATCTATCAGTGGCTTGAGTTCACCCTCTGAAAGGACGGTTCACAGCAGCGGGGACTGTCCAGGATTTCCACCTGATTCCCTTTTGATCACTTTTTCAGTGAGCCAATTACAGTTGCAAAGTTAATACATTTTACCATATTCAGCGATAAAAACACAAAATAAAAAGCAAAAAATGTCAAAATGCGTGATTTATGAATGTTTTTTCGTAACTTCGCAACATCTAACTCAACAACCTGCAAATCTCAGCAGCATCATGAAAAAAAGTACATTCAATCTTGGTGAAAAAGGTAAAAAACGTCTCGTGAAATTCGGCAAAATCATCGCCATCATAGTGGGCGTGATTGTTCTTTTGGGTGTAGTTGCATTCTTCGCCCTCAACTCTTCCTCCTTCCAGGCTAAGATGCTTGGAAAAGCCACCGACATGCTTCAGGAGAAATTGGAGACGAAAGTTCAGATTGACCGCATCTACTTCGACATCCTGGAACAGGACGTGGAGCTTTACGGCGTGGAAATCGAAGACCGAGAGCACCGTAAGATGTTCCAGATGGACGAGTTGGAGGTGTCGTTGAGCCTCCGCAAACTGCTGATGAAAGAGATCAGCCTGAAGAAAGCGAACATCAGCGGTCTTCGCGCCCGTCTTTATAAGGAAGACGACCAACCCGCCAACTTCCAGTTTGTGATCGACGCCTTCAAAAAAGACACCACAAAGACTCAAGAAGGTGAAGAAGAAGCCAAGAAGAAGAAAAAGATGGCCTTTAATATCCACAAGGCCAACATCAAGGACATTGACGTAAGCTATAATGACAATAACGTGAAAATAGGTGACATCACTTATCAACAGCGTTGGCTTGGTGGGCAGAAAGGCACCATCAGCAATGTCCAAGTTCAGTGGACCTCGGAATCGAAAAAAGGCCCCACCGACAACATTGCTTTCATTGGCAAGATGATCATCAACGATGAAGGCGCTAACAGGACTGTCGAATTCCAAGACTTGCACTACCGCAACGACAACCGACTTCCACGCAAGAACTCGGGCAAGCCTAAGAGAGGATTCTTCGACGCAGGGCATCTGGACATCACCGCGAACATGACGGTAGCATTAAACCATTTCGACAAGGACTCCATTTCAGCCTCACTGTACCAGTGCACAGCCATAGACACCGTTTCCGGATTCGACATCCGCGATTTGCGATGCGACGTGAATGTGATCAAAGGGGTGGCACACATCAAGAACCTCAACTTACAACAAAAAGACACCAAACTGAAAATAGAGAAGGCGGAAATGGTGCTTCCCAACAAGAAAGACAGCATTCCTCTGTCGTTCAAGGCTTCCGCCATCACCGGAACAGCATACCTGCGCGACATCGCAAGACCTTTCGCTCCTGTGCTGCAGAAATTCAGCCTTCCCGTGACACTGAGCCTGAACGCCAACGGCACAGACGAGGAAATCCACTTCAACGATGTTAAGGTCAACACTCCCGACAACAAACTGAGAATCGCCGCAACAGGCGACATCACCCATCTGAAGGACAAGGAACTGTTGGCCATTGTGTTCAATGTGTCGGATCTGGCCGCCACCAGTACCAAGGTCATTGACATCATCAACCAGTTTGCCGTGAAGAAACTGATGATCAAGGAGCTGGAACAACTTGGCACAATAGGCTACCGAGGCAAGTTCGGCGTATATCGCAAGCGCGAGGCTTTCGAGGGAGTACTCTCCACTAAGGTTGGTGACATGAATTTCGAACTTGAGCTCGACGAGAACAACAAATACCTCAATGGTAATCTCAGCAGCAAGAACTTGGACATCGGAAAGGCTTTCGAAGTAGGAGGCATAGGCAACATCGCCTGCCGTGCCAAGTTCAACATCGATATCTCCAAAGAGCGCACAGCCGTAATCAGGAAGAACAAGAACGGCAACCTGCCCATTGGCAAAGTGCATGTGGATATCGACGAGGCAATCTATAAGAAAATCCGCACGACGAACATCTCCGCCGACATCGAGTCTGACGGCTGCGATGCTTCGGGAAAAATAGACAAGCCCGGCAAACTGATGGATCTCTCATGCACATTTGTCTATACCAGCACCACAGAGGGCAGCAACCTGAAAGTCAAGCCAGCGCTCGGCCCGCTCAAAAAGAAGACCGAGGAGGAGAAAGCTGCTCGCAAAGAAGCCAAAGAACAGAAAAAACAGGAGAAAGCCCTGAAAAAAGAGCAGAGAAAACAGGAAAAGGCTGAGAAGAAGAACAAACAAACCCCATGACCATGTCCGTTCGTATGCATCTGAAGTGGTTGATTGTCCTCCTAATCTCCTTTTGCCTACCCTCTTCTTTGGGAGCTCAAGGAGAGATCCACAGGCAATCATCCAACTATGAGTGGCCTTCCGACCCACTGGTCAGACAAAAACTGGAACATTGGCAAGACCAGAAGTTCGGTGTATTGCTGCATTGGGGCATCTATGCAGTTCCAGGCATTGTGGAGTCATGGTCCATCTGCTGTGAGGATTGGATCAAACGCGACACTACGATGACTTACGACCAATACAAACAATGGTACTGGGGGCAGGCCGACCTTTTCCGGCCCACCGCTTTCGACCCCTCTCAGTGGGCCGAGGTGATGAAACGATGCGGCATGCGCTATATGATCTTCACCACCAAGCACCACGACGGATTCTGCCTTTACGACAGCCGCTTCACCAATTTCAGCATTGCACACCACGCTTTCAAGGACGACCCTCGTCGCGATGTGCTTCGACATGTGCTCGATGCCTTCCGGAGCCAAGGCTTTATCACAGGAACCTACTTCTCCAAGCCCGACTGGCACTCGCAGTACTATTGGTGGGATGTGTTCCCCACCAAAGGACGCAACGTGAACTACCCCATCCGCCAGTATCCCTGGCGTTGGAGTCAGTTCCAGCAGTTCACCTACAACCAAATCGAGGAGATCCTGTCGGGCTACGGAAAAGTGGACATCCTCTGGCTCGACGGAGGATGGGTGTGTCCCGAAAACGGGCAGGATATCAATATGCCCCACATCGCTGAGATGGCGCGTAGGCAACAACCTGGCATCCTCATCGTCGATCGGACCATACACGGACCATACGAGAACTACCAAACCCCCGAACGCACTGTCCCTGAGACCCAGCTCAACTATCCGTGGGAGAGCTGCATACCGCTGAGCGACGACTGGGGATGGGTGGCAAAGCCCCGATGGAAAACATCCCGCCGCGTCGTCAACACCCTGATTGAAATCGTGGCCAAGGGAGGCAACTTAGTGTTGGGCGTGGGTCCCACCCCCGAGGGACTGATTGAGCCCGAGGCCGTGGCCAGACTCGACTCCATTGGCCATTGGTTGAGTCAATACGGCAAAGCCATCTACGAGACCGTCCCCACTCCACACTATCATGATGGCAACATCTGGTTCACGGCTTCAAAAGACCACAAGAAATGTTTCGCCATCCACACTTGTCCCGAGAATGGTGATGCAGTCTCATCGCTGTCATGGCACGACAACATTCCCGCCAAAGGGACAGCTGTCCGCATAGTTGGAAGTGGGCGGAAATTGTCGTGGAAAGCGGATGGCGACCTTGTCACCGTAAAAATTCCGTCGGAACTGCAAAGCGAATCATTTGCATTGGAATTCAACACACGTTAGGACCTTTCAACATCACGCTCACATCATCAGCGGACAACCGAATCAGCATCATCTCAACAAGTAGATTATGGATATAACAAAGGCTTTCAGCGCGGCATTCGAACGCAAGATACTGAAGAACTGGGAGAAGATCTACGTGGCTGTGGATATCCACGACACCATTCTCAAGGCCTGTTACGAGGAAAAAGAGGAATACGACTTCTTCCCTCATGCCTTACAGGCACTGAGGATGCTTTCCGAGCGCAATGACATCTGCATGATTCTCTGGACAGCATGTCATCCCGGTCCATTGGCTGATTATCTCGCACGGTTTGAGGAAGAAGGCATCCACTTCGATTACGTCAACTGCAATCCTGAGGTCAGTAACACAGAACTCAACAATTTCGACAACAAACTCTACATGAATGTGGGGCTGGACGACAAATTCGGATTCGAGGGCGAGAAAGACTGGCAGGCAGTCATCGATGTGCTGGAGAAATATCAGATACCCATCACTAACCACCTATGACTATGAGAATGAAAAAACTACTGACATGGCTGACCGCGACAATGTCGCTTGCCGCATCTGCACAGAATATCACTGGAAAATATGAAATCCCCAATGTCCCAGAATGGGCAAAAAACGCAGTTTTCTACCAAATCTACCCACAGACCTTCTGCGATTCCGACGGCGACGGCATAGGTGATATCCAAGGCATCATCAGCAAACTCGACTATGTGAAAAGCCTTGGCGTGGATGCCATCTGGTTCAACCCCTTCTTCGACTCACCCTTCAATGACGCTGGTTACGACATACGTGACTATTACAAGATAGCGCCCCGCTATGGTACCAACGATGACGCGCGTCAACTGTTTGATGAGGTGCACAAGAGGGGTATGCACGTCATCTTCGACTATGTCATCAGTTACACGGCCATCGACCACCCTTGGTTCATCCAGTCCCAGAAACAAGAGAAGAACAAATACTCCAACTACTATATCTGGACCGAAACCAACTGGGTGGATCCTCCACGGGAGTTCGCAGGGTCGTTCATCAAGGGCTACGGCCAGCGCAACGGACAGTTCATGCGCAACTTCTACTGGTGCCAACCCGCCCTCAACTTCGGATTCTCCAACCCCGACCCAGAACAGCCATGGCAGTTGCCGACCAACCACCCCGATGTATTGGCCATGCGAAACGACCTCAAAGACGTGTTGCGCTTCTGGATGAACATGGGAGCCGACGGATTCAGGGCAGACATGGCTGGCGCGTTGGTCAAGACCAGGAGAACCAGGGGAAACGAGCAGTTCTTCAACACCAACGAGAATGAGACGAAACTCTTCTGGCGTGAGATCAGGCAACTGCTGGAGAAAGAGTTTCCCCAAGGATTCATGGTGGCAGAATGGTCGTATCCTGTCGATGCGCTCGACAACTGCTTTCATGTCGATTTCTTCCATTGGTTCAACGGCTATAACGACTTGTTCCAGAAGGAAAGCTGGCGAATCCTCAATGGCGTGAGCGAGGGTCACAGTTATTTCGACGCAGAGGGCAAGGGCGACATCACCGCATTCCTCAAAAGTTATATGGACCAGTATGAAAAGACAGTTGGAAAGGGATATATCAGCCTGCCACTGGGTAATCACGACAATGCCCGACTGGGCAACCACCGGACAGACAAGGAACTCGAAATCATCTACGCTTTCGGTTTCACCATGCCAGGTGTACCCTTCCTCTACTACGGTAATGAAATAGGAATGAGGCAGTTGCCCAACGACTGGCCACAGGTGGAGGGTGCCTATCAGCCGAGAAATGGCGCGCGTACGCCAATGCAGTGGAACAAAGGGCAAAACCTTGGTTTTTCAACTGCCGACCCGCAGAAACTTTATCTGCCAGTCGATCCCTCCAATGACGCGCCCAATGTGGAGGAACAAGAGACGAATCCCAACTCACTGCTTAATAAGACCCGCAGACTCATTTCCTTGCGGCACAACGAACCTGCGCTTGCCAACTACGCGGAGTTCGTGCCTGTTTATCCTGCTGCCAGCGAGGACATGACGACTGCCTCTGCCTATCCTTTCATCTATGCCAGGGCTGCAGGAAACGACGTGGTGCTGGTGATGCTCAATCCCAAGGCAGAGGCATCTGAAGCGTCATTCCATCTCAATGTGAAATTCAAAAAGACCAAACTGCTGGCTGGAGACACTTTCACCATCAATCACGACAAGAAAACTGGCGACATGACCATCCACATGCCACCCACTTCATACGCAGTTGTCAAACTCTTGAGTCCCGTTTTTTAGAGAATGGGACATATAATTCGGAAGATGTAGGACAATAGCATATTTGGCCCTGATTGTCAATCACTCAGAAAGATTCGTGGAAGGTTTTTCCAGTCAAGCCAAGCTGAGCGTCATTGCTTTGGAACATTCCAGCAATGGCGCTTTTTTAGCGTGAGGGAAAAAACATTTGTAAAAAAAGGGAAAATTTATATTTTTATTATAAATTTGTAATTTGAAACCATTCGACCCATCAGATGGTAAAATTCCTCTGTATCTATATCACAGGTTCCATCCAGGCCGATTTTTTTATTAAACTGCTAAAACTATAAAAGCATGATATCTTTAGAAAGCGACTATAACAACGGTGCCCATCCCATGGTGATGGAGCATCTTGTAAGAACCAACGATGAGCATACACTCACTTACGGTTTCGATAAATACACTGAAGAAGCCAAGCAGAAAATCGCCAAAGCCTGCGATGACCCTGACGCACAGGTTTTCTTCTTGACTGGCGGCACACAGGCCAACGCCACGGTCATCGACGGGGTGCTTCATAGCTATGAGGCCGTCATCACGGTTGAGACCGGACATATCAACATCCATGAGGCAGGTGCCATAGAAGCCAACGGACATAAGGTGATCGCACTGAAGGAACATGAGGGCAAGCTCTGCTCCGGCGACCTCCGCTCCTACATGGAATGGTTTGTCAACGATGAGAGCACTGAGCACCTCGCACAGCCCGGAATGGTCTATATCTCCTTTCCCACAGAACTCGGCACCCTCTACAGCGCCCAGGAAATCGCCGACATCCATCAGGTATGCCAGGACTTCGGACTCAACCTCTTCATCGACGGCGCCCGCATGGGATATGGACTGGCAGCCTCAACAGACATCACGTTGCCCTGGCTCTACCAGCACTGCGACGTGTTCTACATCGGCGGTACCAAGGTGGGCGCGCTCTGCGGTGAGGCCGTGGTCTTCACCCACCAGAACGCACCTAAGCATTTCTTCAGCATCATCAAGCGTCACGGCGCGTTGTTGGCTAAAGGAAGGCTCACTGGCGTACAGTTCGACGCGCTCTTCTCCGACAACCTCTACCTACGGATTTCCCGCCACGCCATCGACATGGCGATGCGCCTGAAGAAACTGCTGGAGAGCAAAGGTTACCAATTCTATATAGACTCTCCCACCAACCAGCAGTTCGTCATCATCCCCAACAAACGGGTGAAGACACTGGAAAAGCATGTGAACTTCACACATTGGGGACCCTACGACGCAGAGAACATGATATGCAGGTTCGTCACCAGCTGGGCCACCACCGACGCCGACCTCGAGGCCTTGAAGAAAGTGCTTTAGAAATCCTATACCAACCAAGCGAAAAAGCATCATGCCAAAAACTGACCACTACATACAGATCAAGGGTGCGAGGGTGAACAACCTGAAGAACATCGACCTCAACATACCACGAGGGCGGTTTGTCGTGATTACCGGCGTGAGCGGCAGTGGAAAGTCTTCACTGGCGTTCGACACCCTCTATGCCGAGGGACAGCGACGCTATGTGGAAAGCCTGTCAAGCTATGCACGACAGTTCCTCGGCCGTATGGGAAAGCCCGAATGCGACTACATTAAGGGCATTCCACCTGCCATCGCCATCGAACAGAAGGTCATCAGCCGCAACCCACGATCCACTGTCGGCACCTCGACCGAAGTTTACGACTACCTGCGACTACTGTATGCAAAGATTGGACGTACCATATCTCCAGTCAGTGGCATGGAGGTGAAGAAACATACCATCGAGGATGTGGCACATTGCATGACCGCTCAAGAGCCAGGCACCAAGTTCGTGCTGCTGGCGCCCCTCGTGGTGCACGGCAACCGCACGCTGCGCGAACAACTTGAGATGGACATCAAGGAAGGCTACAGCCGACTGGAGATCAACGGTGAGATCCAACGCATCGACGACTATCTTGCCGAGCACACGAAGAACGAGGACATCTCGCCACTGATCAACATCGTGGTTGACCGCATGAGCGTCTCCACCGAGAAAGCTACCATCAATCGTCTGATGGACTCCACGGAAACCGCTTTCTATGAGGGCAACGGCACCTGTATGCTCCGTTTCTTCAGTCAGACCAAGGGCAACGGCGAGGACTTGCTCAACAACTCTCCCACCGATAACCTGTACGTGTTCTCTACCCGCTACGAAGCAGACGGGATGACATTCGATGAGCCGAGCGAACACCTCTTCTCCTTCAACTCCCCCGTGGGAGCCTGTCCCGAATGTGAAGGCTTTGGCAAGGTGATGGGCATCGACGAACGTCTGGTCATCCCCGACCAGGAACTCAGCCTTTACGAGGGCGCTGTGATTTGCTGGCGTGGCGAGAAGATGAGCCAGTGGAAAGACGAGTTCATCCGCAGGGCCGAGCGATACAACAACTTCCCTATTTTCACCCCTTACTATGCCCTGACCCAAGAGCAGAAAGACGTGCTTTGGCATGGTATGCCAGGGGAGGACATCCATGAGTCGGTGTGCATCGACGCTTTCTTCCAAATGGTGCGCGACAACCAGTACAAGATACAGTACCGAGTGATGCTGAGCCGTTTCCGCGGCAAGACCGTATGCCCGATGTGCCACGGCACACGTCTGAAGAAAGAAGCCACCTACGTGAAAGTGGGTGGACGCTCCATCACCGAACTGGTGGATATGCCTGTGACGGAACTCCGACAATTCTTCGACGAACTCGAACTCAACGACCATGACAAGGAAGTGAGCCGCCGGATCATGGTGGAAATAAAAAACCGCTTGAACTTCCTCGACGATGTGGGCTTGGGCTATCTGACGCTCAACCGCCTCAGCAACTCGCTGTCGGGTGGTGAGAGCCAACGCATCAACCTCGCCACCAGCTTAGGCAGTAACCTGGTGGGCAGTCTGTATATCCTGGACGAACCCAGCATTGGTCTCCACAGCCGCGACACTCAACGTCTCATCCACGTGCTCCGTCAGTTGCAACAGTTGGGAAACACTGTGGTTGTGGTGGAACACGACGAGGAGATCATCCGAGAGGCCGACCTCATCATCGACATCGGTCCTCAAGCGGGACGTCTAGGGGGACGTGTGGTTTGGCAAGGCGACTACCGTCAACTTGACAAGGACAGCCTCATCCAACAACTAAAAAACTCGGAGGGCAAGGATCAGAACGGACAAAACGAAACCGAAGAAACGAATAACGACACTGAACACAACGGTGTTGACGACGCCTCCAAGTCCTACACGGTGAAGTACCTGTTAGGCTTAGAAGAAATCAAGGTTCCCGAAAGCCGACGCCCCTGGAACAACTATATCCTCGTGAAATCCGCACGCGAGAACAACCTCAAGGGCATCAATGTGAAGATTCCCCTCAACGTCATGAACGTAGTGACCGGCGTGAGCGGCAGCGGCAAATCGACACTGGTCCGCGATATCCTTTTCCGTGGCCTCAAGCGTCATCTTGACGAGGTTTGCGAGGCCCCAGGGCAATACGCTGGTCTGGAGGGCGACCTCGACATGATCAAGAAAGTGGAGTTCGTGGACCAAAACCCCATCGGCACTTCCACACGCAGCAACCCCGTGACTTATCTCGGCGCCTACGACGAGATACGCAAACTGATGGCGCAACAGCAACTCGCCCGACAGATGGGCTTCACCGCCGCATACTTCTCGTTCAACACGGAGGGCGGACGCTGCGAGGAATGCAAGGGAGAAGGCACCGTGACGGTCGAGATGCAGTTCATGGCCGACCTGGTGCTGGAATGCGAGGCTTGCCACGGCAAACGCTTCAAGGAGGTGGTGCTCGACGTGAAGTACCACGGACAGAACATCTACGACATCCTCAACATGACAGTGAACCAAGCCGTGGAGTTCTTCACAGCGCACAAAGAGAAGAAGATCTGTGACAAACTGCGTCCACTGCAGGATGTGGGTCTGGGATACATCAAACTCGGACAAGCCTCCTCCACCCTTTCAGGAGGCGAGAACCAACGTGTGAAACTGGCATATTACCTCAGTCAGGAGAAACATGTGCCCACACTCTTCATCTTCGACGAACCCACCACAGGACTGCATTTCCACGACATCAAGAAACTGCTCGCAGCCTTCCAGTCACTCATCACACGCGGACACTCCATCATCATCATCGAACACAACATGGACATCATCAAATGCGCCGACCATATCATCGACTTGGGACCTGAGGGAGGAAAAGAAGGCGGCTACATCGTGGCTGAAGGCACTCCTGAGGAAGTGGCGCAATGTGCCCAAAGTTACACAGGCATGTTCTTAAAGGATAAACTTTAGGCTTCTTCTCTATATCCCCCTTTCACTGTGTTATTAAGACAAAAAGCTATATGAAACACACTATCACCCTGTTACTGATGGCTCTGCTGCACACTCTGACCATCACAGGCCAGAAACAGCTGGCCTTCCCCGGCGCGGAAGGCTGGGGCCGATACGCCACAGGCGGCCGCTACGGCACCGTATATCATGTGACCAACCTCAACGACTCCGGATCCGGTTCCTTGCGCGAAGCAGTGAGCCAACCCAACCGTATCGTGGTGTTCGATGTGTGCGGCGTCATCAACATCAAGTCGCGAATGAGTTTCTCAGCCAACCTCTATGTGGCAGGACAGACCGCACCTGGCGAGGGAGTCATCGTTTATGGCAACGGCGTGACATTCTCCAGCGCCGACAACATCATCGTGCGCTACATGAAATTCCGCATGGGAAAGAACGGGTCGTCGGGAAAGGACGCCGCAGGAATAGCCAACGGTACCAACATGATTTTCGACCACTGCTCCATCGCATGGGGTCTGGACGAAACATTCTCCATCAACTGGGACAACAAACGCACGGCACCAAGCGACATCACCATCCAGAACTGCCTCATAGGACAAGGACTGCTGTCACATTCTGCCGGCGGACTGATCCAGGCCGACAACATCACCCTCTACCGAAATTTCTACTGCGACAACGACACGAGAAACAACAAGATCAAGGGCAGGAACCAATACGTCAACTGCCTCGTCTATAACTGGCACAGCGGTTGCTACCTGATGGGAGGCGACTCACAAGGCACATCCTATGTGAACACCACCAACAATCTCTTCATCAATGGCCCTGGGGGTGGCGGGAACGCCATCACGAGCGGCAACAGCGACTTCCACATCTATGCCTCCGACAACTGGCAGGACCGCAACGCCGACGGCAAGTTCAATCCATACGAGATACCCCATAATGAATACAGCGGCGGACCGACCTTTGAAAGCAAGCCCTACCCTTATCCCGAACTGCCCGCATGGAATGCCCTGGAACTGATTGACTCCCTGCTGCCCGAAGTAGGTGCATCCCTGCCCTACCGCGACTTGGCAGACCATCTGATGGTGCACCAAGTGAAATCGTTCGGCAAGGAAGGTGCCATCATCTCCTCCGAATACCAGCTGCCCATCGGTGCCCCGACAGCTTGGGGTGTGAAATCATGGGCGAAAGCCAAAGACAGCGACAGTGACGGTATGCCCGACGATTGGGAGAACGCGAACGGCACCAACCCGAACGCCAACGACGCCATGACCATCGCTACCAACGGATATGCCAATATCGAGAACTATATCAACAGCCTGACCACCGAGAACAGGACGCTGTTCCTTCGCCGACCCATCTTAGCCGACAAGAAAGCCACAACCGACACCTCCATCACGCTTGGTTGGTACGATTTTACGGAGGGTGAGGAAGGCTTCGTGGTTGAGGTGCAGAAAAACGGAGCCTATACTCCTGTCGCGACCACGGAAGCCAACGCCGAGGAAGTGACACTGACTGACCTTGAGCCAGGAACGTCGTACACCTTCCGCATCAAGGCCGTTAAAGGAGACAGCAGTTCAGACTATTCCGACCTGGTGACCTGTAAGACCCAACCTGCTCATGTGGAAATGGTGGATTGCGACAACTACACCGCCGACTACACATGGACTACCCTGGATGGCAGTTGGAACACTACCGACCAAAACTGGGACAACGGTCTTTATGCCGATGGTGGAAAAGTGTTGTTCTCACCATCCGATGACTGCAAGGTCGATGTGCCAAGCGATGTGAAGCCATCAGCCGTGGTTGTGAACACCGGCTCAACGGTAACCATCGCCGGCAAGGGCAAGATTTCGGGCAACACCTCTGTGAACAAGACCGGTGAAGGGACTCTCGTTCTTTCGTCCGACAACAATTATACGGGCGCTACCGTCCTTCATGAAGGCACCATCAGTTTCTCTACACTCCGCAACGGGGATGCAGCGAGCAGCATAGGCGCTTCAGCTGAGTTCGGCCAGAACTGGATCTGGGACGGCGGCAGATGGAACTACACAGGAGGCAACACCTCCACCAACCGCGACGCCAACCTGTACAACGACACCGAGTTCGACGTAGCGAACAGCAACTCAACAGTAACCATGAACGGCAGCATCATCGGCGAGGGCAATGTCACCTTTGGTGGCAAAGGCACAGTCAGTCCGTCCTCACCATCCTTCTTCAAATACTCAGGTGAGACAATTGTCGAAGGGGGCACCTTGCATTTAGGCTATCTCTCTTCGCTGGAGGACAAGAAAGTGTATCTCGGCACAAGTGAGAGCAATTCTTCCAAGCTGGTGCTTGCCGGCGGTACATTCAGCACGAAGGACGCCAACGACAACTACTGCACCTACTACATGCCAATAGAAGCCCGCGAGGGAACGACCTCCATCTTCCAGCCTTACCGCAACTGTTATATCAAGAGTAAACTGACAGGCTCAGGCACCATCGACTTCCGCATCAGTTGGGTGCGTGAGTACTGGCAGAACGACATGAGTGAGTTCTACGGCACCCTGATTGCCAACGGCGTGGGCTCAAGCAACCAACTCATCCTTCAGAACGACGGCATCCCCAATGGTGTGGTGCAACTAAAAGGCAAGGATGTGCATGTCATCTACTGGAACACCAACGGCGACCTCCGTCTCGGCGGTCTGCGCGGTGACGCCGGTACATATCTCAGTGGCTCAAGCAAGAGCACCGACGGCTTCAAGATGACCTGGCGAGTGGGCGGTGCGAACACCAACGAGACCTTCAAGGGAGTGATTGACAACTGCGCCAGCAACACCGGACACACAGGAACTGTGACTATCGTGAAGGAAGGCAGCGGCTACTGGCGGTTGACTGGAGCGAACATCTACAAGGGCACGACCACAGTGGAAGGAGGAAAACTGATTGTCAACGGCAGCCACACGGGCGGTGGCAATTATTACGTGAAAGACGGAGCCACACTTGCGGGCACAGGTACCATCAACTCTCCCGTCACCATCCAGAACGGCGGCACTATCCTCGCCGGCGACTCACTCATCATGTTCAGCAGCGTACTGAAACTGACAAGCAACCTCACGGTCAGCAACGGCGTCGTGGAGTTCCCCTTCTTCGCCACCGACAACACCATCCGCAACAGCCGCATCAGTGTCAGCGGAAAACTGACACTCAACAACGCCACCCTGCGCCTCAACATCGACCAAGCACAGGAGATTCCCGACGGCACCGACTTCAAGTTGTTCTCCAATATCGGCTCCACTGCGGGCAACGGATTCACGGCCATCGAGCCTGAACGACCCTCGCCCACACAGAAATGGGACATCTCAACCTTGTTGACCGACGGTAAGTTGCGCGTCGTAAAAGACGAGACCGTAGATGCCATCAACACCATCACGGAGGAGGACGATAACGCCCCTGTTTATGACCTCCAGGGCCGCAGGGTCCATCAGCCCACCAAGGGCATCTTCATCCGCAAAGGAAAGAAAATCATCAAATAAACAGACGATAACGAACCACAAACGATGAAAAAGGCCACATTGTTGCTGACTGCCCTGTTTTTAGGGGCAGTCAGCATCTTTGCACAACAATTCGACGACTATTTCGAGGACAAAACCCTTAGGCTCGACTATATCTTCGCGGGCGACAGCGCCACACAGGAAATCTTCTTCCAGGAGGCATCCTCCACCCCACAGTGGGCTGGACGTCGCCACCACCTCAACCAGCCACTACTCAAGGGCAATGGACAGATTACGGTTCGCGACCCACAGAGCCGTCAGGTGATTTACGCCAATTCCTTCTCATCCCTATTTCAGGAATGGCAATCAACCGAGGAGGCAACCCAGGTGAAGAAAGCCTTTGAGAACTGTTTCCAAGTGCCTTATCCCAAGCAGATCGTGGAGGTGACGATAAGCCTCCACGACATCCACGGGAGGGTGTCGGCATCACTGACCCACACCATCTCACCTGACGACATCCTTATCCGAGAGAAAAGTTCGTCGGCAACATGGGAATACCTGCACATTGGCGGTGAGCCTCAGAACTGCATCGACATCGCCATTCTCGCCGAGGGATATACCGCCAACGACCAAGAGAAGTTCCACGATGACGCACGGCGTGCCTGCGGTTTCCTGTTGGGACATGAGCCGTTCAAGAGCATGGCCAACAAGTTCAACATCATCGCCGTGTCAGCCGAGAGCGCAGAACGCGGTGTGAGTGTTCCCCGCAAGGACACATGGAAAAAGACGGCAGCCTCTTCCCACTACGATACCTTCTATTCCGACCGCTATCTGATGACCACCAACATGCAGGATATCTACGACCAACTGGCAGGTGTGCCTTTTGAACACATCATCGTACTTGCCAACACCTCACTATACGGTGGTGGCGGTATCTACAACTCCATCAATGTGACGACCAGCGACCATCCCACGGCGCGTCAGGTGCTGGTGCATGAGTTCGGCCATTCCTTCGGCGGACTGGGCGACGAGTATTTCTACGACGACCAGTATTCGTCCATGTATCCTGCCGACAAAGAGCCTTGGGAGCCCAACCTCACCACGCTCGTGGATTTCAGTTCCAAATGGGCTGATATGATGGATAAGAAAACAGCGGTTCCCACTCCTCCCATTAAATACAAGGACTATAATGCTCGCAATACATTCACCTTCCTGCAATTAAACGAGAAACAACAACACGCCCTCATCCACACCGTGGGTGCTTATGAGGGCGGTGGTTATCAGTCGAAGGGTGTATATCGGCCTGCTATGGAATGCCGCATGAAAATCAACGAGGTAGAGGAGTTCTGCCCCGTCTGCACACGAGCACTCATCAAGATGATAGAATACTATACGGAGTAATCACGGCTGGGACGATTCGGACTCCTGAGCCAGCTTTGACAAATAAAATCACGCCATCGGCGGGACTGGTGGTGGAGATGGAGGTATTGTTGGCCCGTACTGTGGCGGTGGCGGCGGGTTGTCTAATTGCCTGAGAGCTGTAATCAGTTTAGCAGAGCGTCTGTACATGATGACAATGAAGACCAGGAATACAAGGACAAACGCCACTGCGAGGATGTCGGCAACCACCCCCTGAGCGAAGAGCAGGCCATCGTAAATCCAATGGGCAATCACTGGAACGAGAAGTACACAAATCTTTGACAAGGTGTCTTTTTTCTGTCCGAAATGAACCAAGGAATAGAAATAACCCATGGCCACAGCGAAAGAGAAATGCCCTGGGATGGAGAACAATGCCCTGGAAAAGCCAACAGCCAACCAGTTCTCACCCGCCTCGCTGATATACATCACATTCTCAAAAGCGGCGAAGCCCATTCCAACAAAGGCGGCATAGACGATGCCGTCGAAATACTCGTCGTAGTAAGTGTTCTTGCGCAACAAAAGCCACAGCATCAGCAGTTTGGCAGACTCCTCAGGCAAGGCTGCCCCGAAGAGCGCCTCGGCGAACTGTCCAAGAACATGCTTTGAAGTTCTGAAGTCGAGTCCAAGGAAAGAGAATACTGTTGTGGAAAACAACAGACTCACGAAGATGGAACCCACTCCAAAGAAAAAGGCCTTGACGAGCTGTGCCGGAGGCTCAGGGCTCACGTTGTCCTTCCTGTAGATATAGAACAATAGCAACAGGACAGGCAAAAACGAAATACCCAAGACAAGCATTGGCGAAAAAAGTTTTCAGATAGTTATTTATTGAGTATGCTACCGATGTCGGGATAGTTGATCTGCTGCGGATCGTGCTCAATGTAAGTGCGCACCCCATAACCGAGTATGGAAGCCACCAAGTTGGAAGGGAACTGACGCACCACGTTGTTCAGTTTAGTGACCGTGTCGTTATAGACCATGCGGCTGATACGCACTTTCTCCTCAAAAGACACAATCTGCTTCATGGTGTCAGCATAGAGGCTCGCTGCCTTCAGCTCGGGATAGCGTTCGATGACAGCGAAGAAACGGGTCAAAACCTGTCCGATCGCATCTTCCTGATCTGCCACCTGCTCAGGACTTTTCACCACAGCGATACGTCTCTGGCTGATGATGTCCATCATGGCCTGATGCTCGTAGTCGCTGTATCCTTTCGTCATCTTCACCAATGCAAGGACTGCGTCCCAACGGCTCTTGAGCTGCACACTGATGTTGCTCATGCTATTATTTACCATCTCATCGTACTTGACAAGTGTCCTTTGCTGTGAGACACCATAGATAAAGATGACGACAAGAACGACAACTGCAATAATCGCAATAATTAAAGGAGACATATTAAATTACTTTTTCTTGTTAATTGTAAATAAATTTATGCAAAGATAAACTATTAGTAGCAACTAATCAATAGTACAGATGTTTTTTATAAGTAAAAATCTTTTTTTCCAAAAAGACTATTTAAGAAAGCTCCCTATAATTCATGAGTTGTCCAAATGCAGGTAAATGTCTTTCCATCTTTCAATCACGGCTTGCCAAGATGTCAGCGCATAGATTCGCTGACCGTTGTCGCCACATTTTCTCTTGAGGGTATCAAGGTTCTGAATAGTGTCGAGCAACTTCTCTGACAAGTCAGACACTCCCGATTTGATATAGTAAATGCCATGATCAGTGAACAAAGAATAAGGCAACCATTCTCCGGCAATCAGCACCCCACCGCAGAAGATATGTTCCTGAAGTGAAGCAGACAGCGAGTCTATGACCTGTATGTTCACCACAATATCAGTAATCTTGCGGAGTGACAACAACTGCAATTCCGTCATTCGTTGAATGATGATGTCGTAACAAAATGCCACATCTTTCAATGCATTTTGTACTGTAGCCAGATACTCTTCCTCCAGTTCGTAAGTCATGGGAAAGACAACTGCCAGCTTTTTCTGCACATCAACCGGCAACGCCCCCAACGCCCGAATCATCTTGATATGTTGTTGTGTCTCCTTTCCATTGTATCCACAGCAGACGACAATCTTGCCAGTAAGAACCATTTTCGTGAAATCCAAATCCAATTGTCGGCCTTCCTCCATCAATACTATCAGGTCATCGAGATGTTGATTGCCAAATGGACAAACCACTGTTCTGTCCAAATAATCATGGAATTTATCGGCCACATGTCCCTTCATTTCCTCTGTAGCCACCTGTACTAATTTTGAGTTCTCCAACACCTTTCCTTTCCATGACCTATCATAGGACTTTGCAAGCGTCAAGTCCGTTCCCCAGAAATGCGTCTTAATCGCCTTTCCTCTTTTTTTTAATATCTTGCTTATGGTATAGAAGAGCGGTGTGAATAAGCCTTGGAAATCTATGACGTCATATTTTTCAGCCATTCGGCAGACCAGCCACAATGTGATTCTATCGCGATGCAAAACACTGAACGATTTTCGGTAGAGTTGAATCAAACGGGGTGCTTTCCTTCCTGAAGGTGAGAAGAAAACGAGAGATGTGACATCGAGCAAGTCGGCACAAACACCAGCATTGCATATTTGCTGGCAAAGGCTCCTCATGAGAATCTCCTGATGTGAAATACTATATAGAATCAGTACATTCATCTATACCAATAAATTAAGTTATCCTCCCCACTCACCAAACATCGCCATTCCGTATTTTGTGGTCGTTTTAATCATGTTTTTTCAAATGACAAAATTACAATTATTTATCGTAGTATCAATGAAATCAACAAAGTTTTTTCCGCCAAGGAAGCCATTTCCTCTCGATAGCACAACGCCATAAATACTCAAAAGGCCCGTATGTGAATCTTTGCAGCCACCAATAGGAGAAACATGCCTGGAAGATGAAAAAGCACAATGCAAGAAACAAGAGTGAAGTGAGGCTCAGTTGCATGAATCCCAAGCCACAATGACAAAGCGCTATCACTCCAACAACCCCTTGCATCGAGTAATTGGTAAGTCCAAGCCGTCCGTAAGGTTCAAACAGTCTGAGGAACTGATGAAAGGGATGACGATTGTAAATATAGACGAACAAAACGGCATAGAAAAAAGCTCCCGTCAAAACCACAGGTGCTTTCAAGACGAAGGAAACGTTGTGTTCATAGGGAATGAAGAGGAAAGGAAGATGCGCCAAAAAGGCGACGATAACGGTAGTGATTGATACACATCTGTCCATTCTTTCCACCAATCCCGATTTGCATAGAGCATAACCTATCAGGAAATTGGCAAACGTGTAAAAGATGCCGTTGTTGAACATGTGTCGCAAATAGACGAAGATGGCCGCCGGCCACCACCTAAAAGCATCTGCAAAACTGACATGTTCATCATATCGGTTAAAATCGGAGATGTAATTGTTGAATAAAAACGACCCGATGGCATGGGAAGACAAAACAATTGCCAATGCATAAAAAAAGATGACAGACAAGACCAATCCTTTCACAGACAAATGTCGAAAAGCCACTAAGAACATACCACAGAATCCATACCACATCAGTGCATCCGGCCAATAGAAAAATTTGAGCAATATGCCGAAAATAGCCAGCAGGAAACATCGCCATACAAACTTGCCACTGCTGTTGGCGGGATTGCGCAAGATAAGATAGAAACTGATGCCGAAGAGCATGTTGAAAATCATAGCGCACTTAAACTGCAGGCATTCCCTGATGAAGAGATCTATCACCCTGTCCGACGTGGAAGAGAGAACGTATGCGTTCTTTACGGAAAAACCAGCCCATGTGTGTGTGAAGAACACACCGAGCAACACGAAAGCTCGCAACGAATCTATGGATGTGATGCGGTTGCTCTTGTTAATTGGTTTACCATCCATCGCCTTTATTGTCTTTTTATCTTGTCTTTTGCGTTTTTGTGAGTGCAAAGATAGAAAAAAACACACAAAACGGGGAATTTATTCAATTAAAAGTCATTTAGTTCAGGATTCGGATATGATGGATATGGATAACCTTAAAAACTCACACAGACACCCATGTTCAACACCCCAAGACATCCATAACCTAATTCAGCGATAAACTTTAGATTGTGGGCACCCACACAGATGCCTATGGGAGAAATTTGATAAGCCATGCGCCATTTGGTTTCGGCGTAATATTCTTCATTGACAAGACGACAGATTGAAGTGTTTGGGTCATTGTTTTCCCATTGATCCACATCAAAACTCAGGTGATGGCGCATCGCGCCCAAGGCCACACGGGAGAACAGACGGTATTTGGGTGTCTCATACCAAGTGTATCTTACCGATGGCGCAAAAGAGAAGAACGTACACCTTTCGTGACCATCGCCAAAGATGGATCTTAATCTTTTCTGTTCGTTGTCATAATAATAATAACTGTCATCGTAGTTTTCGTTAGAGACACCCCATGCCATCATGGCACCGAAATCCCATTTCTTGTCGAAACGGTAGTGATACTCCAATTTTCCAACGATGTAACTCTCACCAGTGAGATCCATACACCCGTCTTCAGGTTTCATGTGATAGCGTTTCGTGAAACCGTTGATAAAATGTTCTGTGTAATGGTCTGCCTGGTTGATGCCGAGTCCAATAGTCCCATTGATTTCATGACGCAAGGGCTTTTCAGGTAACAACTTTGACCTGAGCTGTGCTCTGTACTTAGACGAGTACAATGGTATGGTTACCGTAGCGGGTCTGCGAAGTGAGTCATCTGCCGTCTTGTCCGACGGTGTAATGTAGAAGTTGTCGTATTTGGGCTTACTGACCGCATTGGTAAATAAGTCGATACAACCCAAAGCACCTGTATAGACACTTAGCAAAGCCCACGCATTAAACGCCTTCTCCAGCACGATGTCGTCGAAGGTATGATGTTCAGAAGTAATCTGGATATGCTGCCCGTCGAGATGCTTGCGTTTCACCTCGACAATGGTGGGAAGGGTGACATCCTGATACTCTGCATGACTGCTGAGGATGGTCAATGGTTCATCCACATCTCCATCAATCATGATGTCGGCTCTTGTGCCGGAAAACATCGTAGCACATGAGGTAATTGAGATGATGAGCATTCCTGTGGCGAACCATTTGTAGTATTCAGTTATTCTCCTTTTCATAAGCTTGTACATCGAATCGTCTGTAGTTTAAATGCAGTGGTACGAAAAAACTTGCATCACAGAACTTGAAAAATGACGTAATTGATGACAAATTTCATATCCATAGTCGTCCAAACTCGATGACAAAGATATGGTTTTCTGCTGAGATTTCATACAAACAAACACCATTATTAAGATCCTACAACGGTTTTCGGTTAGATCATATCGACATTCATAGCCTGAAAAATGGGGAAAAAACAAGTTTTCTGATGAAACTCATTGTCATCCAAGAAAAAAGAGCTAATTTTGCAGCCAAAATAAAAAAATCGCCAATAGCAGGTCAATAAGTTCCCTATATTATAACAACAAAAATGAAAAAGATTCTTTTAATGGTCGTGGCCGCCATGATGGCTACAATGAGTCTGAAGGCACAAAGCTATGAGCCTAAGAATGAGATTGGTATCTACTATGGTTTCGGTTCCGCTTCCGATATCGTATCAACTTATGCAGGTGCTTTCAGCTTCAGCAGCGATGACCAGTCGGGCTTCTGGGGGCCTATAGGTATCGAGTATTTCTACCATGTGTCGCCAGTGGTTGGCGTTGGTGCTGTGGCATCAATAGCTGGATGTAAGTATGACCATTCCAGTTTCAAAGCAAACTACTACACCGTCATGCCGGCAGTGAAGTTCAATTGGCTTCGCCGCGATCATTTCGGATTGTACTCAGAACTGGCAGCAGGTATGATCATCATGCAGACGAAAGTCGACGGCACGAATCATTCTGACGCTAAAGAAGAAAGCACGACTGATTTCATGTGGCAGGCAACAGCCCTCGGTGTGGAGTTCGGTAGCGCATTCCGTGGCTTCTGCGAACTGGGTTTTGGTGAAAAAGGTATCCTCTGCGCCGGTGTGAGATATAAGTTCTAAGAATCGAGGTGCAAGCTCTAAGAACCTAAAAAGAGGCAGGGTGGAAATTGTTACCCTGCCTCTTTTTTCCATATATCCATGAAACCGCACCCAAGGCGGCAAACGTGAGAGAGAAGAAGGACAATCACCCTTTGGCAACGTAGTCCTTTGGTGAGACTCCAAACTCTTTTTTAAAGCAAGTGGAAAAATATTTGGGATTGCTGTAACCGACACGTTCTGCCAGTTCGTTGATGCGGATGTCGGGGGTGTGTTCCAGAATCTGACATGCAGTCCTCATGCGCACTGTTCGTATAAAAGAAGTGGCATCCATACCCGTAAGAGCCTTCAGTTTTCGATAGAGTGTGGCATGGGAAGCGCCCACCTCCTCCATCATAACAAGATGCGAGTACTCAGCGTCGGAAAGATGATTGTTGACCGATTCTGTACAACGCCTCAAGAAATCCCGGTCCACTAAGGAGAGATCTTCAGCCTTCTGCATAGTCTCTTGTGCAAAGGCGTCCTCTTTTACATCCACGATAGTGGTCATGGCCTCTTCAAGTCTGTCGGCCTGATTGGTCAGCATAAAAAGTGTGGCTTGTAAGGAGGGACGAACCTTCTTATGAAGGTCATGAAGCATTTCGTTCATCAACTTCAGTGGGGTGAGAAACTCATGTAGCATCTTAGAATAGAGTTGCATTTTCTTTTGATATACTTCCTGCTGCTTCATCTTCTCCATTTCCAAGAGTTTCAACTGACGTTTTTTATGTCTTCTATCACGTATGTTATGAAAAACGATATATGCTAAACCACCAAGTATCAGCACATAAATGCCTCGTGCCCACCACCTCCACCACAAAGGCTGCAGGATCTCGATGACCATGTACTGTTCGTTTTCTTCCTGAATCACACCATTCATCTGCACTCTATAAGACAACCTATAAGTACCTGGTGGCAATTGGTTGTAACTGATACTATTTACTCCCATGTCTGTTTGCCGGTAGTCGGTATCAAAACCATGCAAACAATACGCATAGCGTATGGATGATTCCTGACCATAAGAAAGGGTTGCCAATCGCAGGGTGATGTTGTTTTGGTTGTGTGCAAGAACAATGTGGTCCGAATATGGCAGCAAGGATAGTGAGTCTGTGGTATTGCTGGATAAAGATAATCCATTGACTTGTATATCTGACACAAACACCTTCTGCCTGTAGTGATGTTCTAACAAATCCTTCGGAGTGGTGGTGATTATATGGTCGCGATTGACAAAACACAAGGTACCGTCTTCCAGAACAGTACTCATTGTACTGCCGAAATAATTGGTTGGCAATCCGTCTGCCATTGTAAATAGTTTGTACCCGACAGGCAGGCAATTCTCATCGATTTTCATCTGTAGTATTCCATAGTTGGTCGTCATCCAGAAATTGCCGAAGTTGTCGATATCCAGACTATGCACATTGTCCCCAAGAATACCCATCTGCTGGCTGACACTCTTGAAACGGTCGTGCTCAGCATCGAAAAGGAGCAGTCCTGGCTCACTGGTACATGCCCATATTCTCCCATTCTTATCTGCCACGATTCTGAAGATACCGCCCAACTGATAATCTCCAGTCTCGTCATGGCGGTCAGCCAGTTCTGCCACGTTTGGTGGATCATCCACTGCAGATTGATTGACATGAGTATATAGTTTGATGGAAGTAGTCTCAGGGCGATGAAGATCACCCTTGATATGGACGATGCCTCCCACAAGTCCCAACCACACATCATCGGGTGATTTAGCGAACACAGTAAGGGCATGGATGGAACTGAGGTCTGTATTCCTAAGACGGCCTACAAACGTACCCTCACCATGTTTAGACAATGTGTAGATGCCGTTCCATGTCGAAATCAGCACCTCGCCTTTTCCTATATCGGCAATCGAATAAATGGAGTTGTCTTTGAGCCAAGTGGAGTTGTCCGTAGTGATATGACGGCTCACTCGCCCATCCTCAATGACGTAGAGGCCATTATTCCATGTTCCAATGTATGTTTCGTCTCGCCCATCCTGAAAAACGGCATTGATGCGGGATATGTTTTTCCAGAGCACAGTGTCAGCAAGTTGACCTACATGGAACTGAGATAAAATGGGCATTGTCTGATGAGTGAATGGCCTCTCTTCTACAGAAAAAGGATAACCTTGATTCGGCATAAAAAAAACGCCTTGCCCTTCGGTGGCAGCCCATACGTTATCGTCCCTGTCCTTATACAGACTCAGTATGTTTTTATCCATCAAGTCCTTTTGGGTAGTACGCTCACAGTATGAAAGGACACCTCTGTCTGTTGCAAGAAGGAGGCCCTGTCTTGAAGGGTTTATAACAATGTCATTGATGACGGAACCCGGGAAGTCGGCACGTTTGACGAGTTGTCCGGATGCAGTGTATTGATATAACCCATTTCTATCTGTGCCTATCCAGAGTATTGATTCCCTATCAGTATATGCACAACGAGGTTTCAGCGATTCTGTTCCTTCTATCAAAGTACCCTTTCCGTTCCTGCTGATGCGAAAGACGCCATAATGACTGGTAACCACCACAACTTCCCTATCAGCAAAATCGCAAATATACAGCACGTCATCAAGAGGTACAGATTCCATCCGCATGATTTGACGATCCCTATTCACAACATAAAGTCCATTTCCTGTACCGACCCATAGTTTACCATCAGCGCAGTAGAACACGGAGTTGATATAATCGCTTGGTGTGAAATGTAGTGCATCGATTCTATTGGAACGCTTAGACAATATATTGAGGCCGAAAAAAGAACCAGCATAAATGTGTCCATCACTATCGCATGATATAGCCTTGATGTCGCATGAGCTGAAAGCATGAGGATGGGACATATCATTACGATATAGTTTGATTTGGTAACCATCGTATCGAACCAATCCCAAACGACTACCGATCCAAATGTAGCCATCGGAATCTTGAACAACAGTTGTCGTTTCCTCGCATGGAAGTCCGTCAATGTGTCGCCATCGGCCTTGAGCCAAAACTTGGTAATGGACAATCCATAAAAGGAAAAGGGTCAGAATGTGAAATCGCAGCTTGTTCATGTCGCAAAAATAAAGATAAAAGTTGAAAATAAGTTCATTTTTAAGCATAAAATCGGCTCAAAATAAAGGTATGAACTTATTTTGGACCATTTTGAACTGACACATAACCTTACTCAAACAAGCGCCACATTACCTTTGCACTCAAGATATTTCGAAACATCGCATCAACAAGAACAATCATCACAAACTCTTCAGACGATATGAGAAAAACATTCAACACTTTCATCATGGCATTTGTATCAACGATTCCACTAATGGGACAGGATACAGTAACCGAACTTCGTACCTTAGGGCTTAACGAACCGATAGGCATCGAAAGCACACCTACATTCAGTTGGAAAATCAACTCCGATCAACGAGGTATCAAACAAGGTACATACGAGATTTCCGTCACCGACAACAACGGCAACACCGTATGGAACAGTGGGAAAAGGGAAAGCACCCAGCAAACAGATGTTCCTTATGAGGGGCCATCACTTGAAAGCCGTCACAAATACAACTGGACGGTTTCCGTAACAGACCAGAAAGGCAACTCGCTTGGAGATGGCCAGAGCTGCTTCGAAACAGGAATACTTACGCAAGAAGAATGGGCTAACGCCGAATGGATAGCAGCAAAACGTCAACCCTACAAGGCCATTGTGGAAATCACGCCCACAGACGGTTCTGTAAATGCCCGCTACGTAAAACTGAAAGTCACGGCTTCGGGTCCTCATGCAGCAAGTGACCCCAACTACGGATTTGTGCAAATAGCAGAAATAGAAATCTACAACAAGGAGGGAAAGAACGTAGCGCGCGAAGCCAAGTTCACAGCTTCCAACGCCTGGGAACTCACGAACTATGGCTGGAGCATCAGATATATCAACGACGGAGTGATAACAGGTGGCAACACGAATGGTTTCACCACCACTCAAAACGTCACTTCCACCGACATCGTGGCAGATTTGGGGCAAGCTGAAGAAATCGCACGTCTTGTGCTTTATCCTCGCCAGGACGCCCCAGCTATGAACAATGATAAAAAGGCCGCCAACTTTCCCTCGAGCTACAGCATAGAAACAGGCTTGACATCGGCAGACTACACCATTATATATCAAGTGGAAAAAGCGGATGCCCCCAGTTACACGGACGACACCAACGTTCCCTATTTTGGCTGTAATTTCAATGTGTCAGAAGAAAAGACTGTGGCTTACGCACGGCTGTATGCTTCTGCCCTCGGTGTATTCACTACACGTCTGAACGGGAAACTGGTGACAGACAACGTGCTGGAACCAGGGGAAAGCGCCTACAACAAACATGTGCTTTACAACACGTACGATGTGACACCACTTATCACATCAGGCAACAATACACTGCTAGCCCAAGTCGCTGGTGGTATAGCAAACATGAGTACCATGAGTGACAGATTCGTGAAACCCGAGCTGGCTGGCAATACCGCTACGACAGCCCTCCGAGCAATGCTCTATATCACCTACACGGACGGCACTTCTGATTGTGTGAATACAGACCAAAACTGGGGCACTCATCAATCGCCCACAACAGGCAGCAACTGGTATGGTGGCGAGTCATACGACGCACGTCTTCAACTCAACGGCATTACTTCTGCCGGTTTCGATGTCAGCGGATGGGAAAAATGCGAGGTCGTGACACCCACTTTCTGCGCTCCCAGTGTTTCTGCAACCACCTACCCCATTGGAGAGATGCGCGCCAAGGAATACGAACCGCTCCGTGTGGTGGAAACTTGGCCTGCCATCAGCGTGACCAAGAACTCTTCTGGTAACTATCTCGTAGATTTCGGCCAGAACTTCGCAGGAACTTATTCTTTCCACCTGAAAGCGCCTGCAGGCACCACCATCACACTCTATGACTCGGAACTTCAATCAAACAACGCATGCCAGTTCGAGTATATGTATGAACCAAACGGCGCCACCAACAAAACACTTGACACTTATACGTTCAGAGGAGATGCGGAAGGCGAGACTTGGGGACCAGAGTTCATGTACCACGGATTTCGTTACCTTGAGATCAGTGGTTTGAGTGAGGAACCATCTCCTTCTGATTTCACGGCCAAACGCATCCGTTGCAACATGGAAGTGACTGGTCATTTCGAGACCAGCAACTCGCTGCTCAACGACATTCACCGTATTTGCTACAACGGCATACAAAGCCAACTTTACAACACAGTAACCGACTGCCCTCACCGAGAGAAGTTGGGATGGCTCGACGTGCCTAATATGATGTACCAGTCTTTATCCTACAATTTCGATGTCAAATCACTGCTCTCCAAGGTGACGATGGATGCTTTCGACTCTCAGGGCGCATCTGGCTACGTGCCAAGTACCGTACCACACTTCATGATGGCATACGACGACGACCTCAACTGGGGTGGAGCCGCTATCACCATCCCATGGAGGAACTTCAAGCAATATGGCGACACTCGGCTCATGACAGCATACTATCCCCAGATGAAAAGACTTATTCAATATTATGGCACTCTCGCCAACGGAGGCATCATCCGAAATGACTACAGCGTGCTTTCCGACTGGGGGCAGGAAACCAGTGGACTGACCCATCAGACCAGCAGTTCTTTCACGCTTACCTGCACATACTACTACCTGCTTGGCGCTATGTCGGAAATGGCCACAGCACTTGGCCAGACTGACGATGCCAAGAGATGGAGTGAACTGGCATCAGAGGTGAAAACCGCTTTCAACAACCGATTCTTCAAAGATGGTGTCTATGAACACGGCAACCAGGCCAATTACGGCATGGCCCTATACTACGGGTTGGTGGAGGAAGAATTCATCGCCCCTGTAGCGAAGGCACTGGCAGAATCGGTCAAAGCCAACGACTACAGTATCAAGACGGGAGAGATCGGTCTGCGCCCCACTCTAATGTCATTGGCTGCAAACGGTTACAATGATGTGGTCTATAAGATGGCGAAAAAAACAACTTATCCCAGCTACGGTTACTGGGTGAAACAGGGTGCCACCACTTCTTTGGAATACTGGGACATGTCGCTCAGCCAGAATCATTGCATGATGGACCACATTGAGGAATGGTTCTTCGCCCAGCTGGGTGGTATATCGAATATAGGAGAGGCATACGACCAAGTGCAAATCCGCCCATGGATACCAGTCGATATGGCCGAAGCCGACATCACCGTTCGTTCACCGCGAGGAAACGTTCGTATGGCATGGAACAGGACAGAGCACAACACTTCCTACAGCATAGAGATTCCCGCAGGGACGACAGCTGAGGTGACTTTGCCTATCGTGAAAGGTAAGCAACTCATGGAAGGAGGCAAGGCTATCGAGAGTTCCGGCTACATCAACAATGTGGAATACAGCGACACACTGGTCAGTTTCGTCTTAGGCAGCGGTGTTTACGAATTTACCATGGATGGAAGCACTCTTGCTGAAGGTGAAGAGGATGAGGAGGATGATAACGACAATCCCAAGGACAGCGACGAGGAGGTAACCGACAAGTACATTCTGAACCACGGTTTTGAAAGTCGCGACACCAATGTAGTGCCATGGGCACCTACCAATTGGAAACTTGATTTTCCTGACACCAATGGGGAATACGGCAGTCTGAGCACCAGTGACCAGCGCAATGTACGGCCAACAGAAGGCGTATATGACTGGCATATCTGGTACAACAACAACTACATTTCTGTTCGTCTCTCTCAGACCATATCAGACTTATTGGCAGGCGACTACCGCCTGACTGGCGACATTCGCTGTGTCGATAATGCGGCTATCACAGGCAAACAACGTCTGTTCGCCACCATTGGCAGCGACCCCATCAATGAAGGAACTATCTATTCTGACCCTTACAACTCAGACGGAACGGTGAATATTAAGAACAGTGACAACGAGAACTTCAATAACTGGCGCACTTTGAGTCTGGAGTTCTCGCTGAAGGAGGATGGTCCTGTAACCATTGGTTTTGATTGCCCGAAAGGTGAGGGCAACGGTCTTGGTGGTTTTCAGGTTGACAACATAAGATTATTTCAGGTTATCAATGAGGATATCACACGCATTGAAACAATGGTCACCACCCCCTCTTCAACCACAACCTATTACTCGCTGTCGGGTATGCCTCTGACAGTGATACCAGACAATGGCATCGTCATCCGCAAGGAAGGTGGAAAAGTCAGCAAGTTGTTAATCAAGAGATGATTTAGCCATCGCTAAAAAACCGACTTGCCCCATTCTTTTGTTCCCTTAATCCTTATTTCTATAACCCTTATACACAAGATAAAAAGTGACGATAGATTCCATGTGAACCTATCGTCGCTCTAATGTATCCGAATAAACCAGCATTATTTTCCTGGCCAAACGGTGATGTTGCGCTTGGTGTCAAGGAAAATGCTAATGCCGACCTTGAGCCCCACCTCACTCTTGTGGGAGAAATCGGTGATTGACATGTTGTAATAGACGCTTGGCTCCACTGCCACATTCCGTCCGAGGAAGAAGCAATAGCCGATTTCGGGCGTCAGCTGAAGGTCATTGAAGTTCTTGTACTCATGCAGGTAGCGTGCTCCAGCCCCAAGGAAGAGTCCGTTCTGCAGAATGTAGTAGCGGCCCTTAAGACCTACGTAGAGGTCGCTCCATTTGGAATAGTTGTAATCGAATCCAGTTGATCCCACGAGCAACAGGTTGTCAGCAAAGAAGTAACCTCCATTGAGTTCAAGTCCTATTCCCAAGTCCTTTTCATCGGAATAAGAGATGCCGAAATTAGGCAAGGAACCGTTCAAGTAAACTTTTCCCTTTTCAAACTGGGCAGAAGCGCTGAGCACTGAAATGGTGGCAATGACCACCGTAAGAAGAAACTTTTTCATTATCTAATTGTTTATTGATGAGTCTGTTGTTTTTTCCTTCCTCTCCTCCTCCGCTTTCTTGATGTCGTCGAGCCTTTCCTGTTTCAGTCGTTCCCTGTAGCGCAACACGAAGAAAAGCACAACGACGAGTGCGTATGACACCACGATTTGAAACGTTTTCTGCAATGTGCTGTCCGTGCTCTTGGGGATGAAGTACAGCACCATGCAAGTGACATAGATGAAAAGCACAAGAGGGATGAGGATATATTTCTTTAACTTCATTCTATCGTTTTTTCATTCGTCGATATCTCGTAATAACGGTATAACGGAATAACATCACTTGGAGATTGACAGCTTCTTTTGCTTCCAGTACAAGAAATAGATAAGCAAAGCAACAGCCACAATACATCCACTAATCCAGCTGACGTTATAGTTGAGGTTGAAACCGATGGGCGCAAGCAGGATATAAGTGGTGCAAACCACCGTCATAAACAAAGCGGGGACAAGTGTAATACCGTAATTCCTGTGGTTGCGCGCCAGCCAGACAGTCGCACCCCAAAAGGTGAAGACAGAAAGCGTCTGATTGGTCCATCCGAAGTACTGCCAAAGCACAGAGAAATCCACTTGCATCAAGATAAGTGCCACGAAGAACAATGGAATGGCGAGAATCAGTCGCTTATAGATCTTGTTCTGCTTGTAGTGCATGAAGTCAGCTGCGATAAGCCTTCCACTGCGGAATGCCGTGTCGCCCGAAGTGATTGGCGCGGCCACCACACCCAGAACAGCAAGCACAGCACCTATCTTTCCCAGCCAAGTCTGGCAGATCATGTTGACCAACAAGGCCGGATTAGCGCTATGCTCTCCGTTGCCAGTGAGCACGTTGAGCAGTTTCTCATAGGGTGTTGCGCCATCCACGTTGAGCGAGTCGGCAAACTTGATGGTGGCGGCAGACCAGATCAAAGCCACCAGTCCTTCTGTGATCATCGCTCCATAGAACACCTTTCGGCCAAACTTCTCGTTCTTCATACAGCGTGCCATCATCGGGCTCTGAGTGGCATGGAAACCACTCACCGCTCCACAAGCTATGGTAATGAACAGTCCCGGGAAGATTCCCATGGCCTTGGGATTAGCGTTGTGGTTATGGAAAGCCGTTGAGATTTCGGGCATAGCTCCCTCCTTGACGAAGATGCCGAACAGCAAGCCAAGGGCCATGATGAGCAATGCCGCGCCAAAGAGCGGATAGATGCGTCCTATGAGTTTATCTATGGGCAGGAGGGTGGCCAGGATGTAATATACGAAAATCAGGCACGACCAGAACGTCTGAGAACTGAAAAGAGAGCCCTCGCCAGCGAGTTCAGCGAGAAGTCCTGCAGGCGAAGTCACGAAGACAGCTCCCACGAAGACCATCAGCACCAAGGTGAAGACACGCATGAACATACGGGCCGCAGTGCCTAACTGGTCACCCACTATCTCAGCGATACCCTGTCCTTTGGAACGAACCGACATCATACCTGAAAGATAGTCGTGAACTGCTCCGCCAAAGACACAGCCAAGCACTATCCACAAATAAGCGGCTGGACCATAAAGCACACCGAGAATGGCACCGAAGATAGGTCCTGTGCCGGCAATGTTGAGGAATTGGATGAGAAAAACCTTCCATGTGGGCAAAGGCAGGAAATCGACTCCATCGTTCTGAGTGTAAGCGGGGGTCTTGCGCTCAGCATCGACACCCACCACTTTCTCTACATACTTGCTGTAGAAAACAAATCCCAGTATCAGAAAGATAAAAGCAAAAGAAAATGATAACATCTTATAAAACTAATTTGTTCAAAAATGGTCTATGACCATATAATTTTGTATTTGTGCTATTTCAGTTGGCAAAATTACTAATAATTCACTACCTTTGCAAACAAATCCACACATAAACGCTCATTTTAATGACAAGAAACACCATAATCACCAAGATATTGCTTGTGTGTGCCCTGATATACCAGTGCGCTACCATGAAGTCGCAGACAACACTCTATGACCCTGTCGCCAGCCCAAAACATGAAGTGAGAGCTGTCTGGCTGACCACACTGAACGGACTGGACTGGCCAAGACAAAAAGCAAGAACAGCGGCACAAGCAGAGACACAGAAGAGGGAATTGACCGACATCCTCGACAAACTGCAACGCGCCCACATCAATACAGTGCTCATCCAAACCCGCATACGCGGCAGTGTCATCTACCCTTCCAAATACGAGCCGTGGGACGAGTCCATCACGGGCGAATACGGGCAAGCCCCCTCTTACGACCCACTTGCTTTCGCTGTGGAGGAATGTCACAAGCGTGGCATGGAACTTCACGCATGGGTCGTCAGCATCCCCTTAGGCAAGGCCGAGAAGCAAAAACGTTTCGGCAGCCGTTCGGTAACGCGTCAGCATTCCAAACTGTGCAAACAAGTGGGGGGAGAATGGTTCATGATACCCGGCCATCCCGAGACAGCCGACTATATCGCCGGCATCTGTCAGGAAATCGCAACAAACTACGATATCGACGGCATCAGCCTTGACTACATCCGTTATCCTGAGAGCCTGTATAAATTCAGTGACAAGGAATTTTTCAAGAATGGCAACGGGCTGTCGTTCAGCGAATGGAAACGGGATAACATCGACCGCATCGTCCGCACGGTGCACGATAAGGTGAAGGCTGTGAAACCCTGGGTGAAACTCAGTTCCTCACCCATCGGCAAGTACGACGACCTCAGACGTCAGAGTTCTGGCGGATGGAACTGCTACACCGCCGTGAGCCAGGATCCTAAACTATGGTTGGAACGCAACTGGCAAGACATGCTTTTCCCGATGATGTATTTCCAAGGCAAGAATTTCTACCCCTTCCTATGCGACTGGGCAGAAGGCGCCCATGGGCATCCAGTGGCCGCCGGTCTTGGCATCTATTTCCTTGACCCACGCGAAGGCAAGTGGACGCTCAATGAAGTGCGACAGGAAATACACGCCACCAGGTTCGCTGGCAGTGGCGGTGTTTGCTTCTACCGCAGCGACTTCTTTACCCGTAATGTCAAAGGACTATACGATAATGTATGCTTCGAGTTCTTCCCCCGTCCCGCATTACAGCCCCGCATGACCTGGGCCGCCGACCAACAGGCCCCAAGCACCCCTACCCTCCTCCAACTGAAGGGCAACACACTGACCTGGAACCCGAGCCTCGACAACAGCACAAGTGTGACCTATACTGTCTATGGATGGTATGGAGAGCCTGAAGAGGCTAACACCGACAATGCCGCCAACATCATCAACACCGCCTTGAGGGGCAATGCTTATGATGTGACGGCTTCTTTGGGTCGCAACAACTGCTTCGCTGTGACGGCCTCCGACAGGTTTGGTAATGAAAGTCGTCCCGCCATCCTCCACTTGGGTGAAATCCAGAGGAACCCCCTTTTCCCCGACCATCCACGTATGCTTCATCCCGACAACAACGGTCTGCTGCATGTGGACAGAACCAAGACCTTCCAAGGCCTGCGCCTTGCAGATGTCCAAGGAAAGACTTTGCGTAAAACCAAAGGTACCAGCATCTCCGCCACAAGGCTCCGCCCTGGCTGGTACCGGCTGATTGTCATCCGAAAGAAAGGGGAAAGCGTTGTCGGTGAGTTGTTTATCGATTCAGACGAATGAGAATCGAATAGACCACGCAGACAACAGAGAGAACGGCCACCATCCCAATCACATAGACTGGATTACCATTCCTCGCAGTAAGAGAAAAAGCCAATGGATGCAGAGCCAACAGAATAGCGAGCACTCTGCCGAGTTGTCCTTTCAATTTCAACTGACGCATGGAGTCCTCCTGCGTCTTGTCCTTAGCCACATTCACAAAACGAGGCCTATATGCCACATAAAACATAAAGAAAGCAGACGCCGCGCTCATGAATGCCAAAATGAGGTAAAATATGAGCAGCGAACTATGCCCGTTGGGATTACCCTCGAGGTCGAAATGAGTCGGCACTGGTTCTTCCAGTTCTTTATTTTCCCTAAGGATAACAATCCACGTCACCACCGTGACTGCCACCCAGACTATCTCGAAGATTGTGCTCTCCAGCGTCCGTGGTAATTTGACATGGCCTGAACCGCCAGTAGTGAGCATCTCATAGACGTCCTTGGTTTTAAGTCTAAACAGATTCAGATTCATCTTGATTCGTTGTTTGATGTCCGTTTTTCTTCGGCAACCTTCCCGCACGCCTCAGGGCATCATTGATGATCCACTGAATCTGCCCATTGGTGGAGCGGAACTCATCGGCCGCCCAACGTTCCAACGCCTCCATCGTGTCAGCATCTATTCTGAGGATAAAGCTTTTGTTGGTTTGCTCTTTTTTAGCCATAGCTGATTGCCTTTTTTGTGTATTTTTCTCTTTGTCCTTCTATCAGGACTATCTTTAACCAGGGGGACTCAGGCAGGGATTACATGTATTCACCCCAGCCTGAGACCTGTTGTCCATTTTGTGTTATTGATACAACGACCCTGTGTTGACCACGGGCTGTGCGTTGTCGTCGCCACAAAGCACCACGAGCAAGTTGCTCACCATGGCGGCCTTGCGCTCATCGTCGAGTTCCACGACATTCTCCTGAGAGAGTTTGTCAAGGGCCATCTTGACCATGCTGACGGCTCCCTCCACAATCTTCTCTCTGGCTGCGATGATGGCTGTGGCCTGCTGACGACGAAGCATCACTGCGGCAATCTCGGGTGCGTAGGCCAGATAGTTGATGCGAGCTTCCACAACTTCGATGCCCGCCATCGACAGTCGTTCACTGATTTTGTCCTCCAGTTGCTGGTTGATCTCGTCAGAACCGTCACGAAGTGTGATGGCATCATCGTCTTCCTCATTGTCGTAAGCATATTCTCCAGCCACCTGACGCAAAGCGGCGTCAGCCTGGATGCGAACGAAGTTCTCCAAAGCAGTCATGACCACTGCGGCCGAAGTGGTGAGTTCCTGTCCTTTCTTACCTTCAGCCATGGTCTGGACATCCACTTCAAACATAGCCTTGTAGGTGTCGCGCAACTTCCAAACGAGCACCAGACCGATCATCACGGGGTTTCCCGACTTGTCGTTCACCTTGATCGGTTCAGCATCGAGGTTGCGAGCACGCAAAGACAGTTTCTTCGTCGTGATGAAAGGATTCACCCAGTGATAACCCGTCTCGGTGAGAGTACCCCGGTACTTACCGAAGAACATCATCACACGTGCCTCGCCTGGCTCCAGTTTCACAAACCCACCTAAGGCGATAAGATCAGCAATGAGCAATACAACTCCCGTCACGGCAAAGGCAACAGCTTTCCCAACGGTTTCCGACGCAATGCCATTGATAATCAGATATACACTCACAAAAATCATGATGATAGTGACGAAAAGCATCAATATACCATTGAGCTTCATCCCCTTGAAATTAAATTCTTTTGTTTCCATATTCTTGATAATTATTTGGTGAATCCGATTTTTACAAAACAATATATTATTGATATCATTTTGATATCGCAAAGTTATAAACAAAAGAAGTATCCTTCCAAACGAAAGGATGAATTTAACAGTTATTTAACACATCGGGTTATTTCTCTATGAAAAAACGGCCCTGAAATAATCTGGCCCGGAAATGTGGATGGTCTGAAGGTGTGAGAGACATGTCGGGGATTCGCTGTTGTGCCAAAGCCAAAGCGACAATCCCCATGTTCATTCTCAAGTTGATTTCGACGCAAGGATGCAGATAATGCCGACCACCAACATTTGCCAGCAGCATGTCGATGCCCACCACATCGTCGTAGTCATGACCGAGCCACAGAGGAAGGCAATGTTGATGGTAATCCGCGACCCTTTTCAGTATTGGCATTTCCACGCCTGCGTCAAGGATGGTATTTAGGATCCGATGCTGGCTGCCCACCACATTCCCCTCATACCTGCCATTAGTGTCGGTACGGAATAGCGAATAACCGAGGAAAGCACAAACACCGTCATGGACACTGAATTCCATAGCGAAATCAAGTTCCTTGCGATAGAAGCGATCCACACAAAGGCCACCTTGTTTGTCGATGACCGACTTCGCCCATTGTATGGCGTTTTTGTCCGCCTCTCTCATCACCAGGTTTCCCTTGCCGCTACTCGACCATGGCGATTTCAACATCATCGGATACTTTGGCAACAAAAGATTCATTTTATCAGTCATCGCTGGCCAATTATCCACAAAGTCCATATCAAAACCTACCAACTCATGAAAGGAAACAGCATCATTGTCTGGCCATTTTCTTGATTGAAAATGAGATAACAAATGGCGTATATAAGCGACCCCTGAGCGCCGGTTGGAAAACATCCTCAACTCATCCAAGCGCTCAGGTGTGGGCATGGCTTCAGGATTGAGCCCAAGTCTCAGCAGTTGTCTAACCAGACTTTTGTTCCACCCCCAAGGGCACGGCTGCAGTTGTTTCCTGTCTATTGACTTGCCGGACAGACGTCCTATCCGGTCCATGAAAACGATGTTTTTCGGTGGCAGTTCGCAAGAAGTGAGTTTTTCGTTCACCTGATCAAGGAAAAGTTTTGCCTCATCAATATCGGTTACCAAAACCACATCGCCGTTGAATGCCCACCAAATAGGAAGGAGTTCCAGTTCGCGCTCCATGCACTGAATCATTGGTGGTGGGGTGTAGTTGTCAAGCCCGCTGGCCAACGCCATATCGGTGGAGCAATTGAAAACCAACAATCTATTTCTCATGAGACTTTGCCTTAGCAGATGGAACAAACAAACTTACAAAACGCAAAGTTAGCACATCTTTATTCAGTTATTGAGCCCAATCACGACAAAAAAGCAAAAAAGTGAGCCACCTTGTTTATTTTTGTAAAGTCCACTTTGCAATATTGATTTTTTTTCGTACTTTTGCAGAAAATTGCAGGGGAAAGTGGCAAAGGTGATGCTCACACAGTTCTTTAGCGTTTTTCCCCGCGGGATTATCGAGAAAAAACAACACATTAAAGGCAGAAAACCAACTACATGGACTCTTTCTTCCGAACGCACGCCTATTTAGTAGAGCACCTGAATGCTCCAGTTCGTCGTGACCTTATGGACGAGATCAACTGGAGTCATCGGCTGATTGGTATAAAAGGCACTCGAGGAGTTGGGAAAACCACTTTCCTTCTCCAATACGCCAAGGAAAAATTCAATCCCGACGACCGTTCTTGCCTATATATCAACACCAACAACTTCTATGTTCAGGACATCGGCATCAGGCAATTCGCCGGTGAATTCTACAACCATGGAGGACGTGTGTTGCTGATTGACCAAGTGTTCAAGCTTCCTGACTGGAGCCGACAGTTGCGCGACTGCTACGACCGCTATCCCAACCTGAAGATTGTGTTCACTGGCTCTTCGGTCATGAGGCTGAAAGAGGAGAACCCCGAACTCAACGGCATCGTCCACTCCTACAACCTGCGTGGATTCTCTTTCCGTGAATACCTCAATCTGGTGACTGGACACGATTTCCCCCACTACTCGCTCAGCGACATCGAGAAGAACCATGTGGAAATCGCCACAGAAATCACCAAAGAGGTGAACCCCCGCAAATATCTCAACGACTACCTTCATCACGGATTCTACCCCTTCTTCCTGGAGAAACGAGACTTCTCAGAGAACCTGCTGAAGACCATGAACATGATGATTGAGGTGGACATTCTGTTGCTGAAACAAATAGAATTGAAGTATTTGGCAAAAATCAAGAAACTCTTCTATCTGCTCACCTGCAACGGCACGAGTGTACCCAACGTGAGTCAGCTAGCCAAGACCCTGAACATCTCACGAGCCACGGTGATGAACTACATCAAGTATCTGATGGAAGCCCGTTTGGTGAACATCATCTACAACATCGGTGAGGAGTTCCCCAAGAAACCGGGCCGTGTCCAGCTCCACAACCCCAACCTGCTCTACAGTTTCTATCCCCAAAGTTTCGACCAGCACGATGTGTGGGAGACCTTCTTCTGCAACACCATGTGGAAAGACCATGTGCTGAACAAGGACGGTAAGGGCGGAGCATTCATTGTTGACGGACAAAGCCGCTACAAGGTGGTGGAGCATCCCTCTCGTTTGAAGAACGGCATTGATGTCTATTTCGCTGTGAACAACTGCGATGTGGGCACCAACAACCAGATACCGCTCTGGCTGTTCGGATTCCTCTATTGACCGTAGCCGATCAACCTTATGACAATCAAATAAGCCCTTCGCAACAAAAGGCAAATTACAATACAAACAAAAAACTATAAACTTTTTCACAAAACAGTTATGAGTAAAGAAAAGAAATTCATCACGTGTGATGGTAACCAAGCTGCGGCACATGTAGCATACATGTTCTCCGAGGTGGCTGCCATCTATCCCATCACCCCATCCTCGCCAATGGCCGAGCATGTTGATGAGTGGGCTGTAGCAGGAAGAAAGAACCTGTTCGGCGACACAGTATTGGTACAGGAGATGCAGTCTGAGGCTGGTGCCGCAGGCGCTGTTCATGGTTCACTCCAGGCAGGTGCCTTGACCACCACATTCACTGCTTCCCAGGGATTGTTGCTGATGATTCCAAACATGTACAAGATTGCAGGTGAGTTGCTTCCCAGCGTTTTCCATGTGTCAGCACGTACATTGGCCTCACACGCCCTCTGTATTTTCGGTGACCACGGCGATGTGATGGCTTGCCGCCAGACAGGTTTCGCCATGTTGGCTGAAGGTTCTGTTCAGGAAGTAATGGACCTCGCAGCAGTGGCCCATCTGGCATCACTGAAGAGCCGCGTTCCTTTCATCAACTTCTTCGATGGTTTCCGCACTTCTCATGAGTACCAGAAGATCGAGGAGATGGATATGGAAGACCTCCGTCCACTGGTTGACATGAAAGCACTCAGCGAGTTCCGTGCACGTGCCTTGAGTCCAGAGCATCCACAGGCCAAGGGTATGGCAGAGAACCCCGAGACATTCTTCGCACACCGCGAGGCTTGCAACCCCTACTACGACGCTGTTCCCGCTATCGTAGAGGAATACATGGAGAAGATTTCGGCTATCACAGGACGCGAGTACAAACTCTTCAGCTACTACGGTGCTGAAGACGCCGAGGAGGTGATTGTCCTCATGGGTTCCGCCACCGAGGCAGCACGCGAGGCCATCGACTACGCCAACGCCAATGGCAAGAAATACGGTATGGTTTCTGTTCACCTCTATCGTCCTTTCTCCAACAAGCACCTGCTCGCCGCTATCCCCAAGACAGCCAAGCGCATTGCCGTGCTCGACCGTACCAAGGAGCCAGGCGCAGACTGCGAGCCATTGCACCTCGACGTGAAGAACGCTTACTATGGCCAGGAGAACTGCCCATTGATCGTGGGTGGCCGTTATGGTCTGGGTAGCGCTGACGTGACTGCCACAATGATTCTGAGCGTTTACGACAACCTCGAACTGCCCGAGCCTAAGGACCACTTCACCGTGGGTGTCGTTGACGACGTGACCTTCCATTCTCTTCCATTGGAAGAAGAAAAAGCTCTTGGCGGTGAGGGTATCTTCGAGGCCAAGTTCTTCGGACTGGGTGCCGACGGTACCGTAGGTGCCAACAAGAACTCCGTGAAGATTATTGGTGACAACACCAACAAGTACTGCCAGGCATACTTCTCTTACGACTCGAAGAAGTCGGGTGGCTTCACCTGCTCACACCTTCGTTTCGGTGACACCCCCATCCGTTCCACTTACCAGATCAAGACACCTAACTTCGTGGCATGCCACGTACAGGCATATCTCCGTATGTACGATGTCACCCGTGGTCTGCGCGAGAACGGTACGTTCCTCCTCAACACCATCTGGGATGGCGACGAACTGGCTAAGAACCTGCCCAACAATGTGAAGAGCTTCTTCGCTAAGAAGAACATCAAGGTTTACTATATCAACGCCACCAAGATTGCCCAGGAAATCGGACTTGGCAACCGTACCAACACCATCCTCCAGTCAGCATTCTTCCGCATCACAGAAGTGATTCCTGTTGACCTGGCCATCGAGCAGATGAAGAAGTTCATCGTGAAGTCATACGGTAAGAAGGGCGAGGACATCGTCAACATGAACTATGCTGCTGTTGACCGCGGTGGTGAGTACAAGCAGTTGCCTATCGACCCAGCTTGGGCCAACCTCGAGCCAGACGCAGAGGTACTGAGAGAAGAACCCGAGTTCATCAGCAAGGTGGTACGTCCTATCAACGCCCAGAACGGTGACCTTCTTCCAGTATCCGCCTACAAGGGATACGAGGACGGTGCTTGGGAGCAAGGCACAGCCGCCTACGAGAAGCGCGGTGTAGCCGCTTTCGTTCCTGTATGGAATGCCGAGAACTGTATCCAGTGCAACAAGTGTGCTTTCGTTTGTCCTCACGCTTGTATCCGTCCGTTCGTCATGGACGACCAAGAGGCTGCCGGCTTCGAGGGCGATACTCTCAGCGTACTCGCACCAGCTCAGATCAAGGGCATGAAGTTCCGCATGCAGGTAGGCGTTCTCGATTGTCTTGGCTGCGGCAACTGCGTTGACGTATGTCCTGGCAAGAAGGGCAACAAGGCATTGTCGATGGTTGCTCTTGAGAGCCAACTCGACGAGGCCAAGAACTGGGATTACCTGGTGAAGAACGTGAAGAGCAAGCAGGATCTGATCGACATCAAGGCCAACCCACGCGTATCGCAGTTCGCCACTCCGTTGTTCGAGTTCTCGGGCGCATGCTCTGGTTGCGGTGAGACTCCATACGTGAAACTCATCTCCCAACTCTTCGGTGACCGCGAGATGGCATCCAACGCTACAGGTTGCTCGTCTATCTACTCTGGTTCCATACCTTCCACTCCTTACACCAAGAACGAGAAGGGCCAGGGTCCCGCATGGTCGAACTCCCTCTTCGAGGACTTCTGCGAATACGGTCTGGGTATGGCTATCGCCACCAAGAAACTGCGCGCACGCATCAAGACTATGCTCGAAGGTCAGATTGCCGAGGAAGGCGTTCCCGCCAGCTTCAAGGCTGCCGCACAGGAATGGATTGACGGCATGAACGACGCCGACGCATCGAAGGCCGCTGCCGCCAAACTCGTTCCCGAGATTGAGGCAGGCAAGGCTGCAGGTTGTCCTGTATGTGCACAGTTGTCTGAGTTCAGCCACTATCTGGTGAAGCGCTCACAGTGGATCATCGGTGGTGACGGTGCTTCTTACGATATCGGTTACGGAGGTCTCGACCACGTGCTGGCATCTGGTGAGGACGTGAACATCTTCGTCATCGACACGGAGGTTTACTCCAACACCGGCGGTCAGTCTTCCAAGGCTACTCCTATCGGTGCTATCGCACAGTTCGCCGCTGGCGGAAAGCGCATCAGCAAGAAGGACCTCGGCCTGATGCAGGCCACATACGGTTATGTCTATGTAGCTCAGGTGGCTATGGGTGCTGACAACAACCAGTGTCTGAAGGCATTCCGTGAGGCAGAGGCTTATCCAGGCCCATCTATCGTCATCGCTTACGCTCCATGTATCAACCACGGTCTGAAGGCCAAGGGAGGCATGGGCAAGAGCCAGGCAGAAGAGGCCAAGGCTGTGGCTTGTGGCTACTGGCACCTCTGGCGCTACGACCCGCGTCTGGAAGAGCAGGGCAAGAATCCGTTCCAGCTCGACTCCAAGGAGCCTAACTGGGATGACTTCCAGGCATTCCTCGAGGGTGAGGTTCGCTACCTCTCACTGAAGAAGGTGAAGCCAGCCGAGGCACAGGAGTTGTACGATGCAGCTAAGAAAGCAGCCCAGCGTCGCTACAAGACCTATGTTCGCATGAGCAAGATTGACTACTCCGAGTAGTATTCCACGATTAGAGAAATCTAATCACATCTTGATAAGAAGCGGGATGATGACACTTTGATGTTGTCATCCCGTTTTATTTGTATTAAACAGACATGAGCCATGGTATCCGTTATCAAGAAGGAAGCCAAAACAGCTATGAATCAACCAAAAATGAGGCCAACGAGCAAAATTCAAGTCAGGAATTTTGTACTCCCGTCAAATATTTGTAAATTTGTTGGTTAAATAACCACATTATTATTTATAACCATGTTCAAAAACTGATGAAAAATGGCAAAAGTTGATTCTTACAAGACATCCAAACACAAGTGGACTTATATTTGGATAGCTATCAAGCATTTCACCACCCCATCAAAGGTGTATGAAATCTGTCATAAGCAAGTCTATGAGAAAGAGGACCATCCCATTCTCCACGACTTGGCAAAATACCACATTATCCACCACACCCACAGCAAGTCGGACAATGGTAGCAGAGGAGATGTTGAGGATGTCAACAAGGAGATGAACAAGAGGTACCGCCACAAACACCATCATCACAGTTCAGATTCACAAAAGGAAAAGAACGACTAAACTTGATTCATAACCCCATAAACCTAACTTAAGACTATGTTCAGCAAGGATATTTACATTCAGCGCCGCAACACGCTGAAACAGAAAATGGGCAGCGGACTCATCATCGTCCCGGGCAACAACAACGCTCCGTTCAACTACCCAGCCAATACCTATAAGTTCCGTCAGGACAGTACTTTCATCTACTTCTTCGGCCATCAGATAGAGAGCCTCGTGGGCATCATCGATGTGGATAACGACAAGGAATACCTGTTGGGTGATGATGTGGATATCGACGACATCATCTGGTATGGTTCAATCGACTCCATCAGCGACCTGGCTGCCCAGGTGGGTGTGGCCAACTCCGCTCCACTAAAAGAGCTCAAGAACATCGTTGAGGCAGCCAAAACCAAAAACCAACCCATCCTCTTCACCCCACCCTACCGCCACGACACCATGATTATGATTGCTGACCTCATCGGCATCCATCCACTTGCGACCAAGGAGGCGGCCTCCGTGCCATTGATCAAGGCCATCGTGAGCATGAGGGAATGCAAGGCTCCAGAAGAGATTGCCGAGATTGAGAAAGCCTGCGAGATTGGCTACAAGATGCACACCACAGCCCAGAAAGAATGTCGTCCTGGTGTGTCAGAGCGCTACATCGCCGGCATCGTGGAGGGAGTGGCCTGCAAATATGGCAACAGCACCTCTTTCCCCACCATTCTGTCGATGCACGGTGAAGTGCAACACGGATATCCTTCGGGAAGTCTGCTCGAGAGCGGTCGTCTGATGCTTTGCGACGCCGGCGCAGAATCGTATGAAGGATACGCTTCCGACAACACCCGCACCACTCCTATCAGTGGAAGATACACCCAGCAGCAGCGCGACATCTACAGCATTGTGTCCGACTGTCACGACTATGCCATCGAGATTGCCCGTCCAGGCATCAAGTGGTATGACGTGCACATGAGTGTGGCCCGAATGATGACTGAGCGTCTGAAAGCCATCGGACTGATGAAGGGCGATGTTGACGAAGCGGTCAAGGCTGGAGCACACGCCATGTTCTTTCCCCACGGACTGGGCCACATGATGGGTCTTGACGTGCACGACATGGAAAATCTTGGACAGATCTATGTAGGTTTCGATGACGAGATACAACCGTCCACTCAATTCGGCACCAACTGCCTCAGGTGCGGAAAGCGTCTGAAGCCAGGTTTCGTGATGACCGACGAGCCAGGCATCTATTTCATTCCAGCATTGATTGACCTCTGGAAATCAACCAAGCACAATGCAGAGTTCATCAACTTCAACGAGGTCGATAAGTTCCGCGACTTCGGAGGCGTACGCCTTGAGGACGATATCCTCATCACAGAAGACGGGTGCCGCGTCCTCAGCAAGAACATCATACCATACCACATGGACGAGGTGGAGGAGTTCATCAACAGCAAATAAGAAAACAATAACAACATAACAGTAAAAACAGAAAATGAAGAAAACAATTCTCACCTTGGCTCTGCTCGTGAGCGGTCTGTCCGCTTTCGCCCAGGGCAACAACCAGGGCTTCGTCTTCACCACCGTGAAGGAAAACCCAATCACATCCATCAAGAACCAAAACCGTTCAGGCACTTGCTGGGCTTTCTCCAGTCTGGCCTTCTTCGAGTCGGAACTCCTCCGCAAAGGCAAGGGTGAGTACGACCTGTGCGAGATGTACCTTGTGCACAAGACCTACGAGGACCGCGGAAAAGCTGCAGTCCGCCTCCATGGCGACATCTCCTACAGCCAGGGCGGCAGTTTCTACGATGCAGTGTATTGCATGAAGAACTACGGTATGGCGCCTCAGTCAGCCATGCCTGAGCCAGGCACCCTTTACGGTGACACCCTGCCCAACTTCACTGAACTCGACAAGGTCACCGGTGCATACATCAGCGCCATCGCGAAAAGCGAGATGAAGAAACTCTCCCCAGCATGGTTCAAGGGCTTCAACGCCATCCTCGACACTTACCTTGGTGAGGTGCCTGAGACTTTCACCTACAACGGCAAGACATACACTCCGAAGAGTTACATGGAGAGCACTGGTCTCAATATGGACGACTACGTGTCGCTGACTTCCTACACCCATCATCCTTTCTACGAGCCTTTCGTACTGGAAATCCAGGACAACTGGCGCTGGGGCACCAGTTACAACCTTCCGATTGACGAACTCATGGAGGTGATGGACAATGCCGTGAAGACAGGCTACACCTTCGCATGGGGTTCTGACGTGAGCGAAACAGGTTTCACCCGCGACGGTATCGCAGTATGCCCAGACGAGAAGAAGGCTCAAGAGATGGAAGGTTCGGACATGGCTCGCTGGGTGGGACAGAGTGCTGCTCTGCGTCGTTCGGAAATGGCGACCCGTCCATGCCCTGAGATCGAAGTGACACAGGAGATGCGCCAGGAGGCCTACGACAACTGGGAGACTACCGACGACCACGGTATGCTCATCTACGGTATCGCTACCGACCAAACTGGCAAGGAGTATTTCATGGTAAAGAACTCATGGGGTCTCTCTGGCAAGTACAATGGCATCTGGTACGCTTCTAAAGCATTTGTGAAGTACAAGACCATGAACATCCTCGTTCATAAGGACGCCCTGCCAAAGGCCATCGCCAAGAAACTGGGCATCAAGTAATATCAACATACGGAAATCAACTGAAAAATCGCATGGCCGAATTGGTCATGCGATTTTTCTTTAGGCATCTATAGCCTAACTATGCCGTAGAGACGGGTCTCAACGGCAAATGGTCAATGTCTTATCTCGCCATTTGGTAGATGGCCTTCATGTCTTCGGCTTGCAGCACTTTCAGACAGCCACAGGTGGAAGTGTAGTTGCGACTGCATTTGCGAACCATCTCGTCAATCTCCTCATCGGTGATGTCCTTGCCGATCAGTTCCTTGATATTGATGGGCATGCCGATGGCATGATAGAAACGCTCCATCGCCTCAATGCCTTTGAGTGCAGTTCCTTCAGGATCAGTGAAATCGTTGGGCACATCCATCACATTGACGGCAAAGCGCACGAAACGGCTCAAATTCTCATGCATCACGTAGCGTGCCCAGCTGGGCCAGATGGCAGCGAGACCAGCACCGTGGGTAGCATCGAACATACCACTCAACTCATGCTCCAGTTCGTGTGTGGCCCAGTCGTCGCTGACGCCGCAGCCAGTGAGTCCCCAGTGGGCGATACTGCCACCCCACATGATCTGCGCGCGATGACGATAATCCTCAGGGTTCTTCAGCACCTCGAATACTGCCGTCTTCATTCTGCGAAGCAAAGCCTCGGCCAGGTCTGTGGTCAGGTCCATGTCATCGTCTTTGGTGAAGTAGCGTTCCATCGTGTGCATCATCATGTCGGTGACACCAGCCGCCGTCTGGTAGGGAGGCAGTGTGAAAGTCCGTCGGGGATTCATGATGGCGAACTTCGGTCTCGACAAGTTATTGGAGTAGCCCAGCTTCACGTCGCCGTCCTCGTTGGTGATGACGCTCGACTCGCTCATCTCGCTACCAGCTGCAGGGATGGTAAGCACAACGGCTAAGGGCAACATCTTCTCGGCCTTAGCCTTTCCAAGATAGAAATCCCACACCTCGCCATCATAGGGAACACCATAAGCGATGCACTTGGCTGAGTCGATGACACTACCACCTCCCACTGCGAGGATGAAATCCACACCCTCCTTGCGGCAGAGTTCAATACCCTCATGGGCTTTCGACAAACGAGGATTAGGCACTACCCCACCCAATTTGACATACGCTATGCCAGCCTCACAAAGCTGACTGCAGACCTTGTCGAGAAGTCCAGAACGCAAAGCGCTCTGACCACCATAATGAACCAGTACTTTCGTACCCCCGTATTTCTTGACCAGACGAGCCACCTGCTCCTCCGACTCTTCACCGAACACCACTTCGGTCGGTGCGTAATATTTGAAATCTTTCATTTATAAATTGGTTATTTAGTTAAAGTTGCTTTGGTTTGTTCTAAAGACGCGATGACACGGTCACACCAGGCATCGAAATCAGGATCCTCAACCTGCAGTTCAGGGTGCGCGAGGATATGTGCTATACACCGGCGTACTCCCTCGTCGAAACGGGTGGTGGCTTGGAAACCGGGCACTGCACGTTTCAGTTTCCTGCAGTTGAAGACCACAGTCACCGCCTTGTCGCCCGTGAGGTTGCCCAACAGGTCGTATTCCTTCGGTGATACGGCTGTGAGGAAATCCGACGCCACATAATAGGGTTTCAGCTCCACACCAAGGGCTTGGGCCACACATTGGTAGATCTGACTCCATGTCAGCGACTCATCGCTCATGATTTGGAAAGCCTCACCAATAGCCTTGGGATTGCCCAGCAAACCGATGAAACCACAGGTTCTTTTTCATAGTAGTTACTTTTTAGTTATAAATGTGTTTTTGTATGAATAATTGACGATTGGGGGGCACTCGTCATCCCCCCTGCCTCCGTCTATACCACCCTTCCCCTTGAACACGATATGAGGGAAGGGTGGCCATAGAGGTCATGTAGTGACGGATGAAGCCGTTATCTGACAATCAATTTACGGACGCTTCCGTCTTTCATCTGCACAAGGTTGATGCCTTTCTGTAGAGATTCGGCCCTAATGCCCGAAAGTGTGTAGATGGCGGAGACGTCATTGATGTCAGCCTTTTCAGGAACAGTGATTCCGCTGACGATGACAGACTCTGAACCATAATAGGTCAGGCTCGTTTTGTCTATCATCGCCCAAAGTGTGCCGTTACCTGTGTTGCGGGCGCCTATCTCAAGAGTGCCGTCTTCGCCAACAACCGTCGCTATGCGATAGATGTTGCCACGCCAGATAGAACCAGCATCCTCTATCGTCAAGGCTTCATCGGTGTTGCTGTAGAGGCATGCAACGCCTTCCTCGTTCTGACCGACCAGCACATCCAAATAATCATCGTTGGCATATACCTGTAAACCCTCTGCATCAGCGAAAGCGGTCAATTCGAATGTGTATGCGCCCGCAGGCAAGTCGGTTAAGGTCTGATAGACACGCGCGTTAGTCGTGTTCCATAGATTCAGGTAGAGTTCATCGAACAATACACCATCAACCCAACTGTTCCAATCGTTGGTTCCGCAAGTGCTCCAACCATCGTTAATCCATCCTGTAGCACCTCCGTCAAACGATGGATACTTGATCTTGGCCGTATAGTCAATAGGATTGTTATCGCTTGCCGGTTCTACAGGAACCTGAAGGTTGAACTCTATGGAATAAAGTGCTTCCAGCAATGCCTTCAGATCCGAGTCTGTAAAGGACGAGAAGTCTGTCTCCTGATATTTAGCCATCCATTCTTGATAGGCCATAGCATGTTCCACTGAGCACTGGTCCTTACAACTCTCATAAATGCCAGCAGCTTTATCCACTTCGTCTGTCAACTTCTGATAGTCCCATATATACTGTTGGGCTTCATCCACAATTGCCTGCAGTTCCATTGCCAGGGCTTCCACTGCCTGAGTGTTCAAAAGGTGGTCTTCCAAAGCGGGTTCCACAACCTCAAGGACATAGTCGTTGATTTTCTCCCCGTAGTAACTGTTGACGTTCGGGTCCTTGCCAAACTCGTTGGCCTTGTCACGCGCATCGAAGAGGTTGTCATAGGCTTTGATGTTCAGGTAAATCACGTTGAGAATGGCCTCGTAAGCGGGGATGATGGCCAAAATCTCCTCTTTGGTCTTTGCTGTCTCCACAGAAGCCAGAATGGTATTGTAGGCGTTGATGAGCGAGTCCATAGCAACTACCTCATCGAAGGAAGGAGCGCTTTCCAACAGGCTGTTGAGCCAATAACGGTAGGATTCCACCCCAAGACCATAGTAGTCAACCGACACGTTGTCGATAGTTACCCAGTTCTCACCTGCAGTTTCCTGCCTGAAACCAAACTGCAGTTGTCCATTGTTCACCTCTGTTGCAATCTTATAGATATGGCCGCAGTTGTCGGCAGGAACGCTCTTCTGGTTCTCGTTGGCATAAACGCAGGCAGGCAGTTTCTGTGCCTGGGCAGAAAGGGTCACAACGTAAATACCGTTGGGTAAATCAGCCAACTCCCGATAGATGCTGCCGTTGAGATTAGCGTCCCAGATATTGATATAGGGAGCAGTGAAACCTTCCCAGCCGTCTCCAATCCAGTCGCCTGTATTAAAAGTGCTTGCATTCGCACCGTTCACCCAACCGTCTGTAGCGCTGCAGTCATCCTCAAGGACGTTGACTGGATGATCAGGTGTGATGCTACCTTCGTAGTAGTCTTTCACTTTTTTCTCCACAGAAGCGCTTGCGGTGAGAAGTTGGTCCAAAGAACTGTTGGTGTTGCCATAAACGGCTTTCTCCTCCTCAAGTCCCGTAACGCCCATCGTTTCAGCTTCTTCAATCAACAGGCCAAGAGCGACTGCGGCTTCATAAGTCTGAACGGTCACAAGATATGACGCATAATCGGTTTGGCTCACAAAAGCCCAGGTGGTCTGAAACTGCCCTGCAGAATAGGCCACCTCACTGTCCTCGTCATAGATGACACCAGTACCACTTGAAATATGGTCTTGGCTGTTCACGTATTCCGTATAGCGGCCCAACCGATACTGTTCCATATACCCAGAACCATTCCATGTGGGATTAAGAGCGACTCCCTTGATTTGATAAGTATTGCCACCTAAATCCACGAACTCCCATAGATAATCTTCCTGATTGCCGAGGTCAACATACACATGGCCCTCATCAGTGATAAACATCTTTTTCCAACCACCTTTGGTCACTGACTCATCAAAGATGTTATAGGTCTTTCCATCCCAGCCACCGTTCTCTGGCACATAAGGATTGACAACAAAGCGCAATCCTCTCAACCCCACAGAAGCATGTGTGCCATAATCATTGCCTTCTGTCAGAAAGAGCTGGGCCTCAGTGTTGTAGATATAAATAGTGTCGCCAGCTGTCAAGGGCTGGAAAGAACCGGTGTAGGCTGGTTGCGCCCATTCTCCGGCTGATGCGGCTAATGTAGCGGTCAAAGCAGCCAAGAACAGTAATGTCTTGTTCCTCATTTTTTAATTGTATTAAGTTGGTTAATTATTTCAGTTAATTTCTACTGTTGAAAGACACCCTTATCCGAACAACTCTCGGAGGGCTTCCTCAACCTTGCGCACGGGAGTGACTTCAATGGAGAGTTTCTTGAGGTCGAGTCCCGACATGTTGGCCTGCGGGATGATGATTTGCTTGAATCCCAGTTTATCGGCCTCAGCGATGCGCTGATGGATGCGGCTGACAGGGCGTATCTCACCACTCAGTCCTACCTCACCCGTCATGCAGATGGTCTTATCAATCCCTGTATCAACATTGCTCGACAGCACAGCCGCAATGACGCTGAGGTCAATGGCGGGATCGGTGACACGGATACCACCGGCGATGTTCAAATAGACATCTTTCTGCGCCAACTTGAAACCCACTCGTTTCTCAAGCACCGCCAACAGCATGTTAAGCCTCCGTAGGTCAAAGCCTGTGGCAGAGCGCTGGGGCGTGCCATAGGCGGCTGTGCTGACCAACGCCTGCGTCTCTATGAGCAGCGGACGCACTCCCTCAATGGCCGAGGCGACAGCTATGCCACTGAGCCCTTCACCACCATCCTCGATGTCGGTGATGAGCAGTTCTGACGGATTCGACACCTCCCTTAGGCCATTGCGCTTCATCTCGTAGATACCAATCTCGTCAGTACTGCCAAAACGGTTCTTGATGCTGCGGACAATACGATATAAATAGTGCTGGTCGCCCTCGAACTGCAAAACCGTATCGACCATGTGCTCCAGAATCTTCGGACCGGCGATGGAGCCCTCCTTATTGATGTGGCCGATGATGATGACGGGAATGCCGCTCTCCTTGGCAAACTTCAAGAGCATGGCCGTGCACTCTCGTATCTGACTGATACTTCCTGGCGATGTCTCCACATTCTCAGTGGCAATGGTCTGGATGGAGTCGATGACCACAAGGTCTGGACGGACGTTTTCGATGTGGCCGAAAATCTTCTCGATGACCACCTCGCACACCACCTGACAATCCGACTCGGGCTCCAACTTGCCACCATCGCTGTCGCAAAGACGGTCGGCGCGCAACTTGAGCTGTCGGGCACTCTCCTCGCCACTCACATACAGCACCTTCATCCCCTTCAGCTTGAGCGCTGTCTGCAATACCAAGGTCGATTTGCCTATGCCCGGCTCACCACCTATCAGCACCAAGGATCCCATCACCAGACCGCCTCCCAACACTCGGTTGAGTTCGTTGTCATGAAGGTTGATGCGCGGATCATCGCTGGTCTGTATCTCACGAATAGCGACTGGACTTGTCACTGTCGAACTCGAATAGGACTGCGTCGCCTTTTTCTGCGACGTGTTCTTGCCTATCCGTTGCTCCACAAATGAATTCCACTCACCACACGACGGGCATTTGCCTATCCAACGTGGCGAATCGTAACCGCAGTTGGCGCATACATACGCTGTCTTCTCCTTTGCCATAATTCAAATCTTGATTTGTACTTTCGATTCCCGCAAGCAGTTGATGATGAAACAAAATGTATGCGAGACGAGGTTTGATGCCCTATTTGGGCTTTCAAGACGGAAGCAAAGTTACTAATAAATCGCCACAAATAGAAGCGAAACACAAATTAAATATGTGTGCAATAAACATTCAACTGATTATCAGCATATTAAATACTTTTAAGAAATTAAGGTGCAATTTTTTCAAAAATAATCATTGATTTTTTTCAACTTTGTGCTACCTTTGCACTGAAAAAGGGCTTAAAAGCATGAAAGACGAACAAACGGTCTCTTAAGAACACCAATCAACATGCCCTTTTGCCCTGATGCGCTTTAACCAATAGAAAGAGGAAAGAACAATGGCTGTTTCCAAAACAAGGGAATTACTGGTGGATGTAGCCCGTCAACTTTTCGCCAAGAACGGATTGGAGAACACCACCATGAACGACATTGCCCGTGAGGCAGGCAAGGGGCGACGCACACTCTATACCTACTTCAAGAGCAAGGAGGAAATCTACTACACCGTGATTGAGACAGAGCTCAGACGCTTGTTTGAGCGCATGAACGATGTAGCACAGCGCGACATGCCGCCCGAGGACAAGATTGTGTTGCTCATCTTCACACACCTCGAGGCTGTGAAAGAAATCGTCTATCGAAACGGAAACCTCCGCGCCGAGTTTTTCCGCGACATCTGGGCTGTGGAGAAAGTACGCAAGAACTTCGACCGCAGTGAGATGGCCATCTTCAGGCGTGTGCTTAACGAAGGGGTGGATAAGCGCGCGTTCGACATCAAGAACGTACGTCTGACAGCCGAACTCGCCCACTATTTCCTCAAGGGGTGCGAAACTCCCTATATCTATGGTCACCTGACGACCAATGTAGAGGAAATCCACACTTTTGTGCGCAGGTTGGTGCGTCGCAGCATCGGTCATCACTATTTGGATTGACGCTACCCCTCAACAACAGGAGACTAAACATCGTACGATAATTTTCAATTCATTTTTAAACATTTACAAACACTATGGGATTATTAACTGGTAAGACTGCCTTGATTACAGGCGCCGCAAGAGGCATCGGCAAGGCCATAGCACTGAAGTTCGCCGAGGAAGGCGCTAACATCGCATTCACTGACCTCGTGATCGACGAGAACGGAAAGGCCACAGAAGAGGAAATCGCTGCCAAGGGTGTGAAAGTCAAAGGTTACGCCTCAAACGCCGCCGATTTCGCACAGACAGAGCAAGTGGTAAGCCAGGTGAAAGAGGAATTCGGCAGTATCGATATCCTCGTCAACAACGCAGGCATCACCAAGGACGGACTGATGCTCCGCATGACCGAGGCACAGTGGGACGCCGTCATCGCTGTGAACCTGAAATCAGCCTTCAATTTCATCCACGCCTGCACTCCTATCATGATGCGCCAGCGTGGCGGAAGCATCATCAACATGGCCAGTGTGGTAGGTGTTCACGGCAATGCCGGTCAGGCAAACTACGCTGCTTCCAAGGCCGGTCTGATCGCTCTGGCAAAGAGCATCGGCCAGGAGATGGGTCCTAAGGGCATCCGCGCCAACGCCATCGCCCCAGGCTTCATTGAAACAGCCATGACAGCAGCCCTGAAGCCCGAAATCCGCGAAGAATGGATCAAGAAGATTCCACTCCGCCGCGGTGGACAAGTTGAGGACATCGCTAACGTGGCCACTTTCCTCGCCAGCGACCTGTCGAGCTATGTGAGCGGACAGGTGATCCAAGTAGATGGCGGTATGAACATGTAATCCAAACATGGTCGTACTCTACGAAGACAACCACATCATCATCGTCAGCAAGAACTGCAACGAGATTGTCCAGGGCGACAAGACGGGCGACCGTCCGCTCTCTGACGACGTAAAGGACTACATCAAGGAGAAATACCACAAACCCGGTGAGGTTTTCCTTGGTGTAGTCCACCGTTTGGACCGTCCAGTAAGCGGCATCGTGGTGTTCGCTCGAACCAGCAAGGCCCTGACACGCCTCAACGACATGTTCCGTAAAGGAGAGGTGCAGAAAACCTACTGGGCCATCACGCAGGAGCGGCCTCCGCAAGACGAAGGCACCCTCAGAAACTGGATAGTGAGGAACGAGAAACAGAACAAGTCCTACGCATACGACACGGAGCGTCCTGGTTCCAAACTTGCCGTGCTCGACTATCGTCTGATAGGGCATACCGACCACTATCACCTGATAGAAGTGGACCTGAAAACAGGACGACACCACCAGATACGGTGCCAACTGGCGCATCTGGGCTGCCACATCAAGGGCGACCTGAAATACGGAGCAAAACGCAGCAATCCCGACGGCGGCATCAGCCTGCTGGCACGCAAAGTGAGTTTCGTCCATCCAGTGTCGAAGAAAACCATAACAGTAGAGGCTCCCCTACCCGACGACAACCTATGGCGCTCAATCGCCGGAAACGACCCGCAAGCCCAGCAGGATTAAAGGGGAGAGCCCAATGAGTGAGCAATGACACAAGGTAAAAAGACAAGCAAATACAACAAGAAGAAATTCCTTCTCGCATTCTCCATCGCAGTGGTTGCCATGGCGACTGTCCGTCATGCGGCTGGTATCAAGGTGGACATCAACACGCACCAACCGGTAAGCGAGAAGGAGAAAAACAACATGTTCGCCAAAGTCGAAGAAGTCGATTGGGGCAGCTACGACAGTTCGGTGCTCGACCCCTCTAACAACTCCGAAGAGGATATCAGCGACATCACTCCCGATGACAGTGGGGACGAAAGTGACTCGGGTATCGAGATGGCGACAATGGACGAGGACTCCATAGAGCAAGCACGTATCGACAGCATCGAGAAGGCCAGCATGATACAGGTGGAGGAAGAAACGACCTTCATCACCTCTGGAAGAACACGTCCACGCACCCGCATACGGGGCGTGCTGAGCTACAGCAAATGCTTTCCCGACAGCAACAGTCTGCAGATACAGGCAGCTTGCGAAAACGGCGTCAAGCCACAACAGAGCCGCGACAATGTCCGCCAACTCGTCAACGACAACGCATTGGTGAACATCACCAACTCACCCTATTACTACGTAGAGCACCTGAGCCACAGCATGCCCTATCTCGTGCCCAAGGCACAGCATCTGCTCAACACGATCGGTATGAATTTCGTGGACTCGCTTTGCGCTAAACGACTGCCCCCACACATCATCATGGTGACTTCTGTGCTGCGTACCGCTGACGACGTCGAGCGTCTGCAACACGGCAACCCCAATGCGGTGAGCAACTCATGCCATTGCTATGGCACCACCATCGACATCTCCTACAACCGCTTCATGCCCATCCAAACCGATTTCGACGGCAACACGCCCGACTTGACACGTTATGAGGAGAAAATGAAAATGGTGCTGGCTGAAGTGCTTTACGACCTGCGCCAGCGCGATATGTGCTATATCAAATACGAGAAGAAACAAGGTTGCTTCCACCTGACAGTCAGATAGACCATGCGTTATTTCATCTTCCTTTCCTACGATGGCACCAACTACCACGGATGGCAGATTCAACCCAACGCCAACAGCGTGCAACAGACGCTTAACCAGGCGTTGACAACCATCCTGCGCACGGAAGTGACCGTGACAGGAGCTGGACGTACCGACACGGGCGTTCATGCCCGCCTGATGGTGGGCCATTTCGACCTTCCACTGCAAGAAGGTGAGGACGGCCGACGGAAAGGAGATATCATCAAAGAGCGACTGAACAGCCTGCTACCATGGGACATTGCCGTGCAGAAGGTGATGCCTGTAAGGGATGACGCCAATGCAAGGTTCGACGCCACTTCCAGAACTTACAAATACTACATCTGCAAAGAGAAAGATCCCTTCAGCCGCAGATACGCCTGCCAGATACGAGCAGAACTGGACTACACGCTGATGAACAAGGCCTGTGAGCTGTTGTTCCACTACACCGACTTCACCAGTTTCAGCAAACTGCACACCGATGTGAAAACCAACAACTGCACCATCATGCATGCGGCATGGACGAGGCAGGACGACAACACATGGGTCTTTACCATCAAGGCCAACCGTTTCCTTCGAAACATGGTGCGAGCCATCGTGGGCACATTGGTAGATGTGGGACTGCACAAGAACGACCTTGACGGCTTCCGCCGCATCATCGAGGGCAAGGACCGCTGCATCGCCGGGCAGAGCATGCCTGGCAACGCCTTGTTCCTCACCAACATAGAATATCCCGAAGATCTGTTTATATAATTACCCGTCATGTGGCTATTACTGGCTTTCTCCTCAGCGTTTCTGCTGGGTTTTTACGATGTGACGAAGAAAAAATCACTGGGCAACAACGCTGTGATACCAGTCTTGTTTCTCAACACCCTTTTCTCCAGCCTCATCTTCTTGCCCTTCATCATCTCGTCGGCCAATGGATGGATTGACGACACTTCGCTGTTCTATACCCACAGCTACGGATGGACAGCGCATAAATACATTGTGCTGAAATCACTGATTGTGCTGAGTTCATGGATTTTGGGATATTTCGGCATCAAGCACCTGCCTATTACCATCGTAGGTCCCATCAATGCCACCCGTCCGATGATGGTGCTCATCGGAGCATTGCTCATCTTCAACGAGCATCTCACTCTGTTCCAATGGCTGGGTGTACTGACCGCCATTTTCTCTTTCTTCTACCTCAGCCATAGCGGGAAGAAAGAAGGCATTGACTTCAAGCACGATAAATGGATTGTATTTGTGGTGCTGTCGAATGTACTTGGCGCCTTGAGTGGCCTGTACGACAAATACCTGATGGCCAGCCCTGAGGCAGGTGGTGTGGGACTTGACAAGATGGCTGTACAATCGTGGTACAACATCTACCAGTGCTTTCTCATGGCCACGATGCTGTTGTTGCTGTGGTGGCCCACACACAAGAAAACCACCCCATTTCATTGGGATTGGTGCATCATTTTGATTTCTGTTTTTCTTTCAGCGGCCGACTTCGTTTATTTCTACAGCCTCAGTCTCGACGGTGCGATGATCAGCATCGTGTCGATGATACGCCGTGGAAGCGTGGTGGTGTCGTTCCTTGTGGGAGCGATGGTGTTCAAGGAGAAGAACCTGAAATCAAAAGCCATCGACCTCTCACTCGTCGTCTTGAGCATGATTCTGCTTTACATCGGCTCCAAGTACGGCATCTGATTCCCTCAAAACATAGAGGCTAAAGCCTAAAACACAGCCCTCCAAGTTGTACCTATCACCCAACGGTTGGTGAACAAATCGGAGAAAGAATGGTTGTAATCGCAATAGATGCCCAGCAGGCACTTGCTCGTCGGACGAACCATATCAATGGATATGCCTCCTCCCACTTCAGCGCACTGCTCACTCGGAAATGACAAGAATGTGCGGTCCATCTTGATATCGGCTACATTCTCGGAAACAAAGAAACGCCCGCCCGCATAGACTCTTGCCCCGAAACGGACGGAAGGAATAGGGTTGGCAGAGAGTTTCAATCCCGCATCCAAATGGTAAAAGTCGAGATTGAAGCCACTGAGTTCCGCCACCTCCGACGTGAGGCTCACTGCACTCACTTTCGCCTGTGCGCTCGACATACGCGCCATGGCCTCCACACCTACATGCTTGTTGAAGAAGTAACTTCCCTCCATGCCCGCGGAGAAAGTGGCTCCAGTCGAGAAATTGACAGTTCCATTGAAGTCTGCAGGCAATGTGTATGAACTGGAGGGGATGTCAGTATGACCGGTTTCCATGGCCGTGAGAAGCGTAAAAGTAGAAGGTTGCTGAATGAAATGGTAGTTGCGCAAGAGTTCCGCTTGCGTCAGTTCCTCCTGACGTATTCCTTTTCCCTTCATCATTTGGTCGGTAATGAAATATGCCAGATTGGTGGCCATTATGCCTATGCCCGCCCCCATGAACGTGTCATTGATCCAATGGCGGTTATGCTGGTAGCGCAGGAATTGAGTGGCTGTGGCAAAAGAATAGCTTCCGATGGTCACCCAGGGGCTGAGATAACCATACTCACGGTCAAGGATTGCGGCAGAGGCGAAAGCCAGGCTGCAGTGGCCCGAGGGCAAGGAATGCTTCCCTCCGTCAGGACGTTTCTCATTCACCGCCGACTTGAGGCCAAAGGTCAATCCCGAAGACAAAGCCAGCGCTATGGCATTGGCTGTGAGCATACGTTCAGTATTGCTTTTGGCCTTCACGCCCGCCATTCGCATCGCCCACGAGGCGCCAAGGGGAACAACAGCCACACCGTATTCCCCCAGATTGCTGCCCGAAGTACGGAAAAGACCTTCTTTATCGCGGAAATGCTTCTCAGTAAACGTGGTGTAAGTACCACGGATCAGATAGGCAATACCATCGTAATGGAACTTGCGCTCCTCCTGGTAACGGCGCAACTTATAAAGTGTCATGACTGTGCCTACGGACTTTTTCAGCTCCTCTTGTCTGATGATGTTCTCCACCTCTTTCAGATAATCGTCGTCGAGTTCCCGGTAAGTGGTGGTGTTCGATTTGCGCGAACGTGGAGGGGCTGAGAAATCTGGTATCTTGAGCTGTTCCGCCTTCTTGTTCTCCTCGGCCTGGCTGACGCTATCAACAGCCGACTGAGCCACTCTGAGGATGGAATCGACGGAATAGACCTGGGCACGCAATGAGCCACAGACAAGCAAAACGGTCAATATGAGGATATACTTATTCATGATCAGAATTGGTCGGCTTGTACCGTCTTGACAGCGTTTGTTGCCAACCATTTGCAAAATTAGCGATTTTTTCTGTCATATCATTGTTCTGTGACAGCAATTTAGTAATTTTGCAGACAAAAGTGATTCCATCAGAGAATAATCATTTACGGATAAGAAATCTGTTTGAGATAAACAATGAAAAGAATAATGACCATATTGCTGTTGACGATTGCCACCACCGCCAACGCACAGACACTCCGGAAGGTGTTTGTCAATATGCCCGACAGCATCGTGCCCTTGCTATCCAGCGTGAACCGCCAGGACGGCATGGACTACGTGGACAACGACATGCCGCTCGACGTAACCAACAAACTGGGCAACATCACCACCATCAGCGGCGAGAAGAACCGATACATCGATATCAGCACAGCGAGCAAGGCTTGGACAAGACTCCTGCTGCTGCCCACGACACAGGGAGACACACTCATCTGTATGGTCAAGACCATCAGCATCGACAAGACGCGCGACAGTCAGATACATTTCTACAACAAGGAATGGACAAACCTGAGAACCACAGATTTCGTGGACCTGCCGCCTATCGGAAACTTCATGTCGTTCAACGACTCCATCAACGAGGAGGACCGCGCAGAATTGATGAGGAGAATCGACATCAAACTGATGGAGATATCCGCCAACTACGAGAAAGACGATGCACAACAAGATATTCCCACACTCACATTCACACTCCATTCGCAAGCTTACATGAACGAAGAAGACCAAAAACTGATAACACCCTTCATCAAGGGAGCCATCAGGATGCGGTGGAACGGCAGCAGATTCGAATGACAACGGATGCGGACTCGAACACAAAAAAGACAGGCATCAGCTTGGTTGCAGATGCCTGTCTTTTAAGTCTCCGGTAGTAGAAAGGATTATTTCTTCTTGAGCACAGCGTAGCGGTTCATGAACTTATCGACACGTCCGGCGGTATCGACGAGCTTAGCCTTACCTGTGTAGAAGGGGTGAGAGGTGCTGGAGATTTCTATCTTCACCACTGGATACTCCTGACCCTCAAAAACCTCAGTCTCGGTAGCCTTGCAAGTGGAACGAGAGAGGAACATATCGCCATTCGACATATCCTTGAAGATAACAGGGCGATAATTGTCTGGATGAATACCTTTTTTCATTGTTTCTTCTATAATTTTAATTTGTTTTCTCAAAATAAACCGCTCCGAACTCAACCTTCATTGGCGAACCCAGAGCCACGATAATTGCTGGTAACAATGTGTTGTGTGTAATGGTTTGCAATATTCAGCGTGCAAAATTACGATTTTTCCGCTTGCCAACCAAAGAAAAAATCAATTTTTTACAAAAAAACCGCATTTCGTCATCCCAAATCACAAACTTTGTGCTACCTTTGCGTATGTTTAAGACAAGAAATTATTGAATACACTCAGATTAAAGATCTGGTTCTAAAATTCAATCACACTAATAAATATTATTCATTATGGTTAACTACAAAGATTTAGGTCTTGTCAACACAAGAGACATGTTCGCTCGCGCCGTGAAAGGTGGTTATGCGATTCCCGCTTTCAACTTCAACACTATGGAGCAGATGCAGGCTATCGTGATGGCCGCAGTTGAGACAAAGTCACCTGTCATCATGCAGGTGTCAAAGGGTGCGCGCAACTACGCCAACGCCACTATCCTCCGCTACATGGCTGAAGGCGCTGTAGCATACGCTAAGGAACTGGGATGCAAGCATCCTGAGATCGTGCTTCACCTCGACCACGGTGACAGCTTCGAACTTTGCAAGGACTGCATCGACATGGGCTTCTCTTCTGTGATGTACGACGGTTCTTCACTTCCTTACGAGGAGAACATCGCCATTACCAAGAAGGTTGTGGAGTATGCTCACAAGTACGACGTGACTGTTGAGGCAGAACTCGGCGTTCTCGCTGGTGTTGAGGACGAGGTTGTAGCAGCAGAGTCACACTACACCAAGCCTGAAGAAGTCATCGACTTCACCACCAAGAGCGGATGCGACAGCCTCGCTATCTCTATCGGTACTTCACATGGCGCACACAAGTTCACTCCTGAGCAGTGCACACTGGTGAACGGCGTGCTCGTTCCACCACCATTGGCTTTCGACGTACTCGCCGAAATCGAGAAGAAACTTCCAGGATTCCCCATCGTGCTCCATGGATCGTCTTCAGTTCCTATGGACGAGGTGAACACCATCAACAAGTTCGGTGGCGACCTCAAGGCCGCTATCGGTATTCCTGAGGAGCAGCTCCGTCAGGCCGCCAAGAGCGCTGTTTGCAAAATCAACATCGACTCCGACTCACGTCTGGCCATGACCGCCGCTATCCGCAAGCACCTGGCTGAGAACCCAGGACACTTCGATCCTCGCCAGTATCTGAAGCCTGCACGCGAGAACATGAAGAAGATGTACATCCACAAGATTGTGAATGTGCTCGGTTCTGACGGCAAACTCGCCCAGCTTGACTAAACACAGATTATCAAGATGATATCTTGACCGTGCCTCGCCTTAGAGCGTGGCACGGTTTCTTTTTGCCCTGAAGAGACACTTGCCCATCAAACGCCGGACCCAAACCACAACCAGGGCGAAGAACAAACGAACACCAACAATCCAACCCGCTCCGATACCTATGGCTGCAAAAACACTGGTGTCCTCTATCAGGGAATGATTCATGGCCAAATGAAAATTCACCTCATTGGCCTCCTCCTTTGTGATCTTCCCGCTCTTGATCAAGTCGAACATCACCGCCGCGCCATAACTGATACCCAAGACATTGCCAACCAACCACAGATAAGCGGCATCGCGAGGAAGACCGAACAGCGACATCAACGGACGCAACGGACGGGACAGCGGACGTATCAAGTCGTATTCCTCAAGCAGGCTCTGAACCACCATCAGAAGATATACGATGACGAACACCAGCAACGCCATACGCCATGAGGCATTGAGCCATTCTACTAACACCCCGACAAGTGTGGTTGCGTCGGTCATATCACCTACCATGCCGAAAGGCTCAGCATATTCTGGCAATACCAAATTGAGAAGGAAAGCGCACACAAAAGCCATGCACAGACGCAAAATCATCATGCCGAAAAAAGACGAACCCGTACGGTGGGTAACCGCACACTCCATGGGCAACGCATGGCAGAGACACATCATCAGCGCGAGAATAGTGGCCTGCCTCAGCGTCAAGGCAAACGACAACATAGCCGCTATTCCTGCGTATGTGGTGACAAAAGCCCCTGTGAGAAACACCACCGAGCTGCTGCCAGGCAAACCGATGTGACGAAACACCGGGTCGAGATAAATGGCGAGAAAATCAATCACTCCGAAGTATTTGAGCAACATCACCGCCAATGATATGGGCAACATGATCTCCAGCAACCAAAGGGTGGTCTTCCAGCCCTTGGGCATGGCTCGCCGCATGGCACGCAGAAAATGAACGCAATGACGACGGATCTGGGGTGTGAGAGTGGACATCATCGGGGATTATTGATTATTTCAGTGCAAAGTTAGCAATAATCATGAACTACACCACAGTTCGAGGCAAGGAAAGGGCTTCTTTTTCTTTCTTGTCAGAAAAACGAGACATAAACGGTACCAATATTGACAAAATGTCAGTATTCTCACATCTTTTCTCATTCTGCCTTTCTTGATATATAAATAAGGTAAAAGAAGAAATACGTTTGGCACGTTATTTGTAGGAATATAGTCGAGATTCTACAACATTAAACTGAAACAACAAAAAAACAAATACAATTATGGGAAAGATTATTGGTATAGACCTCGGAACCACAAACTCATGTGTTTCCGTATTCGAAGGCAACGAACCAGTTGTAATTGCCAACAGTGAGGGCAAGCGCACAACTCCTTCTATCGTAGGGTTCGTAGATGGTGGTGAACGTAAGGTGGGCGACCCTGCAAAGCGTCAGGCTATCACCAACCCCAAGCGCACCGTGTATTCTATCAAGCGTTTCATGGGTGAGACCTACGACCAGGTACAACAGGAAATCTCACGCGTACCATATCAAGTCGTACGTGGCAGCAACAACACCCCACGTGTGCAGATTGACGACCGTCAATATACTCCGCAGGAAATCAGCGCCATGATTCTGCAGAAGATGAAGAAAACCGCTGAGGACTACCTCGGACAGGAAGTGAAGGAAGCCGTCATCACCGTTCCTGCATACTTCTCCGACTCACAGCGTCAGGCCACCAAGGAGGCTGGACAGATTGCCGGTCTTGAAGTGAAGCGTATCGTGAACGAGCCTACTGCAGCCGCTCTGGCTTACGGTCTCGACAAGTCACACAAGGATATGAAAATCGCTGTGTTCGACCTCGGTGGTGGTACATTCGATATCTCCATCCTTGAATTCGGTGGCGGTGTGTTCGAGGTGATGTCCACCAATGGTAACACTCACCTCGGTGGCGACGACTTCGACCAGGTCATCATCGACTGGCTCGTACAGGAGTTCAAGAACGACGAGGGTGCAGACCTGACAACCGACCCCATGGCCATGCAGCGTCTGAAGGAAGCCGCAGAGAAAGCAAAGATTGAACTTTCGTCCTCTTCTTCCACAGAGATCAACCTGCCATACATCATGCCAGTAGCTGGTGTGCCAAAGCACTTGGTGAAGACTTTGACCCGCGCCAAGTTCGAGGCTCTGTCACACGGACTGATCCAGGCTTGTCTTGAGCCTTGCCAGAAGGCAGTACGCGACGCTGGCATCAGCACAAGCGAGATTGACGAGGTGATCCTCGTGGGTGGTTCAAGCCGTATCCCCGCTGTTCAGCAGCTGGTGAAGGAGTACTTCGGCAAGGAGCCTTCCAAGGGTGTGAACCCCGACGAGGTGGTGGCTGTAGGTGCTTCTATCCAGGGCGCCATCCTCAACAAGGAAAGCGGTGTAGGCGATGTGGTGCTCCTCGATGTCACTCCTCTGTCACTGGGTATTGAGACCCTTGGTGGTGTGATGACCAAACTTATCGACGCCAACTCCACTATCCCATGCAAGAAGAGCGAGACCTTCTCTACAGCAGCCGACAACCAGACCGAGGTGACCATCCATGTGCTCCAGGGCGAGCGTCCGATGGCAGCTCAGAACAAGAGCATCGGCCAGTTCAACCTCACGGGTATTGCTCCCGCACGCCGTGGTGTGCCTCAGATTGAGGTGACCTTCGACATCGACGCCAACGGTATCGTGAACGTGAGCGCCAAGGACAAGGCCACAGGCAAGGAGCAGGCCATCCGCATCGAGGCTTCTTCTGGTCTGAGCAAGGACGAGATCGACCGCATGAAGGCTGAGGCTGAGGCCAATGCCGAGGCCGACAAGAAAGAGCGTGAGCGCATCGACAAGCTCAACCAGGCCGACTCGATGATCTTCACCACCGAGAACCAGCTCAAGGACCTTGGCGACAAACTCCCAGCCGACAAGAAGCCAGCTATCGAGGCTGCTCTTGAGAAACTGAAGACTGCCCACAAGGCACAGGATATGGCAGGTATCGACGCTGCCACAGCCGAGCTCAACCAGGCATGGCAGGCTGCCAGCGCCCAGATGTACCAGCAGCCAGGTCAAGGCGGTCCAGGTGCAGGCGGCTTCAACGGAGGCGCAGGTTTCAACGGAGGCGCAGGCTTCAACGGAGGTCAGCAGCCCGGCGGCCAGTCCAATGGTGGTGCCGACGACGTCCAAGATGCCGACTTCGAGGAGGTGAAGTAAGGTGAAAAGCGAGAGCAGAGTGGGATGAGCTTGCTCATCTCCTATGCTGAGCCGCCGCCCTTATTCGGCGGAAGCCAGATAAGGATAAGATAAGAAACAACAAGAAAACCTATAGAAAGTGGTGCGACTCATGTAGTTGCACCCTTTTTTTCTTTTTTGCTTTTTTCCTTTCTTTTATTTGCTTTTTTCCTTATATTTGCACACAACAAAGCAGTTGACATGATTGAACAACAATAAAACGCCAAAAACGTATGGGAAAAGGAATTATTTGTTTAGAAACAGAATGGCACATCACAAAAAAAAGGAATCAGGTTCCACTGAATTCAGAGCCATTATTACGGTTTATGAAAGAATGCTATGGTATTCCATATATTTAGGGAATGTCGTTTAATTCAAAGAATTTGATATCAGTTGGCGAGGGTACACCATTTGAGGTTGCCCTCGTCAGTCTTTTATTCTGAGTTTTATAGATTTTGATGTGATTCCGATATGGTCTGGACATAGTTGTCCC